>JAUMUJ010000045.1 GCA_030530785.1 Moraxella sp. | reverse complement strand
GATACCGTATTAGCAATGAAATTCGTATTGATGTCATTACTAGAAATGGTGAACATTTTTGGTGCAAAGGTGGATATAATCTTGTTAGCTTTTTGCGTGGGCGACGAGTTCAATACATGGATTTTAATGACAAAGAAAAATCAACCACTTCCATCACTGATGTTTCTGGCAACAATACAAATTTTCATGACTCCACAATGGACAATAATGAAAACTTCAATAATGAAGATTTGAATGATTCAGAATTTAATCGTGAATCCGAATCTGATTGTGGCGAAATTGACTGTGAATTTGTAGATATTGGTGGTTATGATGCTGGTTTATAACAATAAAAACCGCCCTTATCTAAGAGCGGTTTTTATACCTAACGAACTTAAAAATTACTACAAGCCGTAAGGTGCGTACAACGCACCGTTTTTGTCTAAGGTCTTTATTGGTGCGTGTGACGCACCTTATTTTCCAAAACCAATTTTGTTGTAATTTTGCAGTTCTTTGGCTATAACAATCAAATCAAAGGCTTACTGCTCAATCCCCTTCATCGTCAGCTTAATGCGTCCACGATTGTCAATGTCTTGGACTTGAACCTTGACGGTTTGACCTTCGGACAGATAGTCGGTTACGTTTTCCACACGCTCATCAGAGATTTGGCTGATGTGTACCAAGCCATCCGTACCCGGTAAAATGGTAACAAACGCCCCAAACTCCACAATGCGAGCGACCGTCCCTGTATAGACCGCACCCACTTCCACTTCGGCGGTAATCGCTTCAATCTTGGCAATGGCGGCACGGGTGGACGCTTTTGACTCGCCAAAGATACGAATCGTGCCATTGTCATCAATGTCTACCGTTGCCCCTGTCTCTTCGGTCAAGGCACGCACCGTTGCCCCACCTTTACCGATGACATCACGGATTTTTTCGGGGTTAATCTCAATGGTGGCATAGTTGGGAGCATGAGCGTTAATCTCGGTGCGAGAGGTGGCGATAACCTCATTCATAGCATTTAGGATATGGATACGCCCTGCATGAGCTTGGCGTAGGGCTTGCTCCATGATGTCAGCGGTGATGCCCTCAATCTTAATGTCCATTTGTAAGGCAGTGATACCATTGACCGAACCTGCCACTTTAAAATCCATGTCGCCCAAATGGTCTTCATCACCCAAAATGTCTGACAATACCGCAAAACGCTCGCCTTCTTTGACCAGACCCATCGCAATGCCAGCAACAGGGGCTTTTAGTGGCACGCCTGCATCCATCAGCGACAATGACGCACCGCACACACTTGCCATAGATGATGAACCGTTAGATTCGGTGATGTCCGACACCACACGAATGGTGTAAGGGAAACGCTCAATTTTTGGTAAAACCGCCTGTACACCACGGCGTGCCAAGCGACCATGCCCAATCTCACGGCGTTTTGGCCCGCCCTCACGACCTGTCTCGCCCACCGAATAATGCGGGAAGTTATAATGGAGCATAAAATGGTCTTGCTTGGTGCCTGACAACGTATCCACAAGGTTCACATCACGGGTTGTGCCTAGCGTGGTGGTAACAAGGGCTTGGGTTTCGCCACGAGTAAACAGGGCCGAACCGTGCGTATAAGGCAGAACGCCCACTTGAATGTCCAACGCACGTACCGTTTCTAAGTCTCGTCCGTCAATGCGTGGCTTGCCTGACAGGATATTATCACGCACAGTGCGGTATTTTAAAGTTTCAAACAACTCTTTGATTTGAGCAACTTTGTCGGCATAGTCTTCTGCTGTTTCATCGCCTGCAAGTGCCAAGGCTTCTGTGGCAAGCTCATCTAAGCGAGCATAGCGGTCTTGTTTGATGGTGATGGTGTAGGCTTCGCTGACCTTAGCGGTGAACTGCTCTTTTAGCTTGGCGTTTAGCTCTTCGTTAATGGTGGGGGCGACAAATTCAGCTTTGGCATTACCCACCGCTGCCGCAAAGGCGTTAATGTTGTCAATGACAATCTGCTGTTGGGCGTGTCCGTAGAGTACCGCACCGAGCATTTGGTCTTCACTTAGCTCATCTGCTTCGGATTCTACCATCAGCACGGCAGATTTGGTGCCTGCCACCACCAGGTCAAGCGAGCTGTCTTTCATTTGGGCAAGACTTGGGTTTAGCACGTATTCGTTACCGATAAAGCCCACACGAGCCGCCCCGATAGGACCTGCAAAAGGAGCAGGAGAGATTGCCAATGCCGCAGACGCACCTATCATGGACGCAATGTCGGCATCTTGGGTTTTGCCCGATGAGATGACGGTGGCGGTGATTTGGATTTCGTTATAGTAACCTTCTGGGAATAAGGGGCGGATTGGACGGTCAATCAGACGACTGGTCAAGGTCTCAAACTCGCTGGCTCGCCCCTCACGCTTGCCATAACCCCCCGGAATTTTACCCGAAGCGTACATTTTTTCTTGGTAGTTGACGGTCAATGGAAAAAAGTTTTGCCCTGCCACCGCTTCGGGGCGTACCACCACCGCCACCAACACCGACACATCGCCCATATGTACAAGCACGCTGTTGGCTTGACGAGCAATGCGTCCTGTTTCTAGGACAACTTGTTGATTACCATATTGAAACTCTTGGCGAATGATATTAAACATAGGATTTCCTTGTAAATTTGATAACAAACGATGATTGATAAGATGATTTAAAGCCCTAAGAGATGTTTTTATAACCAGATGCCCGCCCCATAGACACATTCAAAAACATCTCTTAGAGTTCTAAATCCTGCACCCATCAATCACCAAAAACAACAAAAACGGCACGCACAAGCACACCGTTTTTGTCAGACTGACACAAGATTAACGGCGTAGTCCAAGCTCACCAATCAGCGTGGTGTAGCGGTTTAGGTCTTTGCCTTTTAGGTAGTCTAGGAGCTTACGGCGTTGGTTTACCATGCGGATAAGACCACGGCGACTGTGATGGTCAGCTTTATGAGTCTTAAAATGACCTTGTAGGTCGTTAATGCGAGCGGTCAATAGAGCCACTTGCACTTCTGGGCTACCGGTGTCGTTTTCGCCACGTTTGAATTTGGCGATGATTTCTTCACGTTGTTGATTGGTTAGCATGATTAATCCTTAAAATAGGCAATGCAGGATAATACAGGCAAACATCGCATTGCTAAGGTTTGCCTAAGCCCATCTGTACGATTTGGGCAATTTATTATTATAACACACTAATTTTTAAAAGTCATGACAAAATAAAATCCCCCGTGTGGAGAGACAGGGGATTTTACTCATCAAGCAATTAAAAATTATAGCGTACGCCAAGTTTGGCACCGTATTGGGTTGCCTTGATTTTTTCTGGATAAAATTTGCCAAGATGATTGTATTCTGCACCCGCATCAAGTGCCAATTGTGGGCTGATTGCATATTGTACGCCTGCCAATGCACCAAAACCCACCGCATTATCGCTATCAGACCAGCTGTCTTGACCAAGAAGGGGGTCCACAGCATGAACAGAAAGTTTAACTTTGTTAAAGCCCACTCTTGCCCCTGCATAAGGGGTAAATCCTGATACCGACTGAAAATCATAAATGGCAGACACGCCAAAGGACTGGGTTTTTGCCTTGCCCGCAGTATAGTCATCAACAGCGAAAGTTTCATGGTATTTCAACGTGCCAAAATTCGTGTAATCAAGTGCATAGCGGACATTGCCCATGTCCTTACCAACCGCCACACGCAAACTTGTGCCACTGTCTTTGAGCTTATCATCGCCATCAGGGTCTTTTTCGTGAAGTTGCAATTTTGAAAGTCCCACATCGCCTTGCACATAAAAACCACTGTTTGCCATCGCTAGGCTAGAAATGCCCATCAACACACTGGCTAAAACTAACTTTTTCATTGCTTATCCCTCAACGGTTCAATTAAAAATATCGCTTTTTAAAAATGACAAAAGCACAAACATTGTACCCCCCCCCCCCCCGCAATTTTGCAAGTCTTTTTTCTTAATTTTGGGACAGATGGTAAAAATTTTATCACAAATGACAATAAAAAATCCCCCACAACACACAGGGGGCTTTTTTATAAAAGCGGATTAAAAATCCACACGAACGCCTGCTTTGGCACCGTATTGAGTAACTTTTTCGCCTTCAAATCTACCCAGGTAGTTATACTCTACCGCTCCATCAAGAGCAATGTTAGGGGCAATCTCATATTGTACGCCCGCCACCGCACCAATGCCTGTGCGAGTAGAATGCACACCACCCGTATGGTCTTCGGCACTAAGACGATTTGCTGATACTCTGACACCCATATAAGGCGTTAAGGCGGTGTCGTTTTTAAAGTCATAAATTGATGACACACCCACAGAGTGAGCCTTGACTTTTAGTGTGCTGTTTTTATCTCTAAATTCATCGCCTGCAAGATGGGTATAATCCACCGCAACTCTTGCTCCGTTGTCCATTGCTTTACCTACGGCCACACCATAAGAGATGGTGTTATCGCCACCAGACAAATTATCTATCTTAACACGAGCATATCCCACATCGGCTTGCACATAATAACCATCTTGGGCAAACGCAAGGGCGGGAATGGCTAATAGGCTTGCCAACAGCAACTTTTTCATAACATTTTCCTTACAAAAGGGTAACAAAAGACATATTTACCATTGTACCTGTGTTGCAATCTGGCTGACAATCAAAATCAGATGAGCGATAAAAATCTTATCATCAATGGCTAACAGCCAACCGTAACGGCTGTAATCGCCCATTTATCGCCACCTGTCCTAGCCCCACAAAGCCATCATCATGATACAGCCGAATTTGTGTGGCGTCATTGGTAAAGTCCAAGTCAGCAAGGCGGTCTTTGACGTTGAGCCGTTGTCCCAGTTTAATGCGGGCAGTTTCGTCAGTCGTCAGCTTGATGATGGGTAGATGACTAAGTAGCACATCAATGGGTAGCAGTCTGCCAAATCGCTCATCAAAGGACAAATTTGTAAGCTCATCAAGACTTATCGCCCCCGCCACGTCAAATCCGCCCGTGCTGGTGCGGTGTAAGGCGGTCAAATGCCCCACCGTGCCAAGTCGCTCCGCCACCGTCTCGCCCAACACCCGCACATAAGTGCCTTTGGAGCAGACGACATCAAGGGCGATTTGGCGGTCATCTTGCTTGGTCAGATGAAGTTCATGAATGACTATCGGGCGGGCTTCTCGCTCAATTTGTACGCCATCTCGGGCGTATTCGTAGAGTTTTTTGCCGTCTTTTTTTAGGGCAGAATACATGGGCGGGGTTTGGTATTGCCCCCCCATCAGGGCTTGGGCGATGTTGTCCAAATCGGCTTGGCTAAAATCGGGGGTAGGCAAACTTTTGATGACCCGCCCGTCTTTGTCGCCCGTGTCGGTCTGCTCACCAAGCCTAATCGTGGCGGTATAGCCCTTGTCAGCGTCCAACCCAAATGAGCTAAATTTGGTCGCCTGCCCCAAACAAATCGGCAAAAGCCCCGTTGCCATCGGGTCAAGCGTGCCAGTATGCCCTGCTTTTTTACTGTCAAAGTCTGCCGACATGAACAGGCGTTTGGCTTGACTTAGGGCAGAATGCGAGCTGATACCACTTGACTTGTTCAGCAATAACACCCCAGAGACGATTTTTTTTGCCATCAGGAGTGTTCCGTGTCGTCATTGTTAGATTGGGCGGTTTTTTGCATGGCTTGATTGACCAGATTCATCATGTGATTACCATGAGCGGTAACTTCGTCATAATGAAAACGCAGTCGGGGCGTGGTGCGGGTTTTCATCGTGGCGGATAACTGCGTTCGCAAAAATCCTGACGCATTTTTTAGCACATTCACGCTTTCACGATGAGCGTCAATGTTCATACCCCCGTCTTGGGACGGCTCTAAAATGGTAACATAAACATCAGCATAACCCAAATCGGGGCTGACCTTAACCCCCGAAATGGTAACAAACCCCGTCAGACGTGGGTCGTTAATCTCATCACGGATAAGCACCGCCAAAGTACGCTGAATTTGGTCGGCTAGGCGTTGTAAACGTTGGTTCATGGATTTTCTCGTTAAAATGACCATCATAACAAAGTTTTAAAAAAACACAACCCATTTATCCACAAATGCCTAATTCATCAAATCCAACCAATGCCCCATATCTCCACCATCGCCAAAAACATTTTCTTTCAGATAAGGCTCATCTTGCCAATGATTAAGATATAAGGCATGATAAAAATCATCATAAAAATCAATATATTGTGTACTGATGATGGGTTTAAAATCACCCTTTTGGTTTGAGCGTGATGGGCGGTCGGAGAATTTTTGGGATAATGATATGCCACTTTGTGCAGGAGCGTCTTTTAATTTATCTGCAATGTCTTGCGTGATGGGCAAAATGACAGATTGGTATAAAAATTTAGCGAATGCTTGATGTTGTGGTGTTTGGGTAAGTTGTGATAAATGCTGATGGGTCAATGCCAAAAATGCTTCCACACTGTCCACAAAAGTAATGGCATCAAAATACGCATAAAGCATGGATTTGTCTGGATAAGTCAGTTTTTGACTTAGGGCAAGCACTTGCGATACATTCATGTTTTGGGTCAGGCGATATTATTTGTGCAAATATGTGCAAATTTTATACCAAACCCATTAATGCCAACAACATAAAAAACCAAGCCCAATTTTGGGCTTGGTTTTTGTGGTGGTCGTTAAAGCTCACGTTTGACTTCGTGAATCTCATACACTTCAATCTTATCACCCACCGCCACTTCATAGCCCTTGACGGCAAGACCGCATTCCATGCCTGCCTTGACTTCGGTAACGTCATCTTTATAACGGCGTAAGGACTGCAAAGACCCCGTAAAGATGACCTTATCATCACGCAGTACACGAATGGGTTTGTTGCGATAAATCGTGCCTTCTTGCACCATACAGCCTGCCGCCGCTCCAAATTTGCTAGAACGGAATACATCACGCACTTCGGCAATGCCCAAGATTTTTTCACGGTGTTCAGGGGCAAGCATACCGCTCATCGCCAATTTGACATCGTCTATCAAGCCATAAATCACACTATAATAACGAATGTCAATGCCAAGCTCGTCCGCCTTACGCTTGCCTGCGTTGTCGGCACGCACGTTAAAGCCAAGCAAGACCGCTTCACTGGACTCTGCCAAAATCACATCAGACTCACTAATCGCACCCACCCCAGAGCTGATGATGCGCACTTTAACTTCATCAGTGGACAGCTCGTCCAACGCTCCCGTCAGAGCATCAAGCGTACCACGCACGTCTGTTTTCAAGATGATGTTCAACGTGGCAACTTCTTCTTTGCCTAAGCTGTCAAACATATTTTCAAGACGCATTTTGCTTTGGCGTTCCAGCAGGCGTTCACGCTCACGGGCGATGCGAAAATCCGCCACTTCACGGGCTTTTTTCTCATCGGACACAACCAAAAACTCACTGCCTGCCATCGGTGCATCAGGCAGACCCAAAATCTCCACAGGGATAGATGGTCCTGCTGATTTGATACGCTGACCATTTTCGTCCGTCATTGCACGCACTTTACCGTAATGCTCGCCCGCCAAGACCAAATCACCTTGTTTTAGTGTGCCTTTTTTGACCAAAAGACTTGCCACCGCCCCACGACCTTTATCCAAGCGAGACTCAATAACCACGCCTTGTGCCGAGCCGTCCACAGGAGCGGTCAGCTCCATAATCTCCGCTTGAATACTGATGGTCTCTAAAAGTTCATCAATGCCCATGCCTGTCTTGGCAGACACTTTAACCAGTGATGTGTCGCCACCCCATGCGTCTGTAATAATCTCTTTGACAGACAATTCGTTAAGCACACGCTCTGGGTCAATGCTGTCTTTGTCCATTTTGTTCATGGCGATGATAATCGGTGTCCCCGCCGCCCGAGCGTGGTCAATCGCTTCTATCGTCTGTGGCATGACCCCGTCATCGGCTGCCACAACCAGCACCACGATGTCGGTGGCTTTTGCCCCACGAGAACGCATGGCGGTAAAGGCGGCGTGTCCGGGTGTGTCAAGAAAGGTAATCACGCCTCGTTCGGTCTTGACATGATACGCCCCAATGTGCTGGGTAATGCCACCTGCTTCACCGCTTGCCACTTTGGTTTCACGGATTTTATCAAGCAGTGATGTCTTACCGTGGTCAACGTGCCCCATGATGGTAACCACAGGCGGACGGATTTGGACGTTGCCTTGTTTTTCGTCCACCGCTTCTTGTAGGTCATCTTCTAGCTTGGTGTCAGAAACGAGCACCAAGTTATGCCCAAACTCTTCTACCACAAGCCCTGCGGTATCTTGGTCAATGGTGTCGCTCTCACGCACCATCTCGCCCATTTTCATGAGCGTTTTGATAACCTCACGCACCTTGACCGCCATTTTTTGGGCAAGGTCAGACACCACGATGGATTCGCCAATCTCTACATTATAGATAATTTTTTCAACAGGCATTTCAAACTTATGCTTGCCTGCTTGGGACGATTTTAAGCCACGAGATTTGGTTTTGATTTCAAGTTCTTCTTTGCCTTTTTTCTTGGCAGATTTGCCCCGACCTGATGTGTTGCCGCGCTTAATCTCACGGCGTTCTTTTTCAAAAGACTCTTCTAGTGCTGCACCGACCAAACCTTTGGCAAGCGGTTCATCTTTACGCACAATCACCGCATCTTCGCTGGCATCGTTACTGTAACGGCTTGCCATCTCTTTCATGGCTTCTAGCGTACGGTTTTGGGCGTCAATGGCAGATTTACGGCGGTTTTCGGCTTCTATTTCTCTGAGCTTTTGCTCTTCGGCTTCACGAGCTTTACGAGCTTCTTTGTCAGCGGGCGTTTCGGTCTTGGCAAGCTTTTTGGCAGGGGCTTTTTTGGTGTCTGCCTTGGTGGTTTTTTCGCCTTTTTTGACCACACTGGCTGTTACCACGCTGTCGGATTTATCATCGTCTTTTTTGATTTTTTTGACCACCACAGATGTGCTGGCTTGGGTGGATTTTTGAGTTGTACCACTGTTGGCACGCATGGACGCAAGCACCGCTTCTTGGCGTTCTTGGGCTTGTTTTTTGGTGCGTTCTTGTTCTTGTTTGACTTGTAGCTCTTTAATGCGAGCTTCTTCTTGGGCTTGCTTGGCTTTATGGGCTTCTTCTGCAATCTTGGCAGTATCAGGTTTTTCAAAAACCAAGTTCTTCGCCTTGACCACGTTTACTTTTTTGGCTTTGCCTGTGGTGTCGGTGATTTTGGCGGTGCTGGTGGTCTTAGATTTTAAGCTGATGCGAGATTTGGGTTTTTCGCCATGACTTTTTTTTAAAAATACCAACAGTTGTTCTTGTTCGCCATCGCTGACCACATCATCTTCACCACGTACCCCAAGCCCTGCTTCTTTTAACTGGGCGATGAGTACTTCGGGGGTTTTTTTTGAGAGTTTTGCCAACTCTTTAACGGTTTTTTGTGCCATTGTGTTACCTAAAATATAAATTTGACAATATTTTGCGATAAGTATTTTACTCATCAATTATGTATGGTGCATACGCCAAATCCATCTTAGGTACGGATTTGGCAGTTAATCTATGAAAGCATTCATGACCAAAGCCCATCAATATGCACGAACATTGATGTTTTCATGATTATTCAAACCAAGACTGACGGGCATTCATGATGAGCTTACCTGCCAACTCACTGTCCACCCCTTCTATGTCTTCAATATCAAAAATCGCCTGCTCTGCTAGGTCATCAAGCGTCAAAATATCACGCTCAGCAAGTTTATAAGCGATGGCAGGGGTCATGCCCTCTAAGGCAAGCAGTTCACCACTTGGTTCTTTGATATTTTGTTCACGAGCCAACTCATCGGCGATGACCACTTCTTTGGCACGCTCTTGAATGGCATGAATGCTCTCATCATCAAGCCCTTCAATCTCATGGAAAATATCCACAGACACATAAGCGACTTCTTCTATGCTCTTAAAACCCACTTCCACCAACGCTTCTGCCAAGTCCTTATCCACTTCTAAGCGGTCATAAAACAGTTCAATGATGGCCTCACTTTCGGTGGCTTGACGCTCGGCGTATTCAGACTCTAACATCATGTTCAGTTTATAGCCTGTCAAATCAGATGCCAAGCGAACATTTTGTCCTTGTGAGCCGATGGCACGAGCAAGCTGGTCATTGGTGGCAAAGATGATGTCAGCAGTCTTATTGTCTTCATCAAGCACGATGCTAGACACATCAGCAGGTTCTAGTGAGCTGATGATATACTGGGCAGGGTCATCACTGTACACCACCACATCAATGCGTTCACCATCAAGCTCTTGTTGCACCGCTTGGATACGAGTGCCACGCATACCAATACACGCCCCCACAGGGTCAATGCGATGGTCGTGCGTCTTCACAGAAATCTTAGCACGCAAACCTGGTAGGCGAGCCACTTCACGAATCTCAATAATGCCTTCGCTAATCTCTGGCACTTCTTTGGTCATGAGTGCCTTTAACATCTCTTTGCTGGCACGAGATAGGACGATTTGACTGCCACGATTGTCTCTGTTTACTTGTGATAATAGACACGTTACCCGAGATTTTGGTCGCAAATTTTCACGGGGTAAGGCTTGGTCTTTGGCAAGATACCCTTCTGCCCCATCGCCCAAATCAATCACATAACCATCACGGCTTTGTTTTTTAACCTCACCTGTAATCAACTCACCCACACGAGCTTCAAAAGCGTCCGCAATCAACGCACGCTCCGCTTCACGGATTTTTTGGATAATGACTTGCTTGGCTTGGGTGGCAGCAATCCGCCCAAATTCAATAGACTCAATCTGCTCTTCTACGATGTCGCCAATCTGATATTGGTTTTCATCCAAATCACTGATGGCAAGCTGACACGCTGGCATTTCGTGGTCTTCGTCCGCCACCACCGTCCAATAACGATAGGTGTCATAATCGCCCGTTTTACGGTCAATGGCAACCCGAATGGCGACTTCGGGCTGTTCGGTATAAACTTTCTTTTTGGTAGAAAAAACAAGGGCTTGCTCAATTGCTTGAAAAATATCCTCAGCATCCAGTCCTTTTTCGTTACTGACCGTCTCAACCACCGTTAAAATTTCACGACTCATGGTTATCTCACCTTTACATTTTAATCTTGATAAATTAGGTTGGCTTTATCCACATTGTCAAACACAATGTCAAATTCTAGCTTGTCTTCGGTCAGCACTTTCATGCTCACATCATCAGCACCAACCAAACGACCCACCACTTTACGGCGTTTGATGTCGCCTTGATTGATGGCGTGAATCAGACGCAAACTTATCGTCTCACCGATAAACTGCCCCACTTGGGACGGGCTGAATAACGGACGGTCAAATCCAGGGCTTGACACTTCCAAGACATACTCACCTGCGATGGGGTCGTGAACGTCCAGCACGCCTGAAACTTGATGATTCACCGCAGAGCAATCTTCTATGGTGATATGCTCGCCATTGGCACGGTTTTCGGGCGTAACCTCAATATAAATACGCAATAAGGACTTACGCCCCTGTGGCATAAACTCAATCCCCCAAAGCTCCACTCCACAAGCACGCACAGCAGGGGCGATGATTTGAGTCAGCTCTAAGATTTTAGATGAAGGTTTCATGTAATGATTTATCCTTAAAACCACACAACACGGTCATTTTAACACAAAATCTGGTAAAGTCATGGGTTTTTGGCTCAAATGACAAGTACAAAAAAGCCCACTGATAGGCGGGCTTAGTTATCAAAATCAGCCGAACTTTTATCAAAAATTCTTGACAAAAACCTCATCATCAGATAAGGATTTAAAAAGTGGTAGCGGGGGCTGGATTTGAACCAACGACCTTCGGGTTATGAGCCCG
>JAUMUJ010000044.1 GCA_030530785.1 Moraxella sp. | reverse complement strand
CCATCGTCATGATGGTATCACGCACCGACAGGGCGGTTTGCATGACTTTGGCGGACACGCGTCCTGAGAACTCATCGTGATAAAACTGCATGGATTGACCAAGCATATGTTTATGAAACCACCATCTAAGACGCATGGGCAGTACGCCTTGTAGTACCTGAAAGCGGATTAAGTTACCAAAAAATTCGGCAAAAATGGACAAAACACACAGCCCTAAAATCAGCATGATTTCTTGGGATTTGGCAGGCAGTAGGGTTTGGGGGGTGTAGATGGTCAGCCAATCCACCACATCGCCGACCCATGCAAATAGGAGCGAACCAAATACCCCCAAAAAAATAGAGATGATGATACGAACAAAAATCCACCCCCTAGCCCCATCGGTGCACGCCCAAAAAAAAGCCATTAGCCTACCATGCTGACTGTCAGGCAAGGGGCTATCAGGATAAGGGTTAAGACGGCGTTCAAAATACGAAAACAAAGACATGGTTATTATTGGTTTAAAATGAATAACCGCCTATTTTAGCAGATTTTAGCCAAAAAATGTGAATTAGGTGGCTTTTTTCATCATCAAAATCACGATGAGTAGGGCGATAAGTTGTACTGTGCCAATTGCCATCAGTGTATAATCCCATTGTCCTGCTTTATAAGCAATCCCGCACAGCCACGCCCCGATACTGCCCCCGCCATAGTAGCCCATGTAATACAGACCTGATGCCAGTGAGCGACCTTGTTTGACGTGGCTGGCAATATAGCTGATGGTGGCAGATTGGGTGATAAATACCCCTGATGACATGATGGTCAGTCCGATGATGATGAGCCATAAAGGACTGGTGAGCGTTAAAGACAGCCCCATCATGGAGCAAAGTATTGCCCCGATGATGGTATTGGTCATGCCAAAGCGGACAATCAGTTTTGACGATAAAGGCGTGATGACCATGCCCACCAAATACAAGGCAAAAATATTTGCCAAATGAGATGCCGACAGATGGTAGGGGTCTTTGGCAAGGTGCAGGTTAATAAAGGTAAAACAGCCCACCAAGCTGAATAACACACAGCCACCAAGCAAGCAAGCACTCACGACATGGCGGTTTTTGGTGTGGGATAACAGTGTGGCAAAGGTGGCAGAGAAGTTTTGGCTTTTGATGAAGTTTTTGGAACTGGGTAGGTGCTTTGCCACCCACAGCATACCCATGATGGTCAATATTGCCATCACGCCATAGCCCCACCGCCAACCGATAAGTTCGTGTAAATGCCCTGCAATAAAGCGACCCAAAAACCCCCCAAGCACCGTCCCCATGACGTATAAGCTCATCATGCTTGCCAGATGGTCGCTGTATTCTTCGCTGATGTAAGCGATGAGTACTACCGTGATACCAGGAATGGATAGCCCTTGTAAAAACCGCCACAAAGTGAGCATTTGTATGGACGTGCTAAATGCGATGAGTGCGGTGGGTATGGATAATAATAAAAGTGAGCCAATGACAAAGCGTTTACGCCCAAAAGCGTCTGATAACATACCTGTAAAGGGGGACATTAGGGCAATTGCCATCACGGTTGCTCCCACAGACAATCCTGCTTGTACCTCGCTGGCATTTAGGTCGTGGATAAGTATGGGCAAGATGGCTTGTACTGAATATACTTGTAAAAAAGCAAACACCCCGATTAGGGCGATGGTGATTTTTTCGCTGATTGATGGCTTGGCTGGCATGGGGTTGGCTTTTTAAAAGGTATCCGAGCATTTTAACAAATTTTTGATAAAAAGAGTTAAATAATAACAAAAAATTTGTTAAAATACCCCAAACAATAAGTTTGTGATGATGAACAGCCGATGAATACCATTAACCTGACCACATTCATGACGGTCATGCAGACCAAGAGCATCTCTGGTGCTGCCGAAAAGCTCTTTGTAACACAGCCTGCCGTCTCAAAGCGTATCAAGAGCCTAGAAGATGAGTTCGGGGCAAAGCTGTTTGATGTGGTTGGTCGGGGGATTATCCCAACAAGTTCTGCCTACGAGTTGTTGCCTTATGCAAAAAAGTGGCTAGAAGAGTACGAAATGTGTAAGGCAAGCCTACTGTATTCCAAAGAGACCGCCATAGGCAAACTCATCATTGGCACAAGCCATCATATCGGACTTCATCATCTGCCCATCGTCCTAAAACAGTTTATTCAAGCCTATCCTGCCGTACAAGTAGAAGTGCATTTTATGGACAGCGAAACCGCTCACAAAGCCGTCCTAGAAGGCTCAGTGTCGCTGGCATTTTTAACCTTGCCACCGACTTTTGATAGGCGACTGTCTTATCATACCTTATGGTCTGACCCCTTGCATTTTGTTACGGGAGTGGTCAGTCCACTTGCCAAAGAGTCGGACGTAACCTTATTAAAACTGGCTCGCCACCCTGCCATTTTGCCATCGGCAGATACCTTTACCAGTCAGATTACGCTGGCAGAATTTGCCAAGCATGACCTACACCCTTATGCTACCATGAACACCAACCCATTAGAATCCATCAGAATGCTGGTCTCGGTGGGGCTTGGGTGGTCAGTACTGCCAGAGACGCTCATTAACCAAGACTTGGTAAAGATTGATATGCAAGATGAGATGGAGTTGTCTCGTCATTTGGGTATCGTGGTCAATCCTGCCTTGACCTTATCGTCCAGCACCCAAGCCTTACTTGAAGTGCTTGGCATAGATGTCCAAAAACCAAAAAAACACGACCAATAACAGCCGTGTTTTTTTAAAGTGCGATTACTTTTTGTAGGCTTTGTGGCATGACCCACAGCTTTCTGCCATTTTACCAAAGGCCTGCTCCACATCACTGGCAGTTTTGGCACTGTCGGCTTGGGCGACTAGGTTGGCACTGGCGGTCATGAACTTGTCTTTTTCGTCAGTAAAGCCTTGAATGTTCGTCCATACCTCATCTTTGGATCTGCCTTTGGCGTTTTGGTCATTAAAATGCGACCACATCTCTTCGTTACTCTTATTGATAAAGTCTGCCTGTTCTTTAAATACCGCAGAATCAAAGGTGGTGGGATTTTCCATCATGCCTTTCATGATGTCGTTCGCCCCACGCCAGTCTCTCATGAGATTTTGGCGGGTTTTGACGCTGTCAGTTTGGGCAGATGAGTCGGCTTTATCATCTCCACACGCCGTCAGAGCAAGGGCGGTCAGAGCGATGGCAAGATATTTTTTCATGGTGGCTTCCTAGGGTGGCTTAAAAAAGGCACTATATCATAAGCTGTGCCAAACGCTCAACCGATTTTGCATAAACACCGTCAAAATTTACATTTTCTCACAAATCATCAGATGAAAGTGATGATTTTAAGGATTGGGGAAGATTTAGCCAGTCTTTGGGCTTTAAATAAAAGTCCGTCAGCTCAAACTCCCGACTGCCCACCACAGGTTCATAACGATACGTCCAGCTTGCCAAAGGTGGCATACTCACCAAGATGGACTCGGTGCGACCGTTGGACTGTAAGCCAAACAGTGTGCCACGGTCATAGACCAGATTATACTCCACATAACGCCCCCGCCGATACAGTTGAAACGCACGCTCATGCGGGGTGTAGGGAGTGTCTCGTCTCTTATCAAAGATGGGTATGATGCCATGCAGATAACCATGACCGACCGCATTGATGAAGTCAAAGCATTTATCAAAATCCCAGCCCATACTGTCGGTGTTTAGGTCATCAAAAAACAACCCGCCCACGCCCCGACATTCGCCCCGATGTTTGATATAAAAGTACTCATCGCACCATGTCTTAAACTTCGGATACACATCATTGCCAAAGGGTAGGCACAAATCGTGGCAGACCTTGTGCCAATGTATGCAGTCATCTAGCACAGGATAAAAAGGCGTTAAATCAAATCCGCCACCAAACCACCACACAGGTTCGCTACCATCGGTAGGTTTGGTAATAAATAGGCGGACGTTGGCATGGCTTGTGGGAATGTGGGGATTTTTAGGGTGGATAACCAAAGACACGCCCAGTGCTTCTGCTTTTTGACCGGCTAGGGCGGGGTGGCGAGCGGTGGCAACGGCTGGCATTTGGTCAATGTGGACATGGCTAAACATCACGCCTGCTTTTTCAATGACGTGTCCGCCTGACATCACGCACGAGCGACCACCTCCCCCTTCGGGGCGTTCCCAGATGTCGTCAATGAATTTTTCATTGCTTGTCCCGTCCGTGCCACCCATGCTTTCTTGGTGTTCTAGGTGGTGGCAGATGGTGTCTTGTAATAACAATAAAAACTTTCGTACTTTGGCGATTTGGTCGTGAGCAATCATATACATTTGTTCTTTAAAAGGCGGTATTCTAGCATAAAAAATACCAAAAAGCATGAAATTGGTGGACGAAAAAATCCACCGCATAGTATAAAGTAACGTTTTGTAAAAATTCAATGAGACTTACGAAGTAATTTATGGTAAATCGTGGGTTAAATGGTTAAATTGTGTGATTAAGTGTTATTGACAATTTGATAAAATTTATTATTATAAAGTTTTTGGTTGAGAAAAAAAGATGTATTTAGAGTATCATGATGAAATTTCTGCCAAATTTTGGCAAATTAAAATTAACGGAGCAAGTCATACCATAACCTATGGCAAAATCGGCACACAAGGACAATCAAAAATTAAAACCTTTGCCACGCCCGATGAGTGTCAAAAAGACGCTGACAAGCTCATTCGTGCCAAAAAGAAAAAAGGCTATGCCCCAAAAGATGAGACGGGTGTCAAGCCTGCCCCCAAACAAAATGACCATCAAGCCATGATGGACGAGCTTGACACGCTCATCAAAGAAGGCAACCCCTTAAAAGCCTTTGACTTTTTGCAAAAATACAAGAACGGCAATGCCACCATGCTCAAAAAAGCCCTGCCCAAACTTTGTCGTCATTGGCTAGATTGGCGAGAGATACCCATGCCAAGCGGTAAGACACGCTACGGTCGTTTGGGTGGTAATGGGCAAGAAAAATTTTTGGCGGTGCTGGTGCTTGGATTGTTTTCACCCAGCGATTATAATAACCGTTATCAGTTTGTTGGTTGGTTATTTAATCGGGGCTTTTTTAATGATGCCATCATCGCTCGTTTGCAACAGATTGGCTCGCCTGTGCTACCTACTGTCATCAAGGTGATGAGCGATGGTGGATTTGTGCCAGATTATCGTTTGCTGACACAGCTAGAAAAGGCAGGGCTGTTGGCGTATGAGCCTGTGGTGTTTGTGTCGGCTTTTGGGGCGATGAGTGAAAAATACATCGTCAAGCATAATAAGCATTTGACCAAACATCGTCGCCACAAAGTGTCTAAATTTTATGACCAATATGCCCACGAAAACAAAACCGCCCCCACGCCACAGGTCATCACGACTGCCGAGCCAGTTGTGCAAGGCGAAAGCTACCAAGGGCAAGTCGTGCCGTTTATCAGTCTAAAACTGTCCGCCTTTGATGGCAATCCTGCCATGATAGAGCGTGAGTTTCATGATTTGTTTTGTCATGAGACCCCGATAGCCAGTAATACTCGCTGGATAAACTGTCGCTATGAAAGCGATTATCACAACGCCAAAGACTTTGTTAATCCGTATCATCAATGGATAGCCCATTTTATCCAAACGGGCAAAATGGACAAAATGTGGGTGCTGACCAAATGCCTTGAAATCCAAACAGGGCTGTGGGCAGATACTAATAAGACCTTTTTTCGGCAGTTATTTGACCACATATCCCCAAGCGATGATGACAAACTTGCCTTGCAGGACAATTTGCTTGCCCTATTGGTGCATGATGGCAAAACGGTCATTAACTTTGCCCTAAAACACCTAAAAGCCATTTATCAGCACGATAAATTTCATTTGGGTGAATTTTTGGGGCATTGGCAAACCATTTTTATGATGAATGACAATAAAACTGCCATCAAGACCCTGCTTACCCAAGCGACCACGCTCCTAAAATGCAAAGGCTTTGCCCATACCGATGATGTGCTATTTGCCATCATGGGGGCGTTTTTGGTCAATGATGTCGCCATTCAAGAAAAAACCGCTAAGCTCATCGCCAAATACGCCGACCACGCCAGCGACAAACAGATGCTAACAGACACGCTGACGATGTATGCTCCGACCATGCACGCCGACAGCCAAGCCATATTGGCTCATCTGCTGACCGATGTAGTGTGTGATGATGTGGGCATTGATGGGGCGTATGTGCCAGAGCCTGCCGTGTTTGATGTGGGCGAGCGTGTGGAGCGGTTGGGCGATTTTTATGATGTGCTATTTGCCATCAGCACATCATCACACCAAACGCCCATGCCATCGCTTGAAAACATCTTGGCAAGCTATCTGTCGCTCATGGATGGTGACAAACTGCCCGATGATGCCCATGAGCAATTAAAAACGGCATTAAAGGGCAAACAATACCATTATTCGGGCAATCGTATTTTTGATATTTTTATCAAGTCGTGGTATGAATATGTCTATCATGATGGCATGATAAGCCCCAAAGATTTTTTTGGTTATTATGATGAAAGTTATAAAATCCATCATACTTGGTATAACGTGCTACGTCATTTTTATCATCTCATCAAACAACGAAAGCAAGGCACATCGCTCCCTTTAGTCTCCACGCCCACGCACACATCAGGAGCGATAGAGTTTGGGGTGTTTGTGGAGCGACTTGTTGCTTACCAAAAAGCAGGCGTGGGCTTTGATTTTAGTGATGTGGCGTTGGCGATGGCTCGCACGTCTTTGGGCGATGTTGGGGCTGATGACGCTCGCTTGTGTTTAGATGATGTTGCCAATCCTTACCTAAAAGAGATTTTGCTTTGTCATTTTGGGTTGTCAGATGTGCCACAGACCACACCGCCTTTGTCTTGGCTGGATAAAAATGCGGATAACACGCTCCAAAAATTAGGCACTTATTTTAAAGAAAAGCTATCTGCCCAAGAACTGCATCATCAAAACCACTTTGATACCGATACCATCAAAGGAGCAAACTGGCAGGCGTGGCGGGGGCTGTGGGCGGTGGCGGTACTGACCCATCGCACCGATGTTCATCTTACCCATCATCATGATGAAGGGCGGGTCTATGACCAAGTGGTGCAGACGGCTTTACCTTTTGAATATGAATTTAAACCGATTAAGCATTACGATTACCAAACCAAAAAAACTGTCCTATCGGGTAAACATCACATCAGATTAAAACTACCGCCATATTTTAGATGGTCAGCCACGTCTGACATTTATCGCCGTCAATATTATCACGCCCAAAGACGTTGGACGGACAGCATTTATAGCGACCTATATGCGGGGGTAGCAGATGAGGTGGTGGCGGTGCAGAGCATGACCCCATATCAGCCTGTGTATATAGATGCAACCATCGCTCATGGCTTGTTACTCATGAGTGAGACAGGGCAAGTGTCAGCTTATGAGCCACTGCTCGTCAAACTGAGCCAGCCCACCCATTTGCCAAATGCATACAGCCACATGACATTATCGCACCTAATGTTTCATGCCAAAAAGCAGGTCAGACAAATGACCGCCGACACCCTAAACACCCTAATCCACGCCCATCGCCTAGATGATGAGAAAATCGCCCATCATGCACTGATGGTTATCCAAAAAGCGAACATTCCCTTTGCCAGAGTGTCCGATACCATGGAGCAACTTGCCGACTATGGTGGGTTGTCTGGTGTGTGCGTGCGTCAGATGATTGCGGTGATGTTGGCAGGGTTACAGGTGGACAAACTGCCTGTGGGCTTTAAAAAGATGGTGGAGCTGTACTATACATTATCAAGTGAGCAAAACAGTGTACCAACCGATGATATGATGGTAACTTTGGGGCAGTTGGCAGAGCAGTCATCAGGCTTAAAGCCACTGGTGAATAAATTTAAAAAATTAAAGGAAAAATCATGAGTGTCTTAGACGTAGAGTTTGGCTATCACAGCCTAAGTCGGTTTCATAAAAAACCCACATTTAGCGAGCTTATTTTATCTCATCATGCCGAGCTTGACGAGATAAACCATGTGCCGTGCTTTTTTACGGGCAGTATTACCGAGCCTGTACTGACCGCACGGTGCTTGATGACACTTGCCAAAGTGGTGCGAGCCAGCTTTGCTCCCATTCCTGTGCGTCTGTTAGACCCCATTGTAACCACAGGGTGCGATACCATTCGTTTTGAAGGATTTTCGTCTTGTAATGGCATTTATGCCCGATTAGATGTGGTGGGCGATGGGCTAGATGGCGAGTTTTTGGCAAGTGGCACGACCAACGTGGATTTTAACGACCCCATGATAAACGCCCTAAATGCGGTCAAAAAAGATGAACTCATGCTCCTTGCGGTGGGCGATGATAACGTGCGAGTACAAACCGAAACGGCAGACGTTACCGAAAAAAAGGTCAAATTGCCCGAGCGGTGGATCAAGGGGCTGACCTGTGTACAAGTGTATATGGCACAGATGACCCCAAAGGCGGTACTAAATAAGTTGCAAGTCATGCAGTTTTTTGCTCAAATTCCTAAGGCGAGACGCACCGCCCCCATCTATCTGGTTGGTATGGGCAATCGTTATCAGATGTCGCCTTTGCCCAAGGCGGACGCCATCCATATCGGTGGGGTGGAGCGACTTCGGTTGTTTGAAAGTTTGTTGCCTTTTGTGGACAAAATGGCGATTTATCAGGCAGATGGCGAGCAGAGCGTGGCGTTTGAATTTTATATGAAAAACACCGTCATGACAGCAGTACTGTCGCCTGAATGTTATCGGGGATTTTCAGGCGAGGGGGCGGTGCTTGATAAACTGACCGACATACCCGTCGAGTTTGTTCATGCGTTTAACCACATCTTAAAGGCAAATGAGAGCTTTGACCCCACACTCATCTCTTTTGAGTATGACTTGGATTTTGGGGCGATCGAGCGGATGACGGCAAGTCTGTCAGCGATGGGGCTATTGGGTTATGATTTGGGCAAATCAGAGCATTATTATCGCAGATTGCCTTTTAAAATGGAAAAAATCATGGCACTAAATCCCCGCTTTAAAAATGCCAAAAAACTCACCCATGCCCAAGACGTGCAATTTATCAAAAATACGCCACTGGACATAGAAGCCCGAGTGGCAGGCACAGACGTGGTGCATACGGTAGTCATCAAAGGCGATAAGCCCAAATGCACTTGCCAATGGTTTGCCAAGCATGAGACCAAGCGGGGGCTGTGTAAGCATATCTTGGCGGTTAAGATGGCAAGTGCAGAGCAGTCATCGTCCGTGAAGCTGACGTAGTATTTCGTTTAGGCGTTCGGCCTCTTGGGGGGTAAACTGTCTTTGCTGTGGGGTGTTTTGGGTGTTTTGTGCCACAGGTCGCTCCCCGACTGTGATGGAGACGGTGTGTTCTTGACCTTGTCTCAAAATCACGGTGCTAAGCGTGCTGTTGGGTGTTTTTCTTGACACAACCCCGATGAGTGTGTTTGGGTCAGAGATGGGTGTGCCGTCCATGGACAGTACCACATCGCCTGCTTGCAGACCTGCTTGGTGGGCAGGACCATCGGGGGCAACAGTGGCGATGGTAACGCCTTTTTGTTCACGTAGGTCAGCAGGGTTGGTGGGGGTGGGGGCAAGACCAACGCCAAGCCAGCCACGACTGACTTTGCCGTGCGTGATGAGTCCGTGCATGACTTGCTCAATAATGCTGGTGGGTATGGCAAAACCGATGCCCATAGAACCGCCTGAGCGTGAGTAGATAACGGTGTTAATGCCGACCAATGCTCCGTTGGCATCCACCAATGCCCCGCCAGAGTTGCCGGGGTTGATGGCAGCATCTGTTTGGATAAAATCTTCAAAACTGCTGATGCCAAGCCCTGCCCGACCTGTGGCAGAGATGATGCCTTGTGTTACGGTTTGTCCCACGCCAAAAGGGTTGCCAATGGCAAGAGCAACATCGCCCACCTTAATGGGGTCTTTACGAAAAGCAAGAGGGGTTAAGTCATTAAGCTCAACTTTAATGACCGCCAAATCACTGTCGGTATCTGCCCCGACCACAGTGGCGGTGCTTTTTCTGCCGTCTGAAAGTGCAACCACAATCTCATCGGCTCGTTCAATGACGTGGGCATTGGTTACAATATAACCATCGGCAGAGACAATAACCCCAGAACCCAGACTGCTTGCCCCTTTGCTTTGTTCTTGACCTTGTCCGTAGTATTCAAAAAATTCTTGCAAAATAGGGTCGTGAGCATAAGCATGGGTAATTTTTTGGGTGGTGTAAATATTAACCACCGACACCGAAGCCCGAGCAACTGCTTGGGCATAAGAGCTGACGGGAGCAGGCGTGTCAGGGTTGGTTTTTGGGTGGTTATCAAGAGGAGGTTGCCACGTTTGGGCAGTGGTTTGTTGGGGGGCAGTGAGCGTTTGTGTGTCTTCGGAGATGGGTTGCTCACGAAGCTGTAATTCTTGGGGCAGGTAGCCTTGTAGTGTATCACCATGTTGTTTTGGGTCTTGGGCGACCCACACGAGCAATGCTCCCAAGCCAAATACCATAAGCCAAGGTAGGATTTTCCAAGCACTCATGCCTTGTTGATTGTGTTTATTTAGGGTTGGTTTCATTGGCGTGTTCCTAAGTTTGGTGGTGGTATTATAACAATCTTTGTTAAAAATAAAACCACCAAACCACCTATTTTTTTAGCAAAAGTTTAACGAAATTTACTGATTTGTTACCTATATTTGCTTAATCATCACTGTGGGCTAATTTTGTTAATTTATATCAAAATCAGCCAATTGTCATTCAGCCAATTTGCACTGCTTGCCAACAATTCATTGTCTAGGTCATCAAAGGCAATTACGTCATTATTGGTAAAACGATGAATGAGTGTCAATTCTTTTTCATCAAAACACACGCATTCGCCATTGATATACCAATCATTATTTTGTTGAACAAATCGGCAGGCAGGGTTTATCATCAGGCATTCGCCATTTTGTAAGCGTTCGGCTAATTCATTGGGGGTAAGCTCATCATCAAAGGCGACCAAATCATAGCTCCGTTTGCTGACCAGTTCACTGATGGCTTGGGTTAAAATGGCGTTGCCTTTATCAGAATTTAGCAGATTGATAAGCTCATTTTTTATGGCGGTAATGCTGTCGTCCGTCAGTGCATAAGGGTTGTCTTGTAAGGCTTGTGGCAGTATCAAAGGTGAAAATAGGGCGTGTTCACCTGTGGCAACGTCCGCCACTTCGTCTAGGATTTGTACCATATTGGGACGGCGAAACCCAAACGAAAAGGTCAGGCAGTCATCAACGGCGACCCCATGATGACTAAGGCATGGCGGTACATAAAGCACGTCTCCTGCTTCTAGGATTTCATCAAAAATAATCTGCCCCATGTCATCTAGCAGGCGAATGGGCTGACCTTCTACAAATGGCGTGTCGCCATCACACATTTTACCCAGTATCCAACGGCGAGAGCCATAGCCTTGTGCCAAAAACACGTCATATTCGTCATAATGCTTGCCCACCGAACCGCCCGCCCCAGCAACCGACACCATGATGTCGTCTTGTTGCCATTTTGGAATAAAATCAAAGGCTTGCCACAATTCGCCAAGCTCAGGCGACCATTGTTCTAGATTTTGTACAAGCACCGTCCACAGACGTGGGGTGTTTTGTAAATCTTGCTCGGTCAAAGGTGAGTTTTTGAGCGTCCATTGGTTTGGGTTGTTGTCTTTTTGGGTGATGAGCCGTGCCGAAACACCGTCTTGTATTGCCAAATCCAGCACGTCTGTCGGTTCAAACATACCTACAAGAGCGGGTAAGCCATTTTTGATGAGCAAAGGTTTTTTTTGCCAATAGTCTTGTAAAAAAATCTCAGGTGTGATGTTGGTGGGTAGACAAAAGGGAAGTTTGTCGGTCATGGTGGGGTCTCTTTTTAAAAGTACGAAGTTTTGTCCATTTTAGCAATTTTTGCTCCAAAAGACCATTTTTTCCCATAAAATTTAGCCAGCAATTTTTAAAAATCGGTTTAAAAATTGGCGTTTTTTCTTTATAATGGCAGTTTTATTAAATTAAGAGAACATCATGTCAGACAATCAGTTTAGCGATGATTTTGAGCAAGAATTTGACGGCTCAGATGATTTGCAAGATGGCAAATTAAGCCCCGCCCAAGTTTATGACTTACAAACACAGCTTGATGAGGCAGAACGGAACTTGCGTACTATTCGGGATTTTATCCGTTTTTGCGTGAGCAGGTTGCGTGAATATGATGTGGTGGTGGCACAAGGGACGACTGATGAGTTTGCTGAAAG
>JAUMUJ010000043.1 GCA_030530785.1 Moraxella sp. | reverse complement strand
GAATGTGGCTCTCGTCCGTGTGGGGCAAGTTTTTGTTCCAATTCGTTCAATGTGGATGCAGGCAGGCAAACCACTTGCTCGGCGTGATTGATAAGGCGGATGCCTTTCATGCGCATGACGCTAATCACCACCGTGTCTCGGTCGGTGTCGGTGGGTGTAGAACCGCCTGTTAGTCCTGTGTTGGACGCTTGGCAGATGATGACCACGTCCGCCGACACGCACGCTTTTAGTACTTGCCAGTATTCCAATAAGGTGGCAGGCTCTACCACCGCCAATGCTCGCCCCTGTCCAAAACGATAACCATGTGTAAAGCGTTCCATTTGGGCGGGTCGGGTTAGGACGTGGCTTTTGCCAACGATGTTTGTCAAAGTTTGGATTAAAGTCATGGGTATTCTCTGTGATAAAAATTTGGCACGTCAATGTGATGTCATTTTAACAGATTTTTGCCAATAAAAAAGCCACCATGACAGTGGCTTTTAAAAATTAACCCAAAGCATTTTCCCATGTGGGGACAACCATTTGCATGAGTGGTTTTAGCATTTTTGGGTTGCAGGCAAATACCGAACCTATGCTCATGGCATGATTACCGCCTTTGTGGTCAATGACCATGCCGTGAGCTTCATTGACAATCAGTTCTCCTGCACAGATGTCCCACGGTTTGACATTCATCTCAAAATAGCCGTCAAACCGTCCGCACGCCACATGACAAAGGTCTAAGGCTGCCGACCCTGTACGGCGAACTTGTCCGCCATGCTCACAAATGGCTTGTAAACTGGCAAAATGCTGACGGGCAAAACTTGTACGCACCCCATCAATCATGCGTTCATGAGGGTGTCCTGTGGTGAACAGTCCGCCTGCGATGGTGGCGTGATTAGAGACATTGATACGGCGTTGGTTAAGCATGGCTCCACGCCCCCGACTGGCAGAGAACAGCTCATCACGCACAGGGTCATAGACCACGCCATGCTCGGTGATGCCTTTGTGCTGAATGCCAATGGAGACACAAAAATGCGGAAAACCATGCACGAAGTTTTGCGTGCCATCTAGTGGGTCAATGACAAATAGCCAATCAGCATCCGCCCCTTTGCCTTCTTGTAAACCGAACTCTTCGCCCAAAAACGAATGCTTGGGGTAGCTTTCTTTTAATAGAGAAATGGTCAGCTCTTCGGCATAGTGGTCAATCTTGGTAACTAAGCCATCAACCCCCTTAGACTGCACGCCCAAATCAATGCGATGACGATTTTCATGAGCCTTTAAAATCTCATGCCCGACTTTTTTTGCCACTTGTGAAGCGACCACCACCATAGGTTCCATAATGCACCTTTTCATTTATGAGTTAAAGAATGGTTTTTGTATTCATCATACAAAAAGTGTATTATAGCCCAAAAACCGCAAAATTGCGATGATATTTTAATGACATGGCTGGCAACCGCTGTTAATCAGCCTTACTCATCAATACAGGATTGTCTGTGATTAAGGCATCAACACCAAGATTTTTAAAAACATTGACCAGTTGTTTATCATTGACCGTCCAAACACTCACAGCCAATCCTGCTTGATGTGATTTGTCAATCACATCGGGTGTTGCCAACGTATAATCCCAGCCAATTCTTTGGTAATCTAGCTCTTTTGCCAGTCTAATGGCGGATGCGGTGTCGCTTTTATTAAATAACAATCCTTTTTTAAGATGGGGATAGTCCGATAGGGCTTGCAAAATCTTAACATCAAAGCTGGTAATGGTGATGGGTGTTAAATCATCAACGTATTGTCTGATTTCGTGGTGTAGAGTGCGAATTAAGCGTGTGGCATTTTCTTGGGTAGATACGGGTTTTACTTCAATTTCAATATGATAAAAATCCCCAACAACTGCTAAAACCTCTGATAAAAGGGGTGTTTTTTCAAAGCCAATAAAATCCTTAAAGTGCCAAGACTGGTTAATGTTTGTCAGTTCTGATAAAGAACTTTGTTCCACCGTCTTATCCACCCCTGATGTTCTGATAAAATTATCATCATGAATCACACATAAATGCCCATCAATCAGCTGTCTGACATCAAATTCAACAGCACCCATGCCATGATTTTTTAGGTAATGAAACCCGCACAGCGTATTTTCTGGTAAGATGGATTTTGCACCACGATGACCGACGATTTTCATGATTGCATACTCAAACGACTGATTGCAATGTCTCTTTCTTTGCAAATGTTGTCAATCGTCTCTATAAATTTTTTTGTGCTTTCTTTATTGACATAATCAATATCACCCAAAAAATACTGTTTGATTTTGTCTCTTTGTTGTTTGATGTGGTCATTAGAAATTTCATCAAGCAATATCTCAATGACATTTTGAATGTTATTGTCATCTATCAACTTGGCACTTTGCGTGATGATTGGCATGTCTTGTCTGGTTGTGGTTTTATAAAACATATCCGTCATCAACATAGGTTTGTCAGTTGCCAAATAGTCAATCGCCACTGCCGAATTATCAAAAATCGCAATATCCACATATTCATAAATTGAGTTGATGTCGCCTTCTAGGATTACTTGGGCATTTTTACATGAATTGAGTTTTTTAATAATACGTTCGCTGGCTGACTTTGTTGCTTTATCTCTACTGCCTGTATTTGGGTGGGGTTTATAGATTAAAAACAAATCTGGTCTTTCAATGATAGAATCCACAATAAACTCCCCAAAATCATTCAGCGAAGTATAATTCATGGATTCGTGTGTTCCCTCCCAAGTGGGTGCGTACAAAATCACTTGGCAGTCTTTTGGTATGTTTAAATCTATCTTATCAATATGTTCTAGTTGTGGTCTGCCTATTTGTATGAATTTATTCATGTCTTTGTTGATGAGATTATTGTTATATTTATCATAGGCTGCTTGACCCACGATAAAAACATAATCATAAGCTTTGGCTTGATTGCTGGTGGTGGATACTTTGTCGCTTTCTCCATGATTGATGTGGACATGATAGGCACTATTTACAATCAGTGATTGGAAGTTTTTTTGGGCATTATTGACATATAAGACACATTTAAAATTACCCTGCTCATAGACCTGCATGACATTATCAATCAAGCGACAGTAGACAACCTGAAATTTGGTATTACCAGAAATGTAGTCATACACTTCTTTATTTCTTACAATAAAAACCAGACTTTTGGTTTTGGAAAGCTCATAAAATGGACCAAACCACTGCTGAACTTGGTAAATATTACCCATCGTTCCATCAAAATATACCGCAACATCATCTGTAAAGACAATATTAGAAAATAACAAATTTTCTTTTGGTGGTATTATCTCTTTGGCATTTGATTTTTTGGCAGGGCTTGGTTTGGCTGTGCTTTTTGTTACGGTCTTTTTGGATAATAGACGCTGGCATTGTTCAAGTTGCAGATTCCATTGCTTACGGTCTGGTTGAAGTTGTATGGCATGATTTAGGTGTTCGTAGGATTGCTGTAAACCACCCAAATGCATATAACACATACCAGACTTAAACCAGCTGTTGGCATGATGGGGTTGTTTTTTGATTGCCTTTAAAAAAAATGACAACGCCACATCATATTTGGCATTTTTATAACAAACTTCACCCATCAAATACTCTTTGGGTGGAGTGATTTTAGTTAAGCCTTGTTCTTTAACGGCATTTTTTATCGTGTCTTTTAATAAGGTTTTCATCGTTGTTGCCTTGATTGGTGTATGTCATTTAATTTTGTGATGTATCTGGGGTGATTGGTTGCAAAAAACTTTTTATACAAATAAATCTCATACTTTTTTACATCAACAATCTGCATATTTGGCGTATCCAAAGCACTGTCAAAACTTACCTTGGGTATTCGCCAATCATCTCCATAATGTTCACAAAGATAAAGTTCATAATCTTTGGGGATTAAATAATCTGTTCCCAAAAAATGATAAGGACTAAGCTCAAAATAACTGTTATACCATAAGCATTTACCGCCACCATGATAAATCTTATCATCAGCATGTGTGTGAAAAAAGATGTCAATCGTGGTGCCATTTAGGTGTCTGATTACCAAAATTTGATCGGAAGTGGCAGATGGTAAAACATAAAAAACACCACTTTGACGGCAAACATTTTCTAAGTCATGATGGTTGGTGGAATCAAAAACTCCCACATCAATGTCTTTATCATGACCCAAAAGTTTGCCTTCTCTGACGCAGCCAAGCAGTGTGCCACCTATCAAGAAAAAGTCAATGTTGTGTTTGTCCATCATGCGTTTAAACGCCATCAGAGCATGAGTGGCACGATGATGGTTAAAGGATTTTTTACCAAAAGGCTTGGTGCTTTGGTTGGGGGTATGCCAAGATATGCCACGTTGGTGCTGGGCATATTTGTCCTGCCACCACGCATAAATCCAATCCACATGATTGCCACGATAGGACGCATCGGTTAAATGGCAGGCAAGGTCATACGAGATGGTAGATAAATCATGATGCTCCATCATCATCTTGCGATAGTGAATAAAATCTGACTCACTTTCCACCAAATGTGCCAACAGTTGCCAAGTTTTGCCCCGCTTTGAGTGTGTGAGTACGTCATGGAGCAGGGATTTTGCTTGGGCTTGGTTGCCCGCTTGGATCAGTAGGTTTGCTTTTAGGTATAAAGCATCAATGTGGTGGGGATAATGTGATAAAAAATGCTCAATCGTATTTAAGCCATCATCAATCTGATGGCACAATAATTGGCTTTTTGCCAAAAAATAATACGCAATGAGCTGTTTTTGGGCAATCAATTTATCGCAAACGACACGCAGTGTGTGATGTCTGCCCCGATTGAGTAAGGCATCTAGCAATAAAAATTCAATGAATGTGGCAGGCTTGGACGCATTGGTCAGAGTTTTGCTAGAACGGTGTGCCTGCTTGACGGTAGAGACCAACCCCAACATTGTATTAACCTTTTAGGCTGTTTTTTATGTCGGTGGTTGAGATGCCTTCGGTACGGGGCAGGTAGACGACTTGACAATAATCTTTTAGAAAGTCAAATTTACCCGCCCAATCATCACCAATGACAAAAATGTCAATATCATACTTTTGGACATCATCAATCTTTTGTTCCCAACTTGTCTCTGGAATGACCAAATCCACACAGTTTATCGCACGTAATATCTCGCTTCTGTCAGCATAAGAATAGGTGCAAACTTTTTGTTTACTGTGATAATTAAATTCATCAGTAGAGACAGCAACCGTCAGATGAGCGTCCCCCCCCCAGAGATTTGGCACGTTGTAGCAGACGGATATGTCCGATGTGTAACAAATCAAACGTGCCGTAAGTGATGATCTTTGTAGACATAAAGATGACCATAATGATTTAAATGCTGGCTATTTTATATGAACTTTTTAGTGCAATCAATCAGTTAATTGTTTCAAAATCTTAAAAATCCCCACTTTATCCAATCCACATTCCGTGAGCTGCTCGCCATGACTGCCATGAGCGATAAAGGTATCGCCAATACCCAATGACAGAAGTTTTCCGCCATAGCCTACACTTGCCAGATATTCGCCCACCGCCGAACCTGCCCCACCCATGAGCTGATGCTCCTCCACCGTGACGATGTGCGTGATGTCTTGATGGATAAGCTCATTTATCAAATCCACATCAAGTGGCTTGACCCACCGCATATCCACCACCGTGATGGGCGTGGCGTGGGTTTGGTAAAATTCTTGACTGGCGGACAGAGCATCATGTAGGCGTGTACCAAAGGCAAGTACCGCTATTTTTTTGTCAGATCTTTTAGCAAAATTATCCGATTGCCAAACGGTGTGAGCTTTGCCAATGGCAAATTTTTCATCAGTTTTGATAATGTTTCGCCCCACGCCTGCCCCACGTGGATAGCGAATGGCTGATGTGCCTTTGTGATGGTAGCAAGTGTTCAATAGTTGATAGCATTCATGTTCATCGCTTGGTGTGGCGATGATGACATTTGGCACACAACGCAGATACGCCAAATCAAACACGCCTGCGTGTGTCGCCCCGTCTTCGCCGACTAGCCCCGCTCGGTCAATGGCAAAGGTTACATCTAAGTTTTGTAAGGCGACATCATGAATGAGCTGGTCATAGCCACGCTGTAAAAAGGTGGAATAAATCGCCACCACAGGTTTTAGCCCACCTGTCGCCATGCCCCCAGCGAGCGTGATGGCGTGTTGTTCGGCAATCGCCACATCAAAAAACTTGGCAGGGTAATGCTTGGCAAAATCTACCATGCCAGAGCCTTCGCACATGGCAGGCGTGATGGCAACGAGCTTGGGGTCATCGCCTTTGTCCATGAGCCACTGACCAAAGACATCAGAATATTTTTTGGGGGTGGGCGTGTCGCTCTTTGGTGTTTTGCTGATGGCGTGGTATTTGATGGGGTCAGCTTCGGCAGGTAAAAAGCCCTTGCCCTTGACGGTATGGACGTGAATTAGCACCGCCCCTTTTAATTGTTTGGCTCTTTCAAACACTTGCAATAATTTGGGTAAATCATGTCCGTCAAAAGGCCCAAGATAAGTAAAACCAATCGCCTTAAACAGATTGTCGGGAAAAACATGGTCATTTAATTTTTCGGCGATTTTGTCTGATAGAGGCATGGGTGGGGCGTTTTTACCAAGCAGGTTGCCGATGTTTTGGGCGATGTTGCCACCGATTTTGGCAGGGATTTTTTCTAGGGTGTCCATCGCTTCGTTTGCCATATGTAAGTAGTGGCGAACTCGTCTGTCATCGGTGCTAATCTCTCGCTTGGTCATCAAGATGTTGCCGTGTTTGTCAATGTCAAAGGCAAGCCCTCGTTGCCACAGTTTTGCCAAATGACGGCTAAACCCACCGATGGCGTGGGAGATGGACATGTCATTGTCATTTAACACCACCGTCAAATCGGCATTTTGTTGCACCGCATCATTCATCGCTTCAAACGCCATGCCCCCCGTCATCGCCCCGTCTCCGATGATGGCGACCACGTTGCGGTTTTCGCCCATGATACGGCTAGCAAGGCTCATGCCAAGCCCTGCTGAGATGGACGTAGAGCTATGCCCCACACCAAAGGTGTCGTACTCACTTTCACTTCGTTCAGGAAAAGCCGTCAGCCCGCCCCGACTTCTGATGCTTGTCAATCTGTCTTTACGCCCCGTCAACGCCTTGTGGGCATAGGCTTGATGACCCACGTCCCAAACAAGTTTGTCATAAGGCGTGTTATAAATGGCGTGCAAAGCGACCGTCAATTCCACCACGCCAAGATTTGCCCCAAAATGCCCGCCACTTTGCCCTACCGAATACAGTAAAAATTCACGCAGTTCATCTGATAATTGACACATTTCATCGGCAGACAGTGTCTTTAAGTCTTTGGGAAAATTGACTTTATCTAATAGGGGCGTAACAGGGCGAATGCTTGGTATGCTACTAAATGTTTTGGGTGTGTGGCTACAAATTGGCATGGGGCGAGTTTTCCAGATTTTAGTTTTTTAAAAATGGTTTTTAAAAAGTCATGTTAAGTTATAACTGATTTTCGGTTATAATATAGACTTTGTTGCAAAAAGGCTTATTTTACAAGATGGGCTTTGTTTTTGCCACACAAACCCCATTTTATTCACAAATTATTCACAATACTGGCAAAAACAACCAGATTTAGGGGCATATTTTGTACCAATTTATCAGTAAAGCCAAACTACCCACCGTGCATGGCGAATTTGTCATTCATGCATTTGAAAATGAGCAAGGTCAAGAACACGTTTTGTTAAGCGTGGGGTTGCCGTCTGATGACCCTGATGTCATTCCGCTCATTCGCATTCATTCAGAGTGTCTGACGGGAGACGCTTTTGGTTCGTTAAAATGCGACTGCGGGTCTCAGCTCAACACCGCCATGCAGATGATACAAAAAAATGGCTGTGGGGCGATTTTATATTTACGCCAAGAGGGGCGGGGCATTGGACTGGTCAATAAAATCCGAGCCTATGCTCTACAAGACCAAGGGCATGACACCCTAGAAGCCAATCTAATGCTTGGCTTACCAGCAGACGCTCGTACTTATGAGATGTGTGAAGTGATGTTAAAGCACGTTGGGATTAGCAGAGCCAAACTTTTAACCAACAATCCTAATAAACTGGCCCATCTGCAAGCATTGGGCATTGACATCATAGAGAGAGTACCACTCCTTGTGGGGGAAAATCGCCATAACGCTGAATATTTGGCGGTCAAAGGGGCAAAAATGGGGCATTTTATTCCTGCGTTTCGTCCATCAGCTCAAAATTCCAACCAATCTTAGATAGTATGTTTAAAATTTTTTATCCCACCGAACCTGTGCGTCCACGCACCAGACGTGTTGTCCGTCAAGCCCCCATTCGTAAAAAACGCCCACCGCTCATCTATCCTGCCATGGTGGCACTGTTGGCAGGCGTGTTGTTTTCGTTTTCGCTTGCTCCTTATCGGTTGTGGCCGTTGGCGGTGTTGTCTCCCATGTTGCTGTATCTACTACTGGTGGACGAAGAGCGTTCTAGGCGAGCTTTTTGGATAGGTCAGGCGTACGGTTTTGGACTGTGGGCGATGGGAGCGTCTTGGCTTTATACGTCCATTCATGATTATGGTAATATCCCTGCGTGGTTGGCAATCATCATGATAGGATTGATGGCGGGTATCATGGGCTTGTTTCATGGGTTGATGGCGTGGGCATTTGTGCGTTATTTGGGCAGGCAACCTCTTGCTTTTGCCAGCGTTTGGCTGATACAAGAATGGGCAAAAACGTGGGTTTTGACAGGATTTCCTTGGTTGTTTGTCGGTTATGCGTTTAGTGACATCACATGGCTAAACAGCCTAGCCCCTGTGTTTGGCGTGTTGGGCATGGGCTTTGTGGTGGTGCTGTTTGGTTCATCAATGATTGACATCATTCGCAAAAAATACAGCTATCTCATCATCAGTAGTGCCTTTGTGTTGGTAGGGATTGTGCTGTCTTTGGTCAATCCCTCTTGGACAAAGCCCACAGGCGACAAACTGTCTGTCTCGTTGGTGCAGGGTAATATCCCCCAAGATTTAAAGTGGCTGACCGAGTATCGTTTTGAGACCCTAGCCATCTATGGTAAGCTATCACAAAGCGAGTGGGGTCAGGATTTGGTGGTGTGGCCAGAATCGTCCATTCCTATGACCCAAGACGAAGCGTGGGAGTTTATCCACGCCACCGCCGAGCAAGCCCGAGCCAAAGGCAGTGTGTGGGCGACAGGCATTCCCTATAAAGATGTAGAAAATTTTAATCCCACCACCCAAGAATATCCTGATTATTATAATGGCGTGTTGGTGCTTGGCGATAAAAATGATGGTGGTTTGTACAAAAAACAGCAACTTGTACCGTTTGGTGAGTACATTCCTTTGCAGGGTTTATTGAACATTTTGCCCAATCTTGCCAATATGCAAGATGTGGTAAGTTTTCGTGCAGGTGGTCGCCACCAGTCGCCTTTGATGATAAAAAACCGTCCGATGGGGTCGGCCATTTGCTATGAAGTGGCGTACCCCAACACCACCCGCCGTAACGCAAAAGACAGCGAGTTTTTACTGACCATCTCTAATGATGCATGGTTTGGCTCATCGCACGGCCCTCATCAGCATTTGCAGATGGTGCAATTGCGTAGTCTTGAAACAGGGCGATGGTTCATGCGAGCAACCAATACGGGCATCACCAGTTTTATTGACGACAAAGGACGCATTGTCAGCCAAGCTCCCCAGTTTGAGCGGACAGTATTGCGTGGTGAAGTGCCAAGTTTTGTTGGTCAAACCCCATTTATGATGTGGGGGCATTATCCGATGATTGTTTTGGCGACATTGATGGTGCTATTGAGTTTTGTGGCAAAAAAACAAACCTATCGCAATAACCGCACCCAAAAAGTGTATACCGCTGACGGTGTTAAAGATTAAATTTTAACCAAATTGGAGTTTTTGTAATGAATAGTCCTTGATCTGTGAAAGGAATTGTACAAAAAGATAAAATTTGGTATATAATAGAGCAAACCCCCAAGTTCGCTTGGCAATTTTACTTTTAAAAACCCATCTACAATGACAGGTGATTTATGGCACATGACGCTTCAAACAATAACCCCACAAAAGAAATCGTGCATTCTTTGCTTGGTATTTTATTGCTATTGACCATCATTAGCAGTGTTGCAATATCTGCTTGGTTGCGTCCTGCTGGCAACCATGAGACGGCGACAGAGCCTGCCACTCCTGCGGGTAAAGCGTTAGCAGAAAAGCTACACGCCATAGAAAACCCCGCTCCTGCTTCATCAGAGACAGAAAATGCCAGCGACACGGCAGGCGAAACTGTGGCAGATGGTGCGGACACTACATCTGGTGCTGAAACCAACAGCACCGCCACAGCAGAGACTGCCACCGATACGGCAGACACAGAACCTGCCGAAACCACAACCGAGCCAGAAGCAGGCAAATAATCTGTGTTGAATAAAAAAGACAAAGTTTGGGCTTTGTCTTTTTTTTGGGTTAGGATAAAGATTTGGCGATGCTTTCAAAAACAGTCAATTCGTCTGCCACTAAATTCAAAAACTGCCCGATGTTTGGTAAGACACTGCCACACGCTGTTACGCCAAAATCAATCTTGTCTTGATGGTTGGCAAGTGTGATGTTCATCGCTTGCCCGTCAAACAGTACAGATGCAGGATAGATGCCCGTGAGTTTTGCACCATGCAGATAAAGTGGGGCATCATCGGCGGGGACGTTTGAGATGATGAGATTAAAGGCTTGTCGGGTAGGTAATGCTCTGGTGGCAAGATTTAGCCCTGCCCAGCCATAAGCGACAATACTATAATTGATGACTTGGGCGGGGGTAAGCCGTGAAAATCGCCGTTTGCCATCATCAATGCTGTCTTTGATGGTGGACAATCTGGCATAGGCTTGGTCTAGGTGCGTGCCAAGATTGGTCAATAAAAATGATAATTGATTACCTGTACTGCTGTCATCACGGCGTAGTGAGATGGGTACAAAGGCGATGAGTGGCTTGTTGGGCAGGGCGTTTTGTCCCATCAGATACTGTCGTAACGCCCCGCTACACACCGCTAAGAGCAGGTCATTGGTGGTAACGGATAAGGCTTTGGCGGTGTCGGTAAATCGGCTTTTGTCAAAACTTGCCACTGACAGATGACGATTACTGGTAATGCGTTGATTTAAAATGGATTTTGGAGCATCAAAGGTGCTGACAAAGGGTGAGTTTGGTTTAAAATGCTCTGCCAGTGCCATCGTTAGCTCTTTGGCGACAGGGTAGATGGTGCGAGCTTGTTGTATCAGTAGGGTGGTTAAAGGCTTTTTGTTGGGTAAAATTTCATCAATGTGCTGACGCTTTTTGGGAAATATTGCCCAAAATGGCAACGAAAAATCACAATCCGAGCGAGTGCTGAGTGAGCGTTCAAGCAGTCTCATGCTTGCCACGCCGTCTGCCAAAGAATGATGGATTTTTAGCCAAATGGCAAATCTTGGGCAAGAACTGTCATCGGCAGGACAGATGTTGTCAATCAGATGAAATTCCCATAGGGGTTTGTCTTTGGCAATGCCTTGTCCGTGCTGTTGTGAGATGTAGTCCAGTAGGGTGTCTAGGGTGCTGTTGGGGGCAAGTTTGACATGGCGAAAATGATGGTTTAGGTCAAATTGCTCATCTGCCTTCCAAAAAAAACGCTTGTGCAGTTTATGATTAAATGGAAAAGTTGCTTTTTGGTGCTTTTTAAAGTCATCAATGAGCTTGGGGATAAATCCATCATCGGCATGGCTAGGGACTTCAAAGAGACAAAGCCCAGCGATGTGCATGGGCTGTTTATGATTTTCTAAAAATAAAAACAAATAGTCAATGACGGACAAGGCTTTCATGGTGTGTCTTTATTGGAAAAAATAACCCGTCTGTGGTGAGCTTGCTGTGGCCATTTTTTGCATGGGCATACGACCTGCCAAAAAGGCTTGACGACCTGCGATGACGGCATTTTTCATGGCATGTGCCATCAGGACGGGGTCTTTGGCATAAGCGATGGCAGAGTTCATCAGCACACCATCACAGCCAAGCTCCATCGCAATGGATGCATCGGACGCTGTGCCGACCCCTGCATCCACCAGCACAGGCACGTTTGCTTGCTCAATGATAAGGCTTAGGGTGTGGCGATTTAACAGCCCAAGCCCTGAGCCAATCAAACTGCCCAACGGCATAATCGCCACACAGCCCATGCTTTCAAGCTCATGGGCGACAATGGGGTCATCGGACGTATAAACCATGACATCAAAGCCATCGTCTATCAACGTTTGGGCGGATTTTAAGGTGGCGGTAACGTTGGGATAGAGTGTTTTTTCATCGCCCAACACTTCCAATTTGACCAAATTATGACCATCAAGCAGTTCACGGGCAAGCTGACAGGTACGAATGGCACTGTCAGCATCAAAACAGCCTGCTGTATTGGGTAAAATGGTGTATTTATCAGGAGAGATGACGTCCAGTAGGTTGGGTTCGCCTTTGTGTTGTCCGATGTTGGTACGGCGAATGGCGACAGTTACAATCTGACTACCGCTAGCACCGATGGCATCTGCGGTCTGTGTTAGGTCTTGGTATTTGCCTGTGCCGACCAATAATCTTGATGAAAAAGCACGCCCGCCGATGATGAGTGGGTCTGATGTTGTCATGGTGTGTTCTCAAAAAAATTTTTACCCATTATAACAAATCTTGCTTATGAAGT
>JAUMUJ010000042.1 GCA_030530785.1 Moraxella sp. | reverse complement strand
TGTTTAAAATCCTAAGCACCACCTACCGTAACCACCAAAACCACTTTGGTTTAAGGGTGAATTTGATTGCTGGGATTGTTAATAAAATGATTTAATTTTAATTTCGCAAGAGGTCTATTATAAAATCCAAACAAATCCATTGGTGCAACAACCCAAATAACCCAAATAGGATTAAAAAATAAAAAAATTAAATTTAGTAAAATTAATAAAGAAATATAAAAAAACTTCTTTTTTTATTTTTTGCGTCATAACAATGTATTTATACGTACAATTATCTATATTTTTTTACGATACAGTATTTGAAATACACAATAAAGCAGGCAAACAAATTTCTTTCTCAAATTTTCAATACAAACATAAAAATGAAGATAGTTTTGATTTTGAAGATGAGGATGAATATAAAAGTTTTAAATATTATTATGACATAAAAAGGAATGGAAAATCAAAATCTTTCTTAAACCCAAAGTATCACCATGAACAAAATCAGGTTTACGCTTCTATTGAAACAAGATATAGCGGAAAAGATTTAACTGACAATAATATTTATGAACTTTTTCATGTAAATTTTTCTACAAAACCAATAGAAAATCATCAAAAACCCTCCTGTTCTTTTAAAATAGAAGTTTATCCTGATAGAACTGCGGTAACACCAACCTATAAGCAATTTTTTTTTAAAAAGCCGATGTATAACTATGAGAATTTTAATCCTTATAATCCAAAACAACAATCACAATCTTATTAACCTGATAACAGTCTTTTAAATGAACGACTGGCTTGGTTTATCTGCAAGCAAATATAAAAACACATAATCAATGGATAAATCTCATAAGGGGCTGACATAAATTAGCAATCCACAAGTAAAATCAAACCTGACAGTCTTGTTTATATTAACAGTTACAAAATCCATAATACTCTTGATGTGAGTGATTTTAAGCATTTTAGAATAAACCATTCAAAAGAATCTGCTTAACATCACAATCACATCAACGACATAGAAAACGTTTGCTCTCAATCAATTATTGACAAAAAGCTCTTTTATTTATTTGTTTTAAAAATGCAGGTTTAGATGTAACCACGGTACATCACCACACAAGCTAAAAACTTCAAGGACGTGGTGTGAGGTTTGGGGTTTGCCTGCATCAGTCCCACTCAACACCAAATCCATTACTTACTCAATTTGACGTTTTGCACCCACCCAACAACAATCTCCACCTGCTCATCATAATCACTCATGCGATGGTCGCCCCCATCTTGGGCGATGACATCTGCCCCACGACTTTCATAAAAATCTTTGGTGGCATAAGCGTCCAACAGCTCATCACCCATTTTTATCAGAACTTTGATTTTATTGGAATTTTTTACGGTCAATCGGTGTTTTTCAAACCACGCCAAATCACCATAGCGAATGTGCCAACCCCCTGTCGTGGTATAGATGACGGTGTCGTTCGTGAGCGTTTGCCCATCAAAATTCTCCTTTAAAAATCGGGTAAAACTGACATCAGGGCGTATGCTTGGGTTTAGTAGTACGGCAGGTATGCCTGTTATGTCCGATAACAACGTGGCAAAGTACCCGCCCAACGATAACCAACCAGCACACAATCGGGATTTTTTTGAATTAGGGTTAAAATCTTGGCAACCACATCATCGGGCGGGCAGTTTAAATCGGGGCGTAGAGTGTCTATGCCAAGCTCTTTGGCACGCTCGGCGGTGATGGTGGCTTTAATGGCGTTAGGGTCGCTGTCTAGCCCATGCAAATAGATGATTTTCATATCAATTTTCTTAAAGTTTTAAGGATTTGGCGGTGGTCATGCACGTCTGATAGCGTCTGTCTACCCGAGTGGCAAACCAGTTGGTATTATAATCTTGCGACAGCTTAGGCCCTGAGATGACCACTTGTGGCATGATGGCATAGCTTGGTGGTCTGCCCCTTTTTTGGGTAAACATTTCATTGACCGTTTGGTAGGTTTTGGTGTTTTCAAAACTTTGGCGTTTTTCTTTTTTTAAATCACTTCTGATTTGAGCATCCGTCATCGGCACAGGGGCGGTTGCCAACAGTTCAATCAACGCCATCTCGGTCTGACTACGCTGACTGGACACGCCAGAGCCACTGTATTGCAACAAATCCCCATCAATGGCAAGTTTTTTGCCCGTCAAGGTCGCCACTCGCTGTTGAAAAGCGGCATTTCGGCTAGAATACACACCCGAATTATAATCAGCAAAACGGTACAAAGGCTTATCATACTTGGCTTCATATTTCATCAGCCGATGAATGCCATAATACAGCCCGCCGTACTGCCCATACATATCAGCACGCAAAGTGCGGTCGTTCATGTTGGCACGGCGGTGGCGTTTGGCATAGCTGATATGCACCTGCATAGAGCCTAAGGTGGTGATGGGATTTAAGCGCTCATCTAGGGCTTCGCCTGTCAGTTTGGTCAGACTGTTTACTCCTGATACTTTGTAAGTGGTGGTAAAATAGTCAAAAATCTCATGATACAGCTCATCTAGCTCTTTTTCGGTTTTGACCGCTTTGATTTGCTTGATAAAATTATTGTCTTTGGTGGGGCGGGTGGCAAGCATGGTGCGAAACACGCCTGCCAACTGCTTGCCCAGCTTATCTTCTAGCTTATCGTCTATCGCCTTTAAGGATGCTTCGCCCAGATTGGGAACAGCAGGATTGGCATTAAAGTTAGACTCTTGGTCAATGACCGCAATCACCGTACAGATGTTTTCTTTGTCCTTATGAATGCCAAGCTCATCAAAAATCTGACTGATGTCGCCTGCCCAGCTTGGGCGGTTTTTGACCCGACTGGGGATAAGTTGGGCGATGTTAGCGTCCGAGACGACAGGTGTGGTGGGCTTGTCGTCTTGTTGGCAGGCACTAAGTCCAAGCACGGCAACGATGGGAATGATGATTTTTTTCATGATACTTTAAAAAACAAAACACGCTGACATAATGGGGGTGCTTTTATGTCATTTAAATCCAAAAACACCGCAAACCAATGATAAATCAAGCAAGCATTCGCATCAAGCCTTCTTGTTGCGTGGTGGCAATCAGATTGCCATGTTGCCAAAACTGTCCATGATTTAGTCCCTTAGCATGGCTTGTGGTGTCGCTCCACATCTCATAAAGTAACCAGTCGCTCACGTCAAAGGGGCGATGAAAGTGCATACTGTGGTCAATGCTAGCAATCTGCAACCCCCGACTGGCATAGCTTAGTCCATGCGACATCAGCCCTGTCCCCACCAGATAATAATCAGACGCAAAAGCAAGTAAGGCTTGATGAATGGCAAGGGGCTGATTGTCAATATTTACCCGAAGCCAGTGAGCTTGGCGGGGTGTGTCAGGCTTTGGCGTGAGCGGGTGGCGAGGGTTGATGGGGCGGATTTGTACATGACGCTCTTTCATAAAACGAGCTTGTAAATAATCAGGAATGCTGTCTATGTAGCTTGATTTTAAATGTTGTTCGTCTTTGAGCAAATGAGGGTCAGGATAGGTTGGCATGGCAGGCTGATAATCCAGCCCACCTTCCATCGGCGAAAACGATGCCATCATGCTAAAAATCACTTGTTCTTTTTTGCCATCATCGGTCGGCACATACTGCACCGCCACGATTTGCCGAGCCGACAGACTGCGACCGTCCCTTAAACGGCGAACCTGATAGACCACAGGATAACGAATGTCGCCCCCTGTCAAAAAATAGCCATGTAAACTGTGGCATGGCTTATCCACGTCCAGTGTCAAAGCCCCCGCCATTAGAGCTTGGGCAAGCACCTGCCCACCAAACACCCTAGCCCCAACAAAATCAAAACTTGGGGCTTCAAACACGTCAGGAGCAACGGGCGTTAAGGTCAAAGCGGTCAGCAATTCATCAATTAATACGGTATCAGTCATCACATCATCTGGTGGTTAAACATTACCATATCATATCATTTTTTTACCTAATCGCTAGGCAAAAATGTTAAAATAGCGATAATTATCGCCAAAATACCACTTTTGGCACGATGATTGCCTATATTTTAGAGTTTAAAACTTAATCACCAAAGAATCACCATGTCAATACTACGCCCATTTACCCAAATTTTTCAAAAAAAAGCACAAAACACCCCAAAAACCACCACCATACACATCAACGAAAACAAATCCACCTATCGTACCTTATCCGCCAAAGCCTTGTCATTGGCGGTCAAAGCCCAACTGCTTGGCGACACACCCGACATTGATGATGGCGTGCCGACCTTTTATGTGCTAAGAGAGTATTCCCGCTCAAACAGCCTACTGCTGGACTTAAAAACCCAAGAGTTGGGACTGCCATCCGCCCTAAGTGCCACCAAAAATCCCCAACTGGACGAAAATGCGTCCGTTATTTTTTTAAAACACCCCAAAGTCTCAAACGGCACAATCTCACCCCGTTTGGAGCGACTGGTGCAGGCGTGCCTTGATGACCCCACCTTACAAATTCGCCTAATCCCTGTTACGATTTTGTGGGGCAGAGCTCCCGACAAAGAAAATTCTTGGTTTAAACTGTTGGTGGCAGATGAATGGCGTAGCCCCAGCATTGGCAAACAGCTGTTTAACATCGGTGTCATGGGGCGAGATACGGTGGTGCAGTTTGCCCCACCCCAAGACTTACAAACACTCATCAGCCAAGCCCAAGCCCACCAAAGCATCGACTCGCCTGGTGCCACCCATCTTAGTCAGCACATATCTGCCCACCTAAAAGAGCATTTGGACGGACAACGCACTAGCATCATCGGACCTGATTTGTCCGACAAACGCAACATCGCAGGTAAAATCCTATCATCGCCTGTGGTACAAAGTGCCATAGAACAACAATCACAAGCCACCGGCAAACCCATCGCCGAACTAAAACGAGAAGCACAAGGCTACATCAGCGAGATTACCAGCGACTATTCACATTCAGTGATTCGCTTTTTTGACCACTTTTTGACGTGGCTGTGGACACGGCTGTATGACGGCGTGGAAGTGCGTCATTTTGAACGTATCCGACAGCTTGCCCCCGACCACCAAATCATCTACGTACCCTGCCACCGTAGCCATGTGGACTATCTGCTGTTGTCTTACATCATCTACAAGCGGGGTCTTAGAGTGCCTTTGGTGGCGGCAGGCGAGAACCTAAATATCCCTGTGGTGGGTGAGATTTTAAGAAACGGTGGGGCGTTTTTTATGAGACGTAGCTTTAAGGGTAACGCCTTATACAGCACCGTTTTTAAAGAATATTTTCACACACTCATGCAACGGGCTGTACCCATTGAGTATTTCATCGAGGGCGGACGCTCTCGCTCAGGTCGGCTACTGCCTCCTAAGCTGGGTATGCTTGCCATGACCGTCAATAGCTACCTAAGAGACCCCGCCAAACCTGTGGTGTTTATCCCCACCTACATCAGCTATGAGCGGATTATGGAAGGAGCAACGTATGTTGGCGAATTAAAAGGCAAACCCAAAGAGAGCGAAAATCTCATCAGTCTTGCCAAAACCACCAAAAAGATAGAGCGGATTTTTGGGACGGTGCATTTATCCTTTGGTGAACCGCTACACATTGACTACTTTATGAATAAATTTGGTGTCAAAGCGGACGATGACAGCCCTGATAACACTCAAAAAACCCACGACATGATTACCAACATCGCTGTTAAAATCATGCAAAACATCAACAAGTCTGCCGTCATCAATCCTGTCTCCTTGTTGGCATTGGTCATCTTATCCACCCCAAAATCCGCCTTAGGCGAGAGCGAATGCACCGAACAAATCACCCTATATCAGCGTATCGCCCAAGAGTTGCCCTATGACAAAGACATTCATCTGACCGATATGTCGGCGGTGGACATCTTAAACTACGGCTTACGCCTAAAACTCATAGAACGCACACCTCATGTGCTTGGCGACATGATAAAAGTGGCGGACAAACAAGCCCCCCTATTGAGCTACTTTAAAAATAACATTTTACACACCTTTATTCTGCCAAGTTTTTTGGCATCATTGGTACAACGGAACGGTTGGATTGCCAAAGATAAACTCAACAGCATCAGCGAGCTGTTATATCCATTTTTACAAAGTGAATTTTTCTTAAAATTTGCCCAACGCAACATCACCACCACCATCGCCCAAGTGCTAGACACACTCATCGCACAAGGCATTTTGACCGATGTGGGCGATGGCATTGTCGGCTCACCCCAAAGCAACTCCGCCCAATACCAACAGCTCATCATGCTTGCCAACCCCGCCCAACAGAGCCTAGAACGGTATTTTATGGCACTGACCTTACTGTCTGAACAAGGCTCACACCGCCTCAACAGTGAGCAAGTGGTCAATCTGTGTTATGTGTTGGGACAACGGGTATCACTCTTGTATGGCGATGATTTGCCTGATATGTTTGATAAGGCATTATTTAAAAGTTTCCTAGACACCTTAAAACGCCTAGATTATGTGCAAATTGGCGATGATGGCTTGGTCGGCTTTGATGAACGCATTGACAACATCGCCAAGCACGCCCGATTTGTCCTAAATCCTGACATGATGGAACTGCTTCATCACACCGCCAGTCTCAACGATGACGAGATTGACACCGTGCTGTCAGAGATGACCGACAAACGCTTTTTTGGACGTAAAGCATAAACACAAAAAACCCCAATCATCTGATTGGGGTTTTACGTTTAGGTGTCAATATCAGCATTTAACGCATTTTCTTCAATAAACACCCGTCTCGGTTCAACATCATCACCCATCAGACAGTTAAACAGGCGGTCAGCTTCAATGGCATCTTCTATGGTGATTTTGAGCATATTGCGGTTTTCAGGGTCCATCGTGGTCTCCCAAAGTTGGTCAGCGTTCATCTCACCCAAGCCTTTATAACGCTGAATGGCAAGCCCACGGCGAGCTTCCGCCATAAACTGCTCCCACAAATGGTCAAAGTTCTTAATAGCAAAATCTTTATCACCCCGTCTAATAAAGCTCTCGTCCGTCAGCAATGTATTCCAACTGCTTGATAATCTTAATAATTTTGCATATTCACCCGAATTGACAAATAAGGGGTCCAGCGTATAATGCTGGGGCAGTTTATGCACAAAGATGGTGATTTTTGGTAAAAACATCTCGGCGGTTTCAGCATTGTCCGCACCGCCCACAGGTTCTAGGCTAATCTGTGGCGACAACTCTCCCGCCTTGTCATTTAGTACATCAAACAAACTGTCCGCCCATGCCTGTAAAGCGGTTTTATCTTTTAGTATTTCATTTTCTAGCTTTGGTACAAAGGTTAGGGCATCAATCAGGCTCGCTGGATATTTTTGGCTTAGACGATTTTTGGTGTTTTGAGCAAGGCTATAATCGCTGAGTAAACGCTCCAACGCTTCGCCACGAATGGCGGGAGTGTCTTTACTTAAAAACAGCTGATTGTCATCAATGGTGGACGACAAGAGATAGGATTTTAGGGCATCGTCATCTTTAAGATACAGCTCTTGTTTGCCCTTTTTGACCTTATACAGTGGGGGTTGGGCGATGTAAATATGACCACGCTCAATCAGCTCTGGCGTTTGGCGGAAAAAGAACGTAAGTAGTAGCGTGCGAATGTGCGAGCCGTCCACGTCCGCATCCGTCATGATGATGATTTTGTGGTAGCGAAGTTTGTCAGGATTGTACTCGTCCTTACCAATACCCGTACCAAGTGCGGTGATGAGTGTGCCAACCTCGGCAGATGACAGCATTTTGTCAAATCGGGCTCGCTCCACGTTTAGGATTTTACCCTTTAAGGGCAAAATGGCTTGGGTTTTACGACTGCGTCCTTGTTTGGCAGAACCGCCCGCACTGTCGCCCTCCACCAGATACAGCTCGGATAAGGCGGGGTCTTTTTCTTGGCAGTCGGCAAGTTTACCAGGTAGTCCTGCGATGTCTAGCGTGGTCTTACGGCGGGTCATTTCACGAGCCTTGCGGGCGGCCTCACGAGCTCGGGCTGCGTCTAAGATTTTGCCTGCAATGGCTTTGGCAGACGCTGGATTTTCCAGCAAAAACTCGGAGAGCTTTTCGTGCATGACCGTCTCAACGGCAGATTTAACCTCGCTGGACACAAGTTTGTCTTTGGTCTGTGAGCTAAATTTGGGGTCTGGCACTTTAACCGACACAATCGCCACAAGACCCTCACGAGCGTCATCGCCTGTAACTTGTACTTTTTCTTTTTTGCCAATATTTTCGCTATCCATGTAGGCATTTAGACAACGAGTCAAAGCCGAGCGAAAACCTGACAGGTGCGTGCCACCGTCTCTTTGGGGGATATTATTGGTAAAACAAAGCACCTTTTCGTTGTAGCTGTCCGACCATTGCAAGGCAACTTCCACGCCAATGCCGTCCGTGCTTTGAGCGGTGAAATGAAAGATGTCGTTTAAGGTTTGTTTGCCGTCATTGATGTAGCCGACAAACTCGCCCAAACCGCCTTTATGCTCAAAAATATGCTGTGTTCCGTCTCGCTCATCAGTCAGCACAATGCGTACGCCTGAGTTTAAAAAGGACAATTCACGCAACCGTTTGGCCAGAATGTCATAATCAAAAATCGTCCCCGTAAAAATTTCATCACTGGGATAAAAACGCACCTGTGTGCCTTGCTTGTCGGTTTTTTCAAGACGCTTTAGGGGGAAATCAGGCACGCCGTCTGTGTAGTCTTGGGTGTGAGCATAACCGTCTCGCCAGATATTGAGCGTGAGTTTTTTGGACAAGGCATTAACCACCGACACACCCACGCCATGCAGACCGCCTGAGACTTTGTAGTTATTGTCGTCAAACTTGCCCCCAGCGTGCAACACCGTCATGATGACCTCCGCTGCCGACACACCCTCTTCGGGGTGAATGTCCACAGGAATGCCCCGCCCGTTATCCGACACCGACACCGATTCATCAGCATGAATGGTAACAAGTACTTCATCGCAGTAGCCAGCCAAAGCTTCATCAATGGCATTATCCACCACTTCAAACACCATGTGGTGCAAACCCGAACCGTCATCGGTATCACCAATGTACATACCGGGACGAACCCGTACCGCCTCTAGTCCACGCAAAACTCGCACACTGCTAGCATTATAGTCGTTGGTAGGAAGTTGCTCACTCATAAAAATCCTTTGGCATATGCCTAATTCTTTGAAAAAATTGCAGTATTATAACATTTTTTGGGGAAAAAATCATCTGATTGAAAGGTCAAGAAGGACCAAACCAACGCACGTTAGCCCATCATTTTTTGAACCTCTCCTTGTTTCACGTGAAACATCTTAAAGGCTTTTGGTGGGTTACCCCGTGCCATTTTTTGGGCGATGAGCGTGCCTGTTTGGGACTGCAAGGTAGTAACAATCAGCTGACAAGGCAATGCAAGCAGTCTGTCTAACAGCATATCTACTGCCTGCTCATCAAGCTCGGCATCAATGTCATCAATCAGCACCACAGGACGAACGCCCTTGTCGCAAAGTAGTTGAATTTGTGAGAGTTTTAAGGTGGCGATGAGTAGTTTTTTTTCGCCACGAGACAGAACATTAACCGCCTGCTCCTTCACTTTTTGCCCACCCATCTCACCCACAAAACCCACCAAAACATCCGCCCTGTGCGAACCAATCCGAGTATAGCCCAACTCAATGTCTGACAATAGGCGATTTTTTAGCAGTGGTAACAAACCAATCTTTTCATCAAAACCCGCCTGATGACCAAGCGTGATGTTTTGTTGATATATTGGTAAAAACTGTGCCAGTAACACCCCAAAATACCTTTGCCACTCATCAAATACTGCTTGCCGATACTCAAACAGTCGCTCGGCATGGACGGACAGTTGATAATCCCACGCCCCAAGCTCACCTAAACGCTGACGAACATTGGGAGACTTTAACAACAAATTTCGCTGTTTTAGGATACGTTGATAAGACAACCATTCGCCATAAAAGCGATGTTCCACGTGAAACACCACCCAGTCTAACAACTGCCGACGCTCATGACTGCCAACTTCCAACAGCCCCACACCGCTTGGGTCAAGCAAGCACACAGGCAAGGCTTGGGACAATGTGCTTTGTGAGGAGACATTTTGCCCATCTTTTTTGATGGTGCTGACCGCAAAACCCTTATCATCAAGTGCTTTTTGTAAAGCAAGCTCACCACTGGCAGTTTTTGCCCAAATGACACAAGCACGCTTTGTGTGAGTGATATAACGCTTAGGCTCATGATGGCGAAAAGATTTTCCCCGAGACAGCAAAAACACCGCTTCCAACAGCGATGTCTTGCCACTGCCATTGCCCCCCACCAGCACATTACAATCAGACAATGGCATACTGACGGCGTGTAGATTTCTTAGCTGGTGGATTTTTAAAAATTCAATCACATCACACACGCATGGGCATGACCACATACTGATGTCTGCTCTCATCACCCACCTGATAGATGAGCGTGGGACTGTTGGGGTGCACCATTTGCAAACAGATTTGTCCTTCTAGGACGTTAAGCACCGCCCTTAGGTAGCTTTCGTTAAAGGAGATTTCTATTGGCTCACCCGTAAACGCCACCGCTAAAGACTCCACCGCTTCATCTTGTTCACGGTTGTTTGAGCTGATGGTGGCAACATCACCATCACTAAAACCTAACAGCACACCAGGGGACTCTTTGGTGTTTAGCACCGAAATTCTCCGTAACACACCCACCATCTCATCTTTGCTAAACGATGCGATTTTGTCGTTATTGGTGGGCAGTACTCGGCGATAGTCGGGAAATTTGCCGTCTATCAGGCGGGCAGTCAGGTTGATGGTCATCTCTTGACCAAAGTTTAATGCCAAACACAAAAACTCATCATCAATACCAAGCTCCACCATGTCTTGGGCTTGGGCAAACTTTATCAACTCCAATAACAACCTTTCAAGCCCGCTGACCGCCTTACCTGGAATGATGACACGAGTCTCATCACAAGGCTCAAACAACGTGCGATATGCCACCGCCAAACGGTGCCCATCGGTCGCCACTGCTGTCAGTTGTTCGCCATCTATCTCCAATAACAGTCCTGTTAAATAATGACGCACGTCTTGGGTTGCCATCGCAAAGCGAGTGTGTCTTAGCAGTGTGGACAAATCGTCCAAGCTGACCTTGATGCTCTTTTGGGCTTGTGGCTGTCCAATGCTGGGAAAATCGCTGGCGGGCAACACTCCCAACGAATAATTACTCTTGCCACTGCTGATGTGGCAACGGCTGGCATCGTCCGACACTTCAAAACACACATCATCTTCGGGCAACAGTTTGCAAATGCTAAAAAACTTCTCAGCAGGCACGGTAATCTCACCTGCCCGATGACACGCTCCTTGTGGCAATGCCAAATGACACGTCAGCTCCACCTCCAAATCTGATGTCGTCAAAGTCAGATGATGGGTGTCTAGCACCAATTTAATATTACCCAAAATCGGTAAGCGGTGGCGGTTGGCAATCTCCACCACAAAACCCATCGCCCTGATGAGCAAACCACGATTGACCACCAATTTCATAAGTCAATTTCCTATCTAAAATGTCATAAATCGCAATATTGTACCACAAATCACCTAAGGTTACACACGCACCTTAGCCTGCCCTTAGGGTTGCCATCAGTGCCTGATAATCTTTATCAATCTGCATCTGTGTTTGGCGTAATTCAGCAATCGTCTCGCAAGCGTGCATGACGGTGGTGTGGTCTCTCCCTCCAAATGCCTGCCCAATCTCGGTCAGACTGTCTTGGGTCAGCTCACGAATGAGTGCCATCGCCATCTGGCGAGGGCGTGCGACACGGCGACTGCGACCCTTACCCATCATCTCATTGACAGTAACATGATAATATTTTGACACCACATCACGAATGCCATCAGCACTTAATGCTGACACATGAACCTGCACACGGTCTTTTAAGGCTTGACGCACCAACCCAAGCTCCACGCTTGCCCCTGTGGTTAAGGCATAAGCCAACACTTGGTCCAATGCCCCTTCTAGCCCCCTAACATCAAACGGGATATTTTGAGCAATAAAAACCGCACAATCATTGGGCAACACCATCTGCTTGACCATTGCCTTTTTTTGTAAAATTTGAATGCGTGTGTCCATGTCAGGCGGTTCAATCGGCAAGGATAGCCCCCCCGAAAACCGAGACAAAAACCGCTCATCAAAATTTGCCATGCGTGATGGCGGGCGGTCAGACGCCAAAATCAAGCGTTTCGTGCCTTGCGTAAACTCCCCAAACAGCCCCATCAGCAGACCTGTTACCGTAGGTCCGCTTTTACTGTTTATCATATGCACATCATCAACAATCAACAAATCCGCCTGACTGATACTCTCCATCAGTCGCTCCACATGACCTGTTTCGTTTTTTTCCATACGCAAAGCTGTGGTCGCCACCTTAAAAAAACTGTCCTTATCAAAAAAACAATAAGACAGCCCCGCCTTTTGGTAACGATGTGCCACCGCACTGATAAGATGGGTTTTGCCCAGCCCCGATGCTCCATAAACAAACAATAAATGACTGTCTAATATACCGCCTTGTCCCCCTTTACCCAATCGCTTAGACAGCTCCAAACACGCATTATACGCCAGTGCATTAGATTTGCCCTTGACAAAATTTTCAAAGGTGTATAAACGATTTAAAGTATTCCCCCCCTCAACAGACACGGTTTTTTTTGCCAAAGATTTTTTCTGTTTAGGCACAGGTGTGCGACTTTTTACCTGAGTTTTTAGCACAACTTTACCCGATGTGTGCTCAGACAACACTTGCTCAATGACGGGCAAATAATCTCTATTTACCCGCTCAATATATACAGCGTTAATCGCCATCAAAGTCAACACGTTTCCCTGCATGGTGGGCGTGATGGGTCTTAACCATTGGTTAAAATCCATCTCAGACATTGCCCCCTTAAACCGCTCCAAACACAAATTCCACAACGCTTGGGCATCGTATTGCTCATCAAAAAACGGCAACTCACCATCTTGCTTGGCACTTATTGGCTTCTCCACATCGGGCAACTTTAACTGCTCATCACCAAAAAAATCATCGTCAAACAAAGACATATTATTATCCAACACGCACTCTCCCCAAGCCGACCAATCAAAACAGTACGCCATCATACCACAAAAAATATTTTTTTAAAACATTTCTGTGGATAA
>JAUMUJ010000041.1 GCA_030530785.1 Moraxella sp. | reverse complement strand
ATGATTAAATTCTGCTAAGAAATTTTGCTTTTGATTGGATATTGTGCAACTTTCAGAATGGATTTTAGAAAAACCCCATAAATCAGATAAGTTTAATTTCTCACTCTCTTTAACATTGTTTTGAATTAAAAATATAAATGCTCCCAGCTCAACAAACAAACATTCTTATTTAAGGCTTGGGCATAAATTTGTCTAGAAGTATTAGGGGTATTGAAAATGGGGCGAAGCCAATACCGCATAATTGCTGTCTTTTCGCCAATTGGATAGAGCTTCCACTTTAAAATCTTTTTGGTTTTTTGCGGTTCATCTTAGGCGAAAGGCTTTGGCATCAGCAATCAAATCATAATCGTAAATCACGGATTTTGCAATAACATCAGCAGAATCTGCTCGTTCGCTCAATACCGTAGATTGTAATCCTATTTCCTGAAAAGCTCTACTTAATACCGAATCAGATGCTTTTGAAAATAATTTTTCAGCCGTAGAATCGTGTTCTATGCTTTCGGGAATGATACCAATATGAATCAGAATATCCAAAAATTCTGTTTTTGGCAATTGCTGAATATAATCATCAATCTGTTTTGTTGCTTCGATAAATGATAGATTCTGACATTGATTTAACTGAGTCAGTAAATTACTAAACATTTGCATAGTATCCTAAAATAGTTAAAACCGCCAATCTCCAAAACTGACGGTTTTTATCTTCACTCATTATTCCCACTCAATGGTCGCAGGAGGTTTACTACTGACATCATAGACAACACGAGAGACATCAGCTATCTCATTCATGATACGCGTTGAGATTTTGTCAATGAGTTCGTATGGCAAATGAGCAAAACGGGCAGTCATAAAGTCCACCGTCTCCACCGCACGAAGCGAGATGACCCACGCATAACGGCGTGCATCCCCCACCACGCCCACCGATTTGACGGGACAAAACACGGCAAAGGCTTGGGCGGTCTTGTCATACCAGCCAGACGCACGAAGTTCTTGCATAAAAATGTCGTCCGCCACTCGTAAAATGTCGGCATAGTCTTTTTTAATCTCACCCAAAATCCGCACGCCAAGACCCGGCCCAGGGAAAGGGTGTCTATAAATCATCTCATGGGGCAAGCCAAGCGTTGTGCCAAGTTTACGCACTTCATCTTTAAACAAATCACGAAGTGGTTCCACCAATTCAAAGTGTAAATCATCAGGCAACCCACCGACATTGTGGTGCGATTTGATGACATGAGCCTTGCCGTTTTTGGTTTTAGCAGACTCGATGACGTCAGGGTAAATCGTGCCTTGTGCCAAAAATTTAACACCGTCCAATTTACGAGCTTCTTCGGAAAACACTTCAATAAATTCATGCCCGATGATTTTGCGTTTGTCTTCTGGATCGGTCGCTCCTGCCAAAGCACCCAAAAAGCGACCCTCAGCGTCCACACGAATCACCCGAATGCCCATGTTATCGGCAAACATTTTCATCACTTGGTCGCCCTCATTTAGGCGAAGTAGCCCATTATCCACAAACACACAAGTAAGCTTATCGCCGATGGCTTTGTGTAGCAGTGCCGCCACCACCGAGCTGTCCACACCGCCCGACAAACCAAGCAACACCTGCTCATCGCCGATTTGCTCTTTAAGCTGGGCAACCCGCATTTCAATGATGTTTTCACTATTCCACAGATTGCCACAACCACAAATGCCATGCACAAAGTTACTGATAAGCTCCACACCTTTGGCGGTATGAGTAACTTCGGGGTGAAACTGCACGCCATAGAATTTGCGTGCTTCATTGCTGGCGGACGCATAGTAACAATTAGGCGTGCTTGATGTGGCAACAAAGCCTTCTGGCAAGTCTTTTACCTTATCGCCATGGCTCATCCACACGTTCAGCACATCGCAATAGTGCGGATTGACAAACTCATCATCGGCATTATCCTTTAAATCGCCAATGAATTTATCACGGCGATTGATTTCCACTTGTGCATAGCCAAATTCTTTAACATCGCCTGCGACCACAGCACCGCCAAGCTGAACTGCCATCGTCTGAAAGCCATAACAAATACCAAGCACAGGCACACCAAGCTCAAAGACGATTTGGGGAGCTCGTGGCGAGCCTGCTTCGTACACGCTTTCAGGCCCGCCCGATAAGATAATGCCCTTAGGATTAAATGCCCGAATGTCGTCATCGCTCATGTCAAAGGGGTGCATCTCACTGTACACGCCTGCTTCACGCACACGCCGAGCGATGAGCTGACTGTATTGCGAGCCAAAATCTAGGATTAAGATACGGTCAGAGGTGATGTTGCTCATGGGGTTTTTTCCGCTAAAATGAGTTATTATAGCATTTTTAGATGGCGTTAGGGAGATACTTCTGTTAGGGCAAATTAAGTTTTTCAAGCAACAAAAACCAAACCGCCCAATGCATCATCAGACGGTCAAGCATTTATCAATCACACAAACTGGCAATCATTCTTTTTTGGTGGAAATCCCCAAAATGCGATAAATCGGACAAAAGTTTATCAGAGCCGTTACCACAAAAATCGCCCCCAAATAGCCCCACGCTCCAATGATACCTGTCAGTGCCAATACGATGAGCAACGCTCCTGCCACAAGGCGTAAAATGCGGTCAATACCACCCAGATTGCTTTTCATCACAGTCTCCTTAGTTTGATGTACAATTGTACGGTAAAAATGCCAATAGTTTTGCCATGCCACAAAAGCCCGTCAGCCCCGCAAACAGCAGTCCTGCACCAACAAATCCGCTAAGCCCATAAAACACAGGCGACATAAGCGAACCTAACACCACCCCAAGTAAAATCAGCACGCCTGCCACGATTTGTACCTGTCGCATGATACTGATGGGTTGGGTACGATCGCTGATGATGGGCAGACCTGCTTTTTTCCATGCCTGCAAGCCACCGTCTAAAATATAAGCGGTATCACCCACACAAGCGGTGAGTTTGTCAGCATTTTGGGTGGTTCTAAATCCCGACAGACAATGAAAAATCACCACATTATCGCCGTCACTTTTGGGCAATTTATCACTTTGTAACTCATCAATCGGCAAACATATCGCCCCATCAATGCGAGTGCGAGCATATTCATGGTCATCACGAATGTCTATGAGTGTCGCCCCGCTTGCCATCTTTTCGGCGACTTGTTGGGGGCTAAGTTTGATGATATTCATGGCACTTTACTCAATTATGGACAAAAAATCTCTTTTAAGGTCATGAGAATACGAGCCACCTTATCATCACAAATGTAGTAATATAAAGTCTGCGACTGTCTGCGATAGTTTACCAAACCTTCATCTCGCATTTTTGCCAAATGTTGAGACAGTGCCGACTGGCTAAGCGTGGTCATCGTGTGTATCTGCCCGACACTCATCTCGCCATGTTCTATCAATAAACACAAGATATATAGGCGGTTTTCGTTACCTAATATTCGCAAAAAATCACAAGCCTGCTTGGTTTGGTCAGAAAATGTCGTGATGGAGAAATCGGTACTCATATTTTATGTTTCTCTAATTTAGTTTATTCTAATATAAAAATTTTGCAGGGTCAAGAACATTTTTAAAAATAAACACGCCCAAATCGCCCTGTCAATCTGGCACAGAAGTTGCATAAATTATTATACATCAACACTTCTCATTTGTCGTGGAATGGTGTATGATTTGTATAATTCTTAAACTTTTAGGAGAGTGCAGTGAGCAGTCTAACCCCTGACCAAGTCGCCTTACAGTTAGATGGATTAAACGGCTGGGAATTGGTTGGTAATAGCATTGGCAAAACTTTTGCTTTTGATGATTTTGGTTCGGCGATGGCATTCATCACCAAAGTGGCGTTTCATTGTGCAGAACTTGAACATTATCCACACCTGTCAAACCATCACAATCTGGTCAGCGTACAAATTGGCGAAACCGACCAATCCGCCGTCAAAGGGCGAGATATTCAGCTCGCCAAACGCATTGAAGCGTGCCACGCTTGATGATGGGCATTTTGTGATAAGATAGTCGTTTTATCATCACATCATGTCTGCACTGCTTCATGCTCTGACACACCTAGCTGACGACCATGACCACCTGTTTTTGGCGTGCAGTGGCGGGCGAGATTCGCTGTCTTTGGCATATGCTTGTTATTTACTCCACCAAGATGGCAAACTGCCCGCCTTGCCCACCCTACTGCACGTCCATCATGGCATACAGCGTGCCAATGATGACTGGGCGACACACGTTCATGCGTGGGCAGTGGAGCATGGTTTTGTCTGCCATGTTCTACCCTTAGAGCTCGACAAAAAAAGCGAAACCACCGCCCGCACCGCCCGCTATCAAGCGATGATGAACGTCATGAACGATGATGATGTGTTGCTGCTTGCCCATCACGAAGCCGACCAAGCTGAAACCTTGCTCATGCGTCTCATCAATGGCACAGGCATTCAAGGTTTATCAGGCATTAAAGTATGGCAAAGCAAAACCCTACACCAAAAAACCGTTCGCCTGCACCGCCCTTGGCTAAATATCAGCCGTGAAGCCATCACAGAATTTGCTCACGCTCACGCCCTGCCCTATGTGGACGACCCCACCAATGACACATCAGACAACGCCAGAAGTTTTATCCGCAATGACATTTTGCCAAAACTAAAACTCATCAACCCCAAAGTCTCCACCAACATCGCTCGCTGTGCCACACTCGTTCGCCAAAGCTGTGCCATCTTAGAGCCTGTCATCGCTCATGCACTGGACAGTTGCCAATACCACACGATGAGCGATTTGCCTTATCAAAGCGTGCTTGACATCAAGGTGTTGTCCGCTTTTGACACCAACCATCAATCCGCCATTTTACACGCTTGGCTTGGCATGGGCGAGCCTGTGCCACCACCAAGCCACCTTATCGGTCAAATCATCGCCTTATGTCAGCGTCAAAACCCTGACCAACACACCAAGATTTTTTGGCAAGCAGAGCGTGGCTACATCGTCTGTCGCTACCGCCATCATCTGTACCGCTTTTGGGATAGGGCGTGGGCGTATTTGCATGGAGATGGCGACACCGTAACGCTCACGCTACCGCCCCACGCTCGCCTGCTTGACAGCACCGACAAAGTCCCCGTTGATGTTCATGGCGTGGTGCGTCATCTGCATGGCAAAAAACTGTATCAAACCTTAGGGATTGCCCCCTTTTTTAGAAAGCATTTATACATCATGGATAATAAACACGGCTCATGGCTCATCGCTCCATATCAGTCATGGCAACTGTCAGGCGTGCCACAGCACGTTGATGGCTTGGTGTGGCAGATGAGATAATTTTGCACCAATGGGGCTGATGGTGTACAATGTGGCCTTAATTTGACTTAAAAAAGGACGCTCATGCACCACATCAACGCCCAAGCTCTGATGGGTAAAAACATCGTCTTTATCGGTGGGGGTAACATGGCCTCTGCCATCATTGATGGTCTATTGTCCGCCAGTGACCGTTTATCACTCGGTCTTGTGCTTGGCGTGTCGGACAAAAATCCCCCAAAATTAGACCACTTTGCCAAAAAAGGCATCAAAACCGCCACACCCGACATCGCCCACACACTCATCAGCTCTGCCGATGTGGTGGTGCTGGCGGTCAAGCCCCAAGTCATGAATGATGTCGCCCCAAGCCTTGCTCCTTTTGTGGCAGGCAAACTCGTCTTATCGGTCATGGCAGGCATACCCACCGAACGCCTAACATCGTGGCTTGGCACTGACACCATCATCAGATGTATGCCAAACCTGCCTGCGTCCATCGGCTATGGGGCGACAGGACTGTTTGCCGATGACGCCATCAGTCAAGCAGACAAAGACACCGCCTGTGCCATCATGGACTGCGTGGGCATGACTGCATGGGTCGCCCAAGAGTGCGACCTGCACGCCATCACGGCAGTGGCAGGCTCTGCCCCTGCGTACTTTTTTTATGTGTTAGAAGCCATGATAGACAAAGCGATAAGCATGGGTCTGGACAAAGATACCGCCCAAAAGATGGCGTGCATGAGTCTTATCGGGGCAGGTCAGCTTGCCTTGCCTTGTGATGACATTGCCCGCTTGCGTGAGCAAGTAACGTCCAAGGGTGGCACGACCGCCCAAGCTCTTGCCACCTTGTGTCATCATGATGTGCAAGGGGCGTTTGGTCAGGCGATGGACGCTTGTGCCAAACGCAGTGTGGAGCTTGGTGAGATTTTTAATGCTTAATCTTAATATTGTAGAAAATACCTATGAACGACCCATTGACCATCATTTTTAACATCGTGGTAAACATTGCCCTAATCATCATTTTTTTGCGGTTCATGTTTCAATTTGCCGACATTGAAAAAAACCACCCCTACGCCAAAGTTACCTATAACTTATCGGCGGTGGTTACTGTCTTTGGGCGGATTTTTCCCGATTTGGACAAAGGGCGGATTAGCCTGTCTGCCATTGTGCTGATGTTACTTTTAACTTATATTAAAATTGCGGGCATGGCAAGCATTTTAAACAAACCGATGGATGCTTTGACTTTCTTTTTTGCGGGGACGTTGTCGGCGATTTTAAGTTTTGTGGGCATGCTCAAATACATCATCATCGGCTCGGTCATTTGTAGCTGGGTCATCTTGCTTGCCAATAAAATGCACCCTGTGATGGATTTAATCATGCAAATGGCAGAACCCATCATCGCCCCATTTCGCCGTATCACGCCCAATTTGGGTATGTTGGACTTTTCTACGCTGGTGGCGATTTTGGCGTTGGCGTTGATTGAGATTTTTATAGAAGTCATTGGGACAAATATCTTGGAGCGGTTGGGATAGTTATTCTTGGAATTTGCCCAATTTTTTCAGTCGGCTGATGATGCCACCGTGATTGCGTCCGTGTTGGGTCATCAGCTCATCAATGCTTGCCCCATTATCAAAGGCTTGTACCAGTCGTAGCTCTTCTGCCTCACTCCATTTTGAGCCACTGTTGGGATAAAGCTGTTTGTCGAGGTTGGCATAAGGCATATCAAGGCTGACCTTAACATCAGAGCTTTCGTGAATGCGTATGCTCTCAAATCGCACCTGCCCCCGACCGATGGCTTCTTTTAAAATCTGTTGGCGTTTATTAAGCCGTGATACGCCCGATTTGACCTCCAAAAACACCACGCTGACCTCATCAATGTCCGCCTGCCCATCGGCACAGTCGTGTAAACGATGAAACACCACATAATCCACAGGCTCACCCATAAAACGGCAGTCGGCAGGACTGTATTCAAAACCCGCCATAAATGGCACAAATTTTTCGGAAATCTGCCCTTTTAGCACGCTACGTTGGGTGTTGTTGGAGCGGGTTTGAGCATCTTTGATGGCTTTGTCTAAGGACAGTTTAAACTGGCTTTCTTGTTCAAGCAGACGTTCGTTTAAGGTGGCGATGGTTTGTTGTTTTTGAGCAAGGGCGGTTTGGTGTTCAGCAAGGGCGTGGAGCTGTTTTTGCCCAAATTCGTCCGTCATTGTGGCGATTTGTTGTTGCAGTTGCCCAAGTTGTGCTAGGTGTTCGGCGTTTTGTTGAGCCAATGCGTCATGATGAGCGGTCAGCTCACTTTGGTGGTGCTGTTGGAGTTTTATCAGCTCATTGGCGTGGCTCTCTTGCAGGGCGGTCATCTGCTCGTGAAGTTTGGCAAGCTCACTGGCGTGGGCGTGGCGTTCTTTGGCGTGCTGACGATGTAAATACCAAAGCACTGCCATAAACACGCCCAATACCACCAAGCCTGCCACAATCATCACATCAGACATCTACGCCCCCTAATCTCTTGTTTTTACGTCAATCAGCTCAATCTCAAACACCAAATCGGAGTTGGGCGGGATTTTACCCACCGCACGCTCGCCATAGCCAAGATAAGCAGGGACGATAAGCCGTCTTTTTCCGCCAACTCTCATCGGTTCACATTCTGGCAAATCCACACTGATGCCCCATTTGGCAAGCAGTTTTTCGCCAATCTCGCTCCCCAATACGCCCAAATCCCAACCTTTAATCACCCGCCCTGTGCCAATGACACATTCAAAGGCTTGCCCACGACTGTGCGATGAGTCAAACTCACTGCCGTCCGTGAGTGTGCCTGTGTAGTGAGCCGTGATTAACGCCCCACGCTTGGCCACTTTGCCTGTGCCGATGACAAGGTCAATAACTTCAAATTTGCTCATGATAGCTCCTTAACAAGTTCAAAACGTGGCAAGGTCTTGCCGTCAATCGTTATGCTTTCACAAAACATCGCCAAAGGGCGTACCCATACGCCATATTCTCCGTACAAGGCACGATAGACGACAAGTGTCTCTTCGGTCTCGGAGTGGCGAGCGGTGTGTAGCACTTGGTAAAGATTGCCTTTATAGTGGCGGTAGATGCCTTGCTTTATTCTATTCATCTTGTCTTGTAATTTTGCTAATTCATAGCCATTATTTTTCTGTACAAATCATCAAAGGCTTTGATATTTTCAGGGCTTTCTGAAAGGTTTCTCATATAAAGGTCAACATCTTCATATTTGATTTTTAAAAATTCATCAAAAAAAGCCTTGCCACGCCTAATATTTGTATTCTCTGGAACATAAATATTTCCTTTCATTTTCTTGTTATTAAAAAAGAAAAGTATCGGTTTGATTTCCTTATCTGGAAATTCACGCACCAAATAAGCATATGTTTTAATAAATTTTCTGTTTATCTCAACAAATTTTCCCGTGTCGTGGTCGTCATTGTATTTGACCTCCAAATAATAAATAACATCGGTTTCCTTGTTTCTAAATAAAATATCAATATCGTGGCTAATTGACGAAAGATTGGTATCATTATCATTTTTTACTTCGTTTAGAAGTTTTGGAAATTCTTCATCAAGATTTATTGAATCACTATATTGACATAAACTTATAAACTGGTCAATTCTATTATCATTTTGTGTAGATAATTGAAACTTATTGCTTTTTTTACCGCTATAATCTTCCAAAATTTCATAACGCCCATCGGATTTTATTAGAAGAGTCATAAATTCTTCTAAAAAGTTGCCAAATTGAATGTTCATACTGTGTAAGATACCGCCAAAAATCCGGTAGTTTCTTGGCACAAAATGAATTTTTACATCGTGAATTTTAATCAATTTTTTTAGTTTATTTTCACTACTACTATTGATTAAAATATTAGAAACTGCTTGGTTTATTAGGTCTGAAATTTCATTATTCATAGGGTTTACCTTATTGGTTGATGTATTCATATCTTAAACTATCAAGGGTAATAAAATTATTGTTTCTAAATAAATAAAAATAATCCCAGCCATTATTATTTACTTTATTTAGATATTTAGCACTCATTTTATGTATTGATAAGGTTTCTTCATCATCTTTTACATTGCCGTCTTGGGTAACAATGCAAATGGCATTTTCATTTTTATCAAATAAAGTTTGCCCCACACTCAAAAAATCGGCTTCAACAAGGGTTTTCATTGGCACTTTTGGGGGTTTTATTTCCAAAGAAAGTAACTCAATATCACTAGGGTTTGGCTTTATTTCTCGGAGTCTTTTCTCAGCTACATCAATGTATTTTTGTTCTCGCTCAATTCCGATATAGTTCCGCCCTAATGCTTTGGCTACTGCCCCAGTTGTACCAGTCCCAAAAAATGGGTCTAGTACCACATCATTTGGCTTTGAAGATGATAAAATTACCTTATAAAGCAACGACTCTGGTTTTTGGGTAGAGTGGACCTTTTTGCCGTCTTCGTCTTTAATTCGCTCTTTTCCAGTGCATAATGACAACTCCCAAACGCTCCGTTCTTGCTTTTCTTGGTTTAGGTGTTTCATTGTTTTATAATTAAAAGTAAATTTATTTTTTTTACCTTTTGAACACCATAACATAGTCTCGTGGGCGTTACAAAACCTTGTACCGCCAAAGTTTGGTACGGGATTTGTTTTATTCCAAATCACATCATTTAAAATCCAAAAATCCAAATTTTGCATAATGTAGCCAATTCTATAAATGTTCTGAAATGAGCCGATAACCCAAATAGAACCAGTTGATTTAAGAATTCTTTTGCATTCTTTTAACCATGATTTGCAAAAGGAGTCGTATTCTGCAAAATTATTGAATTTATCCCACTCATCATCAACGCCTGCAAATTTATCCCCATTGGTGCGTAATAATTTGCCCTCCGTCTGCATAAAATAAGGGGGGTCAGCAAAGATTAAATCAATGCTTTCGCTTGGAACTTTTTTTAATTTCTCAATACAATCACCTTTTAAAATGGTATTAAGAAAACTGTTTATATCTTGCTTATTCATAACTTAAAATCTTAAAAAACCATTGTATTAGCAATCATTTAAACCACACTCACCCTAGCATACGCCTTTTTCCCCGCTTGTATCACCACCGTCTGCTCCGCACTTAGAGCAAAACTTGCGTCCACCGCCTGCCCGTCCACTTTGACCGCCCCACGAGACAGCATATCTTTGGCTTGGGCAGAATTTTTGGCAAGACCGGCTTGGTTTAGTGCTTGGGTGATGAATAATTTGTCCGCACCATTCAAAGACAGCGACACTTCGGGCAAATCAATGGGCAACTCTCCGTCTGCCAAGCGATTACCCGCCGAGCGGTGAGCATTATCAGCACTCTCTTTGTCATGAAAACGCTCAATCAGCTCATGGGCTAGGATTTTTTTAAGCTCTTGGGGATTACGTCCGTTTGCCATCTCATCAAGCAAGGCGTTTACTTCACTCATCGGCTTAAAGCTCAAAAGCTCAAAATAACGAGCGATGAGCGTGTCGGGCATGGATAGGATTTTTTGATACATCACGCCCACAGGTTCGTCAATGCCAATGTAGTTGCCAAGCGATTTGGACATTTTTTGTACGCCATCCAAGCCTTCCAAAAGAGGCATGGTCAGGCACACCTGTGGCTCTTTACCATAGCGACCTTGCAGGGTACGTCCCATGAGTACGTTAAAGGTCTGGTCAGTGCCACCAATCTCCACATCAGCCTCCATCGCTATGCTGTCGTAGCCTTGCACCAGTGGGTACAAAAATTCATGAATGGCGATGGGGGTTTGGCTGTTGTAGCGTTTTGAGAAATCATCACGTTCTAGCATACGAGACACGGTCAGCTGGCTTGCTAGCTGTATCATGTCCCCTGCGCTCATCTTACCAAACCAGTCTGAGTTAAACATGATGGTCGTTTTGTCTTTGTCTAGGATTTTAAAAACCTGCTTGGCGTAGGTTTCGGCATTTGCCTTGACCTGCTCTTCTGATAGCGGTGGACGAGTGGCGTTTTTGCCAGACGGGTCGCCAATGCGGGCGGTATAATCGCCGATAAGAAACAGCACTTCATGTCCCAATTCTTGAAAAGCACGCAGTTTGTTCAGTACCACCGTATGCCCAAAATGCAAATCAGGGGCGGTGGGATCCATACCAAGTTTAATACGCAAAGGGCGACCAAGTGAGAGTTTTTTTAATAAATCTTCTTTAGAATAAATCTCAACCACGCCACGTTTTAAAAATTCAAGTTGTTCGGCGGGCGGTAAAAAATTTGACATGGGACACCTTTATAAGCTATTTAAGAAAATGGCTTAGTATAACAAATTTGCCCTTAGTTTAAAAACAAAAATAGCCCCCATCAGAGCCATTTTTGGAGCGATAAGTACTTAGGTTTAAAAAGAACCCAACTTTATCAAGCACCACATCAAAACACCGCACAACACCGACAAACAACCGAACAAAAAACTTTCTTATTAGACCTAAACGACCAAAAAACATTTAAAGAAAAAATCTGCAAAAACCACCCCCAACAGATGACAATGTCCACTCATCTTGCTATTATGGTAATTTTTTGGGGTAAAAAGATGACCGATTTATCAGATGATGTTTTTATGAGTGATGACCGCCATTTTGTCGGCATGATGAGTGGCACAAGTTTGGACGCATTGGACGCTGTGTTATGCCAATTTGACGATGACACGCCCACCATCATCGCCACGCACAGCGAGCCTTTTCCTGCCGAGCTACGGGCGATTTTGCTGGCTCTGTGTACGCCTAACGGCACAGAAAGTCTTGCGGTGGGTGAGTTTGGCGGATTTAGCGAGCTTGATTTTTGGGGCTTGGCAAGTCGTCTGTATGGCGAGCTGGCAAGCGATGTGGTGCTAAACCTTATCAGCAAAACCAAGCTGACCACCGATGACATTACCGCCATTGGCTGTCATGGACAAACGGTGCGGCACCGCCCAAAATGGCGGTTTAGCCTACAACTGCTAGACCCAAATATTCTGGCCGAACGCACAGGCATTGCGGTGGTGTCGGATTTTAGGAGAAGAGACATGGCGGTGGGTGGTCAAGGAGCTCCCTTAGTACCCGCCTTTCATCAGGCAGTGTTTGGCGATGGCATTGACGATGATGACCAAACAGTGATTTTAAATTTGGGAGGCATTGCCAATATTACCGTGCTAGGCGGTGGCGTGGTCGGCTATGATACGGGCGTGGCAAACCTACTGATGGACGGCTGGATACATCGCCACCAAGGAGTCAGCTATGACAAACATGGCGACTGGGCAAAGTCAGGAGCAATCAACCAGCAACTGCTTGATACACTCATGACCCACCCCTTTTTGGCACAGTCCGCCCCCAAATCCACAGGGAGAGAGCAGTTTAATCTGGCGTGGCTTGATGAGACATTGGTAAATTTTGACATCACGCCTGTGAACACACAAGCAACCTTGTGCGAGTTTACCGCCCTATCGGCAAGTCGTGAGATTGCCAAATTTGCCAAAACCAATAACACACTCTATGTCTGCGGTGGTGGTGCATACAATACTCATCTACTGACACGACTTGCCCACCATTTGCCCAACTTTACCATACATACCACCGACACGGTAGGGATTAGCCCCACTTGGGTGGAATCGGTTGCTTTTGCGTGGCTGGCTCGCCAAAGCATGCTCATGCAGACGGGCAACTTACCTGCGGTAACAGGAGCAGAAAAAGGCGTGGTGCTGGGAAATGTGTGCTTTGGTTAAGTCATTGATTTTATGATAAATTTTAAAATAATGCAAAAAATTTTAAAATTTTTTATAAAAAATGCTTGACGTACAAAAAAAATCCTATATAATACGCACTCATACAGCAAACGCTGAATAAGCGGGAATAGCTCAGTTGGTAGAGCACAACCTTGCCAAGGTTGGGGTCGCGA
>JAUMUJ010000040.1 GCA_030530785.1 Moraxella sp. | reverse complement strand
GCGTTTTCACGGGCGATGTCGTCATTGGAGCGTTCACGTCGTTCAAGCTCATCAACTTGGCGTTGTCTTTCTTTGTCGGCTTCGTTTAAGGCGTGCTGATAGGCTCTCATCTCGGACACAATGTCTTGGTCTAGGGCTTCGGCATAGGCTTTCATTTGAGCCAGATATTCTGCTTCACGCTGGCTAATCTGGTCATAATCATAAGATGGTGAGGGCTGTGAGACGGTGGTGGGCGTGCTTTGAGTGGTGCTGATTTGGCTTTTGGCTTGGTTTTGGGCATAAGCTTTGGCGATTTGCCCTTGTATGCCTGCCATGTCGCCTGAACCCACCAAATCTGCCTGCATACTGACCACTTCGGGCAATGGCTTGGGTCTGGCTAACAATAAAACTCCTGCCACGATAAAAGCGTGCAACACCACGCTGACCAACAGAGATTTGGCAAAACTTGGCTCGTTCATGATGATTTGCCTTGTTTGGGCTGACCGCTAAGCAGTCCCACTTTGGTAACACCTGCCCCTTGTACGAGTGCCATTAGGTGCATGACGTTGTCGTAGCTGTTGTCTTTGTCGGCATTGATAAAGACTTGTAATTCGCCTTTTTGGGTGGATTTGGCGGATTTAACCAGCTCTTTTAGGGTAACTGATAATTCGGTTTCACTGACCGCTTTGTCTATGGCTTGTTCGGAGCTGATAAATAGTGAACCGTCTTTTTTTAAGGAGACGATGACGGGGGTCAGCTCACTTTGGGCGATGTTGGCAGTTTTTTCACTTGGTAAGTTTACGTCCACACCTGTGGTCAGCATGGGAGACACCGCCATAAAGATGATGAGTAGCACGAGCATGACATCAATGTATGGCACGACATTCATGTCGCTGTTGAGTGGTTTTTTGTGGCGAGCGTATGGGGTGGTCATGGCGTATTACTCTTATTAAAAGCGGTGCTAAATACGCCCGTCAGCTCATCACAAAACAATGCCCGAGACTCATACAAAGCGTTGGCTTTGGCGGTAAAATGGTTAAAGGCAAGGCTTGCAGGTATGGCAGCAAACAGCCCAATGGCGGTGGCAATCAAGGCTTCAGCAATACCAGGAGCAACGGTGGCAAGCGTTACGCTGTCAGCATCTGCCAAGCCGATAAAGGCGTTCATAATCCCCCACACTGTACCAAACAGCCCAATATAGGGCGACACCGAACCAATGCTGGCAAGCGTGGACAAGCCGTTTTCTAGTGTCGCTTGCTGTCTGCCTAAGGCGACCCGAAATTTACGCTCTACGTTTTGTAGGGTGCGTTCTTGGGATTGATGGGGTGGCGACTTTAAAAAATCGTCATAGCCCACATAAAATACCTGTTCAAGTCCTGTGCGGTCGCTTTCGCCTGCCACTGCTTGAAACTGCTTATTTAGGCTGTTACCGCTCCAAAACCATGCCATAAACTCATCGTCAAATTTTTTGGCACTGCCCAATTTTGACATCAGCCGAAAAATCAGCCCCCAGCCCAGCAATGATAAAAACAAAAGCACCGCCATTACCGCCTTAACCACAAGGCTTGCGTCCATGATTAAGTCTAAGATGTTCAGTTCGTTCATGATTTTTTAGGATTGACAAAATGGCTTATTATATCGTTTTTTGGGTAAAATTGCCATGCTTGGGGATTGATGGGTGGTTTTTGGGGTATTAAATCACAATTTGCGTGCAAAGATTGTATTTAAATGGTAAAAAAGGCTAAAATACGCCCCCATTGATGTTTTTGTGTTTAATAAAAAATGATGAAACCTTTATTGCTTGCCAAAGACCGCCACATCGCTCATCGCTTGGAGCGTGAGTTGCGTGGTAATTTCCCTGACGACATTAAAGCCAAAAAACAAGCCCAGCTTGATGGCATCATAGAGCGTTCTGCCCAAGCGGTAAGGGCTCGTATGGACAGTGTGCCGTCTGATTTGGTACAGCGATTAAATGCCGATTTGCCCGTTACTGCTCGTGCCGATGAGATTATCCGTGCGATACAGGCTCATCAAGTCATCATTGTGGCAGGCGAGACAGGTTCGGGTAAGACGACCCAACTGCCCAAACTTGCCATGCTGGCAGGGCGTGGTATGACAGGGCAGATTGGTCATACTCAGCCCAGACGACTGGCTGCTCGCAGTGTTGCTATGCGGATTTCAGATGAGCTTGGCGAGAGCTTGGGGCAGACGGTGAGTTTTAAAGTCAGATTTAACGAACAAGGCAGTAAAGACAGTCTTGTCAAACTCATGACGGACGGCATTTTGCTTGCCGAGCTGTCGCATGATAAATTTTTGACACGCTATGACACGATTATTATTGATGAAGCCCATGAACGTAGCCTAAATATTGATTTTATTTTGGGTTATCTAAAACGCCTACTGCCAAAACGTGATGATTTAAAAGTCATCATCACATCCGCCACCTTAGACACTGACCGATTTGCCGAGTATTTTAAATCAGTGGTCAAAACCGATGTGCCGATTATCAACGTAGAAGGGCGAAGCTATCCTGTTGAGACACGCTATCGTCCTTTGATAGATGAGATTGTCAAAAGCCATGACGATGATGCTTTTGATGACATGGAAGACAAATTGCCCCGAGCTTTAACGTCTGCCGTTACCGAATGTTTTGAAGACGCACGCATCAAAGGACACCCCACACAGTCGGACATTTTAATCTTTGCCAGTACCGAAGCCCAAATCCGTGAGATACAGGAGATTTTAACCGCTCACGCACCGCCCCATACCCAGATTTTGCCGTTATTTGCCCGCCAAAGTTTTGCCGAGCAACAGCGAATTTTTAAGCCCACAGGCGGTCGCAGAATCATCATCTCAACCAACGTTGCCGAAACTGCCCTAACCGTGCCAAATATCCGCTATGTGATAGATTTGGGTTTTGCTCGTGTGAGCCGTTATAACTACCGTTCACGCATTCAGCGTCTGCCCATTGAAGCCATCAGCCAAGCGGCGGCAAATCAGCGTCAAGGGCGGTGCGGACGGATTGGAGACGGTGTGTGCATACGCTTGTACTCAAAAGAAGATTTTGACAGCCGTCCGCCTTTTACCGAGCCTGAGATTTTGCGTACCAATTTGGCAAGTGTGATTTTGCAAATGGAACATTTGGGTTTGGGTGATGTGGCAGAATTTGACTTTATCACGCCACCTGATTTACGCCTTGTCAATGACGGTCGCAAACTATTGCACGAGCTTGGGGCATTGGCAGACACACCAACCAAAACCGCCTTTAAAAAGACACTAAAAGGGCAAGCGAATACACAGACTGTCAAAAAACGCCAATCGTCCCTGACCGACATTGGCAAAAAAATGGCTCGTATGCCGATAGACCCACGCCTTGCTCGTATGCTCATTGCAGGGCATGAGTTTGCTTGTCTTGATAAAATTCTCATCATCGTCTCTGCCCTTGCTGTGCAAGATGTGCGTGAGCGACCTGTTGATAAACAGTCGCAAGCCGACCAAAAGCACGCCTTGTTTCGCCGTGATGATTCGGACTTTTTGTTTTATGTGGAATTGTTTGACGTACTGTTTAATGCCCACAAAATGCACGGAGGCGAGAGACTGACAGGCAATGGACGCAAGAATTTTGCCAAAAAGCATTATTTATCCTTTCCCCGTATCAAAGAATGGCAAAAAACGCATGAACAACTCGCCCAAATGGTGGCAGATTTGGGCTATCAGATTGCCAGCACTCAAAATCTTGATAAAGATAATGCCAAAAAAGCCCCCCCAAAAGGTCGCATTGGCTTAAAGGGTGGTAAAAAAGCTAAGGTGGGTAACAGCATCATTTTAGCGAGCCTAAAAGAACAAGGCAAAATCAAATCGCAATTTAGCCAAGATTATGCCAGCATTCATCGGGCATTATTGACCGCTCTGTTGTCCTTTGTGGCTCATAAAACCGACACGGTGGGCGAGTATCTGATGACCAAAAACCAAAAGGCACGCATTTTTCCTGCCAGTACTTTGCACAAAAAAGGCACAGATTGGGTGCTTGCCTTTGAGGTGGTGGAAACTTCCCAAGTGTATATGCGTACACTTGCTAAGATTGAACCTGAATGGATACTGTCGGCTGGTAAAAATCTGCTCAAATATCATTATTTTGAACCGCATTGGTCAAAAAAGGCAGGGCGAGTGCAAGCCTATGCTCAAATTAGCCTGTTTGGGCTTATCATCGTGCATAAACAGTTGGTCAATTATGAAACGATTGATTTGACGGCAAGTCGTGAGATATTTATCAAGGATGCTTTGGTAGGTGATGTGCAGGTGGGTCAAGCAGATGAGCGTTATCCCAAAGTCTTGCCATTTTTAACTCATAACCGCCAAAAAATCAAGGAGGTGGGTGACACCGAAGACAAGCTAAGACGGCGAGATTTATTGGTGGACGAGGAGCGACTGTATGAATTTTATGATGACAAAATCCCGCCCCACATTGCGTCTGCTAAGGCGTTTGAAGATTGGCTTGGTAAAATGGGTAATGATGACTTTTTAAAATTCAAAGACGAAGATGTGGCGGTTGATGTCGTCAATGTCGGGCGGGAGTTTCCTAAATTTTGGCAGGTGGGGGCGGTCAAATTCCCCTTGTCCTATGTGTTTGACCCAAGCTCAGACGATGATGGTGTGAGTGTGAAAGTGGGGGTGGGGGCGTTATCTCAGCTTGACAGCGTGGATTTGTTGTGGGGCGTGGCAGGCTGGCGGTATGAGCTGGTCGCAGGACTGTTAAGGACATTACCCAAAGACATTCGCCGAAAAATCGTCCCCATTCCCGACACCGCTCATGCTCTGATGGATAAGCTGACACAGGGTAATGGTGTGGGACTGCTTGACCAGTTGTGTCATAACTTGCTGAGACTGGGCGTATGTGTCGGAGCGGACGATTTTAAAATTCATGAGATTGATAAGTACTTGCAACCTTTGATTTGTGTACTTGATGACAAGGGGCGAGTGATTGAAAAAGGGCGGGATTTGGAAAAACTGCAAATCAAATATCGCACGCACGCCCAAGCACAAACCGTGTCCGTAGGCATTCATGACACTTTTCCTGAACATTTTGAATTCATCAAAACCCGTCATCATAAGGGCATGGTAACCCAAGTCTTTTTTGCTCTAAGTCCTGATGAGACGGGCAAGGCATCTTTGGTGGAATTTGGTGATTTGGCAGGGGCGTTAGTCATGCACAAAAAAGGCGTGCTGTCGCTTGTCAAGATGACGCTTGGGGCAAAACAAAAACAGCTGACAGGACAGATTGATAAAGCCTTTAAAATGGCGTTTGCTCCTTTGGGGGATTTGGAAAAATTAAAACGGATACTCGTGGATGCAACCTTACAGGCGACTTTTGATAAATACGCCAAGCCCTTTGATGGTGGCGTGCGTGAAAAGGTGGTAGGCTTTGTGCGAGATGAGCGTATGGGAGATTTGTTGGATAAATTACCCCTAAATGCAGGCGAGTTTTTGGCGGTTAAAGATGTGCTAAGTGAGCAGTTTTTGGCGGTGGGTCAAGAGATGTTAAAGGTGCTAAAAGAGATTTATACCACATGGCAGAGTGTGCGAGGGCAACTTTTAATGCTTGATCGTGAGATTTTTGCTGAGAACATTGACGACATAGAAGACCAGCTTGATGATTTGGCGTTGTCGGACTTTATTTATCGCACGGATTTTTCTGTGTGGCGGGCGTACCCACGCTATCTCAACGCCCTAAAAATTCGCCTTGACAGATTGCCAAACAATCTAGATGGCGACACCGATGCGGTGTATTTGCTTGATGAACACATGGAGCGACTGGCAAACCGTGTGCATGACCCCAAGATTGCCGAATATCGCTGGCTTTTAGAAGAATACCGCATACAACTGTTCGCTCAACCCATGAAAACAGCCGTGCCTGTCTCGGCAAAACGTTTGGATAAAGTGTGGGCGAGTGTTACGACCAGATGATTTTTGTAAACAAGTGTATTTTTATTACTAGAAAGCTGATTTTGTGCTAAACTATGCGTTGATTTGCATTTAATTTAAGGAATGTGTATGAACATTTACCTAACTGCCACAGGGCTATCTGTCCCCAAAGACAAAATCACCAACGAAGAGTTGGTAACTGCCTTTAATGCCTATGTAGATAAGTACAACAAAGACAACGCCCAAGCCATCTTAGACGGCACAAAAACCGCACTACAATACTCATCTGCTGAATTTATAGAAAAAGCATCAGGCATTAAAGCTCGCCATGTGATTGATAAAAAAGGGATTTTAGACCCTGACATCATGGCACCCATTTTTCCTGCTCGCAAATTGGGAGAAGAGTTGTCCATCATGGCAGAGCTTGGGGTGGGGGCATTAAAGCAGGCGTTGGACAATGCTGGCTTGACGGCTGATGATTTGGACGGGATTATTTGTGCCAGCTCTAATTTCCAGCGTTGTTATCCTGCCATCGCCATTGAAATTCAACACGCCATTGGTATGAAAGGTGGTTTTGCTTATGACATGAATGTGGCGTGCAGTGCAGCGACTTTTGGTATCGCCCAAGCGGTCGGTAGTATTAAGGCGGGACTTGGTAAAAAAATTGCTGTGGTCAATTCAGAAGTTACATCAGCCCACCTAAATTGGCGTAATCGAGACAGTCATTTTATTTTTGGCGACATTGCGGCGGCCACCATCATTGAAGAGCTGGACGCACCCAAAGGCTACGAGATTATGGACAGCAAACTGTGGACACAGTTTTCCACCAACATCAAAAACGAATACGGTTTTATGGACAGAAGCGAGTTTTTGGCAAGTCAGTCGCCCATGTATGCTGATTTGACAGAGCCTGTTACAGATAAACTCTTTTTACAAGAAGGCAGAAAGGTATTTCGGGAAGTTTGCCCCAAAGTCTCCCAAATCATTACTGAACATCTGGCAGAAAATAACGTCAGTACCGATAAGGTAAAAAAACTGTGGTTACACCAAGCCAACATTAACATGATTGACCTCATTTTACGTACGGTCATGGGCAAAGATGCTGATAAAGCCATCGCTCCCATTGCCATTTATGAGTATGGCAACACCAGTTCAGCCAGCCCGATGATTGCCTTTCACGAGCACCAAGAAGGCGTACAAAGTGGCGATTTAGGGGTAATCTGCTCTTTTGGGGCGGGTTATTCCATCGGTTCGGTCATTGTTAAAAAATGCTAAAATAACTTGACAATAACGGCAAAATATGATATGTTTTGTGGTAGATAAGGAACAGATAAGCTAATGAGTGCTGTACTATCAGATAGTGTTGAAAAGTAAAAACCTTAGCAGTATGCGACAGTATTCTCCTGACTGGGCGTATACCGAGACCACACGCCTTGTGGTAAAAAGTGCCTATTGTTTAGGCACTTTTTGTTGTCTGTGAGTTCGTTGGTTTGAATTGATTTTATAGGGGCAGATATAGTACAATGCCCTTTTTTGTTCAAAATTGCCATGACGACCTTTACCAATACCGAGTACCACGCCCAATTATCCACCAAAATTGACCGAATCAATACCCAATTTGCCTCCTTTAACCCACCTGCCTTAGAGATTTACCCATCGCCCATCAGTCATTTTCGCCATCGTGCCGAATTTAGAATTTGGCATACTGAGCGGGACGGTGTGGACGATATGTTTTATGTGATGTTTGAAAAAGACGGTAAATCAAAAAAAGTAATTGAGATGACCGATTTTCCCATTGCCAGTCGTGCCATCAATGAGTTGATGCCTGTTTTATTAAATAAATTAAAACAGCACCATCTCTTAAAAGACAAGCTCTTTCAGATTGATTTTTTAAATACCCAATACGGACAAATGCTTGTTACTTTAATTTATCATAAAAAATTAGACGAAAATTGGCAGGCATTGATAAAGGCGTTGGCGGATAAATTAAACATTAAGCTCATTGGGCGAAGTCGTGGACAAAAAGTGGTGTTATCCGATGATTTTGTCATTGAAAAAATGAGTGTTAATATTAAAGGGAAACACCAAGATTTTTATTATCAGCAAGTGGAAGGTGGATTTAGTCAGCCTAATGTCTATGTCTGTCGTGATATGTTAAATTTTGCCTGTGATGTGGCAGATGGCATTACTAAAAATGATAAAAAGGATTTATTAGAATTATATTGTGGTAATGGTAATTTTACCCTGCCATTATCCAGATATTTTAATAAAGTGTTGGCAACCGAAATGGCAAAATCATCAGTCAATTCTGCCAAATGGGCGATTGATTATAATGATATTGATAATATTGCCATAGCACGACTTTCCGCCCAAGAATTTAGCCAAGCCCATAATGGCGAGCGTGAATTTAGAAGATTGACTGAAAGTGATATTGATATTAAATCCTATCATTTTAATACTGTTTTTGTAGACCCGCCACGAGCAGGGATTGATGATGAAACCTTAAAGATTTTGGCAAATTTTAAAAATATCATTTATATCTCGTGCAATCCCGATACCTTATTTGAAAATTTGCAATATATAAATCACACCCACGAAATAAAACGCTTTGCTTTATTTGACCAATTTCCCTATACGCACCATATTGAGAGTGGGGTTTGGCTTGTTAAACGCTAAAAATATTGGCAAAATTTAGCAATTTATGGCAAAATAACCCGTTTAAATTGACAGATAACAACCATGAAAGAGTCCCTACGCCACCGCCTAGACCAAATGGCGGACAGATTTGAAGAAGTTACTGCCCTGTTGTCCGACCCTGACACCATTTCCAACAACAAAAAATTCCGTGAACTGTCGGTTGAGCATAGCGAACTGTCCGAGCTTGTGGATGCTTGGGGTAAGTTTTGTCAAGCTGAAAAAGACCTAGCAACCGCCAATGAAATGCTGTCCGACCCCGACCTAAAAGAGTTAGCAACTGATGAGATTGAGGTGGCACGGGCGACCATTGATGAACTTACCGAAACGCTCAACATCCTTATGCTACCCAAAGACCCCAATGACAAGGCGACCGCCTTTTTGGAAATCCGAGCAGGGACAGGAGGCGATGAAGCAGGGATTTTTGCAGGCGATTTGTTCCGTATGTACCAAAAATATGCCCAAAGTCAAGGCTGGCAAGTAGAAATCTTATCTGCCAACGAAGGTGAGCATGGTGGCTATAAGGAGATTATCACCCGAGTGTCGGGCGTGGGCGTGTATGGACGACTCAAATTTGAAAGCGGGGCTCATCGGGTTCAGCGTGTGCCAGCCACTGAAAGTCAAGGGCGTGTACATACATCGGCGTGTACGGTGGCAGTCATGCCTGAGATTGAGCTTGATGATACGGTTGAGATTAATCCTGCCGACCTACGCATTGACACTTATCGGTCAAGCGGGGCGGGCGGTCAGCACGTCAATACCACCGATTCTGCCGTGCGAATCACGCACATTCCCACAGGCGTGGTTGCCGAGTGCCAACAAGAACGTTCCCAGCACGCCAATAAAGACAAGGCAATGAAAATGCTCATTGCCAAAATCCAGCAAGCCAAAGTCCAAGCCCAGCTTGATGCCACCAGTGATATGAGACGAAATCTGGTTGGTTCAGGCGACCGCTCCGAGCGTATCCGCACCTATAACTTTCCACAAGGGCGAATGACCGACCACCGTATCAATCTGACACTTTATAAGCTAGACGCCATCATGGAAGGCGATTTGGGCGAATTATTGGACGCACTTTTGCGTGAACACCAAGCCGACTTGATGGCGAGTGTGGGGGCGGAATAAGGAAACATTATGGCAAAGTTTTTAAATACCAGTGGCACGACTTATCATTTAGAGGAATTGATTAAAAAGGCAACCGACAGATTGGTACTAATCAGTCCTTATTTGCAATTTAATGAACGTATCAAAGAATTGCTAGAAGATAAAAATCGCCTTAAAATTGACATTCGCATTGTTTATGGCAAAAGTGAATTATCGCCACAAGAGATAAATTGGCTAAAAGAATTGACTTTTGTCAGAACGAGTTTTTGCAAAAACCTACACGCCAAATGTTATTTAAATGAGCATGAATGTATTATTACCAGTCTAAATTTATATGAATTTAGTCAGGTGAATAATAACGAAATGGGTGTATTGATTGACAAAAATAATGACAGACAATTATATGCCGATACCCATGAAGAGGTTTTGCGTATTATTCGCATTAGTGAGGAGACTAGATGGTCAGCCGATACTGAAAAATCATCAGTCAATCATGAAAAACCAAAAACACCAAGCAATGCTAAGCCTAAAAATTATGATAAAATAACCACCGCTAAATTGGCTGAAAAATTTGGTATTGATGCCAAAGAATTTAGACAATTGCTTCATGATAATGGCTATATTGAAATTAAGGGAAAAAATGACTTTTTGACCGATAAAGGAAGGGAAATTGGTGGTGAAGTTAAAAAAGGTCAATTTGGTTATTTTATTGTGTGGTCAGTAGATTTAGAGATTTCTTTTGATGATGAGAAACAAAGTTTTGCTGATAAATTAAAAAGTTTATTTAAACTCTGATTTTTTATTTTAAGGTAATGATATGTCAAACAATCATGCTCAATTAACCGACACCAACGAACTCATTCGCCAACGCCTTGAAAAGCTAGACGCATTAAAGCAAAAGGCAAGTGAGCAAGGCAAAACCGCTTATCCAAATACTTTTAAACCTGCTGATTATTGTGCTGATTTGCAAGATAAATTTGCCGATGTGGATAAGGCGACCATTGAAAGTAGCGATAAAGTTCATGCCAAAGTGGCAGGGCGTGTCATGCTAAATCGTGGCTCATTCATTGTTATTCAAGATATGACAGGGCGTATTCAGCTGTATGTGGACAGAAAAGGGTTGCCTGCCGAAACCTTAGAGCTGATTAAATCCTTAGATTTGGGCGACATCGTTGGGGCGTGTGGGTTTATCGGACGCTCGGGCAAGGGCGATTTGTATGTGCATTTAGAGGACTTTGAGCTTTTGACCAAATCATTACGACCCTTGCCTGATAAATTTCACGGCTTGACCGACACCGAAGTCAAATATCGTCAGCGTTATTTGGATTTGATGGTTAATGAAGACACCCGCAAAACTTTTGAGATTCGTGCCAAAGTGGTCTCAGGCATTCGAGAGTTTTTGGTGAGCGAGCGGTTTATGGAGGTAGAAACACCGATGATGCACGTGATTCCGGGGGGTGCATCCGCCAAACCCTTTATCACACATCATAACGCTCTTGATATGGAGCTGTTTTTGCGTATCGCTCCTGAGTTGTACCTAAAACGCCTTGTGGTGGGTGGATTTGACCGTGTGTTTGAGATTAACCGCAACTTTCGTAACGAAGGCGTATCCACTCGCCACAACCCTGAATTTACGATGATTGAGTTTTATCAAGCCTATGCCGATTATACCGATTTGATGAGCCTAACCGAGCATATGCTTGAAAAGTTGGCGACTGATATTTTGGGCTCAACCGATGTGCCTTATGGCGATGAAGTGTTTAGTTTTCAAGGTCCTTTTAAAAAAATCACGATGTTTGATGCGATTTTAGAGCATAATCCGACCTTCACCGCTGATGATGTCAATGACCGTGAATTTTTGGCAAATTTTATTAAAAACGAATTAAAAGAAGAAGTTAAGCCGTCTTTTGGTTTGGGTAAATTACAAACGATTGTCTTTGAAGAGACGGTGGAAACCAAACTTCGCCAACCAACCTTCATCACCGAATACCCTGCCGAAACATCGCCACTGGCTCGCCGTAATGATGACAATCCGCACGTTACTGACCGTTTTGAGATGTTTATCGGGGGGCGTGAGCTTGCCAATGGGTTTAGTGAGCTTAACGACCCCATTGACCAAGCCGAGCGTTTCCGCCAGCAGGTTGCCGAAAAAGACGCAGGCGATGACGAAGCAATGCACTATGATGCTGATTTTATTGAAGCCTTAGAATATGGCTTACCACCAACAGCAGGGCAGGGCATTGGCATTGACCGTCTTGTTATGCTCTTTGCCAACGCCCCGAGCATTCGTGATGTGATTTTGTTCCCGCACATGAGACATAAGAGTTAACCAAACTTTAAAAATGGCCTTATTTAAAAGTAAGGCTATTTTATTGCAAGTAGGTGTGATTATGGAAGATATTTTTGAAATCATTATTAGGACAATTGCTAAGCTGTTTAGAGTGTTTGGTGGGATTTTTCACATTTTTATTGAAATCTTGGGTGATTTAATCAGTCATTTGACTGAAAAATATTATAAAAAATATCCCAAAACCACCATTTTGGTTTGCCTTTTGCTGATAAGCATGGTGGTTTATGTGGTTGTGATGTTGCTAACAGGGTAGGGTTTGGGAATTAGCTGACAAAGTTTAGCTCATCATTGCCATTTTTAAAATCCCAAAAGTGCGGTATAATGGCATATTTTTACCGCAGATTTTGTCAGTTTGCCATGTCCGAATACCAAGTTTTAGCACGCAAATACCGCCCCAAAAATTTTAGTGAATTATTGGGACAAGCCCATGTCTCCCAAGCCCTGTCGCACGCCATTGATACAGGGCGATTGCACCATGCTTATCTGTTTACAGGTACTCGTGGCGTGGGTAAGACGACCATTGCGCGGATTTTGGCAAAGTGCCTAAACTGCGACACAGGCATGACCAGCACGCCTTGTGGTGTGTGCGATACTTGTGTGAGTGTGGATAGTGGGCGGTTTATTGACCTAATTGAGATTGACGCTGCATCCCGCACCAAAGTAGAAGACACACGGGATTTGTTAGAAAATGTTCCTTACGCTCCCACGCAAGGGCGATACAAGGTGTATCTTATTGACGAAGTGCATATGCTTTCTGTGCATTCGTTTAACGCTCTTTTAAAAACGCTAGAAGAACCGCCACAGCACGTCAAGTTTATCCTAGCGACCACCGACCCTCAAAAACTTCCCATCACCATTGTCTCTCGCTGTTTGCAATTTGTGCTTCGTCCGATGTCGCAAGAATTGCTCCATGCCCATTTAACCAAAATCCTGCACGCCGAAAACATCGCTTATGATGATACTGCCTTGTGGCAACTTGCTCAGTCCGCCAAAGGTTCGGTGAGAGATGCCTTATCTTTGACCGACCAAGCCATTGCTTTTGGTGGGGGGCAAATTGGGGCGGATACCGTCATGGAGATGCTTGGGCTGGTAGACAATCTTGATGTGTTGGATTTGGTGCGTGATATTTACCACGATGATAGGGCAAATGTCGCCCGCCACATCTCCCGAATGCGTGAGCAGATGGTGGATGCTACCGCCTTGCTTGACCGTCTTGTGGACAGCTTTCATGCGATGGCACTGGTGCAAATTTTGCCTGATATGCCCCTTGACATGAACGATGAGCAAAGACAAACGTTTTATCATCTTGCCCGCACC
>JAUMUJ010000005.1 GCA_030530785.1 Moraxella sp. | reverse complement strand
GCAGTTAACTACACTTTATTTGAGTGATAACCAAATCCAAGACATCTCTGTGCTTAGCAATTTAACGCAGTTAACTACACTTTATTTGAGTGATAACCAAATCCAAGACCTTACACCACTTGCCAATTTAACGCAATTAACTTATCTTGATTTAAGAAATAATCAAATCCAAGACATCTCTGCACTGGCTAATTTAACTCAGCTAACTATACTTTGGTTAGAGAGTAACCAAATTCAAAACATTTCTGTACTTGCTAACTTAAAACAATTAAAACATCTTGATTTGTCGGAAAACCCAATACATCCCCAAGATATTGAATGGTTAAGACAACAACTACCAAATTGCAACATTATATTTTATTAAGGTAAGGATAAAAAATGCAAACCCAAGCCCTATTTGATAATATCCCACAGCATATTATTGCTGAATTAAATAAAGCCACGCACAGCATTGTGATTGCGGTGGCGTGGTTTACTCGTGCTGATATTTTTGAAGTCTTATTACAAAAAGCCCGTGTAGGCATTTGCATTCAACTTGCCTTATCCAATGACCGTATCAATAAAAATGATAAAATCGCCATTAACCAAGACGAATTAAATCATTTTGAAAATTGCCAAACTTATTGGATTGGGGACGGCAATAAGGAGTTAATGCACCATAAATTTTGTGTGATTGACAAAATGACTGTGATTACAGGGTCATTTAATTGGAGCAAAAAAGCAGAAAAGAATAATTTTGAAAACATTACCATTAGTCAAGATGCGATTTTGGCAAAGGCATTTTATCAAGAGTTTTATAAAATTATTGGCAAACCTATGCCCAATAATGAAATCGTTTTGCCAATCGCCCAAATCATCAAACGATTAGAAATTTTAAAAAATTATGTGATGTTAGAAGATTTGGACGACATTGCAAGGGAAAACCAAAAATTAAAACAATTTGAAAGTGAACAAGATATTGCGGGTATTTATGGGGCAATTAAATCTTTGCAATTTAGTCAAGCGATTGGCTTGATTGATGAGTTTATTAAAAAATATCATAGCGTTGCCGTATATCAAGATGTGGATATTATGGCGTTAAAATTAGAAATTCGCCTACTAGAACACGAATTAAACGCTTATGACAGCGAAAAGGCGGAATTAGAAAAGTTATTGGCGGATTTTAATTATCGGCACAATCAAGCATTGGGTGAGTTGGTTGGCGAAATATTGGCACTCAAAAAACAACTTGCTAAACAAAATAATGACAAAACCGCTTACCAAGAAGCCGAGCAAGACGAAAAAATCTTTAATGAACAATGGGACGAACAAAAAGCCAAAACCCATTATGAGCTAACAGACGATGAGCAAAAACGCCTAAAACAAGCCTACCGCAAAGCCAGCCAAATTTGCCACCCTGACCGTGTCAGCGATGAACAAAAAGCCATTGCCGAAGAAGTATTTGTAGAATTAACCAAAGCCTATGAAGAAAATGATTTAAAAAAAGTGGAAGAAATTTTGGTGGATTTGCAAAAAGGAATTTTTAAGGCTCGCTCCGAAACGGTAACGGCACTTGATAAATTAAAAATGGTCAAACAACAATTAAGCCAAAAAGTCGCCCAATTAAAACAAGCGATTGATGACATTGAAAATAGCGAAAGCTATCATTTGATATGTGGGCTTGATGATTGGGATAGTTATTTTGATGAGCAAAAGGTCAGATTGATACAGGAAAGAGACAGATTAAGAGCGTTGGTGGCAGACTAAACCTGTCATTTTGGGTCATTTATCGCTATCAATTCATCAGTAAAAGCCTTATAATAAGCCAAAATTTTTGAGAAAATATGATGATTTACACCCTAGACCCCACCGCCAATGATGTGCTAAATTTTTGGTTTGACCCAAATCATAAGCCTTTTTGGTTTGTCAAGTCCGATGATTTTGATGATAAAATCCGCCAAAAATTTGCCCATCTTATCCCAAAAGCGGTGGCAGGCGAGTTATGGGATTGGCGGGCTGACCATTATGGGAGACTGGCGGAGATTTTGGTGCTTGACCAATTTACCCGCAATGTCCATCGTAGCACGCCGTCCGCTTTTATCGGTGATGATGTGGCGTTAATCCTTGCCCAAGAAGCCATCGGGCGAGCAGAATTTGCAGATTTGCCCAAAGATTTTCAAACCTTTATCGCCATGCCGTTCATGCACACCGAAAATCTTGCCATACACGAATGGGCGGTAGAGATTTTTGGGCGGATTGGCGATGCAGTGGTGCTAGATTATGAACATCGGCACAAAGCCATCATTGAGCGGTTTGGGCGTTATCCGCACCGTAATGCGATTTTGGGACGGGCAAGCACGCCCGATGAGATGGTGTTTTTAAAACAGCCAAATTCGTCTTTTTGATGGCTTGAAAAATTTTCATGAGCTTTTGCCAAAAAATACTTTGCAAAATTTGCCCAATGGGTGTATAAATACAGTTTTTAATCTAAGCTAAGGCCATCTTATGACCCTATCTCTCCAAAAAGACAAAATCCGATTTTTGCTTTTAGAAGGCGTACACGATAACGCCCTAAAAGTGCTAAATGACGCAGGCTACACCAACATTGAATACATCAAAACCGCCCTTGATGAAGATGAACTCATTGAAAAAATCAAAGACGCTCACTTTATCGGCATTCGCTCACGCACTCAGCTTACTGCCAAAGTGCTAAAATCTGCCGAAAAACTCATCGCCATTGGCTGTTTTTGTATCGGCACAAACCAAGTGGATTTGGATACCGCCTTAGAGCTTGGCATTCCTGTGTTTAATGCTCCCTATTCTAACACCCGTTCGGTGGCGGAGTTGGTGCTTGCCGAGACCATCATGCTCATGCGTGGCATTCCAGAAAAAAATGCGGTGGTTCATCGTGGGGGCTGGAACAAGTCTGCCAAAGACAGTTATGAAGTGCGTGGTAAGACGATGGGTATTGTTGGCTATGGCTCTATCGGTTCGCAGTTGTCGGTGCTGGCTGAGAGCTTGGGCATGAACGTCATTTATCACGATGTCATCACAAAACTGCCACTGGGCAACGCTGTACAAGTGGGCAGTTTGGAAGAACTTTTACAAAACTCAGACGTGGTAACGCTTCATGTGCCTGATTTGCCCAGCACTCGGGGCATGATGGCAAAAGAGCAGTTTGATGTCATGAAAGACGGCGCGTTTTTTATCAATGCTGCTCGTGGGGGCTGTGTGGTGATTGATGATTTGGCAAATGCCCTAGAAAGTGGCAAGCTACTTGGTGCGGCGATTGATGTGTTCCCCAAAGAACCCAAATCTGCCAACGAAGAGTTCATCTCGCCACTTCGCAAATTTGACAATGTGATTTTAACGCCTCACGTTGGCGGTTCAACCCAAGAGGCTCAAGCCAATATCGGGCTTGAAGTTGCCGAAAAATTCGTTCGCTACTCTGACCAAGGCGATACCACAAGTGCGGTAAACTTCCCCAACGTGTCTGTGCCATTTACCGAAGGCACGCATCGTCTGCTACACATTCATAAAAATGTGGCGGGCGTATTGTCAAAAATCAACACCGCCTTTGCCGAAGCTGGGGTAAATATCTTGGCTCAAAACATGATGACCGTAGGCGATGTGGGTTATCTTGTGATGGATGTGGACGACAGCGACAGCGAGCAGGCGTTAGAGCGACTGCGTGCCGTACCAGAGACCATCAAGGTGCGAGTGTTGTTTTAGTTGATAAACCGCTCCCATGGGGCGGTTTTTGTTTGATTAAGCATTGATGAGTTGATACAATAAAGGTGATGATATAGGAGATGGCGATGATAATGTTAGAACTTCCCCCACAGATAGAAACGCAGATTATCCAAATTGCCAAAGAGCAAAATATGTCTGCCAGTGATTATTTGGTGTCAATGGCACAAAAATTGATTGCTGAACGACATAAGCAACCATCAAGAACACAAGAAGAGATTGATGATGATGAGTTTTTTGAGCTAACAGGCATTCGTCCTTTGCCGTCATTATTCAATGCTCAACCAATTACCAATGACTATATCAATGAGCTAAGGGAAGAGCATGGTGTCTAAAATTGCATTGCTTGATGTTAATATTTTGGTTGCATTGTTTGATGCAAAACATCAGCATCGCTCTTTGGTAAAAAATTGGCTTGGCTCTTGGATTAAGGCAGGTCATCAATGGGCAACTTGCCCCATTACTCAAAATGGCTGTTTACGGATTTTATCATTGCCTAATTATAAGAATGGCTTTAAACTCATTGAAATTAAAAACCATTTGGGCAATGCGGTTGCTGGTCATAGTCATGTATTTATCCCCGACAACATCAGCCTATTACAAGACAATCTTATCAATTGGCGACACATACAAGGGTCAAGACAGCTAACGGACGCTTATCTGTTGGCTCTTGCCAAGCATAATGACGCTGTTTTTGTGTCGCTTGATGGTCGCATTGCCACGTATACGGCTGTTGGCATTGATGAGCAGGATTTTATTTGTCTTGATTAGTCATTTAAAAAACCGATAACAACGATTTGCCAAACGTGCCGTGTCGCTGTCGTTTTTAAGCTATAATAACCCAAATTTTGTGGAGTGAACCCATGACCAGACATTTTGATTATATTACCATCGGTGGTGGTAGTGGCGGTATTGCCAGTGCCAACCGTGCCAGTATGTATGGCAAAAAAGTTGCCGTGATAGAAGCTCGCCATGTTGGTGGAACGTGTGTTAATGTCGGCTGTGTGCCAAAAAAAGTACTGTGGTACGGGGCGAACATGGCAACCGCCATTCATAATTATGCCCCTAATTATGGTTTTGAGCTTGATGTCAAAAACTTTGATTTTGCCAAACTTGTTGAAAACCGCACCGCTTATATTAACCGCATTCATCAATCTTACAAAAACACCTTGAAAAAAAATGGCGTAACTCTCATCAACGGCTTTGCCAAATTTTTGGATAAAAATTCGGTACAAGTTAGCTACGAGAACGGCGAGAGCGAAATCATCACCGCTGACCATATCTTAATCGCCACAGGGGGTCGCCCACACCGTCCTGACATACAGGGGGCAGAGCATGGCATTGATTCGGACGGCTTTTTTGATTTGACCGAACTGCCAAAATCGGTGGCGATTGTCGGTGGGGGCTACATCGGTGTTGAGATTGCAGGCGTGATGAATGCGTTGGGTGTGGATACGCACATTTGTGCCAGAAGTGGCATTTTAAAGAGCTTTGATAAGGATATTGTTGAGGTTTTAACCGATGTCATGATAAAAGACGGTGTTACGTTCCATATGGGTGTTAATCCCATTAAGATTGAAAAAAATGACGGTTTGACCGTATATTTTGATACTGGCGAAGTCTTAGATGTGGAGTGCCTGATTTGGGCGACAGGTCGTGTGCCAGCCACCGATGCCATTGACCTTGACAAGGCGGGTGTGGCAACCAATGCCAAAGGACAAATCATCACCGATAAATTCCAAAACACGAGCGTGGACGGCATTTATGCGGTGGGCGACATCATTGAAAACGGCATTGAACTGACCCCTGTGGCGGTGGCATCAGGTCGCAGGCTGTCCGAGCGACTGTTTAACAATAAGCCCGATGAGCATTTGGATTATTCAAATGTCGCCACTGTTGTGTTTAGCCACCCGCCCATCGGCACGGTGGGCATGACCGAAAAAGAGGCGACAGAGAAGTTTGGGGAGGATAAGGTCAAGGTCTATAAATCCAACTTTACACCCATGTACTCTGCCATCACCGCCCATCGTGAGCCATGTCGCATGAAACTGGTGTGCGTGGGCGATGATGAAAAAGTGGTCGGTTTGCATGGCGTGGGCTTTGGGGTAGATGAGATGATTCAAGGCTTTGCTGTTGCCATTAAAATGGGGGCGACCAAGCGTGATTTTGATAACACCGTTGCCATTCACCCGACAGGGTCAGAAGAGTTTGTAACGATGCGGTAATTTTATAAAAGACAAGTTATAATATGGCTTGTCTTTTTTATTTTTAAGGAAATTATGATGAAAAATTTATTGCTTGTGTTATCGTTATTGGCGATGAATGCGTATGCTTGCTCAAACGAGTGTGAGCTGGATATTGCCCCAGAAGATTGTGAATTATCAGAAGAATTATGTGTTACTTTTATAGATTATGACACCTATACAGAAGGTTTTAGGGATAAAACAGGCAAAATTACCGTCCCTGCCATTTATGGAAATATTCAAATACGAAATGGCATTGCCATCGTACAAAAAGACGGCTTTTATGGTATATTAAATAAATCAGGCAAAATCATCACGCCCATCATCTATGAAAATATCGCCATCAATGAAAAAGGAATGATGATAGGCAAAAACAGTCAGTTCTTTTTAATCAATGAACAAGGCAAACAAATATCCAAGCCATACACTCATCTACGAGACATCTCTGATATTGAAGATAAAGCAATATTTTGTGAAATGGTCAATAATGAGATATTATGTGGTATTATTGATAGCTTGGGAAAAATTATTGTGTCTGCAAAATATCATCGTATAGAATTATTGACAAATCACAATGGCTATCACCCTAAATTTGTGGCGGTTAGCAATGATAAAAATAAATTTGCTGTTTTAGATATAGATAAAGCACAAACCATCACGCCCTTTATTTATGATGAGATTGGTCATGTTTCAGATGGGCTAATCATCGTCAAATTAAATGGTAAATATGGGTTTATTGATGGCACAGGCAAGCAGGTCATTACCCCCATTTATGATAATGTCGCTGAATATGGCTTTAAGTACGGGCTGGCTATTGTAGAAAAAGATGGCGAGCGGTTTTATATTGACAAAACAGGTAAGAAAGTGCCTTAAATCACCTCCAACATCTGCAAGCCCTTAAAAATCCCATCATCATCATGACGTGGACAAATAAAATCCGCCACCGCTTTTAAATTAGGGTGGGCGTTACCCATCGCCACGCCAAAGCCCACCGAGCGTATCATCTCCACATCATTTAGCCCATCGCCAAACGCCATCGCATCGCCAAACTTTAGCCCAAGTTCCTTTAACACAAGCCTAATGCCCTGCACCTTTGAAACATGACCTGTCAGCACATCAAAGGCATTGGGGTGCCAGCGTACGCTTTTAAAATTGGGCGGTAAGTTGGGTGTCATGTGGGTGCCAGCAAAGCCAAGTATTTGATAAATGGACGTATCTTTGTCAAAATCATCGTAGTTTTCAATGAGATAATCACTATGAAGTGAGCCCAATGCCTGCCTGATGTAGGCGTTATCATCAAAACAGATGATGTGGCTTTTGCTCATATAGCCCATGCTGATGCCTTGTTGTCTTAGGCAGTCTGTGGCAAGGCATACATCATGTGGGCTGATGGCAAAATCTTTGATGTTGCCATTGATAAGATTGTACTGCCCATTGATGGCGACAATGTTATTGATGTCAAATGCTGTGATGAGTGTATCTAGTGCAGGTGGAAATAGGCACACGCCCCGACCTGTGGCGATGGCAATATGAATGCCTTTGGCTTTTAGGGCAGAAAAGGCGACAGACACACTGTCTGGAATGCGGTCTTGCTCTTTGACATACAGTGTGTCATCTATGTCAAAAAAGATGATTTTGGCGGTGGTAGGGGTCATGGTGATTTTTTAATGATGGATTTGGTTGCTTATTTTGCCATTTTGTGTAAAAATAAGCAAAATTTTTAAAAAAGGTTAAAAAATGAACAAAGAACCCACCTTGCACCAACGCCGTATCATCTATCAGGCTCGGCGTGGGCTAAAAGAGTTGGATTTTTATATAGACCCTTATGTCAAAGAGCATTATCTGATGGCAGATGATGATGAGCAGATGGCATTTGAGCGACTGCTTGCACACGAAGACCCTGATTTGTTGCTGTTTTTCTTGGGGCAGGCGACCCCCGATGATGCGGGCGTGGCAAGTTTGATTGATAAGATAAAAGCCCTAAAATACGCAAATTAAGGTGTATATAGATACAGACATTGTCCCAACAAAGCACCTACTTGTCATCAGACTGCTGTTTGTATTGATGGCGTTGGCGTTGGTGTGGTGGGCAGATTTTATGTGGTGGCAGACACTCATCATCGCTGTCGTGGCGGTGGTGTGCTTGTGGCGTGATGGGGCAGGTCATGTGCCACTTTATGCCTTGTCAGTCAAACACCCCGATGAGCTGTGGGAGCTTGGGGTCTATGAGGACAGGCAGGTTTGGCGGGCGTATCTGAATGACGCTTTGCGGATAGATTTTGGTTTTGGGCGGGCGGTACGCTTGTCCTTTTATGTGGTAGAGCCACACAAACAGCCCCTTTGTGTGTGGCTGTTTACCCAAAGTGTGCCGACAGCCACATTTCGTCAATTAAGTGCCTTAGCCTATCGGCGGGCATAATGGAGAGTGGTTATGAAAAAATTTCTTGTGTTATCGGCTGTGCTTCCTATGATGGCGGTCGCATCGCCGACTTTTACACCCACCAAACAAAGCTGTCAGGCGGTCATCAAAGATGCAGTCATCATGATGAATTATGTCGCCCCTTGTGATGAAAGCCTTGAAAATCCTGAGATTTTTCAAGAAAATGCCGCCGCCAAATCCATCATTGATGAGCGTTTGTTGATGTGTGATGCGGTGTTTTCATCAGATGAAAAAGAAGCGACCATGAACGGTTTGGTCAAGTCGCTTGAACCGACTGCCAGCATTTGGCAACGCCAACTTTCTGCCAATAAAACCGCCTTTTGCCAAGCCCAAAAACTGAGCATTGTTCAGCGTCTAAACAGTTATCTATAATCCAGCCGTTACACAAAAGCCCCAATGATGGGGCTTTTTATGGATTAGTGAACTTTGGTCAGCTCCATAGAGATGGTTTTGCCTTTTTTGGTTTGGCTGACCTTGATGGGCAGGTAGTTTAGACTGGGGGCGACCCAAAAACTGGTTGATAAATTTTTATCATCGTGAACACGGTCAATTCTGATGACATTATAAGTACCAGCAGGGACGGTCAGTGTTGATGAGCCTGATTTTTTAAAGCGGGTGGCTTCTATGTTGGTTTTTTTGACCAAATGATAATTGCCAGTAAATTTGCCATTGATGAGTTCTTGGCGGATTTGGGCTTCTAGGCTTAAATCATCATAAGCCTGTCTGCTCATCTTTAAGGTGGTGGATTTGCCTTTATAGGTGGAGACGACCGTTTTTGCTTTGTTGTTAAATTTGATGTTATGGGTGTTACCCACGCCAAGTATTCTGACCGACATGGACGAGCTTGATGGTATGATTCTGCCCCCAGATAGGCTAAAATTTGCCGATTGATTGAGGCTGGCGACCCCTGCCGAGTTTGCTTTGACATTGTAACTGTAGTTATTGCCGTTTTTGGTTAACGTGCGAGTGGCTGTACCGCTTTTGCCGTCAGCTTTGACCGCATAAGTGGCAGAATAGCCTGCCAAATCTACCGCATGAGCAGACACCCCCATCGTCATCAAGGTGGTAACAGCAGTGATTTTAAGGGTATTTTTAAGCATATTGATTGTTCTCATATTAAAGTTGTCAATATAATGGATAAATCTTGTTACAATTTCAAGGCGTATTTGGCGATATTTTGTAGCATTTTGTGATGATTATTTCTGATTGATGAATAAAAATTCGGTTGGGTAAGGTGATGGATAAAAATTTTGCTCTGGTTTTTCTGCTGATTTTGCGTGATATAATGGTGGCTTGGTAATTTTTGGTGAAAATGGCGTGATGATAAAGTCTTTGTTTAAATACACAGCTTATGTTGTGTTGTTGGTGCTATTGGTATTGGCGGTATTTTATGCGTATTTGATGTTACAAAGCGACAAGCAGGGCGACATCACGTGGCATTCTTGTTATCGTCCTGCCTATTTGTCATGGTTTGTGTTGCCTCCACCCGTCAGCCTACAATGTGCCAGCGTGAGTATGCCTGTGGATTATACCAAGCCTGATGGCAAAACGTTCAGTCTGCCACTGACACGCTTGCCCAGTAAAAACTCCAATCCCATCGGCGATTTGCTGATTTTAAATGGTGGGCCGGGTGGACACAGTTTGGACATTGCGTTTTTGATGTTTGGCGATGATTATGGTCAAACGCTCAAAGATAATTTTCACATTTTAGGTTATGCCCCTCGTGGTGTCGCCCCGTCTAGCCCTGCCATAGATTGTGGTGGTGTCAAAGAGGTGGACGAGACGGGCAAATCCAACGCCAAAGCCTATATGGACGCTTGCATACAGCACACGGGGGCGGACATTTTGCCTTTTATCAGCTCAAAAGAAGTCGTCAAAGATTTGGACAATATTCGCACACAGCTTGGCATAAGTACATGGAGTATGGTGGGCTACTCCTACGGCACAAAGCTGGTTGCCAAATATGCCGAGCATTATCCAGCCCACCTACGAGCAGGCGTGGCAGATGGTGTGGTGGACACCTCAGAGAGCTTGTTTACCATCTTAACCAACCAGCACAAGGGGGCTCAATATGCCTTTGAAAAATTCATGCAAACGTGCTCATCTGATTGTGTGTTTGACATCGCCAAAGACCCCAACATCGCTTTTGTGGATAAATTGTCTGAAATTTCTGCCAAAAACCTCACCGACAAAAACGGCGATCAGATTGACAGCGACGGTATGCTGGAAATTTTTAATGAAAATCTCAACGATGAGCATTATTGGTCAGAGATGATGGCGATGTTTGGTGAGTTAAATCGGGGTAAAACGGACGAGTACAACGCACAAAAAATGTTGATTGAGTTTGGTAACAGGAGTTTTAGTAAAGATGCACTGGTGCTGGTAAACTGTGCCGACTCCGCCCCTAAATTATCCAAAGATGAGTACATCAAACACACCAAAAACATAGACGCACAAGCCCGCTATGACGACATCAAGGAGCGTTCTGATGATGATTATCTGGACGCTTGTTATTACTGGCAGTGGCAAGCGAGTGATGATTTGGATGAAAATCTCATCACCGATGACACACCAAATCTGCTGTTTGTCGCCCAAAAATACGACCTTGCCACCCCGCTTGCCAATGCCGTCAGTATGGCAAAACGCTTTGATGATACGCTTATTTACACGCCAAATCACGGACACACAGCAAGTTTGTCAGGAGAAAATGCCTGTGTGGACGACCACGTCATAAAGTATCTGCTTGACCCTGACATCAAATTTGGCAAAAAAGTCATCATGTGCCAAAAATAATTTTTAAATATGTCTTGAAAATTTTACCAAAAACTCCATTGTTACAGACTAATCTGGTTTTGCCAGTGCTTTAATTAAGTTTGTTCATTGAACGGAGAAATTTTATGTCAATTCGTCCTTTACACGACCGCATTGTCGTCCGCCGTACCGAAGAAGAGCAAAAAACCGCAGGGGGCATTTTGTTGCCTGGTTCTGCCCAAGAAAAACCCCAACAAGGCGAGGTTATCGCTGTGGGTAATGGTCAGATTACCGACAATGGCGTGCGTGCCTTAGATGTTAAAGTCGGCGACAAAGTACTGTTTGGTCAATACGCAGGTCAAACCGTCAAAGTGGACGGCGAGGAGTTGCTCATCATGAAAGAAAGTGATGTGCTTGGCGTTTTGGAATAATTGTTTAAAAGCGTGAGGGCAATGATTTGCCCAATACCAAACCTAAATTTAAGTTGATTTAAAGAGAGAAAAATCATGGCAAAAGATGTCAAATTTGGTGTATCCGCCCGTGAAAAAATGATTGACGGTGTCAATATCCTAGCAGACGCTGTGAAAGTTACCTTAGGGCCAAAAGGTCGCAATGTGGTGATTGATAAGTCTTTTGGAGCTCCCACCATCACCAAAGACGGCGTGAGCGTGGCAAAAGAGATTGAGCTTGAAGACAAATTTGAAAATATGGGGGCTCAGCTTGTCCGTGAAGTGGCATCAAAGACCAATGACGTGGCAGGGGACGGCACCACCACAGCCACAGTACTTGCCCAAGCTATCCTTACCGAAGGCATGAAGACGGTTGCTGCTGGCATGAACCCGATGGATTTAAAACGTGGTATTGACAAGGCGACCCGTGTTGCTGTTGAACAAATCCACGCCCTATCTACCCCAGCAGACGACTTTAAAGCGATTGCCCAAGTTGGCTCAATTTCTGCCAACTCTGACAGTAAAATTGGTGAGTTGATTTCTAAGGCAATGGAGACTGTGGGTAAACAAGGCGTGATTACCGTAGAAGAAGGTTCGGGCTTTGAAGACACCTTAGAAGTCGTAGAAGGTATGCAGTTTGACCGTGGTTATATCAGTCCCTATTTTGCCAATAAGCAAGACAGCCTAACTTGCGAATTTGACAATCCATATATCCTGCTTGTGGACAAAAAAATCTCCAACATTCGTGAGGTTGTGCCACTGTTAGAGCAAGTCATGCAAACCAGTCGTCCGCTATTTATCATTGCCGAAGACGTAGAAAACGAAGCGTTGGCGACTTTGGTGGTAAATAACTTGCGTGGTGGCTTAAAGACTTGCGCGGTCAAAGCCCCAGGTTTTGGCGACAGACGCAAAGCCATGCTCCAAGACATCGCCATTTTGACAGGTGGTACGGTGATTTCAGAAGAAGTGGGATTGTCGCTTGAAACGGCCACCCTTGACCATCTTGGTACGGCCAAAAAAATCACCGTTGGCAAAGAAAACACTGTGATTGTGGATGGAGCGGGCAACAAAGCCGATATTGATGCTCGCATTGAAAGCATTTGCCGTCAAGTAGAAGACTCAACGTCTGACTATGACAAAGAAAAACTGCAAGAACGTGTTGCTAAGCTCTCTGGCGGTGTGGCAGTCATTAAAGTAGGGGCTGCTACCGAAACTGAAATGAAAGAGAAAAAAGACCGTGTTGATGACGCTCTACACGCCACCCGTGCTGCCGTAGAAGAAGGCATTGTACCAGGGGGTGGTGTTGCTTTGGTGCGTGCCTTGTCCGCTTTGGCTGATGTTAAGGGCGACAATGATGACCAAAACGCAGGCATCAACATTTTAAGACGTGCGATGGAAGCCCCACTTCGCCAAATCGTAACCAACGCTGGCGATGAAGCGTCTGTGATTGTCAATGAGGTGAAAAACGGCTCTGGCAACTATGGTTATAACGCTGCCACAGGCGAGTATGGCGATATGCTAGAAATGGGCATTCTTGACCCTGCAAAAGTAACCCGCTCTGCCCTAGAACACGCAGCATCTGTTGCAGGCTTAATGCTGACCACCGAAGTGATGATTACCGACCAACCTGCCCCAGAAGCTCCTATGGCTGGTGGTGCTGGCATGGGCGGTATGGGTGGCATGGGCGGTATGATGTAATCTCCCACCACTTTGCAATCGTGATAAACTCCACCAAACTTCGGTTTGGCGGAGTTTTTGTTTTAAAGCTAAAATGTTTGGTGATGTTACATGGCTGTTGGGTTGTCTGTGATGATGGCTTGGTGCGCTCACACCAACGCCAAGCCATCTTTTGCCAGAAAAAAAATGTCGCTTTGTTTTGGTGTGTTGTTTGGTGAATGACTGTTTGTTTTTTGTGAAACCACTTCTGCCAAAATTCCCAAAATTTACTAAAAAATAATTTTTAACTGATTGATTTTAAAGTGATTTAATAAATTGTATGAATTTTATACAACCTTAACACAAGCCTTGTGGAGCAATGCATCCAGCTCCAAAAAGCCAAGTTATCCACAGAGTTATCCACAGCTTTTGGGGAAAACTTTGGGGATAACTCACCGTAAGAATAATACCGTTTGGTAAAACATAGACCAATCAAGACATTAGCAAAATCCGCCAAGTTTTTATCAAACAAGATGACGTGATTTTTTAAATAAAATACGGCTGTTTTGGGGGTGTTTCACGGCGTAACAGGCGTTACTTTTTGATACATCAAATCCCAAGATGACCGCCCATAGTCCGCCCCTCGTTTTTCAAATTTGGTGGCGGGGCGAGCATCAGGGCGGGGCGAAAAATTGCCTTTGCCTGCCAGATTGTCAAACTCGTCCATATTGTCTAAGACTTCAAGCATCCACAAGGCATAATGTTCCCAGTCGGTGGCACTGTGAAAAATCCCACCTGTTTTTAATTTGTCTGCCACCAGCGTCATGCGGTCGGTGGTTACAAAACGGCGTTTGTAGTGTCGCTTTTTTTGCCAAGGGTCAGGAAAATAAAGCTGTACGGTGTCTATGTGTTCGCAAGGCAGGTTTTTTAATAAGGCGATGGCATCACCGTTTAAGACTTTTAAATTGGTTAGTCCAAACTCATGAGCAAGGTGGGCGGTACGCCCAATGCCTGGTTCGTGGACTTCTATGCCGACAAAGTTACGCTTGGGGTCGGCTTGTGCCATCTGCACCAAACTGTCGCCCATGCCAAAGCCGATTTCTAGGGTGAGTGGGGCATTTGTGCCATTGATGGTGTCTTTAAAAAAGGTTCGCAAATCTGTGATGTTTGACACATCGCCCAATTTGCCCAAATCTTTGCCATGATTGATGATGTAGGGGGCGTAGGCGGGGTCGGTTAGGGCGGTTTGGGCGTATTGACTTAGGTGTGTTCGCCGTCTCATAAAAGTGGCAATGGCGTGGCTGTATTCGGTGGGGGTGCGTGATAGATTTTGGATTTCTTGGCTGATGACATCAGGAGAGATGTCGGGAGTTTGGCGGTCGCCACCGACAGGGGCTAGGGGGGTTTTTGGGGCAGAACTTGGTAAAGTTTTCATGGTATATTTGCTCTAAAAGGCGTAAAATGGCTATTATAAAGTATTCATCATTGAAGTACAAAAAATCATGTTTCGTTTGCCATTTTTAGAAGACACCACGCCACCGCCATTTTATCTGCCTCATCTGTCGGATAAGGAACGGACACAGCTTGACAAATGGTTTATCGGTCATCGCTCACAAAGTTACTATTTAAAGCGGTTTAGGCAGTTTGATGAAGCAGGCAAGCTACATGGGCGTTGGCATTGGTCAGCGTTTGTGGCAACATTTGGCTGGCTTATGTATCGCAAGCGTTATTTGGATTGTTTGGTGTATTGCATTGCAGGGTGGTCATTTATTAAGCTAAATGTCGTCATCATTTTGGCGATGTGTGAGTTTTTGTTTGTGGGTCGCTTGCCAGATGCTCATCAGATGTATGTTCGGCTTGCCATCGGTGTGGCGGTGTGGCTATTTTGGGCGGGCATGGTGGCACGATGGGCGGATGCTTATTATTATCGCATGGCACGCCGTGAGATAGCGGACGCAGTACAGATGTATCCTTTTGATAAAGAGGCTCAAAAAACGCATTTGACCCAACATGGACAAACCAGCCTGCTGGGTTTGGCGACCGCTTTTGGGATATTTGGGGCGATACTGGGTATCATTGCGTTGCAGTTTGTGCCACTGATTGCCATGCAAAAAGAGCAACAGACCATCTATGAAAGCTATCGTATGGCATCATCGGTCAAACAGAGGGTGGCTCAAATTTACCAGACAACGGGCAGTTGTCCTGTGGGACTGCCTGTGGGGGCTGACCACCAAAAAGTTAGCCTTGAAGTGGTGGGGCAGGTGGCAGGTAGGGACAGTGATTGTGCGGTGGTGGCGACCATTTCGGGGGCGACCTATCCTGTGCGGTATCTTAATGGGCGAAATTTGGTCATGTATCACACCAAAAACCCCGATGGCACTTCGCTGTGGCGGTGTCAGACATCACTCAATAAAGCCCAAGCCCCCAAGCGGTGTCTGTGATGTATGAGACTGTCTGCTTTTGATTTAAAGCTTATCGCCATGCTTGCCATGACAGCTGACCATGTGGCGTGGGCGTTTGTGGCGACAGACAGCGTGCTTGGCGAGTGCTTGCACTTTATCGGCAGGTTGGTTGCCCCGTTGATGGCGTATTTTTTGGTGGTGGGTCATCATCATACCAAAGATGTGAGAGCTTATGCTCTAAGGCTTGGGGTGTTTGCCATCATCTCACAGCCTTTTTATGTGGCGTATCAGCTTGCCATCAATGACACATCAGACATCGGGCGTCATTTGTGGCATGGCAACGTGCTGTTTGGGTTGATGTTGGCACTTGGGGCGTTGTGGGTGCGACATCTGACTTTGATGGGATTTTATAAAATCATCGCCATCATCATCATCTATGTCTGTGCAGGCATGGCGGATTATGGTCGGGCATTGGTGTTGTGGGTGTTGTTATTTGATGGTTTTTATGATAAGAATTTTGATAAAAAAGATTGTGGTGATAAAGCAGGTTTGGTGGTGGCGTATGTGCTGACGTTGCCTGTGATGTATGTGGCAATTTATGGTTTTCGTCAGACGGTGGGGCTGGGCTTTATGCATTTTGGCATGGTGCTGACGGCTTTTTGTGTGTTGATGTATAACGGTAAAAAAGGGCGTACGTGGGGCGGTCGCTATTTGCTTTATGTCTTTTATCCGGTGCATTTGGGGATTTTGGCGTGGGTACGGTGGCTGTCATAATTTGCCTTGTCAAATGGTGGATATGGGGCGGTAATTATGTTACAATTAGGCGGTTTTATGAGTACATAAAACAAACTCTGTGATAATGGCTAAATTTTAACAGCCACAAGTTACCAAAGGCGTGCCGTGATGATTAAATATACCATGTCGGATAATGCCGACCAACCAAAGAGCGAGACCATGACAAATTTTACTGACCAAAAAAATGCCATTACCCACCTTGATGGGGCTTTGTATGACAACATCAATTTACGCATTGGCATTGCGGTGGGGCGGTTTAATGGCTTTTTGGTAGAAAGTCTGGTAGAAGGGGCGTTGGATGCTTTGCTTCGTCATGGTGTACAAGGACAAAACATCACGGTGGTGCGTGTGCCAGGGGCGTTTGAGTTGCCTTTGACCGCCAAACGCATGGCGGCATCGGGTAAATTTGATGCCATTGTTGTGCTTGGGGCGATTATTCGTGGGGCAACACCACATTTTGATATCGTGGCAAGTGAGTCTGCCAAAGGCTTATCGCACGTTGCTTTGCACCACAGCATTCCTGTCATCAATGGCATTTTGACCACTGAAAACATTGAACAGACCATTGAGCGTGCCGGCACAAAAGCAGGCAACAAAGGCTATGAAGCGAGTATGACCGCCATTGAAATGGTCAGCGTATTAAAGGCTCTGTAATATAAATTTTTGACATTGTTTTTTAATGAAACCTTGTGGGGGAGAATCGTATTCGCCCTAAATGACAACAAAAACAATGTCTCATTTTTTATTTTCCATTAAAAGATGATTTTAATGCAGTATTATTTTGAAGGTAAATCATGACAACTTCTACGCCCCAAGGCAGTTTTGACATTCACGAAACAGGCTACAAAACCACTTATACCGCCGTGCGTAAGGCTCGCCGTTTTGCCGTGCAGGGTTTGTATGAATGGCTTTTGACCGAATATCGCTTTAAAACCGAACAAAAAGACCTACAAGGTGGCAACGAACCGCACGTCATCGTTGCCCGCACTCGTAGCGAAAACGCCATGCACACCGTGCATTTGGGCTATTATCATGAACTCATGCGTGAAATTCCCATAAAAGCAGGCGAGCTGATTGTGGAGGTTGGTCGCTATCTTGACCGTCCTTTTGACCGCCTTGATGTGGTGGAGCGGGCGATTTTGCTCATCGGGGCGTACGAATTAAAATACAGCCTGCACATTCCTTATAAGGTGGTGCTTGACGAAGCCATGCAACTGAACACCCATTTTGGGGCGACAGATGGGCATAAATTCATCAATGCCATTTTGGATAGATATGCCAAAGATGTGCGAGAGACGGAGTATCAAGCCAATAAAGCTGAGAAAAAAGCCAAAAAAGAAAGTGAGTAATTAAAAGGGCGGATAATTCTGCCCTTTTTTAAAAAATTGGGAAAAATCATGGATTATCGTAAACGCTTTAATGAGATTAACCAATCTTTTCAACAAAACCCAACCCAGCACAATCACACCGCCATTGGGGAGTTTTATGAGCTAAAAGATGAGCTTGAAAGTTTATCCAAAAATGGGCACGCCACTTTTGATACGGACATGGTATTATTTTCGGTATATCGGATATCGGGTTTTCATTGGTTGGCTTGTGCCATTTATTTAAAGCACCATGATGATAAAGCCAATTTACCAAAAATTTATCAATTAACTAAAAAAGCCAAATCACACGGCAACAATTATGTTTTAAAAGATGTTAGAAATCATCAACAAATCATCACACCCCAAAAGGTTAAATTAAGCCTTAATGATTTTATCCCAAGCGATGATTATGACTTTGACAAAACCCATAATAAAGAAGCCTTTTTTATCAATAAAAAGATTGCCATTTTTGGGCGTTATTTTAAATCAGAAAATACAAAAATAGATGTTATTTTGCCCAAAAATTTACTTCAAAAACATTTAGCAAAAATCCAACAACTTATCAATCATTTTGTATTTATGGATAAACAAACTTTGATTGATTATTATAATAATCCGCCTGATAACGACCAATGTTTTACCATGCAAGCAACCAATACAAAAGCCAATGATGAATGGTTTGCTTTATTGGAATTACACAGTTTTCAGATGAGCACTTATGGCGATGATAATAATCCGTCTTTTTGTGTGAATATCTCTATGGGGGATACTTATGATGAAAATCATATACTGAATTTAGAGTTTGATGATACTAATCTGTATAAAATTAGTTATTAATCATGTCCGAATTTTCCCTAATCTACACCCATTTTAAACGTGCCACCACACGCCACCCAAGCACCGTTTTGGGTATTGGTGATGATTGTGCGGTAAGCCACATTCCGCCCAACAGTCAGCTTGTCAGCTGTGTAGATACGCTGGTGGCGGGACGGCATTTTGTCCATGAGACCTGCCCGCACGCCATTGCCTATAAATCGGTGGCGGTCAATCTGTCCGACCTTGCCAGCATGGGGGCAACGCCTTACGCCATTTTGGTGGGGCTGTCCTTACCAAAGAGTATGGCGAACGATGATTTTTGTCAGGCGTTTGCACGTGGTTTGGCGGACGCTTGCACGCCTTTTGGGGTGGAGCTTATCGGGGGCGATACCACAGGCTCGCCTGTTTTGACAATCTCAGTTACGGCTCTTGGCTTTGTCCCATGTGGACGGGCAATCACACGGCAGGGGGCGTGCGTGGGCGATGTGGTGTGCGTGAGTGGCGTGGTGGGGCTTGCAAGCCTTGCTTTGCATGGGATTTTGGACGATTTGAACGCAGACGGACACGCCAACCGACCGCCAGACGGTCTGCCCCACGAGCTACGCCAAGCCATGCAATACCCTACCCCACAGGTGGCACTTGGTGGGCGACTTATCGGCTTTGCAAACAGTATGATTGACATCTCGGACGGCTTGGGGCAGGATTTGGGACATATTTTGACGGCAAGTGGCGTGGGGGTGGTGATTGACCTTGATGCCATACCAAGCCATGCCCTACTTGATGTCTTGCCCCATGCCCAAAAATGGCAACACCAAATCAATGGGGGCGATGATTATCAGTTGTGCTTTACCATGTCTTCTGCTAAACTTGATTTATTTAAAACCCAAAATCCTGATATGCCAATTTATCCGATTGGGCAAATTGTGGCGGATAAGGGGCTGATATTTTTACATGATAAAAAACAAGTGGAGTTATTGGTAAAAGGGTGGGAGCATTTTTAATAAATGTTTGCAATCAAAAGGTGTTAATTATGAATAAATTTATTTTGGCAGTTTGGGTTGAAAAACGGTAGGATTTTTTATGAATCAAGAATTTATTAAAAAATTAAGAAGTCATTTAAATATTTCTTTAGATACTGCCATAAAACTTTTTGATAAATGTGGCACAGATTTGACGTTATGTGAGCAATATTATCATCAGTTGCAACTTGAAGCAATTATCCATAGCACAGATTGCGATGAAATTATCGCAAAAAAGTATTATCAAAAATATCAAGGCAACATTGAAAAGGCCATAAAAGCCATAAATGAAACTGTAAAACAGTTAAGAATAGATGAGAATACACATCCAAATCATCCAAGTGGTATTATTCTAGATGGATTGGATAGAGAATTGGAGTTTATCGCCAAACCCATAAGAATTTTTATTTATAATGATGATTTTGACTGCGTTGCTGATTGTTTTGAATCTGTATTTCCTATTAAAGATAAAAATTGCTATGGTCATGATTTTGAACGTTTTGATTATTGTGGCTTACAAATATTTGATGAAGATGAAGCTAGGCGGATTATTAAAAACATTCAAAACAAATCTTTTGCGGATAAAAAACAACAGCAATTTGCAGAAAGATTGATTGATTGGATAACTCAAACTTTAACACATTGTAAGTATATCTGGGTTGAAGGAACGTTATAAACAGATTTGAGTTATTAAAATTTAAGTTAAAACGCCAATCATGAATTTTAATGAACGAGAACAAAAACATTTGCACAGCACCAAAGAGTAACTTTAATGCAAAACCACAAACCCGACATTCGCAAATCAAACCCCTGTCCGCCCTGTCCGCCCACCGCTACCGCCTTTGAAAAATGCGTGTATTGGCTAGGGATTGGCTTGGGTTCTGGCTTGCCCAAAAAAGCTGCTGGTACTTGGGGGACGGTGGGCGGACTTATGATTGCTTTGCCGATGATGTGGCTTGGTTTTTGGGGGTTTTTGGTAATTACCATTATTGGCTGTTTGGTGGGCAGTTATGTGTGTGGCAAAACATCTGATTTGATGAATACCCACGATGACCCACACATTGTTTTTGATGAATGGGTGGGAATGTGGATTGCGTTATTACCAACAGTATTTTTATTTAATATTAATATCAGCCAAGATTTTAAAATACCTTTACCGACTTTTGATTTGTGGGTTGGTATTATCGCTCCGTTTATTTTATTTCGTTTTTTTGATATTATTAAACCCTTTCCGATTAAATGGGTGGATAAAAATGTCTCTGGCGGATTTGGCATATTAATTGATGATGTCTTAGCAGGAGTGATGTCGGCGGTGGTCTTATTGTTAGGTATGGTGGTGGCTTCACTGATATTTGGTTAATGTGCTGGCAATTTTTATTTTTGATGATATACTTTTAAATTTACATTGGGTTGAGTTAAGGAGTTTTTATGTTAAACATCATCATTTTGGCGGGTGGTAAAGGTACTCGCATGAAGTCGGTCAAGCCAAAAGTATTACAAACCTTGGCAGGCAAACCTCTACTTCGTCATGTGTTAGACACTTGTCGGGCATTAAATGCTGATAACACCATTTTGATTTATGGCTATAACGGGCAGATGGTGCAACATGAAATCACGGACGATGATTTGATTTGGGCAGAGCAAGCCGAACAACTTGGCACAGGTCATGCGGTGCAAATGGCATTGCCTCATTTGCCAAAAGATGGCAAAAGTCTGATTTTATATGGCGATGTGCCATTGACCAGACTGGATACTTTGCAAAATCTCATTGAGCAAAACACGCATGGTATTAGTATGCTGACCATGAATGTGGATAATCCTTTTGGGCTTGGGCGAATTGTCCGACAAAATCATAAAGTCATTGCCATTGTGGAACAAAAAGATGCAACAGACGCTCAAAAACAAATTAAAGAAATCAACAGTGGTATTTATTGTGTGGATAATGAGCTTTTACATAAATATTTGCCCAATTTAGATAATAATAATGCCCAAGGCGAATATTATCTGACTGACATCATCAAAATGGCGGTGGCAGATAATGTTGAGATTACCACAATCAGTCCAACCTTTGAGTTTGAAATAGATGGTGTTAATGACCGCATTCAACTTGCCAATTTAGAACGCACTTATCAGGCTCATCTTATTCACGAATTACAAATAAACGGCGTGCAATTTGCCGACCCACATCGTGTGGACATTCGTGGCACATTAAAATGTGGCAGTGATGTGTTTATTGATATTAACACGGTTTTTAATGGCGATGTGGTATTGGGCGATAATGTGCAGATTGACGCTGGTAATGTCATCTCTGATTGCACCATCGGTAATCATACACACATTAAGCCAAATTGTGTGCTTGATGACAGTAGCATCGGGGCAGACGTTACCATCGGGCCTTTTGCTCATATTCGCCCAAAAACAGACATTCAAGACAAGGTCAAAATTGGCAATTTTGTGGAGATTAAAAAATCACTCTTAAATCAAGGGGCAAAAGTTAGTCATCTAAGCTATGTTGGTGATGCCGATGTGGGGCGTGATGTGAATATTGGGGCGGGGGTCATTACTTGTAATTATGATGGCGTGAATAAATTTAAAACACACATCGGCGATAATGCCTTTATCGGCAGTAACAGCTCGCTGGTCGCTCCTGTTAAGATTGGGGCAAATGCCACGATTGGGGCAGGGTCGGTGATTACCAAAGACACGCCCGATGATAAACTCACGCTCGCTCGTGGGCGACAAACCACCATTGATAACTGGGTACGACCTGTCAAAAAATGAACAAACTGACCGCCCACCTACAACGTCAAAATGTCCAGCTGTCATGGCAACGCTATGGCATAGATGCCCTAAATGGCATGGCGATGGGGTTGTTTGGCTCACTCATTGTTGGGCTGATTTTAAAAAACATCGGCACATGGGTGGGCATTGCTCCGCTCGTCACATCAGGTACGCACGCTCAGTCGGCGGTCGGTGGGGCGATAGGAGTGGGCGTGGCTTATGGCTTAAAAGCACCGCCACTTGTGCTGTTTGCCAGCGTGGCGGTGGGCTTGACAGGTATGGAGCTTGGCGGGGTGGTGGGTGCGTTGGTGGCAAGCATTATCGGGACAGAGTGTGGTAAACTTGTTCACAAAACCACGCCTGTGGACATTATTGTTACGCCCATCATCACACTACTTGCGGGAGTGGGAGTGGCGTATGGGATTGCTCCTGCCATCGGCACGCTCATGGCTTCGCTCGGTGATTTTATTGCTTGGGCGATGGCATTGTCGCCAATATTGATGAGTGTCATCATTGCTGTTGTCATGGGTATGCTTTTGACTTTGCCCATTTCAAGCGTTGCCATTGCCATGAGTTTGGGTTTGTCAGGCTTATCAGCAGGGGCAACAACGGTAGGCTGTGCCTGTCAGATGGTGGGCTTTGCGGTCATGAGCCATAAGGATAATGGCATCTCTGGCGTGGTGGCTCAGGGCTTAGGCACAAGCATGATACAACTGCCCAATATCCTAAAAAACCCCTATGTATGGCTACCGCCCACGCTGTCAGGGGCGGTGTTGGCTCCTTTTGCCACCGTCATGTTTGGCATGACCAATGTTCCGATTGGGGCGGGTATGGGAACATCAGGGCTGGTCGGACAAGTTGGCACACTTGAAGTGATGGGGCTAAGTTTGCGTACATTTGGGTTGATTGGGGCATTTCACTTTATTTTGCCCGCTGTTTTGACATGGGCATTTGCCAAAATCCTGTACGCCAAAGGCTGGATTAAACAAGGAGATTTAAAACTGCCTGATATTTAACCAAAATGCATATTTAGTGAACATTTATCCACAAACCGTATGAATAATCATGCGGTTTTGTCATATTCAGGTAACAAAACACACAAAAAACAAGACAAATGTATCAGAATGTGATAGATTAACTTTGTTTTTATTATGATTGTGAAAACATTACTTTATTTTATGTTATTTTTAGGAATCGGTAAGGATTGCTTATGCTGACCTTAATTGGATTGGCGATTATTCTGGTAATCGTGATTTTGCTTTTGACCGAAAAGGTCTCACCCGTCATTGCGATGGTGCTTGTGCCACTCATCGGCGTGTTGGTGGCGGGATTTGATTTAGGGCAAATCAAAGAATTTTATACCGATGGCACACGTTCTGTCATTCAGATTGTCATCATGTTTGTGTTTGCCATTTTGTTTTTTGGCATCATGGGCGATGTGGGACTGTTTCGTCCGCTCATCAATGGCTTGGTCAAACTCACTCGGGGTAATATCATTGCGGTGAGTGTCGGTACGGTGCTGGTGTCGGTGGTGGCACAGCTTGATGGGGCGGGGGCAACCACGTTTTTGTTGGTTGTGCCTGCTTTATTGCCCCTTTATAAAAAGCTCAACATGAACCCTTATATGCTGTTTTTATTGCTTGCGTCCAGTGCGGCGGTGGTCAATATGCTTCCTTGGGGTGGTCCGACAGGACGGGTGGCGACAGTACTTGAAATGGACGTGGGTGAGCTGTATCGCCCATTATTTGCCGTGCAGGTCATTGGCTTAACGTATATTACGGCATTGGCGGTGTTTTTGGGTGTGCGTGAAAAAAGACGCATTACCAAAGAATTTGGTACATTGCCGAATGTGGGTGAGCTCATTGCTCCTGCCAAGATGACGGACGAAGAAGAGCGTCTTGCCAGACCTAAGCTGTTTTGGGTAAACGTGGCGATATTTATCCTAGCGATGGTGGTGCTGTTTTCGGGCAAACTGCCCCCTGGTTATGTGTTTATGATTGGAGCGTCTTTGGTGCTACTCATCAACTACCGCAACCCCAAAGAACAGCTTGAACGTGTCAATGCTCATGCAGGTGGGGCAATCATGATGGCAAGTATCATTTTATCGGCAGGGACGTTTTTGGGGATTTTAAAAGGTACGGGTATGCTTGATGCCATCGCTAATGACCTTGTTAAAATTCTGCCCAGTGCCATGTTGCCGTATCTGCATATCATCATTGGTATTTTGGGTGTGCCATTAGAGCTGGTGCTTAGCACAGACGCTTATTATTTTGGGCTGTTTCCTGTGGTGGAACAAATCACCAGCCAAGCAGGGGTTGCTCCGACTTCGGCAGGCTACGCCATGCTTATTGGCAGTATCGTAGGGACGTTTGTTACGCCATTGGCACCTGCACTGTGGATGGGGCTTGGTCTTGCCAACTTGTCTATGGGTAAGCACATTCGTTATTCGTTCTTTTGGATTTGGGGATTGTCGCTTTTGATTTTGGCAAGCGCTATTGTGATTGGGGTCATTCCTTTGTGATGCCAATCTGTATAAAACCGCTCTTATTGGGCGGTTTTTTAATCACCTAAAAAAATCTCCTGAACTAAGATGTGTCGCCCATGCCAATCATAGATGGTATTTCGCCCCCAGTATTCATCAAAAAAGTAAGTGCGGGTATGGGGCAGACGGTGGTTTTTTTTAAACATCACATAGCCGATGGGCGTGCGTTTTAAATGTCTTAGGCGTTTGGCATTACCAACAAGACTTGTCAAGGGAAACACGCTTTTGGCACGCACCCACGCCACATCGTCATCACCAAACAGCTCTACTTCACGCACCCACGCCACAGCGGGGCGATGAATGGGCAATCCTAATAATTTTTTTGTTTTAAAATCAATAACTTGATAGCATTCGTGTAGGATTTGTACACGCACAGGTCGCCCTGCTTTTTTTTCCAGTAGGGCGGTGAGTGAGCCATGGCTATATAGTAGGTCGGGGGGTGATTTTATCATGGTGCTGGGCGGATAAATGCTGTGATTGGAGATATTTTGTTACAATTTTGGTCATTTTTATCAAAAAAATCACCCAGACCATTGATGAAATTTATGCCACCATAAAATATTTTTTTGTTTTACTATCAATAAGTTAAAAATTATCATGGTCAGTTTTTTAAAAATATCACATTAAAATAATGACACTATTTTATTTAAAAATAGTCAAAATTCAAGTAGGATATTGGATAAATGCCAAACTTTTGGGTATGCTAGACACATGAAAACAAGCGTATCGCTAGATTTCATAAGGCAGTTGTTAATGGTCGTACGACCTCCATGAACTTTAAGGAAAATCATCATGACTTATCAATCCGCCCTAGAACACGTTCGTAACGTTAAAGCCAAATTAGGTGGCACTTGGAATGCCATTCGTCCAGAAGATGCCGCTCGCATGATTGTCCAAAACCGTTTTAAGACTGGTCTTGACATCGCCAAATACACTGCCAGCATCATGAGAAAGGACATGGCAGAGTATGATAAAGACAACACCAAATACACCCAATCACTCGGTTGCTGGCATGGGTTTATCGCCCAACAAAAAATGATTGCCAACAAAAAATACTTTGGCACAACAAATAAACGCTACATCTACTTATCAGGTTGGATGGTTGCCGCCCTACGCTCTGAGTTTGGTCCACTGCCTGACCAATCCATGCACGAAAAAACCGCCGTACCAAAACTCATTGAAGAGATTTACACGTTTTTACGCCAAGCGGACGCCAAAGAGCTAAACGATTTGTTCCGTGCCTTACAAAAAGCCGAAGCAAGTGGCGACACAGCAAAAGTTAAAGAAATTGAAGCACAAATTGATAACTTTGAAACCCACGTTGTGCCAATCATTGCTGACATTGACGCAGGTTTTGGTAACGAAGAAGCCACCTACCTACTGACCAAACAAATGATTGAAGCGGGTGCGTGTGCCATTCAGATTGAAAACCAAGTATCAGATGCCAAGCAATGCGGACACCAAGCAGGTAAAGTTACCGTACCACACGAAGATTTTCTTGCCAAAATCAATGCCGTGCGTTATGCGTTCTTAGAGCTTGGTGTGGACGAGGGTGTGATTGTTGCTCGTACCGATTCAGAGGGTGCTGACCTTACCCAAAAAATCCCTGTCAGCCGTGAGCCAGGTGATTTGGCGAGCAAATACATCAGCTACTTAGAAACCACTGAGATTGATATCAGTGAAGCCAAAGAAGACGAAATTCTCATCAAGCGTAACGGCAAACTGCACCGCCCAACCCGCTTGCCATCTGGCTTGTATCAGTTCCGTGAGGGTACACAGCATGACCGTGTGGTGCTAGATTGCGTTACCAGTTTGCAAAACGGTGCAGACATGATTTGGATTGAGACCCCAACCCCAGACGTGGCAGGCATTGCAAGTTTTGTCAATGACATTAAAAAACAAGTGCCAGATGCCAAACTTGTGTACAATAACTCACCATCATTTAACTGGACAATCAACTTCCGCCAACAAGCCTATGACCGTTGGGTCGCCGAAGGTCGTGATGTGTCAGGCTATGACCGTGCTAAGTTGATGGACGCACAGTATGATGACAGCGAGCTTGCTCGTGATGCAGACGAAAAAATCCGTACTTTCCAAGCGGATGCCGCCCGTGAAGCTGGCGTGTTCCACCATCTCATCACGCTACCGACTTACCACACCGCTGCCTTGTCTACCCATGAGTTGGCAAAAGGTTACTTTGGTGATGAGGGTATGCTGGCTTATGTGGCAGGCGTTCAGCGTAAAGAGATTCGTGGCGGTATCGCTTGCGTCAAGCATCAAGCGATGGCAGGCTCAGACATCGGTGATGACCACAAAGAGATTTTCTCTGGTGAAAATGCCCTAAAAGCTGGGGACGCAACCAAGAACACCATGAACCAATTTGGCGGTTAATTTAATCGGCTAAATCAAAGAAACGGTGTTCTGCTGTAAAGTGGGATGCCGTTTTTTCTTACAAATGATAAAACAGCTAATATCTATGAATGATTTAACCTTAGATTGAGATAATAAAAAACAGTATCATCTTTACTTTTTGTTGTCATTACTGTTTTATTGGTTTCATTTGTAGATATAGATTGTAGTAAAGCAGTATTTATTTGGTTAAATCTTGGATTATATTAAGTCCATCACAAAATCTGGTTACGTATAAAGTTTCCTTTATCGCCAACTTAATGTTAAATATTGCGATGGTTGGATTTATCTATTTTTTATTGATGTTAAGATAAAAAAGCGATATTTAATTGCTTTATTTTCAATTATAATGCTGGTTTTATACTTTGTTTTCTTTTCTCGTTGAAATGGTAATTATGCAATGCTTGAACCCAAGCTGACAGAAACAAACCACTCATTAAGGGAAGATTTAGCTTGTTTTTAACTGTCCTAAATTTGAATGGAAACAATGCCAACCTTTTAATTAACTCACTTTTTTAACTTTTTAAGGACAAAATTATGGCTACTCAACGCATTACCAAAGGCTCTCTTGCCATTGATAAGATTTTATTTGATTTTATTGAAAATGAAGCCCTGCCTGTCGCCAAATTAGACAGCGATGCCTATTGGAAAAATTTTGAGCAGGTCGTGCTTGATTTGACCCCAAAAAATAAAGCCCTGCTCGCCCGCCGTGATGAACTGCAAGCTAAGATTGACGATTGGCACAAAAATAACGCTTATGAGCTGTCATCTTACAAAAATTTCTTAACCAAAATCGGCTATCTTGAACCCGAAGTGGCAGATTTTGAGATTGCCACCCAAAACGTGGACGATGAAATTGCCACCATCGCAGGGGCTCAGCTTGTCGTGCCTGTGCGTAATGCCCGCTACGCTCTAAATGCAGGCAATGCCCGTTGGGGGTCGCTGTATGACGCACTTTATGGTTTTGATATCATTTCTGAGACAGACGGAGCCGAAAAAGGCAAGGGTTATAATCCTGTGCGTGGGGCAAAGGTGGTGGCATTTGCCAAAAATTTCCTTGATGAAACTTTCCCCTTAGCGGACGGCTTGCACGCTGACGTAACAGCATATGCCATCAAAGACGGCAAATTATCCGCCAAAGTGGGCGAATCCGAGACGACTTTAACAGAAAATAAAGTGGTTGGCTATAACGGCACGCCTGATAATCCCAGTGAAATTATCCTAAAAAACAACGGTTTGCACGTCATTATCCAGATTGACCGTGAGCATTTGATTGGTAAAGACGACAAAGCGGGCGTTAAAGATGTGATTTTAGAGTCTGCCGTTACCACCATTCAAGATTTAGAAGATTCTGTGGCAGCTGTGGATGCCCAAGAAAAGGTAGAAGGCTATCGCAATTGGCTGGGTCTGATGAAAGGCGATTTGTCCGAAACTCTAGAAAAAAATGGCAAAACCATCACCCGTACCTTAAATGCTGACCGTACCTTTACCGACCTTGACGGCAATGCTCAGACCTTACACGGGCGTTCGGTCATGCTACTTCGTAATGTTGGGCATTTGATGACAAACCCTGCCATTCTTGTAAATGGCGAAGAGATTTTTGAGGGGATTATGGACGCTCTTATCACGCCCATGCTGACCATGATTGACCTTCGTGGCGAGAATGCCTTGCGTAACTCTCGCACAGGTTCGATGTATATCGTTAAGCCAAAAATGCACGGCTCTGACGAAGTGGCGTTTGCTGTTGAGTTGTTTGAACGTGCCGAGCAAGCCATTGGTCTGCCCAAAAATAGCTTAAAAATGGGCATCATGGACGAAGAGCGTAGAACTTCTGCCAACCTTAAAAACTGTATAGCCCAAGCCCGTGAGCGGACAATTTTTATTAACACTGGCTTTATGGACAGAACGGGCGATGAGATTCATACTGCCATGCACGCAGGAGCATTTGTGCGTAAGGGCGAGATTAAATCTCAGACGTGGTTTAATGCCTACGAAAAGCGTAATGTCGGCATTGGTTTGGCGACAGGTCTTTTGGGTAAAGCCCAAATCGGCAAAGGAATGTGGCCAAAGCCTGATGAGTTGGCTGAGATGTACCGCACCAAGATTGAGCACCCAACTGCTGGGGCAAGCTGTGCGTGGGTACCGTCTCCCAGTGGGGCGACCATTCATGCCATTCACTATCATCAGTGCAATGTGGCAAAACGTCAAACCGAAATCAAATCTGAGCAGATGCCAAGTATTGACGAGCTTTTGACCATTCCGCTTGCCATCGACACCAACTGGACAGCGGACGAAAAACGCCGTGAACTTGAAAACAACTGTCAAGGCATTTTGGGTTATGTCGTGCGTTGGGTTGATTTGGGTGTGGGTTGCTCCAAAGTGCCTGACATTAACAACGTGGGGCTGATGGAAGACCGTGCTACTTTACGTATCTCATCACAGCACGTTGCCAACTGGCTTATCCACGGCATCGTAACCGCTGATGAAGTGTGGGATACCTTAAAACGCATGGCAAAGGTTGTGGACGAACAAAATGCGTCCGACCCTGATTATCGTCCGATGTCGGCTGATTTTGATAATAATATTGCCTTCCACGCCGCTGCCGACCTTATCTTTAAAGGAGCGACTGAGCCATCTGGCTATACCGAGCCACTACTGCATAAGGCAAGATTAAAGCTCAAAGGCTATCAGGGCGACTGATAGACGGATAAACAAAACCCCAAATTTAGGTTTGGGGTTTTGATTTTATTTGTTACTATTAACGCCAGTCAATACCACCTTCTAAGGTAATGGGCAATGAGATGGGCAAAATCAAAATATCGCCCACAAGGGTAAACGGCAGTGCCAAAGGCAGTAGTAGAGCCTGCCCAAAACTTTTTGCTCTATTAGGAACTTGACGGTCAATACCAAATTGATAGGGCTTACTAAGCGGTTTGGCGGTTTTTAATAAGGTTTTGGTAGAAGCATTGTGCTGATAAACCTTGCCTGTAAAATCAGGAATGATGGTAAATTGTTCCCGATTGGCACCTTCCATACTGTAACTTTGGGCAAAACCAACCTTTTGAAAGATGGCGAGCTCTTCGGCGGTGCTGTATTGATACCAAAAGAATGCCGAAAAATTAAAGGTGTTATTGCGAGAATAAGAAATTTTATGGCGTGCTTTCTCATCAAAGGCACCCCCATTTGTAATTTCCCAATGGTATTTGAGTTTTAAAAATTGGGGGGTGGTCAGTAGTTTTTTAAGGCGGTCTGTTTTGTCATTGTCATCAAACACATAAACATACCTTTGACCAAGCATCACAAGCCGTCCATCTTGGTGAATCACAAAACCTGCCAAACTGTCTTGTTCCTTGACAGTTTTTGTGGGCGGATTTTTGATGTCCTGTGCCGTACCTGTAATCAGAGCGTGCGTACAACCTGTTAGGGCTAAGATACTTGACAAAATGGCGGTCAGAGCCAAAGATTTTAAAGGTTTCATTAGGTGTCCTTTTTAATGATGATGTTGTATGATAAATTAAATTTTATCGTTAGTAAAGATATTGGGCGGTCATCGGTGCTTGATGTCAAAATACGCCAAACTCAAATAAAAATTTTGCCAGTTTCATCAGCCTACCTTATAACTTAGCCAGCCACAAATTCACCCCAAACCCAACAAACAAACAGCCCACCCCCACCATTGCCAGCGTCATGACGATGGGGCGAGAGCCAAAGGTATCGGCTAATTTTTTACCACTAAATACGAGCAGTAATAAATATAAAAAACTGACGATTTGTAAAATCAATGCCAAGACAAAAAAGCTCAAAAACGGCTTATCATAATCGGGACGGACAAACTGCACAAAAAACGACAAGAAAAATAAAATCGCCTTTGGGTTGGTCAGGCTGAGCGATAGCGAGCGATAAAAATAATTTTGGTTGTCTGCTTTGGGCGGGTTAAAGGGCTTGCCTGCGATGGCGTGGCGGTTTTTAAAGGTGTGATAGGCTCCCATAAGGATTTTACTGCCCAGATAGGCAAGATACGCTCCGCCAATGAGTTTGATGACGTCAAAAAGGATGGGGTAGAGTTTAAGCAGTGTCCCTGCCCCAAAGACGGTTGCTAAGATTAAAATCGTATCGCCAAGCAAAATCCCTGCCATCGCCATCGCCCCTGCTTTTTTGCCTTGACTTGCCGACACCGACAGGCAGTATAGGCTATTTGGGCCAGGTAGGGCGATGATGACGATGACGCCGATGAGATAGGTGATGGGGTCTGTGATGCCAAACATAAGCTAGCCTTTTGTGTAATTGGTGGGGTCTTTATCGTTTGTCTGTGGGGCAACGTCATCAAAAAACGCCTTTAACACATTATCCCGAGCGGTGTTGTAATGGGCGAACGCTTGACAGGTGGTGGATAAGTCGTCTTGCCAAGCAGGTATCACGCTTTTCATCTTGCCAAAGCGATTTGGTACGTCAGGCATATTTTTGGCAAACTCTACGGCACGCACAGCATCATCACGGCTATTGCACACGAGTGCCATGTCGCACCCTGCATCTATGGCGGATTTGACCCGAGCGGTAACATCCCCTGCCACATGAGCGGCTTTCATGGACAAATCGTCTGAAAACAGTATGCCATCATAGCCCATTTTTTCCCTTAAAATCTCTTGTAGCCATACTTTTGAAAAACCCGCAGGCTTGTCATCAATTTGACTAAAAATCACATGGGCAGGCATCAGGGCGGACAATTTGGACAAGTTATTTTTAAAGCTCACCAAATCACAACCCCAAATCTCATCAAGCGAGCGGGTATCCACTGCATCCGAGACGTGCGAATCGGGGGCGATAGAGCCATGACCAGGAAAGTGTTTGCCGGTGGCTTTCATGCCAGCATCATTCATGCCGTCTATAAATCGTGATGACAACGCAGTTACCACGTCAGGGCTGGCATGAAACGCACGGTCGCCGATGACAAGGCTGCATCCATTGATGTCCATCACAGGGGCAAAGCTGATGTCCACACCCACTGCAAGTACTTCGCACGCCATCAGATAGCCTGTATCGTAGGCAAGCGATAGGGCAAGTTTTGGATTGTCATCATAAATCTGTCCCAGTCGCCCCATCGCAGGCAAGGGCGTAAAACCATCACGAAAGCGTGCCACTCGTCCGCCCTCTTGGTCGGCACTAATGATAAGGTTTGGATTGACCGCTCTCATGCTGTCGGTCAAGGCTCGCACTTGGGCAGGGTTTGCCACGTTTCTTTTAAATAAAATAATCCCACCTAAGGCGTCATTTGCCAAAAATGCTTTGTCGTCATCGGTTAAAACCAAGCCGTCCACGTCTGCCATGATGATAGCTGTTGCCATGATTGCCCCATTTTGTAAAGTTAGGTATGATAAAAGTGCCTATTATGCCATGATTTTAGGTATTTTTGCCAAGTGGCATGAAAATTGCTAACAAAAACTCATCAATTTTGTAAGATTAGATGTGGTAAGATAAGCCATTTTTATGATTGGGAAAAAAATTATGTCAAAATCACAATATTTGTTATCAGGCGTTGCTACTGTGGTGGCGGGAGCAATATTTGCCCAAAGTTATGCCAATGTTGCTTTGGCATCTGATAAAGCGGGCTTTGAACCTAATACAGAACAAAAAGTAACCACTCGCCAAGTGGCACTCATGCTAGACCGTATGCACTACCTAAAACAGCCCCTAGACCGTGAAATGGGGGCAAAGATTTTGGCGATGTATTTTGACCAACTTGACCCATCTCGCACACTGTTTTTGCAGTCTGATGTGGACGAATTTACCAAAAAATATGCCGATAGCTTTGCTGACCGCCTAAAACGGGGCGATTTGTCAGCAGGGATTGAAGTGTTTGAACGGTATCGCACCCGCTCTAACGAGTATTACGACACTGCCAAATCACTTTTGATGACCGATGTCAACCTAAAAACAAACAACACCATCGTGCTTGACCGTGAAGAAGCTCCCCGCTTTAAAAACAAAAACGAACAGCTTGCCTACTGGCATAACCAAATTACCTACGCACTCATCGGCATCACGCTTGGTCAAGAAAACGACCAAGCCAAAGACAAGGCGTTTTTGGACAATCCAGAGCTGGCTCGTGGTCAAGATTTAGTCAAAGGTGATGAACGTACGCCCAACCAGATTTTATTAAATCGCCTAAATCGCCAACAAGAGCAGTTGGCTCGCCTAAAAAATGACGAAATCATGGAGACGATTTTAAACACGGCGATGATGACCTATGACCCGCACAGTAACTATTTTGCCCCTGTGCAAGCCAACGAAATGCAAATCCAGTCTAATTTGCAACTAGAAGGCATTGGTGTGTCTATCCGTCCTGACCGCAAAAACCCCGACTACACCCGCATTGTTAGCCTTGTGGACGGTGGACCTGCCCAAAAAACAGGACAAGTTAAGGCAAATGACCTAATCTTGGGGGTCGCCCAAGATGGCAAAGAGATGGTGGATGTCGTGGGTTGGAGCGTGCGTGAGATTGTCAGCGTCATTCGTGGGGCTCGGGGAACATCTGTAACCTTAAAAGTCAAACAGCCCAACACGCCTGACAGCTCTGCCCGTCATGTGGTCATCGTGCGTGATGTGATTGAGCAAGACGAATCAGGCGTTCATCATCGGGTCATCAATGTGCCACATCAAGGCGTGAATAAACGAGTGGGCGTGCTTGAAATCCCCAGCTTTTATCTTAATTTTAAAGCACGCCGTAGTGGAGCGTCTGAATATCGCTCGGTCAGTGCGGACGTAGAAAAGGCACTGCTTGCCCTAAACGATAAAAACATAGATGGCTTGGTGGTGGATTTGCGTAACAACCCTGGTGGGTCGCTTGATGAAGTTGCCAAGATGCTTGGACTTTTTATCAAAGAAGGTCCTTTGGTGCAAATTCGGGACAATCAAGGTAACGTACAGATTTATGCCGATAAGGACGGCGGTAAACAGCTGTATGCAGGCGACATGGCGGTATTGATTAACTTGGGGTCAGCATCAGCATCAGAGATTTTTTCGGCCACCATTCAAGACTATGGGCGAGGGCTTGTGGTTGGCAGTACCACCACAGGCAAGGGTTCAGCACAGGTGCAACGTGATGATTTGGCATTGGGTTCGGTTACGCTCACCCAGCGTAAATTTTATCGCATCACGGGAGGCAGTACCCAAAACAAAGGTGTTGTGCCTGATGTTGAGCTTGTGAACATCTATGAGGGTATGGAGTTTGGTGAACGTGAATACAAAAACCCCCTAGAATGGGACACCATTAAGACCACGCCATTTACGCCCGAGGGTAAATACGCCAAACCTTTAATAGATAGCCTTATCAGCCAGTCCAAAGCACGCCAAGCGTCTAACCCGCAGTTTAAATATCTGACTGACCTAAACGCCATCAGGCAGCTTGATGATGATAAAAAACCCGTTCAGGTCAATATTGACAAACGCCGAGCTCGGGCAAGTCTTATTGAACAAAAAATGCTGATGGCAGAAAATGCCCGCCGTCAAGCCACAGGCGAAAAACCCTACACCAGTTGGACGACGTATCAAGCCAGCATTGATGCTCTTGCCGAAGAGCGTAGCTTGATGAAAGAGCATGAACGCCCCAAACTGCCCGAAGATGAAGCCTTTGTCATTGAAACGGCGACCTTGATGTTTGATGCCAAAGGTGTTGTTACAGAATAGTTAGGGTGTAAATCCTACCATCACCGCCATGTCTGGCTTGTCATGGCGGTTTAGGTTTTTGGCGTACAGGGCGGATGCTATGCTCCCATCTAAAAACAGGGCGTTTTGACAGCCAAGTTCAAAAAATAGCTTGGCAAATCCATAAAAATTAACAGGCTCATCTGAGATGATAAAGTATAGGCACACCCACACCGTTTCTTGTTTTATAAGACGTGCTGTTGGGGTTAAATTTGGGGTGGATTTGTCCGTTGATGATGAGCATAGAACCTAACTGCGTGGCGTGGGCGAATGCCGTTGTTTAATTTATCATAAAAGGCATGGCTTTCGTCCACAAAAAGCCCGTCATCATTCCGCCAAAACACGCCATTTGGCATGAGATGAGCTGTCATCATACATTCCTGCATTCATCGCAAAGACAACCTTATCATGATGGCGTGTTAGGACATCAAAGGTATAAAAGGGTTTTTGGGTGGTATTGTCTTACCAATACAGGGCAAATTTATCAGGTGTGGGATTAAATACGCATTGGGTATATAAAAATGGTGTGGTGTGCGTCATGCAAGGGGCGTCTGTTTTGGTGGTAGATTTGTCTTGACAACCTGATGACATCGCCAAAACGACCAATAAAGCGGATAACACAATAAATATTACCCAATGATTGCTATTTTGTAAAATATCTTATCCATGAGTGGATAAGTATTGATGATTATAACAATTTATATTGATAAAATGACAAAAAATTGCTATGATTGAAAGGATTTTGTTTTAGGCAAAATTCCAACCTTGTTTAATTTTAGGAAATTTATCATGGCATTAGAGCGTACCCTTTCTATCATCAAGCCTGACGCAGTCGGCAAAAACCACATCGGCGACATCATCGCCCGTTTTGAAAAGGCAGATCTAAAACCTGTGGCGATGAAATACAAGCACCTAACCCAAGCCGAAGCCGAAGGTTTTTATGCCGAGCATAAAGAGCGTGGTTTTTTTGCTGACCTAGTGGCATTCATGACATCAGGTCCTGTGGTGGTGTCTGTGCTAGAAGGTGAAAATGCGGTATTGGCTCATCGTGAGATTTTGGGTGCGACCAACCCAGCCGAAGCCGAAAAAGGCACAATCCGTGCTGATTTTGCCGTAAGCATTGACGAAAATGCCGCTCACGGTTCTGACAGCACCACGTCTGCTGAGCGTGAGATTGCTTACTTTTTTGGTGCGGACGAGATTTTCCCACGCACTCGCTAATTTTGGCGACAAAGCGACCACTGTTGATGTGGTCGCTTTTTTGTTGCTGTTTGTTGGCATTTTGTGTGAGTGATGAATTTTTGTGAAAATTTTAGTATAATAATGCGTTTATTTTTGTTGGTTTAATATCATGACCAAAATCCCCGTCATTCACACCCCCGACACCATGAGCGACAAAACCAATCTTTTGGGAATGTCCAAAGACGAGCTGTTGGCATTTTTTGTCAGCATGGGCGAAAAGCCGTTTCGTGCTACGCAAGTGATGAAGTGGATTTATCAGTTTGGCGTTACGGACTTTTATCAGATGACCAACTTATCCAAAGTCCTGCAAGCCAAGCTAGACGATGTGGCGTGTGTCGTTCCGCCAACGGTTAAATATAAAGAATTTAGTGATGATGGCACTCGCAAATGGGTGTTTGAAGTGGCGGGCGGTTCGCTTGTTGAGACGGTGCTTATCCCTGCTGATGATGGCAAGCGGTTTGGGCGTAAGACGCTTTGCATTTCTAGTCAGGTGGGCTGTGCGTTGGATTGCTCGTTTTGTAGTACGGGCAAGCAGGGCTTTGAACGGGATTTGACCGCCAGTGAGATTATCGGTCAGCTTTGGGTGGCAAACCAATCCTATATGCAAGGCGTTGCCCCAACCGAGCGAGAAAACCGTGTTACCAATGTGGTGATGATGGGCATGGGCGAGCCACTTTTAAATTATGAACCTGTGGTGGCGAGCATGAGTCTCATGCTAGATGACCATGCTTTTGGTTTGTCAAAACGCCGTGTTACGCTCTCCACATCGGGCATTGTGCCAAAGATGTATGATTTGGCAAAGGACATTGATGTCGCCCTTGCCATCAGTTTGCACGCTCCCAACGATGAATTGCGTAATGAGCTTGTCCCTATTAATAAAAAATACCCATTAGATGAGCTTATCCGTGCTGCCAAAGCCTATGTCTATGACGAAAACCCTCGCCATAAAAAACACGTTACCATTGAATATGTCATGCTCCATGGGGTTAATGACAGCGATAAGCACGCTCATGAGCTGGTGGCATTATTGGCAGATTTGCCCAGTAAAATCAACCTAATCCCCTTTAATCCCTTTCCGCACGCCCCTTATGGGCGGTCTAGCAATAACCGCATTCATGCGTTTAGCAACATTTTAAATCAAGCAGGATTTGTCTGTACCGTCCGCCAAACTCGGGGTGATGACATTGACGCGGCGTGTGGTCAGTTGGTTGGGCAGGTGGCAGACAGAACACGGCGAGCCAAAAAGTGGCAAGAGAGCATTGAAAAACGCCAAAATACGGCGATTAAATGACCAAATGCCGTTAAAATGGGGCGAAAGGTTGGCAAAATTTTAGATACTTGTTAGAATAAAAAGCAACTCATGAATATGATGGTAAACTTATGAAATTTCTATCAATCCTTGCTTTTTTGGCGGTGGTATTAACAGGCTGTCAAAGTACTTCTAATTTAGGCACAAGCAGTAGAGACACCGCCCAATACGGCACAAGCAAAAGCCAAACGGCACAGATACGCACGGCATTGGCAGGTCAGTACATCAGCGAGCGTAAGTTAGATGATGCCAAAGCCCAGTTAGAGATGGCGTTTCGGGCGGACAGTCGCTATGCTCCCGCCTATGACATGATGGGTAATTTGTTGAGTGAAGAAGGCAGTCAGATTAACCTTGCCAAAGCTGATGAGTATTTTAAGCGAGCGTTGTCCATAGACCCTAACTTTACCCAAGCTCGCAATAACTATGGCGTGTATTTGTCCAAAATGGGTCGCCACAAAGAAGCCATAGAGCAGTTTAATATCGCCAGTAGCACGCTTGGCTATAAGGGCAGAGCGTCATCTTTGGAAAACTTAGGCTTGACCTATTTGAAATTGGGTGATGAAAAATCTGCCGAAAATGCCTTTAATCGGGCGTTGGAGATAGATACTAATTTGGTGCTTGCCAAGATGGAGTTGATTGACATTTTAATCAACCAAAAACGCACTTTGCTTGCCAAAGAACACTACGACAGCCTAAGGGCATTATGGCAAATGCACAACGAACCGATGTCTGCCCGCTTGATGTATCAAGGGCTAAAATTAAGCATTTTACAAAACAATCCCCAAGAACGTCAGCGTTTGTCGGGCTTATTATTATCACAATATCCGCTTTCTGATGAAGCGAAAAAACTCAAAACTTGGTTAAATAACCCATCTGGAGCACCCTTAAAGTGAGTACATCAACCAACGAATCAAAGCCACAGTCAAATAATGGATTTGGCGGAAAATTACGCAGTGCCAGAACATCTCGGGGCTACTCTTTGGACGCCGTCGCCAAAGAGCTAAATATCCTAAAACGCTATGTGCAAGCCCTAGAAGAAGAAAATTTTTCTGCCTTACCGCCTTTTGCCTATGCTCGGGGCTTTATCATCAATTATGCCAAGTTTTTGGAGCTTGACAGTAACGAATTTGCCAATGCTTTTGATGGGGCGTATCCTGATGACATGCGTCCTAAGACCACATCATCGCCTTTAACCCCGATGGGTACGCTCCATCGGGGGCGAGCGTCTGTACGCATTAACCCTTGGCTCATCGGTGGGGTAATAGGACTGGTTGTGCTTGGGATTGTGCTTTTAAAAATCATCTCAAATGCCACTGGCAAATCTGATGAGACGTCGCTTGAAAGGTCGCTTGCCACCCAAGACGCCATGACCTTAGCCGAACAAGCACAGGGGGCTGCCATTGGTGGGTCGGGTTCTGCCATCGGCACGGCAGTGATTGCCACGCCAGAGAGTGAGCCAGTGCCAGCAGGTCAGGGTGTGGTGGATATTTGGTCAAAAGGCGATGTCCACATTAAAATCACTGATAAAAACGACAACGTTCTGATGCAGGGTTTGCAAGCACAAGGCGGTTATCAAGTTAAAGGCGAAACCCCCTTAAACGTGGAGATTGACAATCCTGCCCAAGTGGACGTTAAGTTTAATAACGACCCTGTTCGGTTGGGCGAACACACCCAAAACGGCAAGGCAACCCTAACCTTACAATAAGTGAGCCATCATGACCCATCATACCCCCATCAAACGCCGTCCCACCCGTAAAATTCATGTCGGCAATGTTGCCATTGGTGGGGACGCACCCATCAGTGTACAATCCATGACCAACACCAACACCTGTGATGTGTCGGCAACGGTCGCCCAAATACAACGCTGTGTGGACGCAGGGGCAGACTTAATGCGAGTGTCTACGCCCACGATGCAAAGCGTGGAAGCCTTCGCTCAAATTAAACGACAGGTCGCAGTTCCTCTCATCGCTGACATTCATTTTGATTATAAAATTGCTCTGGCGGTGGCGGACGTGGGGGCGGATTGTTTGCGTATCAATCCTGGCAACATCGGTAACGAACAAAAAGTGCGTGAAGTCATTGCGTCAGCTCGTCATCATAATATTCCCATTCGTATCGGTGTCAATGCAGGCTCGCTTGAAAAGGATTTGCAAAAAAAATACGGCGAACCGACAGGGCAAGCCATGCTAGAATCTGCCTTGCGTCATATTGATATTTTAGACCGTCATGATTTTCATGATTATAAAATCTCGGTCAAAGCAAGCAACGTCTTTTTGACGCTAGATGCTTATCGGCTCATCTCGGCAGAAGTGGACTGCCCATTGCATTTGGGTGTTACCGAAGCGGGCGTGTATCGCACAGGCACGGTCAAATCCGCCATTGCGTTGGGTGGGCTTTTGCTTGATGGCATTGGTGATACCATGCGAATATCGCTTGCCAGTCCGCCCGAAGAAGAGATTAAAATCGGTTTTGATATTTTAAAATCGTTAAACATTCGCTCCAATGGCGTAAACTTTATCGCTTGCCCGTCTTGTAGCCGTCAAGAATTTGATGTCATCAAGGTCATGAACGAGCTAGAAGCTCGCCTAGAAGACATCAGAGAACCGCTTGATTTGTCCGTCATCGGCTGTAAAGTCAATGGACCAGGGGAGGCCAAAGAAGCGACCATCGGTGTGGTGGGAGCAAGCCCAAATTCTTTGGTGTATAAAATGGGACAAAAAAGCCATTTGATTGACACCAAACATTTGGTGGACGAGATTGAGGCGATGGTGCGTGAAAAAGCCAAAGAATTGGCGGGCAAGCGAGCCAATGAGATTGTTAGGGTGGCTCAATGACTGATGAAAAGTTGAGTTTCTTGCAATTGGCAATCTTAGCCACAACAATGATTAATCGCCCAGCCACAGCTTCTGAGTTGTGGCAGTTTGTGGTTGATAATAAATTGCATCATAAACTAAAAACATTTGATGATAAAACCAAACAATTTTCTGGCAAAACACCAGAAGATACATTTAAATCACAATTTGTAAAAGAGAAAAATAACTTCCAAGAAATCCCCAATACCAAACCTAAGCAATATATTTTAAAAAATGCCAATAATGGCACATTAGATGATGATTTTAAATTTCAAAATCCCACACAAAAACGCCCAAATGTCGCTAAAAATACAGCAAAAAAGCCCAAATTTCATGAACGGGATTTGCACCCATTATTGTGTTATTTTTTAAAAGAACATGATTATTTTCAGGCGTATGCAAAAACCATTTTTCACGAAGAAAGTTTAAAAGGTACAAAAGGCGAGGATAAATGGTTGTATCCTGACATGGTGGCGGTTCATTTTGAATATGCCAATTATCAAAAACATCATGTGCTAAATTTTATTAAAAAGTTTGATATTTTGCCTATTAGGATTTTTTCTTTTGAGATTAAAAAAGAATTAAGTTTTTCTAATTATAAAGAAAGTTTCTTTCAAGCGGTGAGTAATTCAAGCTGGGCAAATGAAGGTTATTTGGTAGCACTTGATATCAAACAAGACAGTCAATTTATTGAAGCCTTACAGAAACTTAGTCAGAGTTTTGGGATTGGTATTATTGATTTAAATTTAGATAATATTGGGCAATCCAAAATAGTATCGCCTGCCAAATTTAAAGAAAAAATGGATTATTCGGTGATTGGCGAATTGGCGACAAAAAGCCCGAATTTTGCCCAATTTTTAAAGACAGTAACAGATTTTGATTTATCCAATCCCAATCGCTTTTTAAATGAATTTGACAAAGTGTTATCAACCAATGAATTAAAACAAGTATTGGAACAAACCTTTTTAATCAAATGATTTTTAGGGTTTTACCAAAGACAATAAATTTAATAGGAAAAAACATGAGCAAAATCACCGCCATTCGTGGCTTTAATGACATTTTGCCTACCGAAACCGCCAAATGGCGAGCGGTGGAGCGTATTTTGACCCAAGTGCTAGACGGCTATGGATATAGTCAAATCCGCCTACCGCTGGTGGAAGAGACCGAACTGTTCGCTCGTGGCGTGGGTGAAGCGACCGACATTGTGGAAAAAGAGATGTTTACGGTGGGTTATCAAGGCTCAAAATTGGGCGAAAAAGAACAAGCCAAATCATTCACGCTTCGCCCAGAAGGCACGGCAGGGTGCGTGCGTGCGGTGGTGGAGCATAATCTGACCCGCGGCGACACGCCAAAGCTGTGGTATATGGGGGCGATGTTTCGCTATGAGCGTCCGCAAAAGGGACGCTATCGCCAGTTTACTCAGCTTGGGGTGGAGAGTATCGGTTCGCCGTTGCCTGATGCTGATGCTGAGTTGATTGCGATGACAGCGATGATGTGGAAGCGTCTAGGGGTTTTTGACCATGTAACCTTACAGCTTAACACGCTTGGCGAATCTTGTGAACGTGTCGCTTATAAAACGGCATTGGTTGAGTATCTGACCGCTCATTTTGATGGGCTTGATGACGACAGCCAACGCCGTGTCAGCACCAACCCTTTGCGAGTGCTTGACAGTAAAGATGAGCAAACGCAGGCGATTTTGCTTGGAGCTCCGAAGTTGTCTGACTTTTTGGGTGATGAGAGTCGTTTGCACTTTGAGCAAGTACAAAACTACCTACACACGCTTGGCATTGATTTTGAGATTAACGAAAAGCTTGTGCGTGGGCTTGACTATTATAACAAAACCGTCTTTGAGTGGGTAACGGATAAATTGGGTTCACAGGCGACCGTCTGTGGTGGTGGGCGTTATGATGGTTTGGTGGGCATTGTTAAGGGCAAGCCTGAGCAAAGTGAGCCTGCGGTGGGTTTTGCGATGGGGTTAGAACGTCTTATGCTGTTGATTGAGACCGTAAATCCTGTTACTGATACTGCCGACTGTGATGTGTTTGTCGTGGCAGGCGAAAATGTCTATATGAATGCGGTGCTATATGCCAACGAATTGCGCACGCAACGCCCTGATTTGCGTGTTAAAATGGCATCTGCCACCAGTTTAAAATCACAAATGAAAAAGGCGGACAAATCAGGGGCAAAATTTACTGTGATTATCGGTGATGATGAGATTGCCAGTCAAACCATATCAGTTAAAAACATGGCAACAGGCGAGCAAAATAGCCAGTCTGCCGATTGGTTTGGGTTTTAGGAGAGATGATGAAACAGACAGAAAATACGGGCAACATGACCAACGCCCAAGCCATGTCTGCCTTAAAAACGCATGGCAGTAAGATTATTTGGGCGATTGTGTTGGTGTTGGCAGGTTATTTTGGTTGGGAATTTTACCAAAAAAATCATGCCAAAATAGACGTGGTTGCATCTGACAGCTATGCTGACATCAGTGAGCGAAATGATGCTTTGAACATTGGTATGCAGGCTCTTGAATTTGATGACACCACCAAAGATGAGCTTGCCAAAGAACAAGAGAGCTTGTTTGCCGACATTGATAAATTGGTGGCAAATCATGGCAAAACTGCCTATGCTTGGCAGGCACTCATGATAAAAGCACGTCATCAGACCGATGGGGGCGACCTAAAAGGGGCGATGGAAACCTTAACACAGGCTCGGGGTATTGATTTAAAAGACGATGGTTTGTCCGCCATTACCACACTTCGTCTGGCTCAAACAACCTTAGCATCAGGTGATGCTGATGGGGCATTACAGCTTGCCAATGAGACCATGCCAGACGCTTTTACGCCGTCTCGTCAAGAGCTTTTGGGGGACATTTATACCACCAAAAATGACCTTGATAATGCCAAAAAAGCCTATGAGCAGGCGTGGGACATTTTGGCAGAACGTGGTGAAGTTCGTTCATTACTTAGCCTAAAAATGCAAGCACTTGGCATGACGCCTAAGCCCATCGCCCAAAAATCAGTCGTCAGTTTGCCCGCAGAGTCAGAAGCTATGCCAGCCGATGTGGATGAAACGACCGCACCAGACCAAACGTCATCAAACTAAGGAATATTTATGAAACGTCTTAATTTATTCAAAACCGCTTTGGTGGGGGGATTGGTTGTGGTGGGCTTATCAAGCGTGGGTTGCTCAAAATCCATCAAGCCCCAAGAGCGTAAACCTGCCAAGCTCATTAAGGTGGACAACGCCATATCGGTACTCAATCCTGTGGTAAAAATTTCGTTGCCCACTGGTGGCGGACGATTATTAAACAAGACCGCCATCAACAAAAAAGACAACATAGATTTGCAGGTGGGTTTTATTGACCGTACGCTCATCGCTGTCAGTCGTACGGGCGTAGTGGGAGCATACACCCTAAGTGGTGGTAAACTGCTTTGGTCGGTGGACGTGGGCGAAGCTGTTACTGGTGGCGTGGCGGTTGATAAAGACAGTGGCACGGTGGTGGTTGGTACTCGTACGGGTAAAGTGGTGGCGATAGACGTTGCCAAACAAGCCATTCGTTGGCAAAAAACCCTGCCCAGTTCATCACTTGCTCCTGCACTGGTGGCTCATGACCGTGTGATGGTCTCTGCCAATGATGGGGTCATTTATGCCCTAAGCACCCAAACAGGACACCAAGTGTGGCAGTTTAACACCCAGACCCCAAGTGTCAGTTTGCGGGGGGTTGCCACACCCTTGTATTTGGACGAGCAGGCGGTGGTATTTGGCACGGCAGACGGACGCATCCATGCCATCAATCCTGAGATAGGCAGACCGCTGTGGAATCGCCGAGTAGGGCGGGCAGTGGGTGGCAGTCAGGTTCATCGCATGAGTGATGTGGATGGTCAGCCACTCATTGTCGGTCATCATCTGTATGCCGTGAGTGTGAGTGGGCAACTGACGGGCTATGACACCACCACAGGGCAGACCATGTTTACTGCTCCTTTGGCAAGTGCCAAGCGTTTGGCGACACAAGGCAGTTTGGTCATCGGGGCAAGTCTTGATGGCGATGTGGTGGCATTTGACCGTATCACAGGACAAAAGGCGTGGGAAAACAGCGAACTAAAATACCGCAAACTGACCAATCCCATTGCCATCGGTAATCATGTGGCGGTGGGCGACTTAGACGGAGTTATTCATGTGTTTGATAACACAGGCAAAATCATCTCTCGTACTGACACCAAAGGCAAACTAAACAGTCTGCACGTCAAAGACCGTTATCTGTACACTCAAAGCGGTGATGGCGTGGTGGCTGTTTGGCAGTTTTAATAACGTAAAGATAAAAAAGGGCGGTCATCTGCCCTTTTTTATGGGTAAATTTAAGCATTTAGCATACGGCTTGCTTTCAGGGCAAAATAGGTTAAAATCCCATCACACCCTGCTCGTCTAAACCCGATAAGGCTCTCCAAGATGACCGCTTCACTTAGCCAACCGTTTTGAATGGCTGACATATGCATGGCATATTCGCCTGAAACTTGATAAGCAAAGGTTGGCACACCAAAATTATCTTTCACTTCACGCACCACATCAAGATATGGCTGACCGGGTTTTACCATCACCATGTCCGCCCCTTCTTGAATGTCTAATGCCACTTCGTGCAAGGCTTCGGCTCGGTTGGTGGGGTTCATCTGATAGCCTTTTTTGTGTCCTTTTAGGTTGCCCGATGAGCCGACAGCGTCCCGAAATGGCCCATAATAGGCAGATGCATATTTGGCAGAATACGCCATGATGGCAGTATTGGCAAAGCCGTCCGCTTCTAATGCCTGACGCATTGCTCCAATGCGACCGTCCATCATGTCAGATGGCGAAATCACATCTGCCCCAGCACGAGCGTGGGCAAGGGTTTGTTTAACCAGAGTGTCTGTTGTAATGTCATTTAGCACATAGCCTGTCTCATCAATGATGCCGTCTTGCCCATGCGTGGTATAAGGGTCTAGGGCGACATCGGTCATCACCATCATGTCAGGGCAAGCGTCCTTAATGGCAGATACGGCACGCACGGCAAGGGTGTCTTTGTGGTAGGCATTGTCGCCGTTGGGGGTCTTTAAGGTGGGGTCAATCACAGGAAAAATGTCCACCATACGCACGCCTTCACGGTATAGCTCTTTGATGTATTCTATGGTCAAATCAATAGACAGACGCTCCATATCAGGCATACTGGCAATGCTTTGGCGGGTGTTTTGCCCTTCAATGACAAACAAAGGGGCGATGAGATGACAGGGTTTTAGGTGAGTTTCGGCGACCATCTCACGAATGCCATCGGATACACGCATTCGGCGTAGGCGAGTGGCAGGAAAGGTGCGGTTAAAGGTGTAATTTGGCATGGTGTTCTCTTTTTTTTAAAAATACTATCTTATCAGACTTTAACTCAATAAAAAAGCCGACTTTCGCCGACTTTTAAGGTTTTTAAAAAACCCCCTTCACCCAATCCACCAAACTCTCCCACATACGACTGACAAAGCCTGCTTGGGCGACATCTTCGGTGGCGATGATGGGGGTGCTGGCGACCACTTTGCCATCAATGATTGCCATCATTTGACCCAGCTCCTGACCTTTTTTGATGGGGGCGGTGATGTTGTCGTTGAGCTTGGTGGCGTGTGAGATGGTGGGTTTTTGGGTTTTGACGGTCAAAACTTTTAGGGTGTCGGCAGTGGTGGCTTTGACGGTTTTGGTTTGACCAAATTTTACGGGGACATCGCCAGTATCCTGACCTTTGGGGGCGATGACGATGTTACTAAAATGCCCAAAACCGAAGTTTAACAGCTCGCCTGCTTGGTCGGCACGGGCTTTCATGCTCTTTGCCCCTAGCACCACCGCAATCAGACGCATATTATCCCGCTCGCCTGATGCTGATAAAGAGTAGCCAGACTCTCCTGTATGACCTGTCTTTAAGCCGTCCACGCTTTTGTCAGTAAACAGTAGGGCGTTGCGGTTTTGTTGTTTAATGTTGTTGTAGGTAAATTCTTTTTCGCTGTAAATTTTGTAATATTCCCCGCTATTTTTGATGACAGCACGAGACAGTATCGCCAAATCTTTGGCACTGGCTTTGTGGTTGGGTGATGGCATACCAGTGGCATTTTCAAAGTGGGTGTTGGTCATGCCCAGTTTTTTGGCTTCATCGTTCATGAGTGTGGCAAAGGCACTTTCAGAGCCTGCCATGTGTTCGGCAACGGCTTTTGATGCGTCATTGCCCGATTGAATGATAATCCCCCGAAGCATATCAATGGCACTGGCACTTTCGTTTAATGGCACATACATACAAGATTCGCTACTAGAACCACGACACCATGCGTTTTGACTCATCTTGATGGGAGTGTCCTCGCTCATCTCGCCTGACAGCAGTTTTTGTTCCAAAAGGTAGCTGGTCATCATTTTTGTTAAGGACGCAGGCGGAAGTGGTGTGTCGGCATTTTTTTGGGCAAGTATCGTGCCTGTGTCATAATCCATCAGGATATAGGCATTATTGTCCTGTGTGGGAGGGTTAATGCCGTTAGCAAAAGCAGTGCTACCAAGTGTCAGTAGAACGGGAGTAACCAAAGTGGTCAGCCAAGTTTTTTTAAAAAAAGCAATCATCATAAAAAAGCCATTGAATGCAAAGGTTAGAAAAACGCTCACTATATCAAAAAATAACCAAAAATCAAAATGGTTTGTGTGGTTTTGGCAGATTTTTTGTGTCAAATGGTTAATTTAAAAAAAAGTAGATGAGCGGGCGAACTCTTGGCATAGGGCTTTGTTTTCGCTGGGGGGGAAACTGGCTGTCCAATTTCTCATGCTTTTTAGGGCGATTTGGTAGTCTTGTTTGCCAGCAAGCTGTTGCATGACTTCTTTGGGGTTGCTGGCGTTTGGCATGAATAGGCGGATTTGGTTTTGGTAGGCGGTGTCAAATTGAGCTTGTTGCTTGACGGTAAGCATGGACGGACAAATTTCAGACAATGCTTGGGCTAAGGCAAGTTTATATTCGGTGTCGCTGATGTTTAGTAGGGGGTGTTGGTTGGGCAGTAGGTATTGGCTGTTATTCGTGGAGCGGGCGTGGCTTTGGCTTGACATCAGCAACACGCTCAACGTGATGATGGTGGCTAAGGGAGCAAGATGCTTTAACATAAATAAAAAACCCATGATGTTTTTTGATGATTTTAGGTGTATATCATACTGTGTTATTGCTGAAAAATCTTGTAAAAATTGCCCCAAAGTGTATAAATAAGGTGTTTAATCTCAATGAACAGCAAAAAATTAGGGTGTTTTGTCAAAAAATGTAATCAAGGCGACAAATTGTCAAAAATTTCTTATAATGGCACTTTTTTAACAGTATCAAAAAATCATGACCCAACGACTTATAGACCCCACCCCAAAAAAAGACGATGCCCAAGACCGTGCCATACGTCCCACCAGTTTAGATGACTACATCGGTCAGCCCAAAGTACGTGAGCAGATGGAAGTGTTTATCGGGGCTGCCAAAAAACGGGGACAAGCCCTAGACCACACACTCATCTTTGGCCCACCTGGTTTGGGCAAGACCACCCTTGCCAACATCATCGCCCGTGAGATGGGGGGTAATTTACGCTCCACCAGTGGTCCTGTCTTAGAGCGGGCGGGGGATTTGGCTGCCATGCTAACGAACCTAGAAGCGGGGGACGTGCTGTTTATTGATGAGATACACAGGCTAAGCCCCGTCATTGAAGAGATACTCTATCCTGCGATGGAAGATTATCAGCTGGATATTATGATAGGCGAAGGCCCTGCCGCTCGCTCCATTAAGCTGGATTTGCCTCCGTTTACGCTGGTGGCGGCGACCACTCGAGCGGGGCTTTTGACATCGCCACTAAGAGACCGTTTTGGCATTGTACAGCGACTTGAATTTTATGATGTGGCGGATTTGACAACCATCGTCAAGCGTTCGGCAAGGCTGTTGGGTGTGCAGATACACCCTGATGGAGCGAGCGAAGTGGCAAGGCGTTCTCGGGGTACGCCCCGCATTGCCAACCGTCTGCTTAGACGGGTGCGTGATTATGCCGAAGTTAAAGGAGATGGCGTGGTTACAGGACAGATGGCAAGCCTTGCCCTAGATATGCTGTCGGTGGATAAGCAGGGGCTTGACCATCTAGATAGGCGTTATCTGTCCATGCTAAAAGAGCGGTTTGACGGGAGGCCTGCTGGCGTAGAGGCGATAGCAGCAGCGATGGCAGAAGACCGTGGCACGCTAGAAGACGTGATAGAACCGTATCTTATTCAGCAAGGCTACATTCAGCGTACCCCAAAGGGGCGAGCGTTGTTGGATAAGGGCATGATGATTGGCGATGATGGGTTTTAGTTAGTAGGTCAAGATGATGTGAGTGTACGTCTAAATTTTTAAAAAATGTGCTTTTATTTTTACCTTTTATCAAACAAACATGACTCATGCCATAACCCCCAAAAAGACGATAAGTCTTGCCGTGCTTGCCTTGCTGATGGTGATTTGTAGCATACGTCCGCTGGACTGTTTTGCCTATGGTTTACACCAAGTTGGCACGCTCATCATGCTTGTCGCTTTGTATGTATTAAACAAACGGCTAAGATTGTCTGAGCTTGCCTTTATGGGTTATGTGGCGTTTTTGGGCATTCATGTGGTGGCATCGCATTATCTGTACTCGTATGTGCCTTATGATGAGTGGCTCTCTGTGGTGGGCGTGAATATCAATGAAACCTTTGGTTTTAAAAGAAATATGTTTGATAGGCTCGTGCATTTTTGTTATGGGCTACTGCTGTATGGCATGATGTTTGATGGGCTTGGGCGGTATTTTGGGGTGAGTAGAGCTAAGACACACCTGATTGCTGTTGGGTTTGTCATGGCAAGTAGCATGGTCTATGAGCTGATAGAGTGGGCGATAGCGATGCTGATGTCGCCCCAGACTGCCGAACAGTATAACGGTCAGCAAGGCGACATTTGGGACGCTCATGCGGACATGGCGTTGGCAAGTCTTGGCTCGTTGGTGGCGGTTCTATTGATGAGCATCAAGCATAAACCCTAATCATCCGCTGATAAATTTGTAAAGCTCACATAATTATCATAAAGGAAAAAACATGACCCACCCCCTAGATTATTTTATCCAAAGACCCAAACGCCATGCCGTCTATGACGTCAAAACCGTGCAAGCGTGGGAGCGACATTGGTTTGAGACATCAGGTTCATATCCACTCATGAAACAAGTGGCGTATCTGATGGCATTGTCTTGTGATGACTGGCTTGGTAAAACATGGCAAAATCTCTATGCCCCTAAAATTGTGGTGGTGTGCGGACGGGGCAATAATGGTGGAGATGGCTACTGGGTGGGCTATCATCTGTCTAAGATGGGGCATGATGTTACCATCATTGTTCCTGATTTGCCTGTGTTAGCAGAGTGTCGGCAGACTTATCAAGATGTGGTGCAGGTGGTGTCGGTGTCTGATGATGTGGGGGATATTGATGGGGCGGACGTGGTTGTTGATGGGCTATTTGGTATTGGGCTTGATAGGGTGTTGTCCGATGAGTATATCCGTCTTATCCATGCCATCAACGTCTGTCCAATAAAAATCGCCTTAGATATGCCAAGCGGACTGTCAAGCACAGGCTATCCGCTACCTGTGGCGGTGCGTGCTGATGTTACGCTGTGTGCCATTGCCCCAAAGGTTGGGCTACTGACAGGGCAGGGGCGAACCTTTGCAGGGCGGATTATTCCGATAAATATTTTACCACCCGATGATGATTGTCCACCTGTGGCATATCTGGATACATCGCCTGTGCAAACTTCTCTAAGACCACCTCACGCCCACAAAGGCGATTTTGGTCATGTCTATGTTATCGGTGGACACCCCAACATGGGCGGAGCGGTGATGATGGCAAGCGAGTCGGCGATGGCGGTGGGGGCGGGCAAACTCACGGTGGTGTGTCATCATCATCATCACGCCCCAATCTTAGCCCGTAGCCCCAATGTGATGGTAAAAGATGCAGAGCGTTGGGACGTGGCGGAGCTTGATGGGGCAGATGTCGTTGCTTTTGGCATGGGGCTTGGGCGTGATGACTGGGCAAGAGAGCGGTTTTTGGCGTTTTTTAAATGGCTAAATCACATGAACCGCCAACTCACCACCAAGCCACGCATTATCCTAGATGCTGATGGGCTGTATTGGCTGTCTCGATTTCCCCAAACTCTGCCCGACACCGTCATCTGCACGCCTCATTCGGCAGAAGCAGGCAGACTGCTTGGCAAGTCGGCAGGTGATGTGGAACAAGACCGCTTGGGGGCGATACATGAGCTTGCCCAAAACTATGGAGCAAGTTGGGTATTAAAAGGAGCAGGAACGCTCACATTGGAGCATGACGTGGTAAATATTTGCCCCTATGGTAATCCCAAGATGGCAACGGCAGGCATGGGAGACGTGCTAAGTGGGGTCATCGCAGGACTGGTGGCACAGGGGGTGGGTTTGTCTGATTGTGTAAAAATCCATGCCCAAGCAGGTGATGAGCTTGTCAAAGATGGGCAAGTGATGGCTCATCAGATGGCAGGCGTGCTAACAAAGGTGGTGGGATAAGCTACCACCCCACAGGGTCAATGTCTATCGTCAGATGTACGCCTTTTGATGTTGGCAGAGCAAGGGCTTGCTCCCAAAAAACGTCTAGCACTTGATGGAGTGTGGGGCGGTGCTTGGCAAGTATCAGCATTTGCACGTGGTAGCGGTTGTTTTTTTTAAGCAAAGGGGCATCAATCGGAGCAAGCACGGCAAAATCATGCCCAAAGCTGTCAAGATGGGCTTTGGCGTGTATGATGGCGTTTTTAGACATATCATGGCTTCGTGCGTCCGCCTTGATGAGTACGGCATGGCTGTATGGGGGCAGCCCAAGCTCTTGGCGTTCTTTTAACAGCTCATGGGCAAAGCGTTCATAACCGTCTTTGATGAGTGTCTGTAAGGTGGGGTTTTGAGGGTTATAGGTTTGTATCAGCACCCGACCTGCTTTGCCCGCTCGTCCTGCCCGTCCTGCCACCTGCATGATGGTTTGGGCGGTGTGTTCAGGCGAGCGAAAATTGGGCGACAAAAACCCCATGTCAGCGTCTGCCACCACCACCAGCGTTACATTTTCAAAATGATGACCTTTGGCTATCATCTGCGTGCCGATGAGTATCATGGGGCGAGCGGTGTTAATGTCGGCATACAGGCTCTCCCATGCTCCTTTGCCCACCAGTGTATCACGGTCTATTTGGTGAATGGGATAGATGATGGGGCTTTTTTGGGGGTTGGCAAATAGGGCGTGAAGCTGTTCAAACAGTCCGCTTGTGCCTTGACCTAAGCTGACCAGATTTGGACTGCGACAAGCAGGGCAATGGGTGGGCGTTTTGACCTGATAACCACAATGATGGCATTTTAGATGGTCGTACAGATAACTGGCGTTTGGGTGGTTGGCTTGTTTTAGGTTGGATTTATGTAAGGTCAAATGCGAGCTACAACGCACACAGTCGGTTTGATGTCCGCATGATGAGCATAATAAAATTGGCGAAAACCCCCGCCGATTTAAAAACACCATGACCTGCTCACCCCGTTCCAAAGTCTGCCTAATGGCAAGCACCGTCTCAAAGGCAAGCTCCCCTTGTGAAGATGCCCCATGAACGTCCGTATGCCCCATCGTGCCAAGCCGTTTGTCTATGAGGTAAAAACTGGCGGGCTTGGCGTTTTTGGCTCGTTTGGTCAGTTTGTATTCATGTAATTTGCCGTCATGGATAAGCTTGTACTGTTCAAGACTTGGGGTGGCTGTGCCGAGTACCACAGGGATTTTTTGGCAAAATCCCAAATACAATGCCACATCGGGGGCGTGATAGCGTAGGTGGTCTTGCTGTTTAAATGAGCTGTCGTGAGCTTCATCAATGATGATAAGCCCTAGATTTTTAAAGGGATAAAACAGACCTGAGCGAGTAGCGATGACGATGTGGGCAAATCCTGTGCGACACGCTTGCCAGCCCGACAGACGTTCTTTGTCGTTCAGTCCTGAATGCACGATAATGATGTTGGCACAAAACCGCTCTTTAAAGCGGGCAAGGGTCTGGGGGGTCAAGCCTATCTCTGGCACGAGTACCAGCACTTGCTTGCCTTGTGTCAGTGCGTGGGCGATGGCATGTAGGTAGACTTCGGTTTTGCCCGAGCCTGTGATACCATTTAACAAAAACCCTTTAAAGTCTGTGTTTATGGCATCGGTGATGGCGGACAGGGCGTGGCTTTGTTCATCGGTCAAATCCAAAGGCTTGCCCTTGACGGTGGGGGTGGTCGCTATGATGGCGGGTTCTTGGCGAATTAGTCCTTTGGCTAGCAGTCCATTGATGGTAGATGGCGACACTCCAAGCGTGGCAAGAGAGTCGTCCGTGATGGCAGGATTGTCCGTGATGACGGCAAGGGCCTCTCGCTGTTTTTTGGCAGTTTTTAGGCGGTCTTTGATGGTTTTATCGTCAAGAGCGATGGCGGTTAAGTGGTGGCTTTGGGGTGGGGCTTTGCCTTGATTGATGAGCGTGGGGAGCATGACAGCTAAGGTTTCGCCAAGCGGATAATGGTAGTAGCCAGACAGCCATTTGGCAAAATCTAAAAATGCATCATCAATGATGGGCGTCTCATCAATGACGGACAGTATCGCTTTTAGTTTGTGGCTTGGGACATCACTGGTGGTGGAGTGGGCGATGACCATACCGATGAGTGTTTGCCGACCAAATGGCACAGCCACCCGACATCCCACCGATGGCACATCGTCAGGACACAGATAATCAAAACAGCGATACAGTGGGGTGGGCAGGGCAACTTGGATTAGGGGCAAATGGGGCATGGTGGGTGTTTAAAATGATGAATAAAATGACAAAGCGATGGTTTGGGCTTGGTAACCCAAACCCATTTTAATCAATGCCATTAAGCTAATACTACGATTGCTTCAATCTCCACCACCGCTCCTTTGGGCAGGGCGACCACCTGTACGGCAGCTCGGGCGGGGTAAGGGGCAGACAGACGCTTTTCAAAGATGGCATTTAGCTCATTAAAATCGTTCAAATCGGTCAAAGACACATTAAATTTAACCACGTCCGACAGCGTACCACCACCTGCGATGATGATGGCTTCTAGGTTGTCAAACACTTGCTCGGCTTGGGCAACAAAGCCATCTTTTAGAGTCATCGTGGCAGGGTCAAGCCCAATTTGACCTGAGACATAGATGGTGTTGCCCACTTTGATGGCTTGGGAGTATGTGCCGACTGCTTTTGGAGCGTGGTCGGTGTGTATGATGGTTTTGGTCATGATCTGTCCTTTTGGGTGTTGTTAAAATGTGCCACAATCTTATCCCACACGCTCATCGCAGGCTGTTGGCAGTAGGTGATATTTGCTACGTTATCGGCAGTTTTTGGTAGTAGTGCAGGTTCGTCTTTGCCCAAAAAATGGCGAGCATCTTTTTGGGAACTTAGGTCAATTTTACAGCACATAGATTGCTCCTTATGATGGGTGGGCTTGTCTTATCATAAACCAAGCCTGCTTATCATTCAAGTGTTTATTGGTACAATCTTTGAATATTCGGGTAGTCAAGCACCAGACGCAAGGTAGTGATGGCTTCACTCAAATGCTCACGAGAGCGTACCACCACCGTGAGTGTGGTTGTGCCTTTGTCTTTGGTGGACAGCTTGTCGTGGGATTTGATGGCGGTATTTTCTATGCCGACATTGATGGCACGAAGCTCATAGATGACTTGGCTGATTTGTTCGTCAGTCAGCACGGCATAAATCTTTAAGGTCGCCGAAAAATGCAACTGCTGGGCTTTATGGTCAATCGTGATGTCAGGCTTCCATCTCATCTGAATGACCTGATAGGGGCTACTTTTGCGAATCTCTTCTAGCGAGTAGCATTTGTGTCGATGAATGACCAAACCTTGCTGGCGAGACAGATGACCGACAATGGGGTCGCCATAGATGGGATTACAGCATTTGGCAAAGGTAACTTCCACGCCCTTGATGCCAGCGATAAGATGGCGAGACTGGGTAATTTCTTGACCGTCTGCGATGTCCACCTCTTCGCTAAATAGCCGAGAAACCACAAGCTGTGGCAGTAGTGTTCCTGTGGCAATCTGCATAAAAATCTCATCTTGGTTGGTAACACCACGCCATGCCAAAATGTCCGCCCAGTCGCCATCGGTCAAATCGTGGGTGGTTTTGTCATAATTTTGCAAGGCACGCATGAGAGCTTCTTTGCCGTAGTGGATTTTTTGGTCGTCAGGCAGACGTTTTAAGAATTTTAAAATCTCATGGCGGGCTTTGTTGGTTGCCACAAAACCCAGCCAATCGGCTTTTGGGGTGGCGGTTTTGTCGGTGTCAATACTGACCATGTCGCCATCAGCCAGCACCAAGCCTAGCTTGCCATGTTCGCCGTTAATGTCTGCTCCTGTGGCGATGTTGCCCACCATAGGACCGACCGCATAGGCAAAATCAAGGGCGGTTGAACCACGGGGCAGTTCATAGGCTCGCCCTTGCGGGCTATAACAGACGATTTTGCGTTCATGCAGGTAATTCATCAAATCATCAATCACGCCTGTAACATCGCTCATCTCATCATTTTCTTTGGCAAGCAGGGCTTGTAGGTTGCGCAAACTTGCCTGTATGACCGACTGGCTGATGTCACCCGTATCCCGACTGATGACCCCCAAGCGAGATGCGTCTTTCATGCGTTTGGTCATGATGGTAACTTTGATGAAATTATGGTCTTTTTCATAAATTAAGGTCAAAGACTGTATGCCCCCCGCTAAGGGTTTTCTGATATTGTCCCTGATGTTTTGGTCGTTGATTTCGTATTTTTGTACCAAATAGTACGCCAGTGTGTCGCAGTCTTTGATGGTGTCTAGCACCACATCAAAATTATACTGACGAATGAGCAAATTCATGTCGCCCCGATTTTTAAAAAACTGCCGATACATACTGGTGCGATTATCCAGTACCTGAACGTGTCCGTGTAGGTTGAGCTGACTGAGCAGGTTTTGTAGGTAGGTGCTGATCTCAATTTTTTGAAAATTGCGTCCCAAGCCATGCTGTAACAGCTTGTCATTAAACTTGGTGTACATGGCGGGATTTAGGTTGCGATAACACAGCAGTTCAATGTAGTCAGCGATGTCATTTAGCCCCATGATGCGGGCAAATGGCACATAAAAATCTAGGGTTTCTTGGGCGGTGGACTTTTGTTTTTCTTCACGCACCGCATTTAGGGTGCTCATGTTATGCAAGCGGTCAGACAGCTTGATGATAAGCACACGGGGGTCTATGATGGTGGCAGATAGGATTTTGTGAAAGGTGGCAGCTTTGCTTTGTTGTTTGCTCATGCTTGATGATTTGAGCTTGGTAACGCCATCTACCAAGCGGGCGACTGTCTTGCCAAACTCACGCTCAATCAGTTCATCGGTAACGTTCGTGTCTTCTACGGTATCATGGAGTATCGCTGAGATGACCGTATCCCTATCTAGGCGAAAACCTGCAATAATCTCCGCCACAGCGATGGGGTGCGTGATGTACGGCTCGCCTGATTTTCGCTTGTCTTTGATGTGGGCGACATCACCAAAATGACAAGCTCTGATGACATCATCACGCTCTGATTTGTTCAGATAAGTGATGGCGTGCATGAGACTGTCTTTGGCATCGTCTACCAAAGGGTGGCTAAGGCGGTTTGGAATGTCGTGCGGGCGGTAATTGGCTAGCTCAAACATGAAAATACCATTTGTTTTGATAAATCCCGATAATCAGAGATAAAAAATAGGCTCATGCCGTAGCATTTTGCCTAAAAACTCATGGAGTATAATACATCAATTTTTGGGGTGTTTGTCAAGCGTTATATGAGCTTTGATATAAATTGTTACTATTTTGTGTCGTGTGTTTTTTGGTGTAAAAAAGCCATGATGTTCATGGCTTGTGATGGGCTTAAAATCCGCTGTTATTGGACAAGGTCAGTTCAAAACTTGGCACTTCTTTGACAAAGACTTCCTCAGGTTCGTCCAAAATCTCACGGGTTATATTACCTTCGGCAATCTCACGCAAGGCAAGCACGGTAGGTTTGTCATTGTCGGGGGGTAGGGTAGGCTCAAAGCGACCACTGGCAAGCTGTCTGGCTCGGCGAGACGCTACCAAAATCAGCTCAAAGCGGTTTTCTACATTTATCAAGCAGTCTTCAATCGTAACTCGTGCCATGTTTGCTCTCTTTAAAATGGGGTAAATTATCTATTATATCAGATAATTTAGCTTGCATAAAGGGGTTTTAGCTTTTTAATAAATTACTGATGAGTTTTTCGTGAGCCACACTTTGGCGGGTGATGGCAAGCCGATAAGTGGTGATGATGGCTTTTAGCTCCGATAGGGCGGTGTGAAAATCATCATTGATGACCACATAGTCAAAGTTTACGTACTCTTGCATTTCACGGATTGCTCCATTTAGGCGTTTTTGAATGACTTGGGTGGTGTCTTGGGCTCGGTTGGTCAGGCGTTCTTTTAAGGCAGTGCGACTGGGCGGTAAGATAAAAATCATGACGGCGTGGGGAAACTGGCGTTTGACCTGCATTGCCCCTTGCCAGTCTATCTCTAAGATGACATCGGTGCCTGTGTGTAGCAGGTCATTGACGGCTGTTTTGCTTGTGCCGTAGTAGTTGCCAAAGACTTCGGCGTGTTCTAAAAATTCGCCTTGATGTACCAGCTCCATAAAGTCATCTTTGTTGGTAAAATAATAATGCTTGCCGTCAATCTCCCCCCGTCTGGGTGGGCGTGTGGTGTGTGAGACCGAGACGACCAGATTTTTTGTGCTACCAAGTAGCTCCTTGACCAGTGATGTTTTGCCTGTGCCTGATGCTGCTGAGATGATAAAGAGTGTGCCTGCGTTACTCATGATGTGCCTTTTTGTGCAAAAATCTCATTTTACCAAAAATTTGCCTCAGATTAAATGTTAAATTTCTGGGCGAGTGTTAAGGTGTGGGGCTAAAAACAGGCATTTAATACACGCTCAAATTGTGTTAAAGTAGCAACTTTTTAGCCATTGGAAACAATCATGCAAATTTTACTTGCCAACCCTAGGGGTTTTTGTGCTGGCGTGGACAGAGCCATCGCCATTGTCAATGAAGCCTTACGCCGTTTTGCTCCGCCCATCTATGTGCGTCATGAAGTGGTGCATAATAAATTTGTGGTGGAAGATTTGGCACAGCGTGGGGCAGTGTTTGTAGAAGAGCTTCATGAAGTGCCTGATGGGGCGATTGTGATTTTTTCGGCTCATGGGGTATCAAAGGCGGTAGAAGATGAAGCGACTCGGCGGGATTTGACGGTGTTTGATGCCACCTGCCCGCTGGTAACCAAAGTGCATATAGAAGTGGGTAAATTTGCCAAAGATGGCATGAATGCCATTCTCATCGGACACGCAGGACACCCCGAAGTAGAAGGGACGATGGGGCGGTTTGACACCAGTTTTGGCGGGCGGATACATCTGGTTGAAGACGTGGGCGATGTGGCAAACTTAGACTTTGAGGCGGATAAGGAGCTTGCTTTTGTAACACAGACCACGCTGTCTATGGACGACACCGCTCAGGTCATCGGTGCGTTAAAAGACAAATTCCCAAAAATCCACGCCCCTCGTAAGGATGACATTTGCTATGCCACCCAAAACCGCCAAGATGCGGTTAAGTCTTTGGCAAAAGAATGCCAAATCGTGCTGGTGGTCGGTTCGCCCAATTCGTCCAATTCTAACCGCTTGCGTGAGCTTGCCGAGCGACTTGGTGCTAAGGCGTATCTCATTGACAACGCAAGCCAGATGGACAAAGCGTGGTTTGATGGCATAGAGCGTGTGGGTGTAACCGCTGGTGCGTCCGCCCCCGAAGTCTTGATAAAAGAAGTACTAGACACTTTGCAAGCGTGGGGCGGGGACGTGCCAACCGAGCTTTTGGGAATGGCAGAGAACGTAACATTTAGTCTGCCTAAGGCGTTAAGATGATGAAAAAATACGCTGTTTTACCATTGCTCTTTGGGGTGGCACTGCTTAGTGCGTGTCCTGCTCCGACATCGGTTCAGTCCACGTCTCAACACACGACCGACCCAAGCGGTCAGCCCACTGATACCGCTTATCGCACAAATCATACCGATTGTCAAAATAAACGTATCATTGAAAGTTTTAATCATAGACAATCTGACGTACAAGTGCTAGGCTGTGGCACGGTAGTTGCAACATTGGCAGATGACACCAAAGGCACACGCCACCAAAAATTCATCGTTCGCATTGATGATGGTCATACCGTGCTGATTGCTCATAACATAGACCTTGCTCCAAGAGTGGCGGGTTTAAAAAAGGGTGATGACGTACGTTTTTATGGCGAATATGAATACACCGATAAAGGTGGTGTGGTGCATTGGACGCATCATGACCCTGCTTCTCGTCATCAAGGAGGCTGGATTGACCATGACGGCAAGCGGTATGAGTAATTTTTACAGAGAGTATTTTTATGAAGTCAGTAACCAAACCCACCTTATTGGCATTGGCGGTATCCGTGCTTGGCATGAGTGCCTTTGCCCAAAATAACCAACAGGTGGATTATGAAAATTTATTTTTTGAGTGTGCGTCCATTACCAATGATGCTTCTCGTTTGGCGTGTTTTGACGAAGTGGCACAAGGTGGTAGCCCGTCCATTATTAAGGAAAAACAGCCTCTACATCTGTCGCAAACGGTGGTCAGCACCCTAAAAGGCAATCCCCAAATTGTCATGGCAGAAGATGTGCCTGCACAAAGTTTTGAAAATCTTAGCCACCAAAGTTCCAGTGGCGAAAAATACACCCCGCTCAGTTTGGCATATGATTTGGATAAAAACAGCGATGTGGGTATGTGGCACGCTCGCCCACATAATCCGATGTACATTTTGCCCTTGTTTTTAAATACCAAAGCCAACCGCCACCCCAGCACGCCAAATCAGCCTGTCAAAGACTATCCGTCTGATGAGATGCGTAACACCGAACTTAAATTTCAAGTTTCTTTTAAATCAAAAGTCGCCGAAGATTTATTTGGGACAAATGCCGACCTGTGGGTGGGCTATACTCAGCAATCGCATTGGCAGGTGTACAACGAAAACCATTCCCGTCCGTTTCGGGCTCATGACTATCAGCCAGAGATTTTTATCACACAGCCTGTTAAGGCAGATTTACCGTTGGGGGGCAAACTGCGTATGCTGGGGGCGGGTTTGGTACACCACTCAAACGGTGAAGATGACCCCTTGTCTCGCTCGTGGAACAGAGCCTATGCGATGGCGGGCATGGAGTGGGGCAATTTGACCGTCATGCCCAGACTGTGGGGGCGTATCGCCAAAAGCTCTGACAGCAGTAAGCCTGATGACAACCCAGACATCTTAGATTATTATGGCTATGGCGACATTAAGCTGTTATATCAGTTGGAGCGTGGCAGTAATGTGTCAAGCACCGTCCGCTACAACCCAAAATCAGGCAAAGGGGCATTACAGCTTGACTATGTCCACCCCATCGGTAAGGGGGTGAGTGGTTATGTACAGCTGTTTCAAGGCTATGGTCAGTCCATCGTGGATTATAACCATGAATCTACCGCCATCGGGGTGGGTATCATGCTAAATGACTGGATGGGTTTATAGTTGAACGCCATCAGCCGTCTGCCTCCACACGGTGTGGCAATGATGAGCAGTCGGCTTCATCGTGCTTGTCATCTGTGTGGTGAGCCAAATGCGGGCAGACTGTTTGACCCCATCGGGGCGGGGCTGTTGTGTGATGTCTGTGAACAAAGTATCAAGCCCTTGCCCGCCATGAGTGTGGACGGCATACCACTTTTGGTGGCACATTTTTATGATGTGCCATTTAATCACATCATGACCGCCTATAAAGACCACGAAAATCTGTCGGCATTTATGGTATTGTGTCATCTTTTATCCACATTGCCCAAACCAAAAGGGCTGATGGCTCATCGGGCGGTCATCATGCCTACGCCTACCACATCCAAGCGTCTGATTAAGCGGGGATTTAACCCTGTTTTAACGCTGGCAAAACACCTATCATATCTGTGGCAAATCCCCATCTGGCAAGGCATGAGCCGTCATGATAATGCCACTCATCAGCGTGGCTTGGACAAATCTGCCCGCCTATCAAACGTCAAAGATGATTTTTATCTGACCGATGAATTATCCGCCCATCAGGTGGTTTTGTTTGATGATGTCATCACAACGGGGGCGACACTCACGGCGATGGCGGATGTCATACGCACTCATTACCCTAAGGTCAGACCCATCGGGGTGGGGGTATTGCACGGCAAAGCGGATTTGCATTTGCCGATTTTTGGCAAATAAAAAAAGACAGGCAAAAACCTGTCTTTTTTTGGGTGGTTGTTAATCACGCCATGTGGAGGTGGCAGACAGATTACAGGCAACCGCACCTCTTTCCCAGTATTTATGTCCAGCAGAGTTCAGACAAATTACCCCATCGCCCGCTTGTGTGCCTGCGGTCGGTGTGGCAACCAGCGTCCAAGTGGTGCTGGTGGGGGCAGGGGTCAGAGCAAGCGTATAGTGGCTTTGACCAGCAGGAAAACTGCCTGTACTGCCCACATTGGCAAGCGTCATGTTATTAAAACTGCGATTAATCACCTGATAGCGTTGGGCTTCTTGGGCGATACGCATCATCTCTGACTGCATGTCCCCACGCCTTGCCTTGCGAACGTACTCTTGGTAGGACGGGTAGGCGATGGCCGCCAAAATGCCAACAATCGCCACCACCACCATCATCTCTAAGAGTGTAAAGCCATGCTGTTGTTGCATTACCAATCCTCCTCATCATTGCCACAAGGTGGCGTACTGGTGGGGTTTGGGGTGTTTGTTTTGGTTTTACAACGAAACCCCGTGCTGTTCATAAAGACATTATAGTTACGAGCGTCTGTCTTAATGCCCGTCATGTGCCACCCATAGCCGTTATTGGTAATTTCTAAGGTGATGGTGTATTGCTCCGCTTCGCTGGGATTGACAGGCACTCTGAGTGTGCCACCATTGGTGGTGTTGGTAAAGGTGCTGTATACATGAGCGATGTGCGATGCGTTAAAATTACTGTAAGTAAAGTTCTTTGACTTAAAGCGTTCAAGCTCCCCTGCGATGGTGTTCATTTCTTGTTGAACCTGAGCGAGCCGTTGCCGTCTGGTGTACTCTTGGTAGCTGGGCAGGGCGATACTTGCCAGTATCGCCACGATGATTATCGTTACCATGAGTTCAATCAGCGTAAAACCTGTTTGTGTTTTCATGGTTATCCTTAGCTTCTTGGGTTGTTTTCGTACCAGCGTACAGGCTTGTTGCTGATGCTGGATATTTCGGTCAAACATACAGGACTGTACTTGTATTGAGTACTTTCGCAATCCACCTTATAAGGCGTTACTTGTTTAGCCTGATTAGCACTCTTGGTGTTGTCAGTATCTATCCCGATGGCACTTTGTACGATGCCAATGCCTATTGGGTTACTATAAGGTGAGCCAACAGTTTCATTTGTAGCATCTACTTTACTGCTTAGTATCTCTTTTTGTTGTTTGGTCACGCACACACCTCCTGGCATACAAAAGGCTTCTTGGTAACTTTGACCAATGACACCTGCACTGCATTCGTTTGGAGCAGTAGTTGCGACAGCAGGGTCAAAAGTATTTAGAAATAGGAAGTTAGACACCACACGAGGTGTGCTGTATCCTTTACGCTGACCTGCGGTGGGGCTTAGGTAGTATTTCCATCCTTGTGTGTTATTGATGGCTTTGACTTCTTTGTTTTCATCACCACTGGCAATGTCGACAGCGGTCAGTATGACCAAATTGTCAGTTTCGGCATCAGCAACGTTAAGGTTGGTCATGCTTTTTTTAGTCATGCCCGATCTCAGAACATCGTGGTCATAGATAACAAACAGAGCATCTCTGGCACTTTCACTACCTTGTGCCAACGGCGAACTGCGGTTGCCCGATGCGATGGAGATGACACCAAACTGACCACTTGCTCCCGCTCCAGAATGTACTGATAAACTGGGTGCTTCATAAAAGCGGGGTGATAGTCCACCTGCTTGATGACCGTTATACACACGCACCACACGAGTGGCAAGGCTGTCGCCTGCTTCGTGGTCATAGAAGTTATCCAAATCCACACGGAACACCTGACCACCCAAATCACCGAATAACAGATGGTCAATCAAGCCATCATTATTGCGGTCAAAAGTGGAGATGTTGCTTGGCACACTGTATTTTAGGTGAGGATTATTGGTGGCTTGTAGGCCTGTGCTAGACTTACCAGTGATTGCATGAGAGCTTGCCCACCACAAGAGTTCGCCGTCATGAGCGTCAAACATATATACGCCACCACCGACACCGTTGGTTTGGCTATATAGGCGGTTTTCATAACCGTCATCATAGCCACCACCAACAAACATTACCAGACGGCGTTCTTTTACTTTGGTGGTGGTGTTATACCAGCTCACAAAGCCAAGCGTGGGCTTAGACCAGCTTTGACCCATGTATGACAACGGCGAGCCTACACCAGCAGAATCAGGGTCAATGTGGAATTTAAGTTTTGGGTTGTCAATGTCGGACAAATCCAGTGCATAATAACTGCGTCCGCCCATACGCAAGCCCCCATAGGCCCACTGTACTCCTTTACCGCCCAGTGCGGTACTGGTTGCCCCACTTGCACCATTGACGGTAAATCCGCCATGACCATCAGGGATATACTGGGTATAAGCTGTCCATTGACCGTCCACGCCATAGCTCATGTTGCCAATGGCATTATCGGCACTTTGAAAATTGTTGCGACTTTTTGGGTTGGTTACCATCTCATAAGGTACAAAGGCAAGTTTTTCTACACCTGTTTTGGTATTCACAATGTGTACTGCCCCTTGGGTGCTACCATAAAGCAGGTAATCTTGACGCTCTTTGGATGAGCCATATTGTGTCAAAATGATGGGGGTGGAGTGCAATAATGCCCCTACTTGGCGTAGCTCTGGCGTGTTGGCAATTTCGCTAACACTGGCGATGGGGGTGCCATTGACAGCTACTTTGTAGCCAAGCATATTTAGCCAAGCATTGCGATAGATGCTATTACTTAGTGTACCTGTGCCAAATAGATTGGTTCGATTGACAGAATCTAAGTTGATGTTGTTAGCATTGCTTGTGTTAGTAAATAGAGGGCGGTCACGCAAAACAAGTTTTGACGTCATGCCGGAGTCCCACTCGCCCTCGATGCCAGTATTTAAAGAGCCTTTCTCGTTAAATACTTCCTTACCAGATTTATCAACAATTCTGCCTTTTGCAATACGATATTTATTCATATCGCCTGCCCAGAAATTATAACTGGCAGTTACTTTGGGGTAGATGGAACCATAGTAGGTATTGTCCATATAGGTTAATGGATTTAAAGGGTCAATCGGAACAAAGGGTTGACCTGTGGCAACTTCTGGCACTTCTTTAACTAAGTTGGCGACAAAGGCGTTGATGCTGTCTACCACACTTTGAGAGCTAGTGCCTGCATACCAACCGCCTTCGCCACGCACACCCCAGCGAGCAAAGTTATGAATGGTGGTAGTTCCATTGATGCCATTGAGATTTTCTTGAACAGTTTTTTCTGGGTCATAGGCAGGAATGCTACCATTAATGAACTCTCGACCAAAACCAACCGCAGCGGTCTTAAAGCTTAGATTGGCAGGGTTTTTTGCGGGGTCTTTAATAGTCTCTGCTAAATCCCACATACATTCCCAGTCGTTGTTGTTTGTGTTTTGACCCAAAATCTCACCAACGGAGCATTTAAAGTTTGCTCCTTTTTCGCCTAAGGCACGTTGCATTTGACCTTCTTCGTAGGGTAGCATACTTGGTGCACCATCAGATAGTACATAGATGCCTTGACCACTACATTGGGGATTTTGGTTGGTAAGAGAGCTTGGTTGCTGATATTTTAACCCGTCTGGGGTTTTGCTTTCTGGTGCAGAAAACGGAAAGCCTGTGATGTATTCACGAGGATAGCCAAACATGAGATGGGCTCCATTGCCCACATTCATCATTAGGGGGTATGTTGCAGAGATTGAGCCATTAGTGGCATTGGTGTAATCCATTGTGCCGTTAAGTATGCGTTCGTAGTTGGCTACGGGTTTGCCATAAATAAAGCTTTGATCTCCATTTGTGCCACGATAAGAGACACGATGTAGGGCGTTTTTGGTGTACTCGGTAATGCCTGTTATATCTGCAAATTCAAACCTAATGCATTGTGCTGGATCGTGGACATTATTCCATTCTATACAAACACGATGGGCATAAGTTACACCGTTAAACAAGTCTCGCTCTTGGAGTTTGAGTTTATCGGCAGGTGGTAGGGTGCTTGTACCCATCATATAAGAGACGGTTTCAGCATAGGAGCGTGCTGTTGGTGTCCCTGTGTGAGCTTCAAAAATTTCGTTATTACCAATAAACTCATTTAGGATTTGACGCTGTGATTTGCCTTCATATGAGCTATCAAGACGCCGAGCGGGTACACGAATTGCCCCTAAGTCTCTGTTTCTGATGTCCATATCAGAATCAAGAGGATGCTCTTTTGACCATGGTGTGCCATTATATCGGGTACGAACGCCCAAAGTGGCAATACCAAGGGATATATTATCACCCAGTGGAGCAACCCCTTTTTCAGGGTTGCCATTGATGATATCATACAGTGCATCTTTTAGTCGAGCGATACGAGAATAACAACGGTATTCATCGCCTGTATTGCTGACCTTACCTGTACTGCTGTCGTATTTTTCACAGCCGAGCACGTCGTTTGGGATGATTTTGTTGTTGGCAAGATTGTTATCTTTCCAAAACTCTTTATTTACCTTACTGATGTCAGTAGGAATACGGCAGTATTGGCGTTGGTAGCCCCCTTTGGCGGTCTCGGTAATGAGTGTGGTTTCCCAACCTGCAGGGCGATTGATGGTCAGTCCATTGGTTTTGGCATAATTTACTGTGTCTTGGTCTTGACACCAACTATAAGGAGCAAATGACAGGTAATCAGTGAGTTCTTTTAGGGCAGTGGCCTTATCCACACCTGCTGATGCAAAGTCTGCATCGGTTAGCTCATTAAATGATGCTCTGGTATAGCGTTTACCGCTGTTATGATTACCAGCATGATTGACAGTATTAGATTGGTCGGCAAAGCCTAATTTTGAGCCTGTATCTTTTAGATGCTTTGCTAGCTTATCTAAGTTGGGCGTGGGCAAGGAAGTGTGTCCATTTGCTCCTTCGGGACGATTGCCTGAGCGTATCAGATAATCATCATGCATGGAGTTGGACAAATTCATAGAACCTGAGATGTCCAATAGTAGCATGATAGTAATATTGCCTTCTTCGGCAGATTTATAAATCTCTATGTCGCTAGCATGGGTATTGATGGATAATGACATCATTGCCATTAAGCTTGAGATGGCAAGACAAAGAGACTTTAATGAGAGTTTTGGTTTCTTCATGATGTTCCTCTATTATTTGCTAATGGTAATGGTGTTGCCCGATCTATAATCGGTGTTTTGGACATTATAGGGGATGCCCATCTCTTCAAAGCATTCGGCATTGGTCTGGGTGGTGGCCGTCTTTTTAAAGGCGGTGCGTTTTAGGCAGTCATCAATGCCTGTGGTGTCAGCTGCTGCCGTTTCGTTAGAGTAACTTGGCATGACCGAGATGGCGGATAAGGATAGGTTGATGTTGTTTGCAATGCTTGGTATGGATGTGGATACCGTATAACCTTCTGCCAATTCAGTTTCAGCGGTATTTTTTCTTAAATGCACCTGAGTGATGACAATCCCGCGCTTGGATGAAAAAGTTTCATGAGTACAAAAGTTAGGGGTTTTTTCAGTACTGTCATTATATTTGATGATGCCTGCATTTGTGAGTGTGAAAATATCAGATTTTTTGGTATCGTAACAAAAGACTAATTCGTCATCAGCGGTGGCATTATCTAGTAAGTGATAGTACATACCCCCAACGGTAAAGTTTTTCCACACTTCATCCATGTTCATATCTTCAAACTTGGTGAGAGCAGAGTCGTTGTTATTACTGAGCAGTTTACCTACTTGGCTGTTGGTGGACAGACGCATACCAAACACCCCAGAACGTAGGGCAATCGTACCTGCGATGGCGACTAACAGTAACACCACCAGTACGACAATCATGACGGCACCTTGTTCACGTTTCATTAAAGTTCCTTATAAAAATTGTTAAAATTATACCAAACCTTGTGCGTTACGAATGGCGACCACCTGATTGATGGGCATTCTTAAAAATCTGGCACTGCCTGTGGTGTTAGTCAGTTTGACCTCATGCCCTGCGATGTTAAAGGGGCGGGTCAGGTCAATGTTACGGTCAGCGTGTACCGAGTTGCTAGAACGCATGACCACCCCCACCTCTAAGGAGATGACGGTATTGCCTGTGGAGCCGGCGATGTACTCACCCAGTGTCTGATAGCGTAAAGTGTCATCGGTGCGGTCAGCGACTGTGTTATTAAAGTTGCGAGTAAGCAAGCTGACTTTAAAGATTTCCACATCAGGGATAATCACCGTTTGATTTGCATTGATGGCACTGCCGTTCCAGATGGCATCACAGTATAGCCCATAGCGTACGTCTGAGCCTGACTGTTGGTTGGCAGGCAGGGCATCAACGTAGTATCGCTGTACGACCCGTGTGTCAGCGGGCGTGGCGTTACCCTCGCAGTCGGTGGTGTCGTTACGGGTGGTGTACTGTATGGTCAGCTGGTCGCTTTGGGTATCGTACAGACCTGCATTGGCATTGGCAAGACTGACAGCAGTTGCAGGTATGGTAACGGCAGGCGACTGACTGACATCAAAGATGATGCCTGAGTTAATGCCACCTATGGAAATGTGGGCGGTGTTGGTGTCTAAGTTGATATGACGCAAATCACGGGTTAGGCGGTTCAGCCCAAAGATGGTGTTTTGGTCAATCTCACCCATGCCCCCCTGTATGGCAAGCGAACGCTGAGAGTTTAAAAATATCATCAAAGCCGCCGCTGAGACGAGCAATCCTAACGTGATGGCAATCATCAGCTCAATGAGTGTGAAGCCCTTTTGTGCACTAAAATCAGTTGGCATAACTAAAACTCTCCATAAAAACGCATTGGGCATTGGGCTGATAGGTGTTATTATCATCGGTGCAGTCGGTGGGCTTTGTGCCTGTGGTGGGGGTGGTGTCGCCCCACGCCACATAGATGCAGTGTCTGCGGTTATTGCCGACAGCACGAATGGGGCATTCACGCACCGCAAGCGACATACCTAAGTTTTCGGCATGGTTGCTGACTTCATGAAAATCAAAAATGATTAAATCATCGGCATCGCAATCCGTTGTACGGCAGTCTTTAAGGGCGGGTGTGGTGTTTTTATCAAATGCCCCTGTTTCAAATCTTGTGATGCCCTCACGGTTAATCCGCATACGTTCGTGCAAATCACGGGCGATTTCTAGGGCGTGGGTGTTGTTATTTGCTTCTAGGCTGACGTTGGTGGCTCTTAGTTGCATGGCAGAGTAGCCAAGCACCGCCACCGCAAGAAGCATGAGTGCCACCATCACTTCTAATAATCCTACGCCTTGTTGGTGTTTTATCATGGCAATTCCTTAAAAAATGCAGTCGGTTTTGTTTTTGTGGATTTTGGTACTGCCATTACGATCCAGTATCAGCACTTCGCCGATGGTGGGATTATTGGCATGGGTCATGATGTAGCAGACTTCCTGACCTGCTTCACCCATCAGGGTGTAGGTGATGGTATTTACCATGCCAGCACCAGCAGTGAGTGTTACTCGGTCAGCATTGGGTGACCATGAACTGCCCGTATCACTGATGGTGGCGGTCTGTCCACCCGATACGGCAGTGCCGATGGTGGCAGGATAACTGTTGTTGCGTAACAAAACCGCCTTGCCCCGTGATTCTTGTAAAAAATGGGCAAAGTCGTTCATCTGCTCTGACACTTGCCCCCGCTGGATAAAGGCTCGCATGGACGGTGTGGCAAGCGTGGCAATGATGGCGATGATGGCGACCACTATCATCATCTCTAATAGTGTAAATCCCCGACTGTGTTTCATGGGTGTTTCTCTGTGTTTGTTGTTTTATCTCAATGATAATGGATAATTGGGTGCTTATATAGGTTTTTGTGATAAAAGTAAAGCTAATATGGATAGATGGTAAATTATCCATGTTGATGATGTGCATTTACCGTTTATGCTAAAAAAGCTACCGTTTATTCTGCAAATGTTGCTAAACTGATTTGCAAAAATCAATCCATTTCTATATCATGGTTTTTACAAAAAAAGTACAAAACGCAGTAAATCAATATACTTAGGGCGGATTTTGCGTATTTTTAAAGGATTGGTGTGCTTATTATATGATTTTTTGGGGGTAGATTTGTGAGTAATTTTGTGTGCTTAATTGTGAATATTTGTATCTAAGTCCTTGACTTCTCAAATATTGTTTAATAATCGCTCATTTTTTTGAGAAACATGACGGAATGTTATCGTGATGGCATTCATGTCGTGTCAGATTGAATAAAAAATGAGAGCGTGGACAAAAACGGGCAATTTTGTATCTTTGGTGATTTGTTTTATTATTTTTATGTAAAAAAAACTGACATTTTTTATGGGTGTTTTTTGGGGCTTTGGATAATAATGACTTGTTTTTTATGATTGTGTGATAAATTCTTTATTTTTTTGATTGGGCTAATATAAAAGGTATGGTTTTTGCATTTTTGCAAACAAGGTAAAAACGGGCGTATTTGCCCGTTTTTTGTGGTGTATCAGTAGCTAAGTTCGGCACGGCGGTTTTGTCGCCATGCCGCTTCGTTAGAACCTGTGGCGACAGGTTGCTCTTCGCCAAAACTGATAATCTCTACATTGGCGGTGTTCACGCCTTTGCTGGCAAGATAAGCACGCACAGAAGCGGCACGGCGTTCGCCCAGCGACATATTGTACTCACGAGTACCACGCTCATCGGTATGACCTGCGATTTGTACTCTTGCTCCTTGATTGGCGTTTAAAAATTGGGCTTGCTGGTCAAGGATGCGAGACGCTTCGGGCTTGATGGCATCAGAGTCAAAGTCAAAATACACCGTGCTTTGAATGTTGCTGGCGGCGTTGCGAATGGCATCGGAGTTATTGACCAACGCTCCACCATAATAGCCACCACCCATGCCACCATGACCGACACCAAGTGGGGCGACAGAGACTTGTGATTTTTTGGTTTTGCTGGCACAGCCTGTGAGTGCTAACATACTGGCGGTTAGCGTGATGGCAACGATTTTGCCAAATTGAGACATACGCATAAAAGCTCCTATCTATGTCTTTTTGTGAATAAAAAGCGAAGTAAATTTAAGTGCTATGATGACAAAATTGGCTTATTTTTACAAGGCATTTGGGGTGTTTTTTTTGGCATTTTGGCGGAAAAACGGTGGATAATGATGATTTTGGGGTGATTTTTTGGTAGTATGTTGGCAAATTTTTAACAGAGAAGTGCCATGACCGCTCCCCAAAAAATCTACCTAAAAGACTATGCTCCACCTGCCTATCGTGTGGACGATGTGTATTTAGACATTAAAGTGTTTGATGACCACGCTTGCATATCTAGCGTGCTGACCATGAGCCGTGAGCGTGATGGTGAGCTTGTCCTTTTGGGGCGTGAATTGGAATTGCTAAATATCAGTGTCAATGATAAAGTGCTGACGGCTGATGATTATGCCTTAGATGATGAAAGTTTGACCATTTATCACGCTCCTGACACCGCCAAAATCGCCATAGACGTAAACATCACACCCCAAACCAACACCGCCTTAGAGGGCTTGTACCAGTCGGGTGCGGGCGATGAGCTGATGTTTGTAACCCAATGCGAGCCAGAAGGTTTTCGTAAGATTACTTTTTTCCCCGACCGCCCTGACGTTTTGACCGAATACACCACCCGAGTAGAAGCGGACAAGCGTTTTTCTGTGCTACTTGCCAATGGCAATTTGGTGGAAAAGGGCGATGTGGGCGATGACAGACATTTTGCCATCTGGCATGACCCCACCAAAAAACCCAGTTATCTGTTTGCCTGTGTGGTGGCGGATTTGGCGGTGATGAGCGATCACTACACCACCAGTGAGGGGCGTGAAGTTCTGCTAGAAATTTACGCCGTGCCTGCCGACATTGACAAATGCCACGTTGCCATGACCGCCTTAAAAGATGCGATGCGTTGGGACGAGACACATTATGGACGGGCGTATGACCTTGACCGTTATATGATTGTTGCCACAGGGCAATTTAACATGGGGGCGATGGAAAATAAGGGGCTAAACATTTTTAACACCTCTTGTGTGTTGTCTGACCCAAAGACCACCACCGATGAACGCAGTTTCCACGTCAAGGCGGTCATCGCTCATGAGTATTTTCATAACTGGACGGGCAATCGCATTACCTGCCGTGATTGGTTTCAGCTGTGTTTAAAAGAAGGCTTTACTGTATTTAGAGACCAAAGTTTTTCATCAAGTCATCGCTCATCTGCCGTGCAACGCATTGATGACGTGGGTTTTTTAAAGGCTCATCAATTTGCCGAAGATGCAGGCGTGCTGGCTCACCCTGTGCGTCCTGACAGCTTTGTGGAGATTAACAACTTTTACACCGTTACTGTCTATGAAAAAGGGGCGGAGATTGTGCGTATGATAGCAACCTTACTTGGTAAGGACAAATTCCGACAAGGCACGGACGAATATTTTGCTCGCTATGATGGTCAGGCGGTTACCATTGAAGACTTCTTATCAGCGATGAGTGTGGGCGATGAGCGAGTGCTAGACTTTTTGGCGTGGTACAGTCAAGCAGGCACGCCTGTGCTGTCGGGCAGGTTTGATGTGATGGGCGATGGCGTGAAGCTGACATTTAGCCAACAAACCCGCCATGTGGCAGGATTTGATGAGCCAAAAGCCCTGCCCATACCGATAGATGTGGCGATTTTTCATGGACAAAGCGGGAAACTGCTTGCCCAACAACTGCTACTTTTGACCAAAGACAGCGACATCTTTATTTTTGACGATTTGGATTTGGGTGGGGTGCGTCCTGTGGTGTCGGTGTTGCGTAATTTTTCTGCCCCTGTCAAGCTAGAATTTGATTATACCGATGAAGATTTGATAAAAATCGTACAGTTTGAAAGCGAAGGTTTTAACCAATGGCAAGCGGTGCAAACGTTGGTGGGCAGATTGTTGTTTGGCAAATCGGACAATGTTGCTCTTTTGACCGACACGCTCCAAGCGACCGTACCTACGCTCATGCACCAAGACCCCATGCTGACCGCTCGCTTGTTTGATTTGCCCAGCGAAACTGAAATGGCCAGTGGTTATGAGACGGATTATGACCCTGAATGTGTCAAACAACAGCGAAACAACCTAAAAGGGCACATCGCTCGTGCGTTGGCAGGTAATTTGCAAGGTTGGTATGACGCACTGCCCATCGTACCTTATGAAGACACGCCCCATGCTCGTGGGGTGCGACTGCTTAGAAATGTGTTACTGGATTTGGCGTGGACAGCCGACCTTGACATGACCGAACGCACCGAACATCAGTATGCCCATGCCACCTGCATGAGTGAGCAACTTGGGGCGTTACGGGCGATGATTGAGCATGATTTGTCTTGTGCTGATGCGTATGTGGGACAGTTTTATGAGACGTTTTGCGATGATGAGCTGGTCATTGACACATGGTTTAGTGTGCAGGCGGGGGCAGGCAGTCGTGATGTGGCGTTTATCAAGGCTTTGATGGAGCGAGACGATTATGACTGGCACACGCCCAATCGTGTGCGTACCACGCTTGGTGGATTAGCAAACAAGCCCACTCAGCTTTGGACAAAAGATGGCTTGGCTTTGTTTACCTCTGCGGTGGCAAAACTTGACCGCACCAACCCTGTGCTTGCGTCTCGCCTGTTGTCGGCGTTGGCTCGCTTTGGCACGCTGACCGATGACAAAAAAGCATTGGCAACCGACAGTCTCACTGCCCTACAAGCGACCGCCCGCTCCAAAAACGTGCTGGAATTTTTAAATAATATGCTAAAAGTGAACGATGATGAATGATTCTTTTGTGTGGTTTGAATTTGACCATGATGTGGCGTTATTGTGGCAAAGTTTGACCGAACCTACCCCAAAAAACACCTTCGCCTACCAAGCCAAACTCAGACAGCTTGTGCAAAACAGCCCCGTGTGGGGCAGTCAGCTTGACACCTTAAAGCTGTTGGACGTGTTTTTATCGGCGGTCAAATCCGATTTGGCAGGCAGAAACATCAAAGAGCATGAGCTTGTCAGCCACCCTGAATTTGTCAAGCTACTTATGGTGCTTAGCTATCATGTCGCCCAAGTGCTACGTGATGAGCTGGGTGCGATGGCTGATGTCAAGATGGAATGTTATGCCAATTCATCATTTGGGCGAGTGTACGCTCGCACGTTTGCTCACAGCCAAGCCCCTGCGTTGAGTGAAATGGAGCTGGCTGATTTTTATCAAGGATTGGGGTATTTGGTACAAGCGACCACCGCATCAGGCGTGGCGGTGGCACAAAGTTTTTTTGTGCTGTCGGTCATCGGGGCCAGACTGTTTGGCTCATTGGAGCGGACATTTAGGGATTTGGACGCACAGGGCAACCCCAGCCGTATGGTTGAGGACAGCTTGTATTGGGCGGTGGCTGATTTCGTCCAAAAAATGCCCAATCTGACCGACGACAACGCCAAAAAGCTGTTTATCACGCCTGCTAAGACAGCTTCTGTGGTGGCGGATTTGGGTGAAGTGGTGGATGATGTGGCAAAGGCGGTTAATGTGCCTGATGATATGTCCGTTATCCCTAAAAATGAGCCTGTTCCCACCTTGACCCCAGATGAGACATCCAAACCTGTCGCACCCATTTCACAGCGTAAACAAAAAGCTCGTGCGTCCCACACGCCAAAGCTATTTGATGAGGTGTATCAGGATTTAAAAAATCTGTCCACCACCCACGATGGCGACCCGACTTACCAAAAAGCCAAGATGGTGCTAGATAAGATAGATGAGTACATCGCAGGCGAGCTTAAAAAAGGCAAAGCCCTTGCCGACATTGAGTTTAGCGACAATGCCACCCAAGCTTACAATCAGGCGATACAGCTTTTGACCGTTGCCGCCAAGCAAGGCAATCTGTCTGCCATGACCCGTTTGGCGGTATATCTGTTTGAAGGGCGAGGCGTGCCTGCCAATATAGCGACCGCCACCAATCTCATCAAGCGGACAGCCGAAGCAGGCGACATCAGAGCCCAAAAACTGCTCAGCCGTCTGTATTATCAAGGATTTGCCCCCGATGATGGCGGGGTCGCCATGAGTGTGGAGATGGGTGAGCTGTGGCTTGGCAAGTCAGCCGATGGCGGGCACCCCGAAGCCAAAAAAGTGCGTGCCTACATGAAACAGGTAGAAACACTAAAAAGCGATTATCGCACCGAGCTACAATCCGACAAACGCTATCTGATGTGGGGGGTGGTAATCATCGGTGGTTTGGTGCTGATTTTATTGTTGATGATGGTGATGTTTTGATGGTGCGTGTGCCGTTATATTATCGCTTGGTCATCGCCATTGCCCGCCCTTTATATCGGCTGTTTTTGGCAGGCAAAAAGGATAAATTACCCCATTATGAGCGTGAGATTGCCGAGCGGTTCGGACAAAGTTATCTGCCCATTAGCCATGATAAGCCTGTGATATGGTGTCATGCGGTGTCTTTGGGCGAGCTAAACACCGCCTATCCGCTACTTCGGCGTATGCTGTCTGATGGCTATCATCTGTGGATAAGTAGTACCACACAGACGGGCTTTAATCGTGCTAAGGTTTTGTTTGAAAATGAGCTTGGCAAATCGGTGCAACACAGCTTCGTGCCTGTGGACGATGTGGCGGTGGTGGGGCAGTTTTTGACACACGTTCGCCCTGTGATGGCGGTGTTTGTGGAGACTGAACTGTGGGCAAACACCTTATCGGTATTGGCAAAGCAGGGCATACCGAGTGTCATGGCAAATGCCCGCCTGACCCAAAAATCCTTTGACAGCTATGCCAAATTTACCCGCCTTAGCCAAAGTATGATGGCAAATTTATCACTCATCATCGCCCAAGATGAGCAAAGTTACCACAATTTTATCGCACTTGGGGCAAATCCAGATAAGGTTAAGCAGGCGCATTCCTTAAAATGGAGTGGTCAGATTGGTAAAGCCCAACCCATTGATAACTTTACCAAAAACCGCCCCATTTGGGTCATGGCAAGCACGCATGACGGCGAAGAGCGGTTGGCGTTAGAAACCCATAAAAAGCTATTAAACGATTTTCCCAATCTACTGTTAATCCTAGTGCCACGCCACCCTGAACGCTTTGATGATGTGGCAGGTCTTTGTGCGGAGTTTGTGTGTCATAGACGCAGTCGGGGCGAGCTGATGATTGACAGTACGCAGGTATATTTGGCAGATAGCATGGGTGAGCTTGTGCTGTGGTATGAGCTGTCCGATGTGGCGGTGGTGGGTGGGTCGTTTGTGGATAAAGGCGGTCATAACCCCATTGAGCCTGTGAGCCTTGCTAGGCCTGTCATCATGGGGCAGTACGTCAAAAACTGTGCCGAGATAGTACGTGATTTTGCTGATGTGGGCGTGCTGACACAAAGTGATGATGATGGGCTGTATGAGGTCATCAAAGTGTGGCTTGATAATCTGACCCTTGCCAAACACGCAGGCGAGCGTGGACAACGATTGGTGCAAGAGCGAGCGGGGGCGGATAAGGTGCAGTTTGAGATGATAAAGGCATTGTTATGAATGTGATGATTTTACCACCGTCCGCCTTTTGCGACACGACCGCCACGATTGACAGTGCCGAACAGCTTAGCCACATTAAGAAAATATTAAGAGCAAAAGTTGGCGACACCCTAAAAATTGGCAAATTTGGCGACAAAATGGGCGTGGGACAAATTGCTCATATTGACGACACGCATTGTCTTTTGGAAAATGTTCGCCTAGATACCGACCCACCGCCCAAACTTGGCTTAACCGTCATGCTTGCTTTGCCACGCCCTAAGGTGCTAAGACGGCTTATCATGGACATGACGGCTTTTGGGGTCAATGATATTATCCTCATAAACAGCGTTCGCACTGATAAAAGCTACTGGGGGTCGCCTCTGCTTGCCCGCCTTGATGAATTTGCCCTAGAAGGCTTGCAACAAGGTGTGGACAGCGTGCCACCAGCCATTACCTTCGCCAAGCGATTCAAGCCATTTGTGCAGGACGATTTGCCACAGCTGATACAGGGTAAATCTGCCCTTGTCTTTCATCCTTATGCTGACATAAGTTTTAAAGATTTTATCAGCAAAAATCCCCTGCCTGACGTTGTTATCATCGGAGCAGAAGGAGGTTTTGTGCCGTATGAGATTGGGCTTTTGGCAAGTGTGGGTGTGCGGTCGGTGTCGCTTGGCAAGCGGATTTTGCGTACTGAGAGTGCGGTCAATGCCGTGCTTGGGTGCTGGCTTGGCTAATTCACCCATACCAAATGTTTGCATTATCCGACACATCTGCCGATACAGCACGGTGTTGTGCATGGGTATGGCGGTTTGAAAGGCACGAAACCGCCTGATGTCGGCATTATCACGCACAGGTAGGTTCATGAGCCGATAGGCAAGCAGTCCAAGCCAAATTCCATGCCCAAAAACAGCGAACCGTCATCAAAATCATCAATCCTACCGATGAATGTGTCCACACGCCCCATAAACCTACCAAAACTGTCTGTCCCCACGCCATGCCTGTTATCTAGTCCCACCGTTTGCCACCAGTTGGCATTTATCTGACGGCGTGCGTCCACCGAGATATTTTTGATGACATCAAAGGCAAGGGCATTTAGCTCATCAAGCAGACCAAGCGTGTCAGGTGTTATGCCATAATGCCGACAAAAGGGCAAGGCGGTCTGCCGTGTGCGACACATGGCAGAGTGATAAATGTGGCTTGGGCATATTTAGGCTTAGCCAATGGGTAAGGCGGGCAATCGCTTGGGTGTGTCCGTTTTGAGTAAGTGGAATGTCGGTATTGGGCATGGGCGTGCCACCAGTGTTGGCAAGGCTTTCCCCATGACGAATAAAATATAGGTGCTTCTGGGTGGTTGTCTTTATTGGAGTTTTTTAAGGATTTGGGTGTGTGGAGGCGAATGACATTTGTTTAATAATCAATGCCTTTTCATTCATGTCATAACCACATCAAAAAAGGCGAACCGTGTCCGCCTTGTGTTTTTATACCAAAATCGTATTTTTAACCAATCCATATTCTGTTTTGGGCAGTCTTGCCCCAAATTGACCGACCACACGGCTGGCCACCGCTCCTGCCAGTGCCACGCATGTCTCATAATTCGCCCCTTGTGATAAAGCGTATAAAAACGCCCCCGCAAAGTTATCGCCCGCTCCGTTGGTGTCCACCACGTCCGCAGATGGCACATCATACAGGTGAATGCCGTCTTTGTCCGCCACAGTGGTGGGCTTTGCTCCGTTAGTGATGACGACCAATTTGGCATGATTAAGCAGAGCATGAACCGCTTGGGTGTCATCGTCTGTATCGGCAAACAGTTTGGCTTCGTCCATGTTACAAAATATCATGTCCACACCGCCTGATAGCCATGCCAACACACCGTCTTTGGCGAATTTGACCACCGCAGGGTCGGCAAAACTGACCACGATTTTGATGCCTTGTGCTTTGGCGATTTGGCACAGTTTGGTGATGGCAGATTGTACAGATGGTGTCATGGCAAGATAGCCTTCTAAGTATAGGTATTTTGCTCCGTTTAGTGCGTTAAAATCCACATTGCTTTCATCAATCTCGGCACTTACTGCCAAATTGGTCTGCATGGTGCGTTCGCCGTCATCGGTAACCAGTACGACACATGAGCCTGTTGTGCCGTTGGTTAGGGCTTTTGTGCCGTTGATTGTAACGCCCATGTCTGCCATGTCTGACAGATAAAACTTGCCCCGCTCATCATCGCCCACCCGACATTGATAAAAAGACGCACCGCCCAATGCCGAAAAGCACGCCACTGTATTGCCTGCCGAACCGCCCCCTGCTTGTTTGGTGGGGATAAGCCCATGCGTGTTTAAAATGTCAAATAGGACGGTTTGCTCTTTGGTGTCGGCAAGGGTCATGTTACCTTTGGTGAGAGTTGTTTGGGTTAAGATGTTATCAGACAGTTTAAATTCGGTATCAAGAAGGGCGTTACCGATGGCAACAAGGTCATACATGGGCATTCCTAATGTTGATTGAAAAAAGTGCCATTATAGCAAATTTTTATACGGACATAAAAATAAGGGTAAAATTTTACCCTTATTTTGTTTAAATTTAGTCCACTTTGGCAAGCTGTACCACCAGTAAATCAGCGTCCACATCAGGCAAAATGCTGTCAGCCGTTGCTCCTGCCAGCCATGCGGATAATCCTGTGCGTTTGTGCCGACCGATGACCACCAAATCAATGGTATGGCTGTTGCAGTAGTCCACGATGCCTTTACGCCCTGAAATGGCGGTTTTGATTTTGGCGTTATGAGCGTGCAGGTTGTTGCGGGCTAAGACTTCTGCCAAGCGAGTGCGAGCGACATTACAGCGTTCATCGTCTATCTCTTCATGTAGGGCGGATGCAGGAATGAGTTCATACCCAAAGCCAAGCATGGTCTCTTCTACAACGTGCAATACCGACAACTGGGCAGATGGCGACACGTCCAGTATCCATTTGGCCTTGCTGGCGACAAGGTCGGTGTCATCATTTAAATCAGTAACAAGCAAAATGTGCTGATACATAAAAACTCCTTGATGGGATAGGGGTATTTTTAGTATAGCAAATTTTAAGCCGATGACAAGCATTAAATAAAAAAACCACCCAAAAGGATGGTTTTGAATATGGGGTATTATCCGTGCTTGTTGGTAATCTAGCCATAAACTAGCAAATTGGTGGAAGTCTAGTTGTTTTTGTTGTTGTTTGGATTTGGTGTTCGTCTTTGGGGTTGATGCCTTGTGATAGGTCGGTTTTGATTTTGGCAAGCTCACATCTTGCATCTGCTAGGCTTACAAATGGTATAGCCCAATACTGATATTTAGTTGTTTGCCATGATAGCGATAAGCCACCACCCATGATTTTACGCCCGTATGTCTTACCCACAATTTAAACCACCCATGTCGCTGTATTTGTCTGGACGTGTGGGGGTGCATTTGTCGCTAGGTTTTGGTGGTATTGGTTAAAGCCATAATCTGCAAGCCTTTGGAGTAAAATTGTTGGCATTATAGAAAAATGAACTGTAATACCAACAAAATAAGCGGATTGCAACGGATTTTAATGAACCGATACGAACGATAAAACCGCTAAACACCAATAAACAAATAGGGTTCTATGACTTCATAGAACCCTATCGGATAATAATATGGGGTGAATGATGGGACTTGAACCCACGACAACCGGAATCACAATCCGGGGCTCTACCAACTGA
>JAUMUJ010000057.1 GCA_030530785.1 Moraxella sp. | reverse complement strand
ATATCACTTGCCAAACTGCTGACCCTGTCGTCAATCCGTCTTATGTCAATCAAGGCAAATTACAAACCTTTACCAAGGGGTTTGTAGCAGGTGCATGGGGCAAAAAAATTGACCCAAAAGATTTTGATAATAGCCGTTTTGCGGTGGGTGGCAACACTTATCAAAACTATCTTATTCAGCATTTATTTGCCCAAGTGTCTGATTTGGTGTTGGTTTTTGTGCCACAAAATGCCCTAACTGCCAGCGTTAGCAGTGAAGTTGAATTTCGCGAATGGCTTATCAATCAAAAGCACCTAAAAGCGGTGATATCTTTGCCAAGTGGCTTGACTGCTAATACGGGCATGGCTTGTTCGCTCATGGTGTTTGATTTAAAAAATGAGTACGATAACGTGCGATTTATCCCTCTAAAAGACACGCCATTTGTACAAAAAAATCGTTTGGTTGATACCAAAACTCTGGCAAATATCATCAATGGCGATGATTTTGACAATGCGGTATCCGTCAGCCACGATGACATCATCGCCCAAAATCATGTTTTAGACCCCGAGCGTTATGTCTTGAACGATGATAGCAAAAAAGCCATGGCGATTTTGGCAAATTATCAAACCGTAAAATTGGGCGACATTACTGACATCATTCGCCCCACGCCTGCCAGCCGACTAAAAGACGAAGGCGATGAGCTAATGGGCGAGATACAAGGGGGGGATTTGCCACCTTATGGTTACATCAGCGAAGTATCCAAGCGTAGCTTTGTCACCAAAAAAGCATGGCAAACCGCCAAGTCTACCCAAGTCCAAGACGGCGATATCATCATGACCATACGGGGCAGTACAGGCAAGGTGGGGTTGGTCGGGCAGTCTTTGATAGATAGCCACGAGATGCCACTGGTTGTCGGTCAGACGGGGATTATTATCCGTCCGCATGGCGATAAGGTTAGCCCCACTGCTTTATATATGCAACTGCATTCTGCCTTTGCCCAAAACCGATTGGCGTTGTTTTCGGTGGGGTCAGCGATTGCAGGGCTTTCGGTAAAAGACATTAAAGATTTTGACATTGCCATTTTAAGTCAAGCCGATGAGCAAAAACTCATTGAGAACTTTCAAAAGCAGTGTATCATCAATGATGAAATCATTCAAAAACAGCAAGAGCTTGCCAGATTGAGTGATGAATTTTGGGATAATTAACCTTAAAAAAGGGTGGGTCATACCGCCCTTTTTTTATTTGGCAAGCCCCCAAATCTCCCCCTTATCTACAACTCCCACTTTATTAGCAAACACCGCCTGTCTCATCGCCTTTGCCAAAGTGTCGGTTGGCATGGGTTTGGCAGACATGAGTAACCCAAAGCGGTTTGCCATTTCCAGTACTTTCTCGCTTAGTCGCTCGCCCATGCGGTCGCTGTTTTGGCGTTTTAATAAAGGCGGTCGCATGAGTGTCAGTTTATCAAAACCAATGGCGGATAGCGACTTTTCCATGTCGCCTTTTAGCCGATAATAAAACAGCGGACTGTTTGGGTTTGCTCCGTCTGATGAAATGGCAATCATGTGTCTTACGCCATTTTGGCGTGCAATGTTGGCGATATTGACAGTATAATCATGGTCAATTTTGTACTGCTTGGGTCTACCGCCCGCCTGCTTTAAGGTCGTGCCAAGACAGCCAAACAGCACGTCCCCACGCACCTTATCCGCCCACGTGTCGGGCGTGTCAAAATCAACGATATGCACGGTTAATTTGGGGTGGGTCAGCTCAATCGCTCGCCTAGCAAATACCGTAACTTTCTCAAATCGCTCATCAGTCAATAACTGCTCGGTCAAGGGCGTGCCTGTCGCCCCTGTCGCTCCGATAATCAGGGCGTGAAGGTGGGTTTTCATGATATTTTCCAAATAAAAGGCATGGGGCTGACGTAAATAATGTTCAAATTCCACACCATTTTCTCAAAGTTTTCAGCTTTTGTGATGGTGTACCATAGTTAAATC
>JAUMUJ010000039.1 GCA_030530785.1 Moraxella sp. | reverse complement strand
TATTACAAACCACTCAGTTTAACCTTGTGCCTTTTTCGTCATGTTATTAAAGAATTCATCGTTGGTTTTGGCATCTTTTAAACGGTCAAGCAAAAATTCGGTTGCCTGATGGTCGTCCATCGGCTGTAACAATTTACGCAACACCCACACCTTGCGGAGCATTTCTTCGTCAATCAGACGCTCTTCACGGCGAGTAGATGATTTTTTGATGTTGATGGCGGGAAAAATACGCCGTTCGGCAAGTTCACGTTCTAAGGTAATCTCTTGGTTGCCCGTGCCTTTAAATTCTTCAAAAATCACGCTGTCCATCTTAGAGCCTGTGTCGGTCAAGGCGGTAGAGATGATGGTCAGGCTACCACCTTCTTCTACGTTACGAGCCGCCCCAAAAAAGCGTTTTGGGCGTTCTAGGGCGTTGGCATCCACCCCCCCTGTCAACACCTTACCGCTTGATGGAATGACCGTGTTATACGCACGAGCCAGACGGGTAATGCTATCTAGCAAGATGACCACGTCTTGTTTATGCTCCACAAGGCGTTTGGCTTTTTCTATGACCATCTCAGCGACTTGGATATGTCTTTGTGGTGGCTCATCAAAGGTAGAGGCCACCACTTCGCCCCGCACCGTGCGTTGCATTTCGGTAACTTCTTCGGGGCGTTCGTCAATGAGTAGGACGATAAGATAGCATTCAGGGTGATTTTTGGCAACCGCTTGGGCAACGTTTTGTAATAACACCGTCTTACCCGCCTTAGGTGGAGCGACAATGATGGAACGCTGACCCTTACCGATGGGGGCAATCAGGTCAATCACCCGCCCCGTCAAATCTTCGGTCGTGCCATTACCCACTTCTAGGCGTAACTGCTCAGTGGGAAAGAGCGGTGTCAGATTTTCAAAGATGAGCTTATGGCGTGAACGGTCAGGCGTGTCAAAGTTAATCTCGCTGACCTTTAATAAGGCAAAATAGCGTTCGCCATCTTTTGGGGGACGGATTTGCCCTGCGATGGAGTCGCCCGTTTGTAGGTTAAAACGGCGGATTTGGCTGGGGCTGACATAGATGTCATCAGGGCCTGCCAGATAAGAGCCTTCTGATGAACGCAAAAACCCAAAACCATCAGGCAAAATTTCAAGCACACCATCACCATAGATGGGTTCACCGTTTTTGGCGTGGGTTTTTAAGATGGCAAAGATGATGTCTTGTTTTCGGTTACGAGCCATGTTTTCAAGACCGACATACTCAGCAATGGTGAGCAGTTCAGCAACAGACTTACGTTTGAGTTCGGTTAGATTCATAAAATAGGTTCTACCACACACAACGTGCAATTGGAAGTGTTTTAAAAAATACAGAAAGGATAGCAAAGAAAGAAAGTAGACGATCGCCTACTTAGGCGTTAATAATAAAAGATAAACCCCATGTCTGTCAAGTGTTTTGATAAAAAGGCCTGTTTGACACAAGCCTTTTGGTGGGGTTATAGGTGTTTTTCTAACAGTGCCACAAACTCTGACTTTGGGCGACCGCCGATGATGGTATCCGCTTTTTCACCATTTTTAAAAACAAACAAGGTAGGAATGCTACGAATACCCAAAGAAGCAGAGACGTTTGGATTTTCGTCCACATTAACCTTGACAATCTGAATTTTGTCGCCATATTCTGCATCCAAATCTTCTAGTACAGGAGCAATGGCACGACAAGGCCCACACCATGATGCCCAAAAATCCACCAAAACAGGCTTGTCGGATTGGAGCACGTCTTTTTCAAAATTTGTGTCTGTGGTATTGATGATGGTCATAATTTACCTTAAAAAATGATTGGGGTATCTTAGTGGGGCAATATTTGCCATTTTCAAGCCAATTTTTACCGCCACATCAACTTTTTTGTGATAATATAACCGATTTATTTTAAATAACAAAAAACCATGAACCGACACGACCGCCTATCTGACGACAACATCGCTCGACTAAATGCCCAAGAAAACGCTCATGATGATGAGTTTTTTAACCATTTTATTCGTTCCATCACCATCTATGAAGATGATGATATTTGGGTGGGGGATAAACCTGCGGGGCTTCTTAGCGTGGATGGACGAACATTAAAGGTCAGCTTACAATCTCGGCTATTAAAGGTCTATCCAAGCATTAAGCTCATTCACAGACTTGACATGGACACATCGGGGCTGATTATTTTTGCCAAAAATGAACACAGCCAAAGCCACATTGCCAAGCAGTTCATTGACCGCATGGTTAAAAAAGAATATCAAGCAGTGGTGTTTGGCACGATAGAACAAAGCACCAAAAAAGGCGTGATAGATGTGCCTGTCCGCTACGAGCCGACCACCAAACCCCGTCATGTCGTGGATATGACATGGAACAAACGCGCTCTGACGCATTATGAAGTCTTACATCATGAACTACGCACCGATAAGGCAGGCAAAGCCCATGCCGTAACCCGCCTAGCCCTGCACCCCATCACAGGCAGAAGCCATCAGCTAAGAGTACACTGTGTGCATATAGGACACGTGATGATTGGCGACCCGATTTATGCCGAAAACACCGCCTTAGAACTTGCCCCACGCCTAAACCTACACGCCCACAAACTTCGCCTAAAACACCCCAGCCACGGAGCGTGGCTAGATTGGGAGAGTGAAGTGCCGTTTTAGATGTTTAAGCACTCAAATTTTTTATTTTTGTCTTGAATGTCATTGCTTAAATCATCACTGTTTGGGTTTTGTAAACAAATATGCGTCTTTTGTGTGGTACTGCCTGTTAATGTCGGAGCAAAGACATTAGTCAATGGCACACCATTAATATGATGATTGGCGATGTTAATCAGATTGTCTAAGGATTTTACCTTAACGGCATACTGACGATAATCAGATGACGCCACATTAAGTAGTGTGCTACCGACATAATTGGCATAATTCATTTCTAATAATGCCACATCATCATTAAAACGATTGGCAAACTCGGGGGCGGGCAGATTGGATAAATGAATGCCTTGTTGATAAAAATCGGCACTTTGGTTGATGGTTTGGTGCTTTTTATAAAGCAGTTTTATTTTTAGGTTATCAATCAAGCCGTTTTGTCCTTTATCCAGCTCATTATACAGACCATAAGAGAGCATAAACTCTGCCGTAAATGGATGTTTTAAACTCAGCTCATCGGTCGTTAAGGGCGGTATGCTTTGGACAGTCAAGGTGGGATTTTGGCTCTTTAAAAAGCTCATGGCTTGAAGCTGATTGATGATAAGATTGGCATAAACCATTTTTTCAATCAAAGTATTGGCATCTGACAGATGATTTCTTAACAAGGATAATTCTTGTGATAAATCCGTCATGGCTTTTTTAGGTTGATTATTTAGATGATGAATGAGTGCCAATCTTTGACCTTGTGTTAATATCTTATAATCGGGTAATAAATTATCCACTCTCATCTGTCCTTGCATGATGGCAGGCGAATTATTTAAAAAAGCCAAATAACGCTCATGTATGATCTGATAAGGTACCACGTCCAACTTCTGATTTAAAAGCATATTAAAGCATTCATGGGCTTGGTCATTATCTTTGGTAATTTTACAAAAAATATCCACATCGTCTTTTTGAAAATCTGCGGTGGATAATTCATTGAGTTTATGTTTATGATTTAGTGCGTTGATTTGATTATCATCGCCATTTTGCGATAATAGCATTTGCAATTCATCAAAATACGCCTTGCCCGCCTTTAATGGCTCGTCTTTTGCCCCAATGCCCAAAAGATAATAATAGCTGTCTTTTTGGGCATCTGTGGCGGTGTTTTGGCGGGCATGGTAGCCATCGGCAAGCGTGGTGGCATTTTGGCTTAATGGCTCATCACCACAGGCAACCAAGCACAGACAGACGGTGGCAAGTATGGGGCATTTTTTCATAGCGACTCCTTAAAATTTATCAGATTTTAGCATATTTTTATTAAAAAATTTTTGCCCTTTTTGGGTGAAAGTGCTAAGATAACCCATTTAACACACAGATGACACCGCCCATGAAAACACTGACCATCGCCACTCGCCAAAGTCCCCTTGCTCTGTGGCAAGCCAATTTTGTCAAAGATAAGCTTACCGCTTTATACCCCGATTTGGACGTAAAACTGCTGACGATGGTTACTCGGGGTGATAAAATCCTAGACACTCCTCTTGCCAAAATCGGCGGAAAAGGCTTATTTGTCAAAGAGTTAGAACAAGCCTTATTTGATGGCACGGCAGACATGGCAGTGCATTCCTTAAAAGACGTACCGATGGTATTACCCGATGGCTTGACGCTTGGGGCATATCTGTCTCGCCACGCCCCAACGGACGCTTTTGTGTCTCATAAATACAGTCATATCAATGAGTTGCCACAAGGTGGTGTCGTTGGCACATCTAGCCTACGCCGTGAATGCCAGCTCAGACGACACCGACCCGACCTAGACATACGCTCACTAAGGGGCAATGTCGGCACACGCCTATCTAAGCTGGATAATGGCGAATACGATGCGATTATCCTTGCCACCAGTGGGCTTGTCAGACTTGGCTTAGATGAACGTATCCGCCACGAGCTAGATACCGACATCAGTCTGCCTGCGGTGGGACAAGGGGCATTGGCGATAGAATGCCGAGCGGACGATGAACACCTACTAAATCTCATCGCCCCCTTAAATGACCCTGCCACTCGCCTATGCGTGCTTGCCGAACGAGCCATGAACCACGCCCTAGAAGGGGGCTGTCAAGTGCCCATCGCAGGCTTTGCCACACTGGATGATGGCACGCTTCATATGCAAGGGCGGGTTGGCACACCAGACGGCAAAACCCTGCTCATCGCCCAAAAAAGCCTGCCCCACGCCAACGAATCCCAAGCGGTAAAGCTGGGTCAAGACATCGCCAAAGAGCTACTGTCGCAAGGGGCGGATAAGATTTTAAAGGCGTTATACGACTGATGAGCGTTTTTGTAAACACACGCCCGACCGATGATGATGGCTTTACAAAGCTGGGTATGCCAAGCGTACATTTGCCCCTACTGACCATCACGCCATTTGACACATTAAGCGAACAAGAAAACGCCCACTTGACACGCTTTATTAAAGGCGAGATTGGCATGGTGGTGGTGGTCAGCGTGCAAGCGGTACGCTGTGCGGTGGCGTTTTTAAAAAAGCAGGGCATACACCATGCCCACGACCTGCCCCACCGTCCCACCATGATAGCGGTGGGCGAACCAACCAAACACGCTTTGGCACAGTTTGGTTTTGATGTCATCACCCCAAACGAGCAAGGCTTACCCATGAGTAACGAAGGCATGATACAACTGCCAATCCTTGCCAATCTGGGCAAAGACGACACTGTCATGATATGGCGTGGGGTGGGTGGTCGCAGACTGCTGTCTGATACGCTGAGCGAACGTGGTGTGAACGTGGTGGCAATTGCTTTTTATCAAAGAAGCGCACCGCTTGATTTGGGTGAGCGATTTGATGATTTTTATCAAGCACTGCCATCTCACACGCCCTTATTTGTCCTTATCAGCAGTGGTACAAGCCTTGATGGGTGGCGACACTTTGACAGACACACCCACCCGACCACATTTTTGGCATTGGGCGACAGACTGACGGCTCTGACCCGACAGCATTACCCAGACAACACCGTCATCTGTGTTGATGACTTACACCCTAACACCCTTTTAACCGCTTTAAACCAAACATCATGACCGACAACCAACCCACCCCCAATAAGGACGACCTAAACAAACAAACCGAACAAGCCCGCCGTGTACTCATGCGACTGCAATGGCTGGTGATTATTCTGCTTGGCAGTGGCATTATTTGGCTGTATGGTGTTTTTTCAAACATCAATATCCAAGTCCATGATAAACTTACCAAAATTGACACGGTGGACGCTCGCCTAAACAGCATGGACGACCGCATTTTTGCCCTAACATCTTTATACGGTCAAAAACCCAACCAACAAAAACCCAACCACGAACAAGACAGCGAACTTATCAAAATTCAGCTATCACTTGCCAATCAGCTTTATAAACAGGGTAATTATGACGACACCATCAATGCTCTGACAGCGATACGTTGGCAACTGCCCAAATTAAACGGCATTGCCACCCCCGTCAAAAACACCTTAACCGACAGCCTAAATGCCGACATCAGCTATCTGACCGCTCAAAAAAATCAACCTGACGCTTGGCAGGCTCATGTGGTTAAAATGCAAGACGTACAAGCCTTTTTACGCAAACACCAAAACAACACCGCAGGCTCACTAAATAACAAAGACCTGCTTATCCACGATGCCAGTATGCTACTGTCGCTTGCCATCGGCTCGGCAAATGCCCGTGATAAAGCCACGATGACCACCTATTTACAAGAGGTTAGAACCCGCCTAGAAAGCCATGTTATCCTCACCGATGGCAAGCTGTCCATCGGGCAAGTCAATCCTGACATACCCACAAAAAACGACAACCCAAAAACCACCACGCCACCGCTTGAAGCCATCAATGACGCTCTGTATTGGGTGTACGAACTGCTTGCCAACAGCCCCAAAGAAAAACCCCTAAAAAGTATGCAAATCCTACCATGATTTTAAAGGACGACCCATGACCCCATTTAGCACCATCTTGGTCGGTGGCGACCGCCCCACCTTACTCCAAGATTATCCCGTTGTCCATGTTCAGCCTGTGGCTTGGGGTGAGATGGATACATTTAACCATGTCAATAATGTCGCCTATTATCGCTATGCTGAGTCGGCTCGTATCAGCTATTTTCGCCAGATGGGTCTGACCGACAATCGCAGTGATTTGACCACCATTTTAGCCAGTTCAAGCTGTCAATACCTGTCGCCCGTCAGCTTTCCCGACACGCTATTTATCGGGGTGCGGGTCAAGCACATCGGGCATACCAGTTTGATTTTTGAATATGAATACCTAAGCTGTGCCCAAGCCAAAACGGTGGCAAGAGGCGAATCGGTCATTGTTCGCTGTGATGACGCCATGACCAAGACCGCTTGGAGTGGTGATGAACGGGCAAAATTTGCAAGTTTTGAAGGACGAAGTTTTGACTGACAACAAAAAAGGGCGAAATGCCCTTTTAGTGCCATCACGGCTGTGTTACCGTCTCCACGATGTTCAGCCCAAAACCTGACAGGTTAAACTTGGCGGTACTGGACAGCAGTCTCATGTCTGACACGCCCAAATGCTTTAAAATCTGAGCCCCCACCCCGATAGAGCGATACGGCTCTGCCATCTCACGCACGCTTTCGCCATGCTTATCAAGACGACCGCAGATGTCCACTTTTTGACCATTATCAATCCACACAAACACACCCTGCTCACTTTGCCCAATTGTGGCAAGTGCCGAACGCACGTCCCAACTGTGTTTGTTGTCTTTTTGGGCAAATAGGTCTTTTAAGGGGTTTAGGCTGTGTACTCGCACGGTCGCCACGCCACGACTTAGGTCGCCTTTTACCAAAGCGATGTGCGTTTCGTCCGCCCCATATTCTTTAAAGCGATACAATTCAAATTTGCCAAATTCGCTGTCAAATTCACCCTTGTCCACCTGCTCCACCGTCTGCTCATGCGTCATGCGATAATGGATAAGGTCAGCGATTGTGCCGATTTTTAACCCATGCTCTTTGGCAAAGGCGACCAAGTCATCACGGCGTGCCATCTCGCCATCAGGCTTGATAATCTCACAGATGACGGACGCAGGTTCAAGCCCTGCCAGACGTGCCAAATCACAACCTGCTTCGGTGTGTCCTGCTCGGTGCAAGACCCCACCTGTTTTTGCCATGATGGGGAAAATATGCCCTGGTTGGACGATGTCGGACGGCTTAGCAAAAGGAGCAACCGCCGTTTGAATGGTCTTGGCTCTGTCGTGTGCCGAAATGCCCGTAGTAACACCTTCACTGGCTTCTATGGATAAGGTAAAATTGGTGCTAAATTTCGCTCCGTTTTTATCGCTCATCAAAGGCAGTTCTAGCTGACGACAGCGAGCTTCGGATAAGGTCAGACACACCAAACCCCGAGCGTGCGTAATCATAAAGTTGATGTCAGATGGCTTGACGTGAACGGCTGCCATGACGATGTCGCCTTCGTTTTCACGGTCTTCATCGTCCATCAGGATAACCATTTTACCCGCTTTGATGTCAGCGATAATCTCTTGGGTGCTATTAAATGCCATGATATTGCCTAAATGAAAATTTAAGCCTTTATGGGGGCGGTTTTGTGTTTCACAAGCCATCAGCATCAGGCTGTGCCAAGTAGTCCGCTATCTCATCTAAATCGGGTATGATGTAAGTTTCGTTATTTATCATGACAGGCTGATAAACGTGGTTTTTTTTGTCATCTTGGGGGGTTTTTGCATAAGGTAAGCTGTTTTGAATAATCGCCCACTCTTCATCGTCAAGCTCGGTATCTTTGACATCAGAGATTTTTACGTCCAATGTCTGTATTTGCCCCACCGTGTGCAGTGCCAAGCGATGAGCGTCTGTGTTACCCTCCAAAATAATCATCTTATCGGCTGGAATGTCCTTTGGTACTAAGGGGTACACAGGCACTTCTTGGACGCCTTTGGTGTGTTGCCAATGATAGTGTTGGGTCTGCTTATCATCATCGCACACCGCCAAAATCAATGCGGTAGGCACAAGCCAGTTTGGCTGACCTATTGCAGGTATGATGCTGATGTTAAGCATACCGTTTTTTGGGGTGAGCAAACTGACCGCTTCAAAATGATGTTTGTTCGTTTTCATACAACATTCTCTTATTGTTTAACCATGGCATTGACCTTATAAGCCAGTTCCAACGGTGAGCCGACAAACTGACAAAATCCCGACTCTATCATAGCTTGTGGCTGACTGGTACAACTGCTACTTTCTAGACTTTGCGACCATAGGTGGCTGTTATTTTGGGAAATTTGGGATAAATAATGCGAACCATCATTGCCCATGCCCGAAAAAATGATGCCAATAAACTCATCGGCATAAACATCGCTCATGTTTTTTAAAATCAGGCTGATGTTCGGCTGATAGCCCACCTGCCACGCCGTATCTAGCAACCGAACCCGACCATCACTGTCAAACACCACCTGATGTTCGGTAGGGACGATAAGACATTGTCCTGCTCTTAGGCGTTGGTTTTTGGTGATGACCTGACAATCCCAATCATTATGAGCTGTCAGTGTCTTTGGAAGCATATGAATCATCTTACCATCAAAATGATACGCCACCACCACCGTTAAGGGCAAATCAGCACTGACATGAGCCAAAAAATCCTTTAAGGCAGGAATGCCACCCATAGACGCACCCAATAGCAACACATACCGCCACCGCCTGTTATGACGCATCCATTTATGCTTTGGCAAGGCAGGCAGACCACAGCATTTGCGAATCTGTCTAACCAGCACCTTTTGCCAACGCTGATACTGTTCAAGATGGCTAAGACTTGGGGCTTTATCAAAACCCATCAGCACAAGTTTGGGTTCACACGCCATAATCTTTGTGTGCAATGATGGTTCAAGTGGCGTATCAATGAGCCATAACAGCCCCTTATCCAGTTTGGCAAATGCCACACGCTCAAACTGCTCTGTGCCATAACAGCCCACCACCGTAAAACCAAACTGACGCAACGTATCATCAAAGGCAAAACGCTGATTGCGGTCATCGGTGATTACCATGACAAAAATGCCCTGATGGTCATCTGGTCTCATGAATGTGGAATGTTATCCAAAATATCATGGATACGCTCTAACAAATCCGCTTCTTGATAAGGTTTACCCATATAGTCCGTAACACCGATGTCTAAGGCTCTTTCACGGTGTTTTTCGCCCGTCCGAGACGTAATCATGATGATTGGCAAGCCTTTTAAGCGGGGGCTGTTACGCACCTGCGTTGCCACCTCAAAACCGTCCATGCGGGGCATTTCAATGTCTAAAAGCATCAAATCAGGCAAAGCATCTTGGAGTTTTTCAATGGCATCTACCCCATCTTTTGCCACCAACACATCAAAGCCATGACGCTCCAAGAAACGAGACGTAACTTTACGCACCGTTACCGAATCGTCCACCACCATGATGAGATCACGATGTGTGGCTTTGACTTTCATAGGTTTGACACTGCGAGACTGTGGCACTCGCATGAGTGCTGGCAAATCCAAAATAAGCATGACCGAACCATCACCCATGATGGTGGCAGCCGAAATGCCCGACAAATGCGACAGTTGGCGACCCAGTGGTTTTACCACCACTTCGGTGCGTGAACCGATAATCTCATCTACCTGTAAGGCAAGCAACTGACCGACACGGTTTTTGATGATGATGACAGGCACGCTACTTTCTGCCCCCATCGGGTCAAAGGCGTTATTGTTTAAAATCTCATCCAAATAACGCAAACGGTAGGTATTGCTTTCTATTTTTAGCAAATTGGCAGACGATTCATAAAACGCCACCAGTTTTTGGGTGTCCACCTGTATGACACGGTCAATCTGAATCAGCGGTACGGCATACTGACGGTCAGCCACTCGCACCACAAGTGCATCTGACATGGCAACCGTCAAAGGCACACGGATAATAAAGCGAGAACCACGACCCCGTTCTGACTCAACCGACACCGAGCCACCCAGCTGACGAATTTCACTACGCACCACGTCCATGCCCACGCCACGCCCTGAAATTTGGGTGATTTTGTTGGTGGTGGACAGCCCTGAGTTAAAGATGTACTGCATGATGTCGTTGTCGCCAAGCTGGTCTGTGGCATGAATAAGCCCCTGACTGATGGCTTTTTTGCGGACAGCGTCCACATCAATCCCCGCTCCGTCATCGGACAACAAAATCACAATCTCGTCCCCTTCACGGCGAACTTCAAGGATAATATGCCCTGTGGCAGACTTGCCAATCTCACTTCGGTACTCAGGAAACTCAATGCCGTGATCCACCGCATTACGAAGCATATGCTCCAAAGGCGATGTGATGTGGTCTAGGATATTTCTGTCCATCTCATCATCAGCATTGATGACCACAAGCTCCACGGTCTTACCAAGCTCGCCTGCTGTCTGACGCACGATACGCTGTAAGCGTGGGGCCAGCCGTGAAAATGGCACCATGCGAGAACTCATCAAGCTGTCTTGAAGCTGGGTCTGGGTGCGAGACAGTTGGAGCAGTAGGTTTTCGCTATCACGAGTTTTTTCTAGCAATGTCGCCTTAATATCCAACAAATCCGATGCCGACTCAGACAACGATTTAGACAGTTGATTTAATGATGAATACTGATCCATCTCCAATGGGTCAAACCCTGCGTCCAGCTCATGAGCATCAAGCTGTGCCAAAATCTGTGCTTCAAGCTCAATGTCCATGCGTCTTAGCTGGTCGGACAGACGTTGGGCGGTCGCTCCCATCTCTTCAATACTGCCCGTCAGACTGACCATGTTCATGTCAATCCGAGCACGGTTAATTGCCGCTTCGCCCGACAAGTTAATCATGCGTTCCATGAGCGGAGCGGAGATTCTTATCATCTCAGAGTTGGTACTACTTTCGTTTTGTTCGCCGAATACGCCTTTGATGGGAGGCATTTGGCTGATGTTACGAGTATCATCGGTCTCATCCACCTGTGCCTTATAGTGTCTTAATGCCAAGATGTCCTGCTCCAAGGACACCTTAGGAACAACGGTCAAGCCATCAGGATTGTGCAAAAATTGACGCAACGCATCAATATACGCCAACGGACGTGGGGGGTTATAATGGTCTTTTAGCAGTCCAACGGCTGACGTAATCCAGTCATGGCAAGCATATAAAAGCTGGGTTATCATCTTGGTGGCAGGACGGCGATGATTACCCAAATCTTCGTAGACGGTCTCCATCTCATGAGCCAAATCTGCCATACCATTGGCAGACACCATTCTTGCTCCACCTTTGATGGTGTGCAGTTTGCGTTGTAGCGATTGTAGGGTTTGGGTGTCGCTTGTATTATTTTTAAACACCCCAAATTCTTCGGCACTGCTTTCTGCCAAATCCACCGCTTCTTCTAAGAACACCTCCAAAATATCCTTATCAGGCATAACCCCCTGCCACGACTCTTCAATGAGTTTCTCCAAACTCATCGTCTCATCAAAGGTGGGTGTTGGCACGCCATCGCCGTCTCCTTCATCATTATCAGGCGTGTCATCAAGCTCAATTTTTGGTGTGTAGATGGTGGCAGTGTCTTCTACTTCATTTTCCAGCAGTCTTTGATGAAGTTCAGCGATGGTACGCTCAGCAAAGAATGATTGCTTGGTGGTGTGTATCATCTCAAACTGCAATGACAGCACATCAAACAACTGCCCGATGATGGCACACCAACCTTTTGATAATGTCAGTTGTCCTGATTGGAGCTTTTCAAACACCGCTTCGGCTTCTACGGCAAGCTCATCAATGCTGATAATCCCTGCCAGTTTTGCACCACCTTTGATGGTGTGCAGGTGGCGTTGCAATATCTGTGGGTATTTAGGATTGTGTAAATCTTCATGCCACGCTTTTAGGTTTTCTTGAATGACATCGTCCAAATCCAACGCTTCATCTAAGAAAATCTGCAACAGCTCATCATCGGTCTTAATCGGCTCAAAATACAAATCATCATTCAATTGCGACTGATTAAAGACCGCCACGATGGCATTTTGGGCATGGCTAATCTCTTGTAAATGACGTTGGCGATGATAATCCACCGTGTGCCTGATGGTGTTGTCCTTTAAGGCGGACAGCACCGCTTCATCAACTTTTAGCGACATACTGCCAGCGATGGCATCAAACAGTCCCGTCAAAGTCTCATGAGACGACAGCACCGCTTGGGTAAAGACATCATCTTTTAAACAAAGCGGATAAATCTTTATCAGCTCATACGCCCCTTGCATGGGGGTTAATAGTCGCTGAAATTTGGGGCGGGTTTTGGTGCGTTCTGACAACTGCCCGATTTGCCCCAAAATGAGTGTGGCATATTCGCCTATTTCTTCATCGGTTTTGGTGCGTATTTTTGGCAACATCAAATCTGCACCCAACAGCTCATCTATCCCATCTATCAGCTCGCTGATGGTGGGCAGTCGCTCTTGCTCCTTAGGCAGTAGCGTCTCTAAGACGTGTTTGTCTTCTTGAAAATGCTCATCTTGACCGCCATCGGCATTTTCATAAGCGGTCAGCCTGTCTTGAATGAGTGCTACGGCATTGCCCAAAGCGTGTAAATGCGTCTGATTCATGGGCTGTTCGTGCTGTTGTAAGTCTTGTAGTACCCGCTCAATCATCGTCCCAACATCGCCCACGTCTTTGAGTGATGGCAACCCTGACGCACCACGCAAAGTATGAAACGCCCTGACCACGTTGTCGCTGACAGGCACGCTTTGTTCGTCTTGGTGTTTATCTAAAAATTCTTGAACATCGGCCAACAACTCTCGCCCTTCTTCCACAAAGATTTGTCCAAGCATGACCTCTTCGTCATCATGAGGGCTGACAGGCGTGATGTTTTGGATAAGCTCGCCTGCTTGCTGAATAGACGCTAAGGCATTCACGGCGGGGTTTTTAGAATTTGACAAAATACCATCGCCTGACACATCATCGTCCGCCTCTTCATCGTCTGTACTTGGCTCATCAGGTATTGACTGGGCAGTCCAATCAGGCTCAATATAAACTGCTCTTTGGCTCAGTGTGCGATAGTCAAACTCACCACCTAACCCCTTAGCATAGGCATTTGCCACCGCCGTCCACAACACCATCAAATCAGGATATGGCAAACCTTTGGCAAAAGTGTCCACCAAGCCCCCAAATTCGCTTAACACCTCAAAGACCAGCGTACACATACCCTCGTTCATGGCGATGGTATTATCCAGCACTCGGTTGAGCATATTTTCCATTGCCCACGCCAGCTCACCAAGCTCCATCGCTCCCACCATGCGTCCTGAGCCTTTTAGGGTGTGAAAATGACGGCGAACTTCTACCAACAGCTCTCGTTTTTCACGGTCGGCACGCCACATCTTAAAGGTTGGCACAGCATCATCTAAAACCTCTTGGGCCTCTTCAATAAATATCTCTTTGATGTCATCATCCACATCATTAAAAATACAAATCAAAGGCTGGCTGGCTTTTTCTACAAAGCGTTGTAATACGCTCGGTATTTCAATGATAACCGACCTACTGGCGTTGTGTGGCTTAGCATTGGCTATACTATTGGCGGGCGTAACGCTCTCTGAAACGCTCTC
>JAUMUJ010000056.1 GCA_030530785.1 Moraxella sp. | reverse complement strand
TGATGGCAACTTTTTTGCCTTGAATGATAGACAAATCACAATCTTTGTCATAATAGATATTTAAGCTCATACGAGTTTCCTTAAAAATTGCCATAAATGGCGTTGGGTTAAAATCAATATTTAAAGCAATCTATTTAAAGTCATCAAATCAAATCAGGAAAATGCTTTTTTAATTGCTCATCAGTCAAACTTGGTTTAACAAGGCTCATTATTTCATCATTGGCAAACGCAATAAAATCACGCTCTACCATGTCAGTATTTAATAAATATGCTGTGGCACGTTTGCACGCTTTGGGAAAACACGCCAAAAATTCATCATACACCTTTTCCCATTGGGCAAATTTTACTTGAATTTCTGGATTGTCATCTTCATCATCACACTCTTCATCAAAATCATAACCGGAAAATTCTTTGGCGTACTTGGTAACTTCTTCGGCAAGTTCGCTACATTTGGCAAACAGTTCGCTATCATCAAACATATATTCCGCCAAATCCGCCCCTGACCAACGCAAGCTGTCTTTTAGCTTGTCATCGCTTTTGTCATAACTTGAATCTTGGCGATATGTATCAACCACTTTTTGTAATAACTCTTCTGTACCAACCGAGATACATGGAAAATAAATGTTTTCACCGTCTCCATAAAACGCATGAAACATGGCGGTATAAATCCGTTCATCGGGGTATTTTTGATGAATCTGAGTAACGCAATCTATGACATAATCAAACGCCAGTTGTTCTACTTGCCCAAAGTTAAAATTCATATAATATCCCCTTTATTGATTAGTCATGTAATGATAAATAGATACACCAATCAACATCACTCAAAAGGATTTAAAGGTTTAATACCATGAAAACCGATAAAATCTTTGGTATTATGAGTTACCAAAATTATCTCATGGCTGATTGCAATACCCGCCAAAAAGTTGTCTGCCAACGGGGCAGGGTTTGGCACATGAAAACAGGCGGTTTTTAATGCACTTGACGTATCCAATGATAAAAACGTCCTTTAAATTCAGGTTTGACTTGATATTCAAACCATTGGCGAATAATATCCGCCTGAGCTTTATCTTTTTGGGCTTTTTGCAAAATACCACGCTCTATCTCAAACATGGTAATGCTAGATAAATAACACAATGTTAAATCGGCATTATCAAACCATGTTTTAAATAAAGGCGAGCATTTTGCGTGATTAACTTTTCGTATTTCGCTAATCACATTGGTATCTAGCAAATACATTACAACTCAATTTCTCTTGGCAAATCTGACACTCTGTCAAAATCCATGTCGCCTGACTTTTCCAAATCCGCCAAACTCATGCCCAATCGTTCAGAATTGCTTTTTTGGGCATGGTTGTATTGATTTAGCAGTTCTTGATAAAATTCGTATGAAATCAGCACTCGTTTATCATCTTGACCACCAATCAACACAGGCTCTTTTTGGCTATATTGCCATGCTTGATTTGGACTTTGCTCAAAAAATCGTTATGTGATTTGCATAACACCCCCTACACCGCCAGTGTACGCTCCCCCCGTGCAATACCAATCACACCACTACGCACCACTTCTAGGATTTTATCACGTCCGATAACATCAATAAAACCGTCCAGCTTACCTGCATCTCCTGTGATGAGAATGGTATAAAGGTTTGCCGACACGTCCACGATTTGAGCTCGGAAAATGTCCGCCGTGCGATAGACTTCTTCACGATATGCTCCTGTCGCTCGCACCTTGATGAGCATCAGCTCACGCTCAATCTGATTACCGCCAGAGACTTCTGATAGGTTTTGGACTTTGACAACTTCAATAAGTTTATGAAGCTGTTTGGTGATTTGCTCAATCTTGTCAGCGGTCGTGATGGTCGTCAAGGTCAGCCGTGATAGCGTGGGGTCATCGGTGGCGGCAACGTTGAGCGTATCAATATTATAGCCACGCTGACTAAACAATCCCACCACACGAGACAACGAGCCTGCTTCGTTTTCCATCAAAACAGAAATCAGATGTTTTTGTAACTGTGCCATTAGGTACGCTCCCCTTTTGATAACCACATATCACGCATGGACTGCCC
>JAUMUJ010000038.1 GCA_030530785.1 Moraxella sp. | reverse complement strand
GTAAATAATTATTATTTGGTTTATTGTTAGTATTTTTAATAGTTAGACCAGCACCCAATGTGCTTGCCCCCACCCACCATAGAGGTGTATCATCATGCTTTGTCAGGGCGGTGCCAGATAATGTTAAAGTATTAGCGTTGCTTGATGATGCTTCATATGCGTGATAATAAAAGTCATTGCCAATACCAACAAATAAGGCAGGTTCACCCAAATAGTAATCTTTGAGCAAAAGTTCCATATTGGTTTCTGCATCAGTCAGCGTTAAGTCATTGCCTTGTCGTTTTTTGAGTAGTTGTTTGGGGGAATTGGCTGTATTGGGATTGATGATGACATGGCGTACATCTGATGTGGAAAAAGGGGCAAGTTTGACAAAATTGCCACGAAGGGGTGATTCTGTAAGATAAATGGCAATGTAACGCACGATGATTTCCCAGATAATATTTGCTAAGTTGAACACAATATGCAAGATATGTGCCTTTTTAGAGTGTGTTTATTAATGATTGATTAAGTGTCAATTATTAAGAGTTATCGGTATTTTTAGTAATTAAATGTAAATTCTAAGCCAATCAGTAGACATATTTTGGCAATAAATTGGAAATATTTTTAAGAAAATAACAAAAATAAGACCGTTAGACGACGTTTTTTTGGAAGATGGGTAGTTGAATATAAATCGTGCTGATGGGTGTATTCTGTTATGGTTGGTTGGTATTGTTCATCTTTATGGGTGATTTATGTTAAAATGTCTCTTTTATCAAGATGATACCATGACAACTTCTGCTAACGCCAACCAAGCTCCCTTGCCCGTCCTATGGATTATGGTAATGGGTGTGATGATTGCCATCGGACCTTTGGCCATTGATATGTATTTGCCTGCTTTGCCGAGCATGGCGGGTGAATTTGGTGTGTCGGTTGCCGACATTTCAAAATCTGTGCCGTTTTATTTTATCGGTTTGGTGTTTGGACAGCTCATTTATGGCCCATTGAGCGACAGGGTGGGGAGGGTGTTGCCCATGTATGTCGGCATGGCGATTTTTATTGGGGCGTCTGTCGTCTGTGCCATGACCACCGATGTGTATGTGCTGTTTGTGGCAAGGACGGTGCAGGCACTTGGGGCGTGCGTTACAGCGGTCGTTACCCGAGCGTGTATCAGAGACACACTAACTCCTGTGCAGTCGGCTCGAGCGTTCAGTTTGATGGTGTTGGTGATGGGGATTGCTCCAATCCTTGCCCCAAGTTTGGGGGCGGTCATCTTAAAACTGGGTGATTGGCACGGCTTATTTTGGTTTTTGGCAAGTTATGGGGTACTCAACGTCATCTTGACCAAGCTGTTTTTAAAAGAAACGCTCACGCCCGCTAACCGCAACACTGCCCCCATCAGCACGACCTTGACGGGCTATGTGGATTTGTTAAAAGATAAAACCTTTATCATACCTGCATTGGCAGGCGGACTGTTGCAAGGGGCATTTTTTATCTATTTGTCCATATCCAGCGAACTGTTTATGGTGCATTTTGGCTTGTCCGAAAAAAACTTTGCCATCGCTTTTGGGGCAAATGCCTTTGGTTTTGTGGCTCTAACACAGCTTAATCAGTTTTTAACACGGCGTTTTCGCTTGGTGCAACTGCTTCGCTTTGGGGCGTTCATGCAACTGAGTTTTGCGTTATGTTTATTGGCATTGGGGCTGACACATGGGGAGTTTTGGTGGGTGTATGCGTGTTTGTTTTTGTGCATTGCAGGGCTTGGTTTAACTCAGCCCAATGCAGGGGCGATAGCACTTGCCTTTCAAAAAAAGCGGGCAGGCATGGCGTCTGCCCTACAAGGGTCATTGCAGTTTAGTGTGGGGATATTTGGGGGGTTGCTACTGAGTTTGTTTGATGTCAGCCCTGTGGTCAAACTTGGCATCACCACCACCGTACTAGTATTTATCGGGACGGTGCTTGTGTGCCGACTTGACCCTAAGCTGGATTTGTCAAAAATGGACTAAACTACTCGCCCCGATGATAGGGGTGGTGATGAATGATGCTCATCGCCCGATACAGCTGTTCTATCAGCACCACCCGCACCAATGGGTGGGGCAGGGTCAAATCCGACAGCGACCAGACAAAGTCTGCCCGTGTCAGCACATCAGGGCTAATCCCGTCCGTGCCACCGATGACAATGCTGATGTCTGTGCCGTCTGTCATGGCGGTCTGTAAGCGGTCAGCCAAGCGTTCGGTGGACAGCATTTTACCTTTAACGTCCAGCACCCACAGCACGCTTTTGGGTGGGTGGGCAGATAAGATGGCTTGTCCTTCTTGGTGCTTGTATTTGTCAATCTCGGCGGGCGATGGATTTTTACTTCGTTTGGCGGGGGCAAGCTCTGTAATGTCGGTGGTCATCATTGGCTGTATGCGTTTGTGATATTCTTTAACGCCCATTTCTACCCAAGTTGGCATTTTGTGTCCAACGGCAAGGATTTTGGTTTTCATCATCGCTCCAAAAAAGTGCTATTTTAGCCAAAACTGGCTCATTTTAAAAGGAAAAAATCATGACCACCGCCCGCCAAAAGGGTGCTGATTTTGAGCAACTTGCCTGCCAATTTTTGACAACACAAGGCTTGGCAGTGATTGCCACCAATTATGCCGTTCCCAAAATCGGCGAAATTGACATCATTGCCACCCATGATGTTGCCCAAAAAAGCACCAAAACCCATCCCACGCTGGTTTTTGTGGAAGTCAAAGTCCGCACGATGAGCCAATTTGCCCAAGCGGTAGAGACTGTTACCCTTGCCAAACAACGCAAGCTCATCAAAACTGCCGAGCATTTTTTGCAAACGAATGAAAATTATGCAGATTTTGATTGCCGTTTTGATGTGGTGGCGTTTCAAATGGACGAATGGCATAGAATGAGTGTTGATTGGCGACAAGGAGCGTTTTGGGTGGAATGATTTTTGCCAAATTAAAAGGACAGCAACCCTTTAATTTGGTAGGAATAACATGAAAACATTTTCAGTGATGATGGCGGTTTTGACCGCTTGTGGCATGATGACTGCCTGCACCACCACATCCACAACCAGCACCCATCAGGCGAATGCCGTCTCAAATCGTACGCTGACCGAGCGTGTAACCGATGAGAGCATTGAATTTGCCATCACCAGAAACCTGCCGAACGTGGCAGGGCTAGATGGGGCGAACAGTCGCATGGTGGCACGGGTCATGGCGGACAGTTTTCGAGGTGAAGTGCTATTAACAGGCGAAGTTCCCAGCGAGACGGCAAAGATTAACGTAGAAAACATGGTAAAATCCATGAAAAACGTCAGTCAAGTGCATAATTATCTGACGGTCGCCTCTGTGCCAAAAAGCCCCAGCCATACCACGCATGAGAATTTTTTAAAATCCAAAATTCGTGCAAAACTTTTGACCAACCAAACCGTCATCAACCCACAGTATAAACTGGCACTAAGAAGCGATGTGGTGTATTTGATGGGTCATGTCAATTCTGCTCAGCAATCTAACATCATACAGGCGGTAACGTCCACGATGGGCATTCAAAAACTGGTGTTGCTTGGCACATTGTTAGATGACAGCGTGGCATTGGGCAGTGATGATGGTCAATCAGAGCTGTCAGCGGACAACAAAGCTCCCATCGTTCGCATGGAAGATGCCCCCATTTCAGACTATGTGCGACTGCATAACAACACCACCAACCCCTAATCCAAAGATGGCTCATCATTTGATGGGCTATTTTTACAAATACCCCTACTTATCGGTAGTTGGTTTTGGTATAATGGGGTCGTTTTGAGTAAATTTTGTGAGACATTCATGAATGCAGACGACCTAATCGCCTTGTTACGCCCCCATTTTCCAGACGCCGAGATTCAAGCGGTCAATCAGGGCAATAAATTTGAAGTACTCATCGTGGACGACAGCTTTGATGGTAAGCGTCCGGTTGCCCGCCAACAAGCCATCTATGCCATCGCCAATCCACACATTCAAAGTGGCGAAATGCACGCTTTAACCATTCATGCTTTAACCTCCGCAGAATACCAAGCCAAACAAGGATAAGTGATGGATAAATTTAAAATCATCGGCAAAAGCCGTATTGCAGGCGAAGTCGCCATCTCTGGTTCAAAAAACGCCGCCTTGCCCCTATTGGCGGGTATGCTACTGCCCAGCGATGAGACGATACTGCACAACGTCCCCACCCTAAAAGACACCGACACACTCATCAAGCTCATCGCTGGCATGGGCGTAAATATCAAAAAAGAAGGCAATACCGTCATCGCCGATGCTCGCCACGTTGCCAACTACTATGCTCCTTATGAGCTGGTGCGTACCATGCGTGCGTCCATCTTGGTGCTGGGGGCGTTGCTTGGGCGGTTTGGTGAAGCCGAAGTGTCGCTACCGGGGGGCTGTTCTATCGGTTCACGCCCTGTGGACCAGCACCTAAAAGCCTTTGAAGCGATGGGGGCGACCATCATCGTAGAAAACGGCTATGTCAAAGCCACCGCCCCAAAAGGTGGTCGCTTAATAGGCTGTGATTTTGCCTTTGATATGGTAACGGTCGGTGGCACAGAAAATGTCATCATGGCAGCGTCCCTTGCTCGTGGTACGACCCGCCTTGAAAACTGTGCGTGCGAGCCAGAAGTGGTGGATTTGGCAAATATGCTGGTGGCGATGGGGGCAAAGATTGACGGCATTGGTACGCCGACCATGACCATACAGGGCGTGGAGCGGTTACATGGCTGTGAGTACAGTGTCATTGCTGATCGCATTGAGACGGGTTCATATCTGGCAGGGGCGCTCATGAGCGAAGGGGACGTATTGACCACCAACACGTCAGCCGAGTTTTTGCACCCCGTATTACAAAAATTTGAAGCGATGGGAGCGACCATCACCACAGGCGATGACTGGATACGAGCCGTCATGAAAGGCAGACCCCGTGCGGTGGACATTCGCACCCAAGTCCACCCTGGTTTTCCGACCGATATGCAAGCCCAACTCATGGCAGTGTGTTGTCTGGCTGATGGCACAAGCACCATCATTGAAAATATTTTTGAAAACCGCTTTATGCACGTCCCTGAACTAAATCGCATGGGGGCAAATATTCGCATTGATGGTCATACTGCCATCGTAACGGGTGTGGACAGCTTTACGCCTGCCCCTGTGATGGCAACCGACTTGCGTGCGTCCATGTCGCTTGTGATGGCAGCGGCGTGTGCCGATGGCGAGAGCATCATTGACCGCATTTATCACATTGATAGGGGCTATGACGATGTGGAGAACAAACTCAAATCGCTTGGGGTGAATATTGAGCGGATTAAGGGCTAAAAGTGGCTAAGCCTTTTTTAAAATGGGCAGGTGGCAAAAGCAAACTTGTCCCATTTATTGAGCAACACATACCAAAACATCGCAACTGTCTGGTTGAGCCTTTTGTGGGTTCAGCCAGCGTGGCTTTGGGGCTTGATTTTGATGAGTATTTATTAAATGATAATAATGCTGACTTAATCAACTTATACCAAATTTTAAAAAGTGAATACCGTGAATTTATAGGGTTTTTTAAAAATTGCCTTATTTCCCAAAAGATGAGCTGATGGCATTTATCAAAAAATCAGACAAAATGCAATTTTTTTGTACTGATTTTGAAAATATTTTTTTAAAGATTGACAAAGCAGATATGGTTTATTGTGATCCGCCTTATCTGCCATTAACGGATATGGCAAATTTTACCACTTATAACAAAAATGGTTTTGACTTAGATGATCATTATCGTCTTGCTAGAATTAGTAATCTATACAAAGAAAAATCACATAAAATTTTAATTTCTAATCATGATACGCCACTTGCACATGAACTGTATCACGGTGCTACAATAAAACATATTGCAGTACAAAGAAACATCTCGGCAAAAAGTGAAAGCCGAAAAAAAAGTTGGGGAAATTTTAGTGGTTTATTCATAAATTATCATTGAGATTGGAGGCGTATTCTATTTCTATGATGTTTTAGGATGGTAATAAAATCTTTTTGTTAAAACAACATAGTGTTTGCCATTTTCAGAAGCTCCCCATAATACTGCCGAATAAGTATTTTGTGCTTTTATTTCGTGGCGATATGTGTGTGTGTTATTGATGGACTGGTTTGATTAACACAAATCACATCATTATCAGATATTTTGTGGTTTTTATCATCAAAACTGGCTATCCAGCTAGAACCATGACTTGGTGCATCAAGAGAATTGTTATCAAGTGTGATACCTTCATTGGTATCCCATTCATAGACAATATCATCTTGGTTGGCAAGGAGCATAAAATATTGAACAATATGTTCATTGATTCCAGCAAAGATAACAAATCTTTTTTCTAATAAATTAACATTACCAAGAAATTTCATTAGATATTCATAATCACTATCTTCTTGAATGCTTTCCAATACATAATCATCAACATAATACTCTATACCGCCATCTCTATATATATTTCACTACCAGCAACCAAACCACCAGAACATCTACCCATTGTCATTAAAAATTCTTTAAATTGACCATGAATAGGGAAGTCATACTTTTGTTCAATTTGTTTGATTTCATCTTCTGTGTAGCCTTGTATTAGTTCTGGTTTATCAATAAAGCTTATCATAAGGGCTTTTGATAGATAATAGGGTTTGAATTAAATTACTCCTAAGGTGTTGTACCTGTTGAACCATGTTCAATATGAACTTTAATGTTTTGGTTGAGATTTTTAAAGTCTTCTATTGTACCGCCTGTACCATTTTTGCCACCACAACCATAGCAAGCACCTTGACTTTGTTTTGACGTGTTCTGAATATTGATTTTAACATCACTAATGCTACCATTTTGTTTTTGTTGAGTAATATGACTCATCAGTTTCTTTTCAACATGGTTACCGTTGTATTGATTATTATCAGGATAAAACCTGTCTGGTAGAATTTTTTCATTGCCATTATAAGCTTCATCTATAAACTCGTAGGTTGGGTTTGATAGCTCTTACCTTACTTCACTTTTTTCTAAAAAATTCCATGCAGAAATTAAAATCATCACAATTAACATAACAATTATTATAAAATATTTTATAATCAAGGCTGTAATCACCTACCATGCTCAGGTTCTCCTCAAGAAAAAATTCCAACATAGGCAATATTTTCTCAGAAATTTTCTCTAATTCCCCCTAGACAAGATTTTGACAAACAATATGTAATATAGTAAATATTCATTGGCGTGGACCCTTGGGACTAGAAGGAACAATGCTTACTTTTTTAGTTCCTTTGATAAGATAATATTGTGTTGGTGCAGAAAATTTTCCCCACTACTAGTGTTGGTTGAATATACTTGCCTCAACATGAGTGATGAAGTTTGTATTAAAGGTATTATTTCCATCAATTTTAGCACTATCCAATAGAGGTTTGAGACATAGGTTGCCTTGTTCATTGATAATAACTTCCAAAGAGTTAATTGCTTTTGGGTTGGCATTGGGGTCTTTGGAATAGCGGCCACTAACAACAGCCACGCAAAGTATTAAAGGATAAATTGTCGGGTAGATTTTTGCTAGCATTTTTGGGATTTCTTAAAAAATCTGATGGTACTGTTAGATATGCGGACTGTTGTTTGTTTTGGAAATAAGGCTTCCCTGATAAAATAATACTTGTAGTGTCATAAAAATGGTACATCATATAATAATCAGCAAGAATATTACCTTGTTGCTCCACGTTGTAATCTTTGAGTTTTTTATTCAAACTTAATAAGTAGGCATAAACACTACCACCTAGCTCATTTTTGAGTTGAATAATCACACCATTTTGAGTAGCAGGATATTTAAGTTGATGTTGCCAAATATGGGTCATTTCATGAATAAAGATGGTTTTATCAAGGGCAGAGACATTGGGGGTAGAAAAGTCATCTTTAAACTTATCAATGGGATAGATGATTTGTCCAGAGGGTGTACTAGCACGAGTATCAGTAGTGGTAAATTGTATGCGTTTTAAAACCAACACCTTATCATAGTTTGATGGTGTTTTTGCCAAACACGCTATCAACCAACCATGCGTTTTTCTCCTTCAGTTAATAATCGTGCTTTACCAATTAGAACAGACGGTAAAATTATCATAGTTCAGCCCCTCTTAGTAAACGTTTGACCACAATAATACCACTTGAATGATTTTTAGTCAATAATTAAGCTAATTAAAACAATTTTCCATCTTTTGGTGATGGCAACTGTGCTATAATGTCTTAATTTAACTTTAATACCCAATCATGACCAACTTTAACGGCTTAACCATTGCCCTATCCAAAGGGCGGATTTTGGACGAAACCTTGCCACTGTTTGCCAAAGCGGGCATTGTTCCGCTTGACGACATGAATAATTCTCGCAAGCTCATCTTTCCCACCACCGACTCAAATGTACGCTTGTTGCTCCTGCGTGCGTCTGATGTTCCAACCTATGTGGAGCATGGAGCGGGGGACATTGGCGTGTCGGGCAAAGACGTGCTGATGGAGTATGATGCTCATGTGTATGAGCTGATTGATTTACAAATCGCCAAATGCCGTCTGATGACCGCAGGGGTCAAAGGGGCAAGTTTGCCCGACCGCCGTTTACGCATCGCCACCAAATACGCCAATGTGGCTCGTGCTTACTTTGCGTCCTTAGGTCAGCAGGTGGACATCATCAAGCTATACGGTTCTATGGAGCTTGCTCCCTTGGTGGGACTGGGTGATTTGATTGTGGACGTGGTGGATACGGGTAACACACTTCGTGCCAATGGGCTTGAACCCTTAGATGAGATTTGCCAAGTGTCATCACGGCTGATTGCCAACCCTGTCAGCTATAAGCGTAAATTTGCCCAGCTTGAACCGATTTTGGACATTTTACAAAAAGCAGTACAAAAGTAATGGAACACTTATTTATTTATGGCACGCTTGCCCCAAATCGCCCCAATCATCATATCATGGCTCCCATTGATGGCACATGGCAAAATGCCACCATTAAAGGATTTTTGCACGCACAAGGCTGGGGAGCAACACAGGGCTATCCTGCCATTATCCCTGATGAGGCAGGCGAAGATGTTCAGGGATTTGTGTTTTCATCAGATAAATTACACGAACACTGGGAACGTCTTGATGAATTTGAGGGAGTAGAATATCAGCGTGTCTTAGTTGTTGCCACCTTAGATGATGGTAAACAGGTGACTGCTTTTGTTTATGCACTCAACAGTAAACTTAATCATGTGTAATTCATTAGGTCAATATAAAAGGTAAACCATGCCAAATTTAGTCATTTTAAACAGCCAAGAACCTGATTTTAAAGAGCAACTTGCCAAACTGTTGGCATTTGAAACCGTAACTGACACCGCCCTCATTCAGACGGTAAACGACATCATCGCCCAAGTGCGAGCTGATGGCGATAAGGCGATTTTGGAGCTGACCCAAAAGTTTGACAACCACCCCGCCAACAGCATGGACGAGCTTTTTATCAGCCCTGATGAGCTAAAACGTGCCTTTGATGAGCTGACTGATGATGTAAAAAAGGCGTTAGAGCTGTCTGCTAAGCGGATTTTTGAGTTTCATGACCACCAAAAAGAAAGTGGATTTTTATTTACCGATAATTTGGGCAATGTCTTGGGACAAAAAGTTACCCCCCTAGACCGTGTGGGCATTTATGTGCCGGGGGGGTTGGCAAGCTACCCGTCCAGCGTGCTGATGAACGCCATACCCGCCAAAGTCGCAGGCGTGGGACACATCACGATGGTTGTTCCCGCCCCACATGGCGAGCTTAACCCCCTAGTGCTGGCGGCGGCACATTTGGCGGGCGTGGATACGGTCATCACCATTGGTGGGGCTCAGGCGGTGGCAGGGCTTGCCTATGGTACAGACAGCATACAGGCGGTGGATAAAATCACAGGGCCAGGCAATAAATATGTCGCAGCTGCCAAACGAGCCGTCTTTGGGCAGGTGGGCATTGACATGATAGCAGGGCCATCTGAGGTATTGGTCTATGCCGAAGGTGAAGCGGGCGATAATGCCGACTGGCTGGCGATGGATTTGCTCTCCCAAGCCGAGCATGACACGGTGGCACAGGCGATATTTGTAACCACCTGCCAAAAACAGCTTGATGATGTCAAGCACGCCCTAGATAAGGCACTCACGCAACTGCCAAAAGCAGACATTGCAAAGCAGGCACTGGCAAATCGTGGGGCGTTAATACTGGTCAAAGACCGCACCGAAGGCATAGACATCATCAACCAAGTCGCCCCCGAGCATTTGGAGTTGTCGCTTGATGAGCCTGCCGAAGTGGAGCAGTATGTGCGTCATGCAGGGGCGATATTTTTGGGCAGACACACGCCTGAGGCCATTGGTGATTACTGTGCAGGCTCAAACCACGTCCTGCCCACGTCAGGTACGGCACGGTTTAGCTCGCCTTTGGGAGTGTATGATTTTACCAAAAAATCATCGCTCATCTACTGTACGCCCGATGGGGCAAGACCGCTTGCCAAAACCGCTGATATTTTGGCGGTACAAGAAAACTTAGATGCTCATGCCTTATCTGCCCGCTACCGACACCAATCCTAAGAGTGATGATGATGACCGATACGACCAAATCCGACTTTAAGCCCGATACTCGCCTATGGAGTGCCAAAATCCGTAAGCTGACCCCTTATGTGGCGGGCGAACAACCCAAAACAGCAAATGTGTGCAAACTAAACACCAACGAAAATCCCTTTCCGCCCAGCCCCAATGCCATCAAAGCCATGCAAGACGTGCTGGCGGGTGGGGCGATGCTTCGGCTTTATCCTGACCCTGAGTCAGACGAGCTGCGTACGGCATTGGCACAGTATCATGGGCTTGCCCGTGAGCAGGTGTTTGTGGGCAATGGCTCTGATGAAGTGCTGGCATTTGTCTTTGCGTGCTTTTTTATTAAAGACAGACCGCTACTCATGCCCGACATCAGTTATAGTTTTTATCCTGTCTACGCCCAGACCTTTGGGGTGGATACCCAAACCATTCCTTTAAAGGACGATTTTAGCATAGATGTGGACGACTATCGTATGCCATCAGGTGGAATCATCATTCCCAATCCTAACGCCCCAACGGGCATACTGCTTGGGCTAGATGGGGTTGCCAAACTTGCCAAAGAACACCCCAATTCGGTCATCGTCATTGACGAAGCATATATTGATTATGCGGACAAATCAGCGTCTGCGGTCAGTTTGATTGATGAATTTGATAATTTGCTGGTGGTGCAGACCTTTTCAAAATCCCGCTCATTGGCAGGGCTTCGGGTAGGCATGGCGTTTGGCTCGGCAAATCTCATCAGTGCCTTATCCACCTACAAAAACAGCTTTAACAGCTACCCCCTAGACCGCCTAGCTCAGGCGGGGGCATTGGCAAGTTTGCAAGATGATGAATATTTTGAGCAACAACGCCAAGCACTCATTGCCCTACGTCATGAGCTGACGGCAGGGCTGCTGGCATTGGGTTTTGATGTGTTGCCATCGTCTGCCAATTTTGTGTTTGCCAAGCCCAACCACGCCACGTTGTCTGCCCAAGAGATTTTTGAAAAACTGCGTGAGCAAGGTGTGATGGTGCGTCATTGGGACAAGCCTCGCATTAAGGATTATCTACGGATTACGGTCGGTACGGACGAACAAAACGCACGGCTGATTGATGCTTTGCATAAGATTTTGTTAGAAGATTAAATCACACCAAACCCAAGCACTCAACCCAAGCTCATCTTAGATAACTGTTGATGATGAGACTTGGGCGATGATGTTTTTTGATTTAAAAAATCAAAGATAATAATCAGTTAAAATCATTTGCGTGCCAATAATTCCTTGATATAATTATGGGTATAGAAATAATTGTAATATTTTTTTACAAATTACCACGCCAGCGATGAGCCAGCGTAACAAGGACAAACATTGAGTGTCCTGTTTGTTTTGATAGGAGTAGAGCATGAAGTTATACACAATGATTTTTGCGATGGTTGTGGCATTGACAGCCTGTTCGGACACGTCTAAGCCAGCTGACACCAAAAGTCAGCCAGCCGATGATGCTCCCAAAGCCAGTACAGAAGCCATTACCGCTGAGGACAGAGCGTTATTAGAAAAAGCCCAAGAGTTGTTTAAGCCGTTACCGACCGCCAAAGAGCGTCAGGGCTTGCTATTGATTAAAGACGAACACATCGCACTGGGTCATCGGTTGTACTTTGATGAGCGTTTGTCCAAAAACAGCAACCAAAGCTGTAACAGCTGTCATGATGTCGCCAAAGGTGGCGTGGATAATTTGCCAACCAGCCCTGGTTCAGTAGAAGGTAAAAGTGGCGATCGTAATTCGCCAACGGTGTTAAATGCAGGTTTGCAAAGCAGTCAATTTTGGGACGGCAGAGCCGAAAACTTGGCAGAACAAGCCAAAGGACCTTTGGTCAATCCTGTGGAGATGGCATTGACCGACCATGCCCATGTTGAGCAGATTGTCTCTTCTGACCCGACTTATGTGGAAGCCTTTGCCAAAGCCTTTGATGATAAAAAAGTCAGCATTGATAACATTGCCACTGCCATCGCCAGTTATGAAGAGATGTTGCTGACCCCATCGGCGTGGGACGAATATCTTAAAGGTAAGATTACCGCCTTAAACAGCCAACAGCGGTCAGGACTTAAAAAATTCATTGACCATGGATGTACCGCCTGCCACGTTGGGGTAAATTTGGGTGGGGATACGTTCCAAAAATTTGGTTTGGTCAAAGGGCCTTATTGGGAGTTTACGGGCAGTAAGCTGCACGACACAGGGCGTTTTGAAGTAACAGGCAAAGAGCAAGACAAATACTCGTTCCGTGTGTCAGGATTGCGTAATGTGGCAGATACCGCACCGTATTTTCATGATGGCAGTGTAGAGACACTGGATAAAGCGGTGGAAATCATGGCAAAAACCCAACTGGGGATTGAGCTGTCATCAGAAGACATCAGTGATATTGTGGCGTTTTTGGGTGCTACCTCAGGTCAAGTAGAGAGCATCTACCAAACCGCCCCACAGTAAGTTTATAACCAACAAAAACCTTTACTCGGGCATAACTTTTGCTATAATGGGGGTTTTTGTTGGTTTTTTAAGATGTCATACACTCCCACCAATGAACAGCTTTCTGCCCTAAACATGGCAATGACGGGGCAGTCTTTTAAAATCGTGGCATACGCAGGGGCGGGCAAGACCACCACCTTAAAGCTGGTCAGCGATAATCTGCGTGGGCGTGGGCTGTATTTGGCATTTAATAAATCCATCGCCAGCGAAGCACAAGGCAAATTTGCCCCCCACGTCAAATGCCAGACCTTTCACTCGCTTGCCTTTCGCCATGTCAATCGGGGAGTTACCGCCAAAATTAGCCTGCCCAAACTGACCCCGACTCGTCTTGCCGAAGAGTTAAAACTGCCCCCCATACAGGTGGAGCGGGTGCTTAACGGGGTCAAAAAATCGGTCGTGCTAAGCCCTGCCAAACTTGCCAACTTGATAAGCGATGCCATTACCACGTTTTGTAAGACATCAAGTGAATATCCCGCCCCCCGCCACATCACGCCCCCATCTTGGCTGTCGGACACCGACAAAGCCCGCCTGCAAGAATTTTTATATCCCGCCTTTGAGCATCGTTGGCTTGCGTCCATTGACCCACGCCACAGTGCAGGGATTGGGCATGACATTTATCTAAAATTGTGGACGCTATCAAACCCCGTTATCCCTGCTGATTTTATTTTGTTTGATGAAGCCCAAGACGCTGACCCCTTGATGATGGGGGCGTTATTAAAACAAGACAAACAGACCATCTATGTCGGGGACGCTCATCAGCAGATTTATGAATGGCGGGGGGCGACCAATGCCATGAAAAAACTGCCATATCCTGCCACCTTGCTCACGCAGTCATTTCGTTTTGGCGATGAGATAGCTGATGTTGCCAATGTCTTTTTAAAAGCACTCCAAGAGACCACGCCACTCATTGGCAATCCTGCCAAGCCGTCTTGTGTGGGCAAATTAACCGCCCAAAAAGACGCCATTTTGTGTCGCACCAACGCCCAAGCGATGGCACGGCTACTGTCAGGACAAAAAGCAGGGCATAAGGTGGCATTGCAAGCTGACAGCCAGCGTATGCTCAAATTTTGTCAAGGAGCGGACAGCTTACAGCAGGGCAAATCGGCACATGGCATTGCTGAGCTTGCCTATTTTAATCATTGGCGTGAAGTTCAAGAGTTTAGCGAAACAGGCGAAGGGAGCGACCTAAAAACGTGGGTCAAACTCATAGATGAGCACGGCATTAAGGTCATGACAGATGCCATCAACCACTTATCCGACCCCACTCATGCCGACTATGTCATCTCCACCGCCCACAAATCTAAGGGTTTAGAATGGGGGCGGGTGCAGATAGATGATGATTTTTTGTACGATGTCAATCGCCAAACGGTGAAAATCAGCCCCGAAGAGTTACGCTTGCTTTATGTGGCGTGTACCCGAGCCAAAGACGTGCTTGACGTGGATAGGATTGGCGATTTATTAACGGGGCTGGTGGACAAAAAGCTCATTTATGAGTAAGGCGTATAAAAGCCCTTGCATTGCTCCGATGGTGTGCTATGATGGTTATATTTTTTAGGACAGGTAAAATCTATGACCACCTTAAACATTACCTTAGAATGGTTTTTAAACCCCGACCATCTGCCGATGATTGCAGGCATACAAACAGGAGCGTACGCCAATGCAGGCTTGACGGTGAATATGACTGCTCCTGACGACCATTATGATGGCTTTGATGAGCTACAAAAAGGGAATATTGACATTCATGTGAACGAACCGCTTC
>JAUMUJ010000037.1 GCA_030530785.1 Moraxella sp. | reverse complement strand
CAAAAATCCACACAAGTTGTTCTTAGTATGTTTTTAAATAGTGTGTGATACATCGGCTGTATCAACAATCAAGACCGCCTATTTTATCATGATATTTTATGATGTCAAGGGGTTTTTAAAGTTTTTTTGAAAAATTTTAGGTTGGTATCACAACACATTTAACTTTTCAAAAGATTATCAGGTTTGTTAGTTTTTGTAACTGGTTGTGCCTGAATGAGTGCGTATTATACGCTAAAATGACAGGTTGTAAAGGGGTTTTTTAGAGAAATGGTAAAATAGTTTGTAAGGGGTTGGTTTTTATGGGGAAATAATTAGCAATGACAATAGGCATACCCCAAGATAATTTGGTAAAATAGAACAAATTATTTTTTAAGGCTCAATCATGAACATCACCATCATTAACCATCCTTTGGTTCGACACAAACTGTCTTTAATGCGTGAAAAAGACTGCTCCACCTATAAGTTTCGCACACTTACCAAAGAGCTTGGGCGACTGATGGCATATGAAGCCAGCCGCGATTTTGAGATTGAAACGTTTAAAATGAACGGTTGGTGCGGGCAAATTGATGGTGAGCAAATCAAAGGCAAGACCGTAACGCTTGTACCCATATTAAGGGCGGGGCTAGGTATGTTAGATGGTGTGCTTGATTTACTCCCCACCGCCAAAATCTCTGTGGTAGGACTACAAAGAGACGAAGCCACGCTTGAACCTGTGCCGTTTTTTGAAAAATTTGTCAATGACATTGACAAACGCCCCGCCCTTATCCTAGACCCCATGCTAGCTACTGGTGGTAGCATGGTGGCAACCATTGATATGCTCAAAAAACATGGCTGTCAAAACATCAAAGCTCTGGTGTTGGTGGCCGCCCCCGAAGGTGTAAAAGCAGTCAATAACGCTCACCCTGATGTGCAAATATTTGGTGCCTCATTAGATGACCACCTTAATGAAAATGGCTACATCATACCAGGTTTAGGAGATGCTGGCGATAAAATTTTTGGCACTAAGCAACTTTAAAAAAAGCCCTATTGCACGCCAGATTGAGCTGATGACTCTGCGGTCGGTTCAGTTTGTGTCGTTGGTTCATCATCCATCTCTACCACAGGTTCTGCATTCATCACGCCTGTTGGCTCGGCAGGTTCGGCAGACATTGACACGCTTTCACCATCATCAGTAGGTGCATCTGTGGCAGGCAATGACTTATCGGTACACGCCACCAACCCAAAAATCATCATCGCCATCATTATTTTTTGTAAATTCATCATCATACCCTCAAAATCATCATGATAACTTGCCATGACATTGTTTGTATTTCAACCCGCTACCACATGGACACGGTGCATTGCGACTGATGTTAGCAGGAACTTGCACATCATCATCACCCATATTTGATGCATCAGATGCTAAATTTGTGCTCACCCCGCCCGCTCCAAGCGTTACGGTCATGGTCGGCGTAGCACGAGAGACCTGTTTGTCGCTGTCCACCATTTCACCAGACAAATTCATCTCATTATGCTCAAAGTTAAGTTGCATACTTTGTGCTTGAAGTCGGCGAATCTCTTCCATTTGGGCAATCTCTTCGGGGGTGGGGATATGCACTCGTGCCAAATCTTGCACCACGTCAGATTTAATTGTCCCAAGCATGGCACGAAACAGCTCAAAGGACTCACGCTTATACTCTTGTTCGGGATTTTTTTGGGCATAGCCACGCAAATGAATGCCTTTACGGAGCTGATCCATCTGCGTCAAATGCTCTTTCCAATGATGGTCAAGATTGCGGAGCATAAAGTCCCGCTCCAATCGCTCGGCATTTTCTTTACCCATCTGTTCTCGTTTGTTTTCGTAATGTGCAATGGCGTATTCCACAATCTTTTTGCGCAAGCCCTCTTCGTCAAGACGGCGGTCAGCATCTAGCCAGTCGTTAATCGGCATATAATAGCGAAACGCTTCTTCTATTTCATCTTCTAGTCCGTCAATATTCCACTGGTCATCTACCGAACCTTTGGGGATAAACTGGTCAATTAAGGCGTTATAAACTTCGGCGTGCATGTCCTTGATATCCGCCAACAAATCTGCTTCTTGCAACAAATCATCACGCTGAGCATAGATGACTTTACGCTGCTCATTGGCGACATCGTCATATTTTAGTAAGTTTTTACGAGCGTCAAAATCACGGGCTTCTACTTTACCCTGTGCGTTTTCAATGGATTTTGAGACCATTTTATGCTCAATGGCTTCATCTTCTTTTAAGCCCATCGCTCGCATCATGGACACCACACGGTCGCCTGCAAAAATTCGCATGAGGTCATCTTCTAATGACAAGAAAAAGCGAGAATAACCAGGGTCGCCTTGTCGCCCTGCCCGCCCACGGAGCTGATTATCAATCCGCCGTGATTCATGGCGTTCTGATCCGATGATGTGCAGACCACCTGCTTGTTTGACCTGTTCGTTTTTAATTTGCCAGTCGGCTTGTAGGGCTTGTTTTTCTTGTTCGCTTAATTCGTGCAAGTTTTCTACCTGAGCTTGCCAGTTACCCCCCAAGATGATGTCCGTGCCACGTCCTGCCATGTTGGTAGCGATGGTAACGGCACGGGGTCTGCCTGCTTGGGCGATAATTTCAGCTTCTCGCTCATGCTGTTTGGCATTTAGTACGTTGTGGCTAATGCCTGCTTGGTCCAGCAAATAAGACAACTCCTCAGACGCCTCAATGGTCGCCGTACCGACAAGCACAGGAGCTCCTTTGGCGGTAATCTCACGAATTTCACGGATAATGCCTTGATATTTGCCCAATTTGGTCAAAAAAATCTGGTCGTTTAAATCAAGACGAGCGACGGGGCGGTGGGTGGGAATGATGACCACGTCCAAATCGTAAGTGGATTTAAACTCTGCCGCTTCGGTGTCTGCCGTGCCTGTCATGCCAGACAACTTGTCATACAAACGAAAGTAGTTTTGGAAAGTGGTGGTTGCCATCGTTTGGTTTTCAGCTTGAATCTCCACGCCTTCTTTGGCTTCTACAGCTTGATGTAGCCCTTCGCTCCAACGCCGACCTGGCATGGTACGCCCTGTGTTTTCGTCCACGATGACAATCTCATTTTCATCAGAGATGATATAGTGGACGTTTTTGATGAATAAATGATGAGCCCTGATGGCAGACTGAACGTGAGCCAATAAAGGCAAACGAGCGGGGCTATACAAACTTTCATTCGCCCCAAGTTCACCAACCTCCACCAAGAACTTTTCTATTTTTTCGTAGCCTTTTTCGCTAATCTCAATGGCTCGGTTTTTTTCGTCAATCCAAAAATCGCCTTGTTTGTTTTCTTTATTTAGCTCTTCATCATCAGAACGCACCAAATGGGGAACGATGGTGTTGATGAGTGCATAAAGTTCAGCAGAGTCCTCAGCGGCCCCAGAGATGATGAGCGGAGTACGGGCTTCATCAATCAAAATACTGTCAATCTCATCAATGATACAGTAGTTTAAAGGACGCTGTTTTTTCTCGTCCATGCTAAACACCATATTATCACGCAGATAATCAAAGCCGTATTCGTTATTTGTGCCATACGTGATGTCGGCATTATAAGCATCAAACTTTTCGTAAGATGGCTGTTGGCTATAAATTACACCCACTGTCAGTCCCAAAAACTCAAAGAGCGGACGGTTTAGTTCAGCATCACGGGTCGCCAAATAGTCGTTTACCGTAACAACATGAACACCTTTACCGCTTAGGGCATTTAGGTAAATCGCTAAGGTCGCCATCAAGGTCTTACCCTCGCCTGTTTTCATCTCGGCGATTTTGCCCTCGTGCAGAGTAATCCCCCCGATGAGCTGTACGTCATAATGACGCATGGCATTGACACGCTTAGACGCTTCACGACACACAGCAAAAGCTTCGGGCAACAGCTTATCTAGGCTCTCACCTGCCTGATGGCGGTCTTTAAAATTTTGGGTTTTTTGGCGAAGTTCATCATCGGAAAGTGCCGAAATGCTCGGCTCATAGTTGTTGATTTTTTCAACAATTTTTCTCATGCGTTTTAATTCACGCTCGTTTTTAGTGCCGATGACACTGCCGATAATTTTACCTAACATAAGTTATCCAAAAGGGTTGATTTTAACTAAACTATATAATGATTGATGACAAAAATGCAAGAACACCCTGCACACATCATGCCAATGCCCCAAACACTTCATCTGCCACAAAAAGTGTCCGCTCAATGTCATCATCACTGTGAGCGATGGACATAAAGGACGCTTCAAAAGCAGATGGGGCAAGGTAGATGCCTTGTTTTAGCATGGCGTGGAAAAACTGGTTAAAGCGTTTGGTGTCGGCGTGTGCCACGTCATTAAAGTTTTTGGGCAATTCTTTGGCAAAAAATAACCCAAACATACCCCCCACATGACAGCTTGCAAAATCTATGCCGTGTTTGTCAGCCAAACTTTGTAGCCCATTAACCAATTTGGCAGTTTTGGCAGTCAGCTCATCATAAAAGCCATCTTTTGTCAGCTCATCAAACATCGCACGACCCGCTCGCATGGCTAGGGGGTTGCCCGATAATGTCCCTGCTTGATACACCCCGCCAAGTGGGGCGATACACTCCATAATCTCACGCTTACCACCAAATGCCCCAACAGGCAGACCTGCCCCGATGATTTTACCAAAGGTGGTCAAATCAGGCGTGATACCAAAATAATGGCTCGCTCCACACAGTCCCACCCGAAAGCCTGTCATCACTTCATCAAAAATCAACACCGTGCCATATTTGGTGCATAACTTACGCAAAGTGTGATGAAACTCTTGACTTGGGATAATCATGTTCATGTTACCTGCTATCGGCTCAACAATCACACAAGCAAGCTCATCGCCGAACTTTTCAAAGGCGGATTTTAACACATCAACATCATTATAAGGCAAAGTTATGGTATGTTTGGCAAAATCAGCAGGCACACCCTTTGATGTCGGCTCGCCAATATCTAACATACCAGAACCTGCCTTGACAAGCAGGCTGTCTGAATGCCCATGATAGCACCCTTCAAATTTAACAATCTTATCTCGCCCTGTGTAGCCACGAGCCAGACGAATGGCACTCATGGTGGCTTCTGTGCCTGATGACACCATGCGAATCAGCTCCACGTGCGGAACAATGTCGCAAATCAAATCCGCCATCGTGGTCTCAAAAGGCGTGGGTGCTCCAAAGGATAGGCCATCATCACAAGCGGTTTTGACCGCATCAACAATCTTAGGGTGAGCATGACCCAAAATCATCGGCCCCCATGAGCCGACATAGTCAATATATGCTCGCCCCTCGGTGTCGTACATATACGCCCCAGACGCACGAGACACAAAAACAGGCGTACCACCCACCCCCGTAAAGGCACGCACGGGAGAGTTTACACCCCCTGGTATGTGGCGTTTGGCTTTTTCAAACAATACTTGGTCGGCAGTTAAGGTCATGACATTATCCTGATAGTGAGAATTTGTGCTATTTTAACATTTTTCATCGCAAGCTACCATTCATTCTCATCATGCCCGTCATCATCACCATAACTGGCAACCTTTTTGCAAGACAACCCCAAACGTGTTTTTGGTAAAATTTTAGAACACAACCCATACATTTTTCATGCTTAACCCTTAAAGATAGTGGCATTTTATTACAGTTGTATAATAAAATACGCTTTTAGTCTAAGAATATGCCCTTTCATCACAAAAAATGATATTGAAAAAAATTAGGCATAAATCTTGCTACACTTCATGTATGATTGACAAGCGGGCATCTTGTGTTGGGCGGTCTGATTTTTTGACACCAATCACAATCAGTCCCTGACCCACTCATTTAACATGGTAAATTTTTAATTAACGCACAAAAGGTGAATTATGCGTACAGATATGTTCCAACAAATCCTAGAAGACCTAAACAGCTCATCAGCCGATGTAGAAGCGTCTGCTCTCATCTCCACAGACGGTCTGATGATTGCATCCGCCTTACCAACAGGCATTGACGAAGACCGTGTGGGTGCGATGAGTGCTGCCCTATTGTCTTTGGGTGATCGTGCAGGTTCTGAGTTGGGTCGTGGTAGCACTGACCGTGTTTTGGTGCAAGGCGAAAAAGGCTACGTCATCATGACATCGGCAGGTTCTGAGGCGGTTTTGACCGTACTTGCCAAATCCAATGCCAAATTAGGTCTGATTTTCCTAGACATCAAACGTGCATCTGAGGCACTTTCTAAACTGCTTTAATAAACTGTGCCAAAAGCACCCGTCTGATGTTTGATAGGTGTTTTTGGTATTTTTAAACTTATTTTAAAGGAAAAACAGTGTCATGACACAACTAGCCAATATGCAAAAACCCGCAGGGGAATGCACCGAGCATACCCTAACTTATCATGATGGCACGACACGCACCGTCTATGATACAGGCGTAGAACACCCTTTTCCCGATGGCAAGCTCATCGTTTCTAGCACCGACCTAAACGGCGTATTAACCCACGTCAATGACGCATTTGTTGCCATCAGTGGTTACACCAAAGATGAGCTACTGGGCACGCCCCACCATATTTTACGCCACCCTGACATGCCATCTGAGGCCTTTGCTGACCTATGGAATACCGTTAAGGCGGGCAACAAATGGCACGGCTATGTCAAAAATCTGTGCAAAGATGGCGGACACTACTGGGTCTATGCCACCGTTGTGCCAAACATTCGCCGTGGGGAAGTGGTGGGCTACACGTCTGTTCGCCGTAAGCCATCACGCACCAAGATTGAAGAAGCCACCAAGCTGTACGCAACCATGAAAGGGAGCAACTAATCATGACTTATCGTTTTGTCATCGCACCTGATTTTCCACCCAATCTATTTAGCGGTTGGTACACCCTAAACACCCTACTACAAAAACGTTCACATCTGGCGGTACACCTAGAAACCCCAGCATCATCACAAGAACAGACCCAGCTTATTGATGGTGGCGATATTGCTTTGGTGTATGCCAACCCTTTTGACGCTGCCAACCTTATTCGTGAAAAAGGCTATAAAGCCATCGCTCGCCCCATCGGTAAGTCAGACGAGATGGTCATCGTCTCATCAGCCAAAGGCGACATCAAAACCCTTGACGACCTAAAAGCAGGCTCAAAAATTGCCATGGCAGACAACCGTGATGTTAAACTCATCGGTTTGCGTCTGTTAGAAGCGGTGGATTTGACCGAAGCGGACGTGTCTTTTGAGATTACCGACACTTACCAAGCCGCCGCCAAACAAGTGGCAACAGGAGCGGTGGACGCAGGCTTTTTTATCGCTGAGATTTATCACTCTTTGTCCAATCTGACCAAGATGCAACTTAACGTATTGATTGAAAGCGACCTTGCAGACATCACGCACGTTTTGCTCGCCAAAGGCGATCTGGCTGATGCCGATACCATTCGTGATGTACTGCTGTCCTTAAAAGACGATGCGGACGGTCAAGCTGTCCTGACCGAACTTGGCATGCCAAACGGCTTTGAAGCGGTCAGCGAAGAAGAAGCAGAGTTTATGATTGACCTGATGGAAACTTTGCTAGACTGACTTTAAATCGCTTGGTTAAGCACCTTGCCGATATTTGCTTGAGATGCCTACTGGTTTTATTTAAAGCAAGTAGGCATTGCAAAGATGGGTGGTTACGCCCTAAGTTTGGTTTTATTGTTAGGTTTTTATTTGCAAAACTCAAGGAATATCTCATGTCTGAGTCGCAACGAACCCCCTTATTGGTGCGTGAACAGTACCGCCGTATGTCTCGGCGAATTTTAGGCTCGCCCACGCTTGCCACCTACCACAAAGAACGCATTCGCACTGCCATGAGTTTTTTTGAAAGCGAACCCCTGCAAGGGGCGTTGGCAGATTATTTTTATGGGTGCTGGTACGATGTTCCCCATGACGGACAGCAGATTTTAGACGAAGCCAAAGAACGACTGTCCACCCCGATTTATCAAGCCTTTTTAAATTGCATTCACAAAAAAAACTACATTTGGGACATCAGCCCACTGGCCACTCGTTGGAGCGTGCTGGTTGTGCCATCTTTGGACGTACCCACACACAAATTACGCACCAGTAGCGATAACGCATGGTATGTGGCAGATAATATCATCACAAGCCTACTCAAAGCCAAAGAAGACGACAACCCCTTACTGACCCAAATGGAAGATGACTTTTTGGAGCATTGTATCGCCTGTGCTGACCGCATGGCGTTTATGGTGGTGTGGTTTCGTCTCAATAAAGAAAACTGGCAATTTGACACACGTTGGGCAAATTGTCGCAAACTGCTAGAAAGCATATAACACCCATACCGTCTTAGAGCAATGCCCACAAAAACTTACCAATCCCGCTAGGAAAAATCGCCAAATAATACTACAATGTCAAAATATTTGACAAATGACAAACAAGTCCATAACATCATTTGGTCAAACCAACCCTTGCTTGACCATTATTTACAATAAGGATACTCTTGTACCCTTAAACGACCCAAATCAGGGTTTATAATAATTTTATTGCCTTATGCACCCAGCTGATGGAGACCTTTTAATGAAACTTTTATTTGTTGGTTTTTCAGAACAAAATGCTAATTTATTAGGCTTTTTAATTGAACAAAATTTTACAAACATAGAATGTGTGTACATTGAACGTGATTTAACTTCCGATTTACGCTTTGTTTTACCCACCATTCCCGACAAACACCAAGATGCTCATGGGCTGATTGTTAATTTGGGTGGTATCGGCATGCTGTCTTATCACGAACAGCACAAAAACGCCTTGCTTGACTTTACCCAAAACCGCCCCACCTTGCTCACCACTCGTACGCCCATTAACGTGTGGCAAGAAGCATTGGCAGGCTTTAAACAGTATTTTTATATCCAATCACCGTACAGCAAAAATACCATTTTACCCGTATTACAACAACTCATAGAGCGTGGCGAAGTATTTATACCACAAGCTGGCACCACATTTATCACACCATCTGCCAAAACCGACATCGCCCCACCTGCTCCACCCCAAAAAAAAGAAACCCCATCAGAAAAGACGACAGAAAAAGAACCTGATCGCAAACAACTTTTATCAGACAGTGTATTATTACAAAAACCCAACAACAAAGAACAAAACATCTTAGAAGATGCCCTAGCACGGCACTTTAATCACATTTATCATTCACCCATGGTCAAAGATTTGTGTAAACTTTTTTGGCAAGATGAACCATTTTTGTTCAAAACCAGCCGTTATGAAGCACTCATTGACCCAAAAAATAACCTGTTGGTCAGCACCAATGTGGCACGCATTATTGATTATTTAACCATCGCTAAAAACCATGCAGAGTTTGCCAGCTCTATCACGGTTGAACCATTGGATGGTAAAAATCACAGCGATTATCTTAAAAAATTAGAGCGTGCCAAAGCAAAAAAATACACCCTAAATACACTCATCTGGCAAATCTACCACGCCATTTTGCCCGATGAAATCAACACTACGGCACATAATTTGCAGATAAAAATAAAGTTTATGCCAAACCTTGTTGAGATTGAGGATTTGCCCAGCTATACCCAAGCACTCATGGCATCGTGCTTATCCACACCAAAAACTTTGGGTGATTTGTACACACTATTTAGCGAAGCTAAAACTGGCACACTCAACCGCCTGTGTGTGCTTGCCATGTTTGCCAAAATCGTCGATTTAGACAGCTTAAAACTTGCCGGTCCACAAGACATCAATCTACTCCAAGAATCGCACACCGCCCAAAAAAATGCAGGCGTTACCAAGGCGACAAAAACAGGGTTTTTTAGGCGATTACTGAATAAACTTGCCTTTTAACAGTTTTAAACCATCAATCCATCTTAATAATTTAGTGACAGACCAATCGGAGAAATTATGTTAGACCCAGAAATCGGTGCAGGCACCTATAAACTCATCATCGCAGGCCCTGTGGGTGCAGGTAAAACCCAAGCCATTCGCTCCTTATCTGATAAGGGCGTTGTAACCACCGAAGAGATTGCGTCTGATGGCGTGGGCAAAATGAAAAAAACCACCACTGTGGCGATGGACTACGGGGTCATGATTTTAGAAAGTGGCGAGCAAGTACGACTATACGGCACACCGGGGCAACGCCGTTTTGACTTTATGTGGGAAATTCTAAGTGAAAACGCCTTAGGTTTGGTGCTACTTTTAAATGCCGAAGAGCCTGACCCTGTGGAAGACTTGGCGTATTATCTAGAAAGTTTTCAGCCACTCATCAAAGGCTCTGCCCTAGTGGTGGGAGTTACGCATTGTGAAAACGCCCCATGGGACTTACATCAACGCCTCTCTGATTATCTGGTCAGCCATAACATCGCCGCCAATGTAACGATGGTGGACGCTCGTGAACGTGGTCAAATGCAAAATCTGGTACGTTCTTTGGTGTACATGATTTCTGCTTAACTCACTGTTTTTATTATAATTATCCACTTTGAGTAGCTTATCATGCACGTACATTTTACAGACGACTCGTACATCATTTTAACGCCAGCAGGGGTGTTTGAAGCCTTTGCTGGCACAGACCCCAACGAACAGCAACAAGCCTTGCAAGACATCATCTCTGGCAAAAGCTGTATGCAGGTGTCTGCTTGGACCAATAAATACTATCGGGAATGGCTAGAAGATTTCTCTGGTAATGGCTGGATTGAGTTTTTAGAAAACCCATTATCCGCCCCAAATCTGCCTTTGGATAAATTTTTACCCTATGTGGTTGCAAGCCTATCTGGCACACGCCGTGCCGCCATCGGCTCCAACGAAGGCTTTTGTTTGGCTCGTATCGGCTACACCCAAGAAGAAGCAGACACTCTGAGTGTGGCGGCGGCAGATTTTTTTGATTTTTTAAACCGCCAACAGCAACGGGGCTGGGTCATCAAAGAGCAGGCCATCTCATTTTTTGAGCAGGTGGATTTGCTGATGCCCAAGACCAGCTTTGTGTTTTTGTGGATAGATGGGTCGGGCTATGTGCTGATTTTAGATGGCGAACCCTTGACTAACAACCGTGCCTTTGTGGAGCTGATTTGGGCGATTAAGACATCGGGACTGCGTTTTGAGACCGCCGAAAACCCCTAACGCACCCCAAAAAACTCAAACAACGCCTTATCACGAAAATCCCCCTCAAACAGCACGCCATCGTCCCGATAGATGGCAGGGGTGGCGATGACTGCCAAAGATTGAGCAAGTATTTGATTATTAAGCAGGTTATTTTCGGTATCGTCTTGGCAAAGCACCTTTGGCATGACACCCGTCATGGCAAGTGATAACAGCTTGGCACGTTTGTCATTATCTGCCTGACACCAAATCTGACGCATGGGTTCGTACGCTTCGTCATAGGTGGGATAACCGATGACTTTAACGGTAATGCCTTTTGCGTTAAACACACCGATTTGTTTGTGTAACAGACGACAATACGGACAATGCGTGTCGGTAGCGACATACATGACCGCTTTTTGTGGTTTGGCAGGATAAACGGTGAGCCAATTTTCGTCAATGACTGACAAAATATGGCGGTTTTTTGTCCACTCAAAATCCGTATCCAATCCTGCAAACCGCCCATCTTTAATCACCGAAATGTCGCCATTGATAAAATAACGCCCATCATCGCTCACCAAAAACGGCACACCGCCCACGCCTGACGTTCCCCACAATAACCCTTGAACGTTGGTATAAAAAAAGACGGTATCAGCGGTAAGATTTTTTAATGCCGTCATGTTTGCCAATAACGCCCGTTTATAAGCAGACGACACAGGCGTACCTGCTCGTTGGGGAGTTTTTAGTTCATCAGCAATCTGGACAACAGGGCTGGGGTTTGGCTCAATTGTTCCTTGCAAAACATAACGCTTATCTTTGGTGATAAAAATTGGCTCTGCTCCATCTAGGCGAACTTGGAGTAACTGTCCTATCACCGATGGACGAACATCACGCACAGGAAGCGTCAAGCCTGCCCCATGCAATGTACGGACGATGTCATCATTAGCAACCGCCATCTGACACGCCAGTGCCACACATAATGCCAAGATTTTTTTCATAAGGATGCTCTATTTCTTTTTAAATTTTGCAAAAATGCTTTGGTGTTGATATTTGGGGATTTTTAAGGTCATGGAATTGGACAAAATGTCATGCACCGCAAGCCCCCGAGCATTGACCCAACAAAACAGATAATTAAACAAAAATCCCACAAAAGCACTGACCAATACCGACAATCGTGAGCCATGCAACACCCCACCAACAGTCGCACACAACAAAGGAAGCAAGCAGGCACTAAAAATCCGCCAACAACTGTCCTTCCACGTCAAAAGCTCGCCACCGCTGGTAACTGTCTTTAATCGCCACGTCTGCATACCGAGCGTCTGCCCTGATTTTCGCCAAAACAACCCATAAAACCCTACCAACGTCAACACAAAAGCGGGGGTCATGACACCATTTTGATACCAAGCGGGCAGTTTTTGGGCTTCTTGGGAGGTTGTGCCTACGTCCATCAAGGCAAACGTCCCCACGACCGACAGTATCGTCCCCACCAAAAACAAACTTGCCAAAATAAGCATGCCATCATAAATAATGGCAAACAAACGCACTATCGGGCGAGCAATCACGATACTGTCTTCGGTAGAAGAGAATTGAGAGATTGGATCTGACATGAGATAACTTTGGCTAAAAAGAGCTATTTTAGCATAATCCATCAAGGAAAAATGCAAATGAATGAATACAAAAACAAAAAAACCAAAACTGCAATAGTTTTGGTTTGTGGTAAATGGCACACCCGGAGAGATTCGAACTCCCGACCCCTTAGTTCGTAGCCAAGTGCTCTATCCAACTGAGCTACGGGTGCGTATGTTGGCTATTATACACCGTTTTTAGTGTTTGTCAAGCCTTTTTTAAAAAAGATGGCGGTGAAGGAGGGATTCGAACCCTCGATACAGTTTCCCGTATGCGTCCTTAGCAGGGACGTGGTTTCAGCCACTCACCCACTTCACCGAGCAATCAATGGGCAGTATTATACCAAAACGCCATCAAATTGCAAGCATTTTTTAAAAAAATCTTAGCAAGCTCATCAAAAACCTGCTATGATAGGATTTTTATCAGCAATAAGGGAAAAATATGCGTCCTGTGGTATTGTGTTTTTCGGGTCTTGACCCATCGGGCGGGGCAGGTTTACAAGCGGACATTGAGTCCATCGGTCAAGCAGGCTCTCATGCGTCTGTGGCGTGTACTGCCATTACCATACAAAGCTCACAAGCGGTCATGGGCTTTGAGCCTGTGTCTGACAAACTTCTGGTTGCCCAAGCGATGGCGGTGCTTGACGATTTGCCCGTCAAAGCCATCAAATCAGGCATGCTTGGCACGACCGACAATATCCACGCCCTAGCCACGCTCTTTAAAAATGGCGACATCACTCATGGCACGCCATTTGTGCTTGACCCTGTGTTGGTGGCAAATAGTGGAGGCAGTCTCGGCGACAAAAATACGCTGGTCAAAGCCTTTGGCGAACTGTTGCCCCATGCCACACTCATCACGCCAAACACTCATGAACTGAGGGCATTGTCAGGCGAACAAGATTTGCACATCGGAGCAAAAAAACTTTGCCAAAATGGCGTCAAAGCGGTACTGGTAAAGACATCGCATGATTATGAGACGGGCGATATTGAGCAGTTTTTATACATTGATGGCGAAGTGGCTCACAAAAGCGTACTGCCCCGCTTAGATGGCGAGTTTCATGGGTCAGGCTGTTCGCTGGCAAGTTACATCGCAGGCAAACTGGCACAAGGGACTGATTTGATAACCGCCATCAAGCAAGCGGACACTTGGATAAGTCATGCCCTAACCCATGCCGACCGCCCCCACCCTGATGACCCAAAGGCACAGCTTATTCCCAAGCGGTTTGGCTGATTTAAAACCACTCACGTTCATGTGGGTGGTTTTTAATTAAACATTAAAATACTTCAAAAGATTTATATCTATTTTAATGCATTTTAAATTTATTAAATTTTAAACAAACTAGTTGCAAAGATTATAAGACAAAATACAAGAATAGAGCCAATTTTCCAATATTTATTTGGCATTTCTATTTTAAAAACATTATGATTATTATCATAAATGTTACAAAAAATAATATATGTGCGTGCCTCCTTAAAATACATCAATAATATACAAATATAAATGATAAATAATTGAAAGATTGATTTTATTATATCAGACTTTCCCAATATAAAATCTATAGACATAATTAAAATTACAACCATTATTGTTAAAATTAGCACAGATAACAAAAAAACCCATTTAGATAAAAATAAAAAACACCACTCATATTTTGTAATATCTATGATAATATTATTTTGTTGTTTTTTAAAATAATTCTGGATAATCTTTAAGTCTTTATGGCTGATTGATAAATCATTGCTAAACTTTATAACATGACTTCTAATATGATGGTTAATAAATATGCCAGTTGCCTGTTTAAATAGTTCATTATTATTTAAAGACTTTAAATAATTAATTTCAAGATCTGGCATATCCTCACAACTCATTGCTTGTTGTATTTTTTGTAATTTTCTTGATTTTATATTATCATAATATTGAATAAAATTTTCTATTTTAAAGAAAACAGGCATCATCAAAACAACCAAAAATATCAAAATAGGGTGAAGTCCAATCTCTCTTGCTAGATCAATAAGCTCAGTATTCATTCATCATTACTCCAAAATTAAAACCAATAAATCCCCAAAACTGACGGTTTTTAATCTTAAACTGATTATTCTCACTCAATCGTCGCTGACAGTTTACCACTGATGTTATAAAAGCAATGATTGGCTAGATTATTTTAGTCATTGATTAGTAATATCAACATAGGCGTGGTCAGCCTCAATACCAATATATTGACGATTTAGGTTTTTTGCCGCCACACATACTGTTCCAGAACCTGCAAATGAGTCAAGCACAATCTGCCCTTGTATTGTTACTAACTCTACCAATAATTCCATTAACTTTAAGGGTTTTTGAGTAATGTGTTTACCGCTATCTTCATTGCCTGTCATTACTTTAATAATATTGGCTGATGATAAGCCATTATACAATGAATATTTTTGTAGGGCTTCTTCATTCCAAGCCCCCAATTCATTTTCCAAAATATTATCTGCCAATGTTCCACCCACTTTATAAGGTTTTTGAAACCATAAGATAGGCTCAAAAATAGGGCGTAAATTTGCTACTCGCCAGCCTTGTCATTTGTCTTCATTATCTGTATCTTGTCTGCGTTCAAAAATAGCAGAAACCCTTTGAGCTCTACGGGGGTTTTATTTTTTCCCAAGCAATCATATCTTTAAAGGTAACCCCTGCATTTTCTGGGGCAACAATACAACGATGAGAAAATCTACGACCTGCAAAAATAAAACAGCTTGCACCAGGTTTTAATATTCTTAGCCAATCACTTGCCCAACTTTCGCACCATAACTGATACTCTAATGGAATTTTCTTATCCGCTTCGCTCCAACCATTTAAGGGCTTGCCCCTGCTTCATTCTGGGCTTTTGATTGACCACCCAATGCTGAATTGGTATTGCTGTGTAAAATATCCCAATCATCATAACCGATACCCTAAGGAATATCAGAAATAATGGCATGAATGCTATTATCAGCAATCTTTTTTACTTCATCAAGGCAATTGCCATAAATAATAGAATTTAACATTATTTTAATCCCTTAATATATTTATCAATTTGTTTAATTTTACTGTCAATTTTCTTGGTTGATATTAAAACTGTTTTTCAATATTGCCGTGCTGTTTGATTTGCTAAAATTT
>JAUMUJ010000055.1 GCA_030530785.1 Moraxella sp. | reverse complement strand
TTGATTGCAAGGATTGTTAATAAGATGATTTAATTTTAATTTCGTAAGAGGTCTATTACCACAAATACCTAAACCATAACAGAAACTGGTATCGCTAGGGGTGGTAAGGGGAAAGATAAAACCCCACCAGATTGGCAGGGTTTTTGAGAAAGTAGATTAACGCTTTGAGTATTGTGGGCGTTTACGAGCCTTACGCAGACCCAATTTTTTACGTTCAACTTCACGAGCATCACGAGTTACAAAGCCAGCAGCTTTTAGGGCGGGCTTAACAGTCTCATCAGACTCGATCAAGGCACGGGTAATGCCATGACGGATTGCACCTGCTTGACCACTTGCACCACCACCAGTAACAGTGATGTATAGGTCATATTTGTCAGTCGCTTCTAGAAGTTCTAGGGGCTGACGCACAACCATGCGAGAGGTCTCACGACCAAAATATTCATCTAGGCTCTTGCCGTTGATGACGATGTTGCCTGTGCCTTTGGATAAGAAGACACGAGCGGTAGAGGTTTTTCTGCGACCTGTTCCGTAATTCTTTTCCATGTTGTCTCCTTAGATGTCTAGCACTTGTGGCTGTTGAGCGGTGTGTGGGTGTTCTGTGCCAGCGTACAGTTTAAGTTTTTTAATCATGGCATAACCCAAAGGACCTTTTGGAAGCATACCTTTTACCGCTTTGTGTAGCACGTCTTCTGGCTTGTGAGCGATAAGTTTGGTAAAGTTGGTCTCTTTGATGCCACCAGGGTAGCCGGTGTGTCGATAGTATTTTTTATCTTGGGCTTTTTTGCCAGTTACTGCTACTTTGTCAGCATTGATAACGATGATATAATCACCTGTATCAACATGAGGTGTATAGCATGGTTTGTGCTTACCACGCAGACGAGATGCGATTTCGGTGGCTAGGCGACCGAGCGTTTTGCCTTCGGCGTCCACGACATACCAGTCATGCACCACTTCGGCAGGTTTTGCACTTACAGTAGTAGTCATAATAAACCTTTAAATCAATGAGTTTGAGAGTAGAACAAATAAAAAATTCAAGCGGACTGCTTGATTTTATCTGTTTTAAGAGTGGGGAAACGAAGGCTCTCAAAAAACAGCCGACATTATAAAATACTTTTTAATAAAAAGCAAATGTTTTACAAAAATAAAACCCCTAACAATCATTAGGGGTCTCATATATGGTGCCCGGAGCCGGACTTGAACCGGCACGCTCAAAAGAGCGAGGGATTTTAAATCCCTTGTGTCTACCAATTTCACCACCCGGGCATGATTGGAGGCTGAGGTCGGAATCGAACCGGCGTACACGGAGTTGCAGTCCGCTGCATAACCACTCTGCCACCCAGCCTTAATTGGGTGCTATGATAGCAAAAATTTTATAAAATGCAAGCATTATTTTTAAAATTTTTTAAAAATATAAAAAAATGACCACTTTGTACATATTTTTTATAAAAAATCAAGTGATAAACATGAACTGTCCAATCAAAAAAAGACAAAAAGAACCCGCAAAAATGAGTTATAATAACTGACTTTTTAACTTTTATTCACAAATCATCTATTTTTTGAACAAAATTCATGCAAAACGATGACTTGTTAGCATGATGATATATGTAAAGGCGATTTTATGAATCTTAAATTTAAGGCATTGAGCGTCATGCTCATGGTGGCGATGGGCGTAGGATTGGTTGCTTGCAATAAAAACCAAGATGCCAAGCAAGCCTCCCAACAACAAATGCCCCCAACCACTGTAGAAGTACAAGTCATAGAACTCACCACTTTGCCTTTAATACAGGCGTTTTCGGGCAGAGTGTCTGCCATTGAGACATCAGAAGTGCGTCCACAGGTGGGCGGTATTATTGATGAGGTGCTATTTAAAGAAGGAAGCTTTGTCCAAAAAGGTCAAGAACTGTACCGCATTAACCGAGATAACTATGTCAGCACGGCAAACACCAGTTTGGCTGCCATTCATACCGCAGAAGCCAGTCTTGTCAGTGCCAATTCTGGGTTATCTGCTCAGCAGGCAAATTTAAGTGCCCAAGAAGCAGGCTTAACATCAGCAAAGGCGAATCTGGCATCTGCCCAAGCCAAACTGACATCGGCTCGGGCAGGTTTGACACAAGCCCAAGCAGATTTGGCAAGGATTGAAAGTTTGGTGGGAATTGATGCGGTATCCAAGCAGGTATATGACCAAGCAAAAACAGCCGTTCGTACCGCCCAAGCAGACGTAAAATCT
>JAUMUJ010000036.1 GCA_030530785.1 Moraxella sp. | reverse complement strand
TCTCTGAAACGCTCTCTGAAACGTCTTGTGGCTGTATTGACACTTGTACCACATCATCAGACCCATCGGACAGCGTGGCAGGATATACGCTTGCCCCTTGTGGCACGCCATCGTTTAGGGGTCGCTCTTTTAGGATATTGTTCGCTTTTAGGACAATCAGGGCATTGTCCACACTTGGGGGCTGACCATTGGTAAAATCTTGCACCATGATGGGCATGATGTCGGCAGCCTCATCAACCAACGCCACCACATCATCACTGACAGCGATGGTATCATCCAACACTCGGTTGAGCATATTTTCTATCGCCCAAGCGGTCTCACCAACGCCAAACGCTCCCACCATGCGTCCTGAGCCTTTTAGGGTGTGAAAATGACGGCGAACTTCTTTTAAAGGAACAAAGTTACTGGGATTTTTTTGCCACGCCTGCAAATGCACATGAAGCTCATCTATCACTTCATCGGCTTCTTCCACAAAAATCGCCCGAAACTCTTTATCATGACTAAAATCATCGTCTTTTAGACTGGCTTTGGCAATCTCATAAGCGGTGGTGGTGGCTTTGGCAGGCTCTTGGGTGGCATGACGAGCTTTGATGGCACTGACCGTCAAATCGTTATTGTTATTATCCCCATCACTTAGGCTGATGTCAGGCAAGGATAAAATGTCTGTGAGCAAAATGTCTTTGCTCTTTTCTTGGTCATGCACTAAGGTGCTACTGGCAGGCTTTTGGTGTACTTGACGCTGACTAAAACTGAGTCCTTTTGGTGAGGTCTCTCCCATCTCATGCTCAATAATGACATCTTCAATGTCTTCATCGTCAGGTGTGCCATCATCGGTGTTTAGCACATACGAATGCACCACTTCGCCCACCACAGGCTCAATCGCCCCACTGTCATCATACAAAATGGTATTTTCGTGCGATTTGAGCAATTTTGCATAAATATCAAACAACTCCAACACGTCATCGTTTTTGTCGGTCATCGCCAAGACGGTTTGGAGCGATATGTCAATGACTTCTTCGGCTTTGGTTAATAAGGCCTGGTCAAAGATTTGTTTAGACAAATTATCCAAAAACATCTCAAACAGCGACAAGCCATCAGCGATGTCATGAGCCAGTTGCCAACTGATACGATTAGGAGCTTTGTCCCTTAGGCTCAAAAACAGCGTGGTAAACTTTTCACCAACCGCCACCACTTCATTCATTTGCATTTCAGCAAAATAGTAAGTGAGCTGATTTAAGCCATCAGAATCGGGCAAATCACCGACATCTTTACTGTCTAAATACTCACTAAAACTGTTTTTTATCTCTTCGGTGGCGATATACGCTTCGTTTAGTGCCCCACCATCGTGATGATGACCTGCGGTGTCTATCGCTTCGTTGGTTTTTTTGATGGCATCATGCAAGGTTTGCAGTTTTGTTTTGATGTGTGCTTTGGCGTCATTAAAACTGACCGACCCTGAACTGTTGGCATCTTCGGCATAGCTGATGATTTGGCTTAGACTGCCTGCATAAAATGACCAACCCCGATTGGCAAGTCGGTCTTTTATCAAAGACAACATATCAAATCTGATGCGGTCATCATCTAAGGATTTGATGATTTCACTTAATGTCAGCGTGATGAATGAAAAAAAGGTCTGTTCGGTTAAGATGCTGTTGTCTATCTTGCTGAGCATCTCCCGAGCCACCCGACTGACCCTAGGCAGATTCATCAAACTGACATAGACATCAATCAAGATGTTTTCAAGCCACAACATATCTGACATATTCATGTCTTGACCATCTAACCCAAACGCTCGGTTAAATTTGCCCAACAAGTACACATCGTCAGCGTGTAACTCTTCGTTTAAAATCAGGCTGTCAATCCATAAAACCGCCACCGTCCACAGTTTTTTAATCAACTCATCGTCCATCGCTCCTGCCATGCGAGTGGCGACACTGTGCAAATTGCCCAGATAGAGTACTTTATCTTGGGTGCTGTTTTCTAATTTATCCGAAAGTGAATACCACGCATCGCCTGCTTCTTGGTATTGCTCTTCGTTTAGGCTGTGGGGAGCCAAGTCATCTAAGCTGATTTGAGTACTAAAACGATGACCCAACGCCACCTGCCAAGCGTCCGCTTCGGTCTCAATATCCAAATCCTTTAACAGCATTCCTAGATAATGACTGCGTAATATCAACAGATTTTTACGCACAAAGCCTGACTTCACATAGTGATTTAGCTCATGTTGGAGCAGTTTATTGGCGTGCAATACCACCGGCAAAAACAGCTCAGCTTCTGCTCCTGATGTCTTGCTGACGTGGTCTGCCATGAGCATGATGAGATTTGCCAATTGACAAAAATCAGGCAGATGTGCCATCGTTAAAACGCCGTGTATTTCCTTATATCGTATGGCAACTTCCGTTAATGCTTCAATCGCCCCTTTTTCTTGGTGGGCGTACAGTGCGTTAATTTGTTCGTTAAGTGGTGCAATTAACCATTCTAATGCAACAAGTTCATTGGGTTGATGATTCATGTTTATTCCTAACTTTGGCGATAGTGCCTATCTTACCACTTTCAAAAAAAAAGAAAAGTAGGTATGTCTAAATCCAGACCCTACAAGATACCAAAACCTCTTTAATTTTGCATGACAAAAAAGTTGCCACCATAGCCTGTCATGACCATGGTGGTGAGTTTGTCGGCAAACATCAGTCATCATCGGACAGTTTAAAACCCGATACTGATTTTTGTAACTGAGCGGACATTTCATTAAGATGCCCCACCGAACGAGCGGTCGCCAGTGTCCCTGCGGTGGTCTGAGACGTAATCTCCTGAATGATGTTCATCGTATTAGAAATGTGGCTAGCCGATGTCGCTTGCTGACGGGCGGCATTTGAGATGTTTTGAATCAAATCTGCCAATGTGTTAGAAACGTTTTGTACTTCATCAAGGGCTTCGCCTGCATCTTTGGCAAGTCTTGCCCCTTTAACCACTTCGGCAGTGGTAGATTCCATTGATGACACCGCTTCGTTGGTGTCTGCCTGAATGGTTTTTACCAAAACTTCAATCTGACGGGTCGCTGTCGCACTGCGTTCGGCCAGTCTTTGAACCTCATCGGCAACCACCGCAAAACCACGCCCTGCTTCGCCCGCCATAGATGCCTGAATGGCGGCATTTAGTGCCAAAATGTTCGTTTGGTCAGCGATATCGTTAATCAAACCAATGATGTTACCAATCTCTTGTGATGATTCACCAAGTCGCTTGATACGCTTAGATGTCTCTTGGATTTGGTCTCTGATGATGTTCATGCCCTCAATGGAACGATGAACCACTTCTACCCCATTATGAGCGATGGCAACCGAACGCTGAGCAACGGATGCTGACTCAATGGCGTTGGTGGATACTTGGTCAATGGACACCGCCATTTGATTAATCGCCGCTGACACCCCTGCAATCTCTTGGGCTTGGTGTTCGGACGCTTCGGATAACTCAACGGCAGTCATCTGGGTTTGTTGTGATGATTGAGCAACTTTATCAGCGGTGGTGTTGATGGCAAGCACCAATTCACGAAGCTGGTCAATGGCTAAGTTTACCGAGTCGGCGATTGCCCCTGTAAAGTCTTCGGTTACGGTGGCACGGGTGGTCAAATCCCCCTCTGCCAAATCAGCCAATTCATCAAGCAACCGTAAAATCGCCGCTTGGGAATTGCCACTTTCACGCTCCATTTTTTGTAGGCGTTCTTTTTCACGGCGATTTTGCTCCATTTCGGTTTCAAGCTCTTGACGCTGACGCAACACCTCTCTTTGTATGACCAAACGCTCGGCACGACCATGACCTTTAAAAAACTGAACCAATGCGTATATCGTAAACAACAAGCTAAGTAGCGACACCAACGCAGGAATGATGATGTCTTTTTGGGTGATAATCCCCCGATTTACCCCCGCCAGCTTGTCTTGGGTGGTAATAGCAAGGTCGCTTAGCTCTTGGGCGTTTTGACGAGACTGTATGGCAGGCGTACTTAGCCCATCTAACTGACCGACCACAGGAGCGATCATTTGGTCATAGGTTTCTTTGACGCTTTGTAGGGCAGGAGACGCTTGCCCAAAGCTGGCGATTTGGTTATTTAATACGCTGGCAAATTCATTGGCATGATTGGCAAAATTGCCCACATCAGCGTCAGCACTGACGGTCAATGCGGTCATCTCTTCGTTAATGCGTTCTAAGCGAATGATTTGTGATTGAATCTCACGCAATGTCCCAGCTGGCATACGCACGCCCATCGCCTGTTCGGTGGCTTGGTTGTATAAGCCTTGCATCTGTACCACAGCGTCTTTGACTTGCTGTTGAAAGTCTTGCAGTTGATTGATGTTATTTTGGTGTGCCACCACAAAATCTGCACTTTGTTTTTTGGTTTGCCACACACTCATCAGCTCTTTAAAGGGTTTTTCGCCCCCCATCAACAACACACCACCTTGCAGACGGTTTAATGACGACTCATACACCTGTATGTCATCTGACAGCTTGGCATAGGCATTTTTGCTGGTCTCAAAATCCCGTGAAAATGTTGCGTCATTGACTGATTTGGCGATATTGACCGCACTGACTTCTAAGCGGTTAATGTCGCTAAGATGGTCGGAGATTTTTAATAAAGAATACACAAGCCATACAAAGCTGACCAGAGAAATCAACCCAAAAACAAGCAATGCCACCCACCATTTTGTTTCGTTTGTTGTGGGGTTTATTGGCGTTATTGATGTTTTACTGTCGCTCATTGTGTTGGTTTCCTATAAAAAACAAAACAGGTTCATACACACGCCAAAGATGGCGTCTGCGTTGGTGTCTGATTATGGGTAGTGGGCATCTGCCCCAGAAGCCCTAATCTAAATTAGGGCAGCATTTTGATAGTCTGTATTGGCAAATAACAACGATGGCATCATCACAAACCATTCTTGGTTATCTTTGATGAACACGCCATGATTATAAGGAGCAAAAGGTGATGATTCTGGCAGTGGGCGTGCTTGATAATCATCTTTAACAAACTGCATGATGCCCAGCACTTGATCCACCATAATTCCCGAAAATACCCCATCTTCGTCAATGACCATGACTTTGCGTTTTTTTAAAGGCTCATGACTGGTAACGCCTAAAAATTTTGCCAAATCAGCCATCGGCAGTAGCCTACCCCGCACATTCGCCACCCCAAGTAACCATGGCTTGGTTAGAGGAATGGGGATAAAATCAGGCACAGCCAAAACTTCGGCAATCTCCCCCATTGGGGCAACAAATCGCTGTCCTGCTATCTCAAAAGCGATACCTGTCCATTGATGATGATTGTCATCATGTCGCCCAGATGACCTTGCAACAGCAAGGTCAGCCAAACGCAATAATTCAATAAAACCCACAGAAGCCACAAACTACCCCAATACCGAGCGAATGATACTAATCAGTCCGTCTTCGCTGATGGGCTTGACAATGTACTCTCTTGCCCCTTGTCGCTTGCCCCACACACGGTCAGTCTCTTGGTCTTTGGTACTGACGATGATGACGGGAATGTCTTTGGTCAGCTCGTCTCGGGTGATTTTGCGAGTCGCCTGAAAGCCGTTCATCTCTGGCATGACAATGTCCATCAAAATCAAGTCAGGCTTATATTCGCACGCCTTTTCGTAGCCCTCTTCGCCATTAAAGGCCTCTATAATCTCAAAGTCGTGCTTACCTAAAACTTCACGAAATCTTGCCATTTCGGCAGGTGAGTCGTCTACAACCAGTATTTTCTTTGCCATAATAAATCTCTCCTGTTTTGAGATGAGTCATCTAAAAAACGGATTAACGATAACGGCTGATGGTGGCAAACAAATCTTCTTTACTAAAAGGCTTGGTCAGGTACTCATTTGAGCCGACAATGCGACCACGAGCTTTATCAAATAATCCGTCCTTAGATGATAACATGATTACGGGCTTTGATGAATACTCAGGGTGATTTTTAATCATCGCACAGGTCTGATAACCATCAAGTCTTGGCATCATGATGTCCACAAAAATGATGTCAGGGTTGGTTTCTACGATTTTTGATAACGCATCAAAGCCATCAACGGCGGTAATCACCTGACAGCCTTCTTTTTGAAGCAAGGCTTCGGCGGTACGTCTGATGGTTTTAGAATCATCAATAATCATCACTTTAAGACCAGAGAGACTCATGGCTATTTTCCTTATCTTTATGGGCATGGACGCATGACCCACATTTGTCAAACAAATCAAAGCAGACAAAAATCCACTTAATCATAAAAAATCAGACCAATAGCAGTCCAATTTTATATTTTTACCATACTTTGATAAATTTTTCTAACATTTTTTAATAAAAATAGCGATTAAAAATATCAAACCAATACCAAAGCAAAGTATAGATAATTTATCATACAGCTTTGTTGCATTGTGATGGTTAAAAGTAAGCCATAACTTACCAAAATGTGTTAATATAAAAATGCCAACACCACCTATGGACAAAGTTATGTTAAGACATTTTTTGTCAATCATCGCCTTAATACTGCCGTTTATCATCAATCTAAGTGCCTGCCAATCAGAGCTTGACAGCAATGACATAAAACCGAGCAGTTTTTTGCATGACCGCAAAATCAACCCACCCACCCCGTCTGATAACGCCAAAATCCAAATCAGCGACCACACCGTCATCTTAACCAAAGCTCACTTAACCAGTGTTCGTCCTGAGCTGTATCAGCCAAGTTTTCGGCTTGAAGGGGTCATCGTGCCCACCACCAGCGTTACGGTTACTCTGCCCACCGATGGCAGTTTATCTCACCTAAACGTACGCTTGGGCGACAAAGTTACCCAAAATGCACCCGTAGCTCACATCATAGAGCCAGTACCCGAACCAATCCTTGTTGCCGATGACAGCTTGGATAAAACCGACACCGACACAAACTCCTTGACAGATGATGATGCCAGCAACACACCCAATGATGAATTTGCTAATGAACCACCATCTGCAAAAATTGTTGCAATAAACGCTCCAATTTTGGGTAATATTCAAGAAATTTTTATTCATGACCCCAAAAAAGTCTATCCAAAGGGTACGCCCTTGATGGTTATTAGCGATACTAAACAGTTGAAATTTATCAGTTTATTACCAAAAAAATACGGTGAATATCTCAGTGTCGGTAAGGCGGTTAATTTTAATACCCATCTTGGGCAAGCCTTTGTGGGGCAAATCGCCAAGATTGAACCTGATGTGGCAAAACTTGGCACCATCAAAGTTCATGTTCACATCAGCCCCGATGAAGCCAAAAAAGCCAAGCTCATGACGGGAGATTGGGTGAGCGGTCATATTGATTATGACCAGATGAACGTTGGGGCATTGGTGCCAAATTTTGCCATATTTGCTGATAATAATGACAACTTACAACCAATGGATTTATCCGCCCTTGATAAGCCACCACACAAACCTACCACACCCATTCGTGCTTATCTGTGGCTCATCTTACAAGACGAGACCATCAGACTGACCGCCACTGAAATCATAGAATATCGCCCCGACAGCGGACAATATCTGGTGGCAAGTGTCCCACCCGAAGCTCTCATCTGTTTGGCTCGCCTGCCCAAAGATGCTTCGGGCAAAAAAGTAAGACTGGATTGGTCATTTTGACTTGTGCAACATTTTTTTACATATTGTGCATAAATTGGCGGATGCGGGCGAGAAATCCGAGAATTTTTTATCATTGATAACAAATTACCACTTGTCAAGCACCATAAATCTTGGCAAGATATGACAGATTGATTTTTATTTGGATAAGGCACTACCATGAGCAAGCAAATTTTATTGATTGAAGATGACCCAGATTTGGCAGAGCTTATCAGCGATTATTTGTCCATGAACTATTATGAAGTTCATCACGCTCCCACCGCCCAAGAAGGGCTTGACATCTTAGACACCAAAGAGCGAGACATTAACCTTGTGGTGCTTGACTTAATGCTCCCTGACATGGACGGTATGCAGGTTTGTCAGCGTGTGCGTGGCTCAAAAAACAATCAAATCAATAAAGTCCCCATCGTCATGCTGACCGCCAAAGGCGACACCACCGACCGAGTGCTTGGACTTGAAATGGGAGCAGACGACTATATCCCCAAACCCTTTGAACCCAGAGAACTCTTAGCTCGCATTCGTGCCGTTCTACGCCGTCATGAAACCCCCAACCAAGCCGACATCAATTCAGGCAGTTTAACCTTTGGGCGTTTGACCGTATTTCCTGACAGCCACGAAGTTACCATTGATGATAAGATTGTTCGCTTGACCACCCATCAGTTTCAACTGCTACATTACTTTGCCACCCACGCAGGCAAAGTGCTAAACCGTGAACAGCTGTGGCAAGCCATGCCCAACGATGACAGCTCAGAGAACATAGACCGTGCCATAGACGTGCATATCTCACGGCTTAGAGCCTTGATAGAAGACAACCCTCGTCAGCCTAAGCGTATCATTACCGTGCGTGGCGTGGGCTATCAATTCGCCACCGACCAAGTTTAATCTGACCCAAAACCATCAGAGTGCTGGTGGTTTTGCTGTTTGTGATGTCTCATGACCGCCGTCCACGATAAAGAAACCCAAACCGATTTTGGCTTGCATTCGGTATTTGCAAGGCTGTTTATCAGCGTATTTTTGGCACTCATCGTCTTTGCTGTGGCGATGGTCATACTCGCCCAGCTTACCCACAACAACTCTGACAGTATGCGTTCTCGGGTCATCGCAGGGCAAATCATCAGTCAGATTGACCCCATGCTTGCCGAAGTAGATAAGCTCAACCAAAACAACAGGCGGGTACAGTCTCGTTTTGTGCTTGCCATCATCAAAAAGAGCTTTGACATCATGGACGACAGCTTAAATGCCAAAATTGGTCTGTACGACCAAAACCGCCGTCTAATTATCCAAACCGAAGACTCAAACCTACCACCTGAGATTCGTCCCGAATCGTCTTGGCTGGCTGAGATTTTTCCAAAACTCATCGGAGGCAGACCCCCGCACGTTACCGTCAAAAGCATCACAGGCTATACACTGTGGTACGAAAACCGCAATCCCCCAAAAGAATCTCCCCTGCTGGCGGTGTTTAACTTATTTACAGGGACGATTTTACTTTTGACCATCATGTCAGCGGTGCTGTGGCGAATTGCTCATAGCATTACTTGGCGGATTAACCAAATGAGCCATCAGATGGCAAAATTGGGCGATGGCGATTTTAGTGTCAGGGTCAGCGAACACGGCAATGATGAGATTGCCATGCTTGCCTATGGTTTTAACCAATCCGCCCAAAAAATAGAACAACTCATCAATGCCCACAGCCTATTGCTTGCCCATGCCAGCCACGAATTTCGTACACCCATCACCCGCATTCGTCTGCAAGTAGAGATGATGGATATGCTCGCCCAAAAACTTGGCGATGATGACAAAGCCAAATTTGACAAAAGAGCGGTCGCCATCAATCGTGATTTGACGGGGTTAAATGACCTTGTGGAGAGCATTTTGCTCGTCAGTCGCCTAGACGCAGGTCATGCCCTACAAAACGCCGAACGGGTGGATTTGTACGAACTGGTGCACACAGAGTGTCAGCATTATCCTGAGGCAACGTTGTTTGCCCTGCCCATCAACATCACCGCCCAGCCCAAACTTTTAACTCATCTGGTACGTAATCTACTCAACAACGCCATGATTCACGGCATACCACCGATACAGGTTTATCTGTATCACGCCATGACCACCGATGACGCACACACCATTCCCCAAGCCTTACTGGAACTTGATGACGATGGCGATAAATGCCTTGAAAATACCGAAAAAGACGAAAGCATGGACAAGCCTAAGCACACACTGCTAAAACGCCTTGCCCGCAAAGACAAAACCCGCCCCGACAGCGAACCAAATTATGCCGTCTTGGCGGTGATTGACCAAGGAGAGGGTATCCCCCCCGAAAAACGAGAGGATATTTTTAGCCCCTTTGTTCGCCTAAAACAAGAGAAAAAAGGCTCAGGGCTGGGTCTGTCCTTAGTTTCACAGATTACCGAAGCTCATCAAGGTCAGATTTTAACCGATACTTGGCAAGGCAAAACCCGCTTTTTGGTGATTTTGCCTGCCAAGCCCAAAAGCAAGCTCATCGGCGACAAGCCCAAAGCTGACCCCTAGATATTATCCACATGAGTAAAGATTTCCCAATATACATCATCTTGGATATTTTCTAGCGAAAACAGCCCCCTATCTTCGGGCAGGGCGATGACATAGGGTAAACGAGAAATGCCTTTATCTTCGTTGGCGATGATATAATGGCGAAAATCTTCATTGGGCAAATAATCCGATTCGTATTCTAAATGCACCACCGCTTTTTTATTGTCTTTGGCAAGGCGGATAATGTTAGCAAAAAACTCATCGTTTAGCTCTTTTTCATACGATTTTAAATCTTCCATCGTATATTTGGGCTTGCCAAAACCCAGCTTTTGCCACAGTTTTTGCCCCCAACTGCCATCGTGCTGTTTATTATAATACACCTTGACTTCTTCTTTTAACAGTTGAATGTCTTTTAATTCTTCCATGCCATTTTCATAACATTGGCGTAATTTTGGCATGGCTTGTTTAAATGGCTCTTCTTTTTCTTGGTTGGTCATCTCGCCACTGCACAGCCACAGTTTGTTTTTTTGGAGCATGATATTAAAACCTGCAATCTTGGTAGATAGGTTTTGTGCCACAAAAGAGTATCGCACCAACGGGTGCAAACGAAAGTTTTCTACCAATGCCAACACGTCTGTAAAAAATGCCGTCAAATGCCCAAACAAAAACTCCCGCTCTGCTTCTGAGTCTTGCACCATCGCAAACATGGACGGCAGACGCTGTAACACCACACTAGACAACTTTTCTTCAAACTTTAAGGTGCGGTTGGTGATGGTGCGTTCGGCATTGAGACCACTGGCGGATAATGGCTCTTTAAAGATGGGCGACAGTTGATTTTTGGTGCAGTCTTTTAATAATAGCACAAACTTTTTAACATCTTCGCTGATATTGGTGTCCAGACTATAAATTCTTGCCACCAATAATGAGATGAATTTTTGAGTTACTTCATTATCAGCAAATCGCTTTGGCAGTACCACATTATTTAGATAAGTAAAATCTGCAACGGTTTCTTCGTATAAAAAACGGCGAATAGAAAATGGATTGACTGTGGTATTTTCGGCGGTAGAAATTAAAAACCAATAATCTTCGGTTTCCACCAACAGTAATTTGCGGTTTTTGGCTTCTTGGGCGATAAATTCGGGAAAATGAGTGATTTGATATAAATCCAAATCCACCGCTTCTAGATATTTAAATCCCCAACCTTGAATTTGTTGCTTGATAAATACTTCTTTAAAATAGCATTTAAACACCGTCTCATCAATCCGCCTTAGGGTTTTTGGCATTTCAAGCGACACTTTGTCCACCCACTCTGCCAATTCATACAAAAAAGCGGTGCGAATTTTTTGGCGAATGCGGTGTTCGTGTTTTTCAGGATTGACCGCCAATGTGTCTAAAAAAGTCAAGATGGCTTCGGTCTCATCAGCCAGCAAGGTGGCATCATAGGTTTCGCTGGGGGGGGGGCGAGCTGATGAGTTCCATCATCTGAGAGATGGCTTTTAGCAGTTGTTTGTTGTCGGTGGGGTTGGCTTTACACACTTCAAGCAAACTGGGTGTGGGGGCAATGACGAGCTTTTTTTGGGCAGGGTCATAGCGTATGCCTTTGGGTTTTAGCACTTTTTCCATGACACTTTGGCGGGTGTCCTTATCCAACTTTGGCAATGTGGTGGCGATGATGGCTTGCCAATCTCCACTTAATCTGGGGTCAATGCCACTTAGCTGACTTAACTCATAATCCGAGAGTTGATACATGATAAATACCTTTTAAATGAACAATAAAAACAAGCAGTCATGCCGTTAAAATCAACTGCTTATCATGATGGCGATGAAGTGTGCTACGATGACCGACACTCACCACGATAGCACTGTGCAATTTTTGTGCCAAAAGTTCATAAAAGTACCGCTCGGTCGGCTCATCTAAGGCGCTGGTTGCTTCGTCAAGATACACCACGTCAGGACAGACCAAAAATACCCGCACAAAAGCAATGCGTTGAAGTTCCCCAAGCGACAGACGGTGTTGCCAGTCGGCAATCTCATCTAGACAGGTTATCCATTTATCCAGTTTGCAAAGACGCATGGTATCGGTCAGCACATCATCATCTACCGACAAATCAGGATAGCAGATGGCTTGGCGAAGCGTGCCTTGTGGGGTATAAGCTCGCTGTGGGATAAATAATGACACGCCCTTTGGTATGCTTAATGTGCCAACCGTCTCAAACGGACAAATGCCCGCCATCGCCTTTAACAGTGTGGTTTTGCCCGTACCTGATGTGCCTTGTATAAGCAGGCTCTCACCCTTATCTAGGCTTAGGCTAATGGCACGCACAAGCGGTGTGCCGTCCGCTCTCATGATGCCAAAATCACGAAGTTCTAAGCTGTCCGATATGCCAACGGCGGGTTTGGCAGATGTGGCATCCAGCGTATCTAGCCGTGTCAAAAAGCCATACAAACGGTTTAGCCGTGCCTGATATAACGTAAACGTTTCATAAAACAGACGAAAAAACGACAACGCTCTCATCAGGCGGTTAAACGACTGCACCGTTTGGTGCATATCGCCCAACTTTATCTCCCCTGCAAAAAATCGGGGGGCTTGGAGCATGAGTGGCAACAGCATGGCAAACTGCGTTACGCCCATATTAAAGCCGTCAAGCCCCAGCATACGCCGAACAATCGCCCAGCGATTATCCACCATCGCCCGAAACCGACCTGCTAAATGGCGTTTTTCTTGATGTTCGCCCCCATAAAACGCAATGCTCTCGGCATTATCTGCCACTCGTATCAACGAATAACGATAGTCGCCGTGCAAGCGTTCTTTGTCAAAATTTAAATGTATCAATGGTCTCCCTATCCACACTGACAAAGCGGTCGCCACAATGATAAAGGCATAAATAAAAAATACCACGCCCTTTGGCACACTTACCCCAAACAAACTTAAAATCCCCGACAGTCCCCATAAAATAATCGTAAACTCAATGATGGACATCACGGCATTGATGACCCCACGCACCATCTCTACGGTGGTTGTGATAAATTCCTTAGCGTCTTGCTCAATACGCTGGTCTATGTTGTCGGGGGCGTGGGTGTACTGCAAGCGATGGTAGTTTTTGTGGTCAAGATAACGCCCCACCAGCACCGTATTAAACCGCTCCCACCATTTAATCTCAAAGGCTTCCCCCACAAATCTATCCACCACTTCTTGCACCACCTTAAACATCATCAAGCCAGCATTGAGCAGGGCAAAAAACCAAAACGCCTGTGCGTCCATGTCTTGTAGTGAGCTGTATAATTTATTATAAAACTGTGTATTTAGCACGCTGATTTTGACTTCCAACAGCACAAAGAAAATCAGCAAACTTATCATGACAAGCGTTTTGGCAATATTGGCACGGTTTAAGCAAGGCTTGGTGATGTGCCAAAATTTTTTACCAAAGGGGCTAAATTTTAACACCCATGCCGACATACCAAGCACCAACGCCACCAAAAAAAACGCCTTAAACAGCCAAAACACCGCCGTGATAAGCTCTTGTTGCCAATCCATAAATTGCCTTATTTTTTACCAAAAACACCAAAAACCCTTTTTCATGACGAAAAAGGGCTAATCAACCGACTCATCAATATTTAAACGTTAAAGTCGCACGGACATTGCGTGGCTCGCCATAAGCGACAAGCTGGGCGTTTGGTGTTGTGCCGACCAGATAGTCTTTGTCCGTTAAGTTTTTGACCGCCAAGCCTAAGCCCCAGTTTTTGGCTTCATAGCCTGCTTTTACATCAAGCAAGGTATAAGCAGGCAAATCCATAAAATGCGTGGTCTCTACCCCACGATTATTCACCGCTGTCCGCCATGCTCGTCTGTCGCCCTGATAACGCAGACCACCACCGACATACCAACCCAAGCGGTCAGGGCTAAAATGATACTGAGTGGAGATGGAAGCAGACTGCTTGGGGATTTGACTGATACGCTGACCAATGTTGGAGGTACGGCTGTTTTCCGTGATTTTAGCGGTAGGGATACGACTGTACGACCCTGAAATGTTCCATTGGTTGTTCATCACAAAGGCGGTTTCTAGCTCAAAGCCTTTGGTGCGCTGTTTGCCAACAAGTTCGCTGTACCCTGTGCTGACACCGCTACCATCATAGATGGTTTCGGCGACATTTTTGCGAGTAATGTCATAGATGGACGCATAACCTTGCAAGCGTTTGTCAAAACCTTGAAATTTTACGCCAATCTCACGATTTTGACCTTTTTCAGGGTCTAATACATCGCCGTTTTGTCCTGTGTCGGTATTTTGCAAAAAGGACGTACCAACGCTGACATAAGGAGCAAATTTGCCTTGATAATCATACATGACAGACGCATTGCCCGTAAACTCACTGTCCGAGCGTTTGGTGTTTGCCCCCGTCAGCACATTATTCACGTCAGTTTTTGTCCAGTCGTGGCGTACAGTTGCCCCAAATATCCAGTCGTTGTGGCGAACATTGTCTTTGGCGTACAGTCCTGCGTATTGGGTGGTGGTAATATTTTGGGTAGGAAAACCATTCACCAATGCCACCGAAGTAAGTGCATAATCTGGATTGTTGATGTCAAATGATGGCGTAGCAGTCTCATTACGGCGATAATAGTCGCTTTTTTCACGCAATACATCAAGCCCCACCACCACATCATGCTCTAAGTTGCCTGTGTTAAAATATTTTTCAAAACGGTTATCACTGGTCAGCATGGTGTCTTTTTTGATTTGGTGGTTAATTCGCCGACCGATGATGCCCGTATTATAAAAATTGGCATAACCATTTGCCAGCACAGGTTTGCCGTCTGTGTCGGTTTTGTTGATGGCAAAAATGGATTTGAATGTTAAATCGTCATTAATTTGATGAGCCAAATCATAGCCGACACGCAAGGTTTTTTGTTCATAGCCATAATCAGGCAAACCAAAAAAAGTACTGGACGCATATTTTTCGTGAGCATTACGAATGGTTTGTTCACCTGTGGTCAAATTCATCGTGTTATTGTGTGGCAAACCCTGCTGGCGAACATATTCACGCCATTGATAACTGCCCAATAAAGTCAAATCGGTTTTATCACCCACATCAAAAGTATAACTCGGAGCGATATAGTTGTCCTTAAAATAAACATAATCTGTGGCATCATCACGGTCAGAAAAACGTCCATTTAAGCGAAATGCTCCTTTTTTACTATCGTTTGGAGCATGGTTTAAATCATAAGCAAATTCTTTGTTACCAAAACTGCCCGTTGTGATTTTACCTTTCGCAAAAGTCTCACTGTCTGGGCGTTTTGATGTGATATTCACAATCCCACTCGGTAAAGCCATGCCATAGCCTGTGGTGGTGGTTCCCTTAACCACCTCAATACTGTCCGCCCCTGCCACGTCCCACGCTCGCAGATTATTAGAAGACGTTTGTACACGCATACCATCCACATACATCTGATTAGATGACACTTGTCCACGAATGATAAAATCATCCCAACCACGCCGACCCTGCACGCCTGATGACACACCCGCCACATTTTCCAAAAGCTCTGCCACTGTACTGGCTTGTTTTTGTTCAACTTGTTGTGGGGTCAGCACACTGATGGATTGGGCGGTTTCATATAAAGGTTTATCGTCTTTTAAACTATTTGGCATGATAGCAACATATTTGCCCGCTTCCTTAGAAACGGTGGCACTTAGCCCGTCCAAATACACATGGGGCTGTTGAGTTTCTGCATGAACAGAAAAAGAAGTTAAAATACCAAGTGTTAATATAGATAAAGGATATTTACGCATAAACTACCTAATGATAAAGATATAAAAAAGCTAATAAGAATTATTTCTTATTAAGAAATCATATTATACACAAAACCCATCAAAAAACAACTCTTCATACAAAACCCCCTCCATCATTCCGACAGAGGGGGTCTTAAATAAGGTGCTGACGATGACCTA
>JAUMUJ010000004.1 GCA_030530785.1 Moraxella sp. | reverse complement strand
CTACCAAACCAACTGGCGATTTTGGCAAGCTTTTGAGCCACATCATTATTTAAAAATGCCCAAAATGATTGCACCCACCAACTATGTGGCAGTGGTAAATGGCGAATTGGTGGCTCATTTGGCGGTTAGTACAATGCCCGGCTTTATAGAAGCTCGTGCTTGTCGCCTTGTGGTAATGCCCGAATGGCAAGGGGCTGGCATTGGAATGCGGTTTTTAAATGCAGTGTGTCAAATGTGGCTTGAAGGCGACAACCGCTACAATAAACCCATGCGAACCATTTTTCACACCAGCCACCCAAATTTAGCACAGGCGTTAAGGCGTGATAAGAAGTGGACGCAGATTAGTGGTGGTCTATACGCCAAATCATCCAAACAGCACAAAGATGGCAAACCATTAGGGCGTTATGGCGGACATTTTAGAGCAGTGCAAGGCTTTCGCTACTTAGGAGAAAATTTTGATGAATAAATTAAAAGTAATGATAGTCGGGCAAAAATGGCTTGCCGAGCAACTTTTGGCGTGGTGCTTAACTCAGCCAAATATTAAAGTGGTTGCCGTATCGCCCCCAAATGAGACAGACCGCTTGGCACGGCTGGCAACCATTCATCTAATCCCCATTGTTATCCATGACAAAACCTTGACTGCCGACCAAGTGCCAACTGGGGTGGATATTATTCTAACTGCTCACGCTTATTGTTTTGTTACCAAAGAAGCAAGGGATAAAGCAAGGCTTGGAGCGGTCGGCTACCATCCAAGCCTATTGCCAAAGTATAAAGGCAAACACGCCATCAAACTTAGCTTTGATAATGGCGACAAGATTGTGGGCGGTTCGCTCTACCAGCTTGACAATGGGTGGGACACAGGACGGGTGCTGGCTCAAAAGTCAGTAACGGTTGATAAGGGCGATACATTAACAAGTCTGTGGCAGGATAAGCTTGCACCGGTTGGGCTTGATTTGCTCAAGGGGTATTTGCAAAAGTTATGAATTTAAAAGCGGTTTAATGACAAGTTAAACTGCTTTTTTGTTGTCATTGTGTAAATATATGTCTATAATATAGAATTATTTTTTATATAGGTTGGTTATGGGTTTTAGGTTTCGCAAAAGCATCAAAATCATGCCAGGAGTGCGTATAAATGTCTCAAAAAACGGCATTAGTAGTATCTCGGTTGGTAAGCGTGGAGCAACCGCCAATTTTGGCAAAAAAGGTATGCGTGGCACGGTTGGCATTCCAGGTACTGGTTTATCCTACTCATCTTACACCCCTTATTCAAATAAACCAAAAGGACAAAGACTTATGAGTAATTATTCTGATGACTATGATGATTATGAATACGAACGCCCCGTAGGGTTTTTATTGGGTTTTGGCATCTTTATTCTGCCAATTATTTTTGCATGGTTTACCTTGCGACAAGGACATACCACTCGGGCGAGAGTTATTAGTTTTGCTTGGTTGATTTTGGTTTTGTTTTTGTCATTCCCTAGAAACAATGAGCCAACCCCTGCTCCTGTTCAAACTGTACCCACCCAAACTGCTCCTGCGACACCCGCACAAAATGCCACCCCAAAACAAATTGATATTGCTGAAAATGCTTTCACAGCCTATACCAAAGAAGCCTACCCAAAAATGCACGCCAAATATGGCGATGAAGGGTTAAGAGTATTTACTGCGCATGATGCCAATGCTGGATTTATGGTGGCAGGATTGCCTGAGTGTGATAGGGTGGAATATGTGAGCTATTCGGAACAAAGAAGTAATTATCCAACCAATTTGGTATCTTTTGTGGATTGTTCTAATAACAGACGTTTCTATGTGTCGCAAGGCAAAGTGCTAGAAGTGGTTAAGCTCAATTTAAGCAAGCCCTGAACCCATTCCTCTTGCCCCACCATTAGCCCACCCTTAAAATCCCTTTAATTTAAGATTAAGGGGATTTTTATGGCAAACAATAACCTACACACACAGCTTACCATATCGGCAGGCGTAGAAGGCATTAACGATGTTCGCCGTCTGGCTGATGCCATTGAAGAGGCAGGGGGCAATGTGGACGGCTTGCGTACGTCCGCTGACAGTTTGCAACGTTCATGGGGCAGTTTGTCCACCACCGAACAGACCCGCCAAATCAACGCATTGGCGGGTGAAGCCGAGCGTCTACGCCAAATTACATCGGCTCGCATGACGCTTGGGCTGGATGTGGACGACAGAGCAAGGCAACAGCTGGTACAGGTTCGGGAGGCTTACCAACAGCTACGCCAAAGCGGGACATTGACCCGCACCGAACTTGCCCGAGCCACACAGCTTTATAATGAGCGGGTGCAACAGCTAAATCAATCTTTGGGCAACACTCCCTTACAGCTTAATAACATCACAAAAGGATTGGGCGGATTGATGGGCATGCTGGGGGTGGGCGTTGGGGTCAAAGAGATTATCCAGATGGCAGATGAGTTTAATAACTTAGAAGCCCGTGTACGTCTTGCCACCGAAGCGGGGGGCGATTTTAATCATGCCATGGCAAGCCTAAGAGACATTGCCGACAGCACCACCATGCCCCTAACTGCCACGGCGGATTTGTTTGGTAAGCTGACCCAATCCACAAAGGAGCTTGGCTACTCTCAAAAAGACGTGCTGGGGCTGACCGCCACCATCAGTCAAGCGATGGCGGTATCAGGTGGCGACATGGCAAGCATGCAAGCGGGGCTGACCCAACTGGGTCAAGCGTTCGCCTCTGGGGTCTTGCGTGGTGATGAATTTAACTCGGTGGTGGAGCAAACGCCACGCCTTGCCCAAGCAATGACAGATGGGCTTGGTGTGTCTATCGATGGCTTGCGTCAGATGGCAGGTGAAGGCAAGCTCACCGCCGAAGTGGTGGGGAATGCCTTAAAATCGCAAGCGGACAAAATCGCCTACGAATACAGCCAAATGCCAAATACGGTGTCGGGGTCTTTAACCGTACTTAAAAACAGTCTGATGGGCTTTATCGGTGAGATGGATAACGAGCTTAACGGCTCAACTGCTTTGGCGGACTTTATCACAGACATTGCCAACGGCATTAAAAACATAGACCCCGCCATCATGGAGCAGTTAAAGGTCAGTTTGGTCAGCATTGGCGAAGTTGCCAAAACCTTATATGAGAGCATTGCCATCATTCCTGATGCCTTAGGCGATGTGGTGGGGGCAATGATGGGGCTTGAAGCAGGGGCGGGGTCGGTGAGCATACTGCAAGGGCTGATGACGGGGGTGTCTTTGGCAACATCGGCGGTGGCTGATGGCTTTAAGGCACTACAAATCATCATACAAGGCGTGGTGGCAAATGTCAAAACCGACATTGCCAATCTTGCCCGTGCTGTGCATTCGCTCACAGGCTTTGGTGGTGAGTTTGCCAAATCCATGACCGACAGTGCCAAAAAAAGCCAAGAAGCCTTTGATGAGCTTGTGATGGGCTTTGAAAGCTCACTTGGCAAAGCCATAGACAGTATCAGCACCACCACCGAGGAGCGATTACAGCAGACAGCCGACCTTGCCCGTGCCAAATACGATGAGATGGTGCAAAGTGGGCAAGCGTCCGCCACCGCCCTAGAAAACGCCTTTAAAGACTACGCCCATAAAGCCATAGAAGCGAATAATGGCGTGGTGGACAGCATGCTAGAACAGGAGCTTGCCCAACAGGGCTTGCAAGCGACCACAGACCAGACGGGCAAGGCCATCATCAGTGCCATGCAGGGCGTGAAACAAGCCGTTGATGAAGTGGATTTGTCCAAGCATGCTGAAAGTTTTAAGGCGTTAGGGCTTGATGTGGGCGAGTTTGCGGGGGGATTGTCCACCAAAGCCAATACCGCTTTATCTGCCTTTAATGATTTGGCGGGCGTGGCGGGGGATAATGTGGGTCAGCTTGCCATGGCGTATAATGGGGCAAGAGAAGTTATCGGTGATAATGCCGATGGGATAAGACAGCTTGACATCGCTTTATTAGAAGCCACGGGCAGTAACAAAGAGCTTGCCACTGCTGTGCTTGCCACTGCCAACGCCCAACGCCACGCCAAACAAGCCACCACCGAACAACAAAAAGCCCTAGATGCTTTGGGCGTGTCTATGTCTGCGGTGAACGCAGGCATGAGTACATCAGGACAAAAAATGGCTCAAAACCTAAGCGTGGGCTTATCTGCCATCAAAGACACCGCAAAGGGGGCTGACGAGCTAAAAGTCGCCTTAAATCAAGCCTTGGATACTGCCCTAGCATCTGCCAAGACCCAAGCGGACTTTAAGGCGATACAAACCGAGATTAGCAGTGCAGGACTGACCGCCCAAGTGTCTGCCCAGCACATGGCAAAAATCCAAGCGGGCATGAGCCAAAGCACCGCCCACGCCACCGCCAGCACAAAAGACAACACCACCGCCACCCATGCCAACACCAAAGCCCATGCCGACAACGCCAAAGTCAAGCAAAGCCAAAGTCAAGCCAACAAAGAGCTTGTTCAAAGCACAAACGAAGTCTCATCAAGCCTTGCCACGGCAAATAAAAACGCCAGCATACAAGGTGTGGGACTGTCAGGGCTTGGCATAGAGACCGAAAAACTGACCAAGATTTTTGATAATTTTTATGCCACATTAAGCAATGTGGCAAGAGGCGGCACAAGTAGGTATTTGCAAGCCTTTGGCGAGATGATGGGTCGCCAAGCACTTGCCCGCCAAGAGATGATGGCACTAAAAGATGAGATTAGCAAAATGGGCGAAAGTTTAGACAGTGCGTCTATCAGTACTGACAAGCTGACAGACGCCCAAAAGCTGTTTAAAAAAGCGTCTGATTTTAGCATTGCAGGCGTAAAAGCGATGGATAATGCCACTTTGAAAAACTTGCAAGGTCAAATTGATAAAGCCTCTGAAAAAATCAAAGCCCTATCTGACACCGCCCGTCAGACGGTTCTGGATTTAGAAAGTGAGCTGGCATCAATACAGGGTAATGAAGCGGAAGTGTTACGGATTAAACACGCCCAAAAGTTGGCTGACTTAGAAGCCAAAATCGCCCAAGCTCGCACGCAGGGCAATGCAGATGCCATAGCAAGCTATGAAAAAGCACTTAATTTGCAAAGACAAATTAACGAAGCGGAGCATAAAAATCTAAAAGACAAGCAAAACCAAAGCACCACGCTAAATCTAAACGTGGGCAAAGGTGGGGCAACATCGGGCAATTTAGGGGCGGGCGATGTCGTCAAGGCGTGGGAGCAAAGTTTATATGATGCTAAGCAAGAAGCCAAACAAGAGCTAATAAAAGAGATGATAGACGCATCAAAAACACGGGCAAGATAGTCTTGCTTGTGTTGTAATGTTTAAGTTATCTATTTCCTAAGTTATCTATGCGATAAGGAACCATGCTTGGAGCTTTGCAAGCTCTGCCCGTGTTTTCTAAGTTATCTATGCGATAAGGAACCGGACTTAGAAAGCGAACTTGCCAGCTTAAATTTTCTAAGTTATCTATGCGATAAGGAACAATAACTTGGAGCAATTTATGACACTTCAAACTTTCTAAGTTATCTATGCGATAAGGAACTAGAATTATACAACATACAACCCGCTTATTTCAAGGCTTAAAGCCATATTTTGGGCTTGTACCCCTGAACCCGTTCCCCTTATCTTTTATGCTCCCACCCCCTATAATCCCCTTATTTGGGGATTTTTTATGGCTTGGACACTGTCAGACAGCACCGACACACTCAATTTGCACGCTCAATTTACATGGTCAGATGAGTTTAGTTGGCAAGAGCTTGCCCAATCTGACCCCGTCTATACACTGACGGGGGCGATGATTATTCAACAAGGCACAAAAAAGGCGGGCAGACCGATTACCCTAAATGGCGACAACACCCGCACCACGCGGGCGGATTTGGCAAAAATCCAAGCATGGGCGGACGTGCCAGAGCTGACGCTGACACTGACCCACCCTAAGGGCAAAAAATACCAAGTCATCTTTGACAGACCTGCAATAAGCGACATTAAGTTTATCAAACAGCATAAGCCCAAAGATGATAAAGATGATGATAAATGCACGCTTAATCTGCATTTTTTGATGATTTAAAGACCATTTAAAGGCACATTATGACAAAAATCAACCAAAGCGACTTACAGTTTTTCCCATCAGAACGCCTAGACGACACCGATGAAGGCGGTGGGCAACCGCTTGGCACGGCGGTGGCTGGCAAAGCCAATGAAATCTTTGCCCCCATTTCATCAATTTCTCGGGTCAATGGCGACTTTGACAACCTGCTTATGTATGGCGGTGTCAGACGTGCCGACAAAGAACCCTTATATGGGGCGTTTGTCGCTTTGACCAAGCCACCTGCCGACCCCCATGTCAGCTATCTGCTGTTTGGCGGGGAGTTTGGCGAGCTAAGACGAGACAGCATCAAAAGAATAGAAAACTATTCAACGGCAACGATTGAAAGCCCCATGACCTTGCTGTCAAATCCTGCTCGTGGCTCAAAAGTTATCCAAACTTACCAGCGTGTCGGCGAAAAACTGCCTAGCATTGGCGATGTGTACTGCCTACGCCAAGACAAACAAGGCTATGCTGACTTGACACAGTACATTCAAGTGGTCAAAGTAGAAGCCACCGAACGCACCTTTACCAACGCTGACGGTAAAGAGTTTGTCCGCATGGTCATTAAGATGGAGATTAGTCAGACCATCGGTCATGACTTTATCGGCATTGATTATCCCGTAGAGCGTTATGCGGACGCTCCCACCAAAGTGCGTGAGACCCATGTGGCAGATGCTGGGGCGTATTTTGGCATAAAACCCATTGTACAGGCGGTCAAAGCAGGCTCATCAAGCATTCAGGTGTCGTCCATCACCGAAAAAATCGTCCCCACCGCTCAGGTGGAAACCGTCATCGCTGACCAAAAGGCAGTTAATCTTGCCCCCGTCATCAAGCCGACCGCCACGCCCATCACGCTTGGCATGAACATCACAAACACCACCGTACATCTGCCTCCTGTGTCGCCCCACACGCTGACCACCGCCAACGGCATCACTGACCAAAACGGCAAGCTCATCAAAGATGCCCAGCCCATCGGGACGATAGACTATGCCACAGGTGAGCTACATTTTGATGTCGCCACGCAATTTGTCAATCCTACCTTTGCTCCTGCCCTTGTGCATACGCCCTTTATTGACACATATCGCATTGATATTGACCTAAAAAACCGCTCATATAACCATGTCATCACTTTGCCCAATGTCGGCAGTCTGACGGTGTCATACATGGCACAGGGCAAATGGTATGAACTCAAAGACAACGGCTCGGGCGTGCTGGTTGGGGCAAGCAAAGAACACGGCACAGGCACGGTAAATTATCGCACAGGTACGGTTGTGCTAACGTGTGGTCTCATGCCTGATGTGGGTTCTGCCATCATCTTTGGGGCGGGCAATCTTGCCACACTTGATGAGGTGGACGACATCAAGGCGTATTATGTCTACACGTTGTCTGACACGCCAAACCTTGACAGCTTGACGGTGGATAACATCAAGACGGACAAGGCGGGTCATTTTGCTCATGGTTTTTTTAAAGATGGCATCTTGTACAGCAAAAACAAAGTCTCCCAAATCCGCTACAACACAGGCAAACGCCAAAGCGTGAGTATCACTGCCCCCACCTTAGGTAGCGACAACAAGTATCATCTGAATTTGTCAGACACCGCCATCGCTGGCGTGGAGCTTGCTTTCCCACTTCGGGTCATGAATGGGGAGAAGCCTAGCGACACACAGATTATCCAGCGTCTGTATGACGATGGCAAGGGCAATCTAAAAGACAGCTCAGGCAACGTGGCAGGAAGCGTGGATTATGCCACAGGCACAGCAAAGATTAATCAAAGCCAAACCATCTATACGTCCACGCCCACCTATCGCACCGAAACCTACACCGTGCGTAAAGGGGGCAGAATATTTGGCCCAAAATATGTAACCCACACCCGCCAAGTGTTTGACGGCGTTGGGGCAACCGCTGGCATGGGAATGTTTGAGCCAACCGTTGTCCAAGCGTCTTTTTATGACAATACAGACGGCGCGGCAAAAGTGCAAGACTTTAACGACCACCTTGTCGCCATACAGACCCCTGCCAATGTGGGGGTGGTATTTCGTCTGGGTAATAGTGTGTATTTTGTCAAAGATGGGGGCGTATATGACGCTCAAAATGTGCGTGTTGGTACACCAAATGGCTTTGCCCACAATGGGGACATGACGGCACGTCTCATCTGTGGGGCAAGAATATCCCCCATCTTTACGGTGGATGAAGTGAGCTTTCGCACAACGGTTGCCCCCGTACGCCTAAACAGCGTGCAAGTGCGAGCCACGTTGTTAGATGGCACAAGTGTATCGGCGGTGGCGGACGCTGATGGCAACCTAGATGGCGAATGGATAACAGGGCGTGTGGACGCCAAATTTGGACTTGTTACGGTGTCATTTGGTAAGCTGGTGGACGGCACGCCAACGGGCGATGAGACGGCAGAAAACGGGCAAATTTGGCAACCTGCCCAAGTGATTGCCGACAGCATTGTCTATAACGCCATTGGCATGAGTCATCTGCCCATCAACTCTACCGCCGTCAAGATTGACACGGTCAGGCTGCCCACCGATGGGCAAGTACCCATCTTTCGCCGTGGCGACACGGTGCTGATTGGTGATAGGCAGACGTACGATATTGGCACAGCTCACAAAGGCGGTCAAACCATCACTTTGCCCCGTCAAAACCTAGACCGTATTTGCGTGATGGATAAAAATGGCAAAGCGGTCAATGCCGAGCTTTGGGATTATGATTTAGACGCAGGCTCTATCACATGGGCAAATCCTTTGGACTTGTCGGGTTATGAAATGCCCCTAAACGTCATGCACGCCTTTGAAGAGAAAAACCGAGTGATAGACGTGGACATAGACGGCACGCTGGGCTTGATGTTTCCCATCAAGCATGATTATGACAGAGCTTATGTGTCGGGCGTGCTTATCGGCGGGGATTTGCAAGTACGCCACTCTATCCCCTTTACACAGACCAACTGGGACGGGGTGTGGCGTGATGAAGCACACGGTACGCCCCTGCTAAACCGCCTAAATTTGACCGACTACCCCATGACCTTAACCGATGATGGGGCGATTAGTGAGCGTTGGCTCATTCGCTTTACCAGTCCTAGCCAGTTTGAGCTTTATGGCGAAAAATTAGGCTTTGTGGGCAAGGCGGACACTTTAACCGACCTTGCCCCCATCAATCCTGCCACAGGCAAGCCCTATTTTACCCTGCCAAAAAATGCTTTTGGGCAAGGCTCTGTCTGGGCAACTCAAAACGTGATACGCTTTAACACACAAGGTACGCTCATGCCCTTTTGGGTGTTAAGGGCAGTACAGCCCAATCCGCACACGCCTGATGGCGATGATGGCTTTACCATGTGTTTATTTGGAGATACGACAAAATGAGCTTTTTAACCCCCGTTAAATACCCCGTTAAATACTATTCATGGCAAGACGACAACGCCCCCGCCTTATCGGCTACTGATGGGGCGATTAAAACCATCTTAAAGGCGTGCCTGATTACAGGCTATGGCGATAAAGACGGGGCGGGCTGGCAGATGTTGTTTGAAGAAGATAACCGCATGATGATAAAACCGCCCAAGCACATCAGCCACGCCCCTTATTTGCGTATCAGTAATGGGGTGTCCAATGGGCAAGCCCGCTACTCTGTGGCAAGCTACACCCAACACCCAACATCGCTAGATGACCCCAACATCGTTACTGAGCGGTATTTGTATAGCAAAGATGCCAGACATGGCAACCGCTGGCATCTGCTTGCCACCGATTTTGCGTTTATTTTTTGTTATGAGATGGGGGCAAATTTTGCCTTAAACCGCGATAATCCCACCTATGCCATCAAAAACACCACGCTGTTTGTCGGCGGGCTGTGGCGAGCCGATGAGGCAAACCGCCATCACTTTTATATGAATTCCAACAATTACGCCAATAACCTGGCCGCTGTTAGTTATAATAACTACCCCATGATGAGCGGTCATTCACTGCTGTTTAATCTTAGCAAAAATGAAATCATTAACGTCTCTCAAGTCATCAACCCGCAGATTGCAAACTTACATCAAGGACCAGAGCTTATCGGTGGGCAGTACATCGCCATGCCTTTGATGGTCGCCAACATCGGCAGACTGCCGTTTTATATGTCCTTAAATTATGGCTATATAGTAGCAAGTGCCAACCAAGCTCAACATCCCTACAACCCTGACACCACCCATGTCAATATCGGGGGGCGGGCGTTTTTTAGGTGGGTGGATTTGCCAACGCATAATGCTGTCTTTAAGGCGTTATATGCACCGCTGGATTATTGGGAGTATTGATGTGATTGTGGACATGATGGTCGGATTGGCTGACACAGGCTATATCGCTGGCACGCAAGACGGCATTGTTAGCAAAGGGGGCGTGCCTTGTGTTTGTCCTTTGGTGCTGATGGATGCCGATACCCTAACCGTGCTTAGATACACCCAAAGCCTGCCCAATGGGCATTATCTCATCACAGGGCTTGACCCCAATGGGCGTTATCTTGTCATGGCACGAGACCATGAGCAAGAATATGAGCCGTTTTGTTGGGATTGGGTTGTTCCCATGAGCGATAAGACCGCCGATGAGCTGGTGGAGCTGTGGCAGTCATGGCAGACTTAACAAGCGACAAATTGCCCTTACCGCTGACACAGCGGATAAGTGAGCAGTTGCCCAAAGACCGCTTGCCCTTTGCCCTAAATCGCAAACTTGGCGAAGTGGGCGGACGGCTCACGCCCATCATACCACCCACGCCCACACCCGAACCCCCCAAAGAAAAAAGACGCATGAGTCTAATGAGTGGGGCGTTTGACGGGGTGGTATCGGCGGTGTCAGTTGTGGCGGATTGTCAAAGGGTGCATTATGTTGGCGGTCAGCTAAGTGGTGAGTATCATGCCACAACAGATAATGTGGCAAGCGTGGCACATTGTGGGCGTATTGTCTTAGATGACTTTGAGCCTTTAACGGGTTGTGAGCGTATCCAAACCGCCCCCAGCGTGATGATGGGTGTTTGTCGTCATCTGCCAAGCGATGACATCAAGCCGATGGCACTTTGTGCCACAACACGTACGACCGCCCCCATTCATTTAGGCGTGTGTGCCATGTGGCATGGTGTGGCGGTAGTACCATTTTATCATTGCCAAACGTGGGAAAGTACCGCACCAGTAACGCACAGGCATTGTGTGGATTTGGACACCCAAAGCACACACAGGGCAAATTGCCAAACACTCAATGTCAGCCCCACTGTTATCGTGCCATGTCGCTACTACCCCATACCCGAGCCACCGCCACCGCCCAATCAGCGTGCGTGCCAACTGCCCCCACCGTCCGACCGCTTACCCATCAGTCTAAGACGTAAAAACCACAGCGTACAAGGCTTATCATCAGACGGCTTACCCCTTAACTTAACGTGCTGGCATGACACACCACCTGCCATCACCCCAAACAGACGGAGTTATATTGTGCATCATACCATCAGTGCCACACTTGACGATGTGGCGATTGACCCCATCAGTTTTAGCATCAAAACCGACATGGACAGCTTTTGTTGGCAAGGGCAAGTACAGATTAGCCCTGATGATTTTAACAAAATCAAAGCCAAGCTAGATACTAAGCGTGGGCATGAGCCACTCATCACGGTTAATATCAACAGCCACCCCTTTACCATCATTGCCGAAGACATAAGCAAAAACCGCTCCTTTGTCAATCACTCATACACGCTGTCAGGGCGAAGCATCACGGCTTATCTGTCCAAAGATTATGCCAATGTGGTCAAACTGGACAATGACTTATACGCCAGTCAAATTGTGGGTGAAGCCTTGCAAGATTTGCCCATCACGGCAGACTTTGGCGTGGAAGATTGGCGAACACGCATCACAATAACCGACACGCCCATCGCCATCATTGATGCTGTGGCAAAAGCGTGTGGGGCGTTTGTTACAAGTGATAAAGCAGATGGCAAGCTGTATGTCCGCCCCCGCCACAAAGTGCCAGCATGGGAGCTTGCCACCACCGAGCCTGATAGGATTATCCCGCTTGATGTGATTAAATCAATCAGCGAGCAAAAACGCACCAACCCCCGCTACAACGCCGTTATCCTAACCAGTAGCACCGATGGGGCAACCGTTTACCGCCAGCATGAAGCACAAGACAGGCACGCCCCCATATCGCAACATGAACTGTACACTGACGGGGCGTGTATTATCCCAGCTGGGATTGCCATCTTGTCGGACAGTGGCACACACCAAATGGCAAGCCTTAACATGGCATGGGTCAATAACTTACCGCTTGCCCAATTGGGGCAGATTTGGCAGGTGAATGATAAAGCGGGCAATGCTGATGACGCATGGCGTGGCATTGTGCATTCTGTGGCGATTGATGTTTGGGCAGATGATGGCGTGGTGAGCGTGTGGCAGACTGTGGGGTTGGATAGGTATTTGGATAAGTAGGCGTTGGCATTTGTATCCAAATTAAAAATATATTATCCCAAGTAAATTATATCATATTTTAAATGCAAGTCAAAATATTTTTAAAGTCTTTAAACAAAGGATAAATGATGAACCTATTATCGCAACTGAACAGCTTATTGTCGTCAGAGGTCATCTCTGTTGCCACAATTGTGGGTAATAAAGATAATGACGTATGGGTGGGTCAGACGGTCGGAGGTGGGCTTGTGCTACTTATAAGCAAGGATAGCTATGCAACAGGGACTAAGGTGTATTATAATACTCTTGATAATCGCATCATAGGCAATGCCCCAAATGTAGAATATCGACTGTATGGGGTGTGAAAAGTTTAACGTTTTTATGTGCATATTATGCACAAAACCCCAAAATTTAGTTTGGGGTTTATGCACATTTAAACGTGATTTTATGCACGAATTTTTGTTGCCTTACACAAAGCTGACATTTTAGGCTACAATTTTTTATTTTAAACATCCATGACCTTTATCAAAAAACGCAAACTCACCAAAAACCAAACCCGCCAAATCCAAAAAAACCACGAAACGGTTGATGACAGCACGCTCGCCACAGCCGTCATCATCTCACATTTTGGCAAACAGTTGGACGTACAAATCACCGCCCTACCACCAGCTTGCACATCCAGCCTGCACATCGGCGATGTTGTGCGTTGTCATGCTCGCACCACACTGCCACCTTTGACGGTGGGCGATACGGTGGGTTTTACCAAAGGCGACACGAACACAGGCATGATACACACGCTCGCCCCACGCACCACGCTCATCGCCCGCCCTGACCGCTATCACAAGGTCAAACCTGTCGCCAGCAATGTCGCCATGCTGGTGGTGGTGTTCGCCCCCTTGCCCAAGCCTGCCACCGAACTCATTGACCGCTATTTGCTCATCTGCCATCTGTCCAAAGTTACACCACTGTTGGTTTTAAATAAAACAGACTTGCTGGACGAACACCCCGACAGCATGGAGATTTTTCAGGAATATCAATCACTTGGCAAAAAATACAACTTTAACATCATCACCACATCCGCCACCGATAACACAGGGCTTGATAACTTACGAGCCTGCATTGATGGTAAATTGGTCATCTTTGCAGGACAATCAGGTGTGGGCAAATCCAGTCTCATCAACCGCCTACTGCCCCACGCCATGCAATCCACCAATGTCATCTCAGACGGCTCAAAACTTGGACAACACACCACCACCACCAGCCGACTGCTCCCCTATGACGACACCGATTTGACCAAAGGCGGTATCATAGACAGCCCCGGCATTCGTGAGTATGGCGTTTGGCACTTAGATGGCGATGAGATTTTGGCAGGTTTTGATGAATTAAACGATTTGCATGGACAATGTCAGTTCAGAGACTGCAATCACACCCCCAACGCCAAAGGTTGTGCCTTTTGGCAGGCGGTGGCAGACGGTCGGGTATTGGCACGGCGGGTTATCAATTTTAACACGCTGGTTCATGAAGCCCAAAACGGCTCAAAACTAAACACCAAAAAATAACCATTTAACACCCCCATTTAAAAATGGTCAATTTGATAAATTTCATGTATAATGGGTAGTTTGTATAAAAAATTTGTGGAGTAACTGTGGAACGCTGGTTTGAATTTATGGGCAATCACCCTTTTTTATTTGGGTTGTTATTTGTGCTTATTGTCATGTTTTTTAGCCTTGAAAGTAAGCGTAGTGGCAAAAAAGTCGCCCCCAATGCGTTGGGTCTTATGATGAATAACGACAACGCCCAAGTCATTGATATTCGCCCTGCCAACAAGTTTGCCACAGGACACATCGCAGGGTCTCGCAACATTCCTTTTACTGAACTTAAAAACCACCTAGCAGAGCTACAAGCCGACACCCGCCCCATCATCTTCGTGTGCGACATGGGTATGCAAGCGGGCATGGCGGTACAACTGGTTGGCAAACCCAACGCCATGCGACTAGAAGGTGGCATCATTAACTACCAATCAGCAGGATTACCGTTGATTACCCCCAAAATCAGCAAACTTAAAAAGTAAGCAAAAAAAGCAACAAATTTAATCACAAGTGTTTTGGGTTGAATTAAATACCCAATGACATTATAATGTAGCTTGCCAAAACATCACGGAACATTTATGCAACCTGTTGTCATTTATACCAAAGCCACCTGCCCGTATTGCGTCAGTGCCAAACGCCTACTTGATGCTAAAGGTGTATCCTATACCGAGATTGATGCCCATCAAATGAGTGAACAAGAAATCCAAGACATCAACACCAAAACCAACCATTATCGTACCGTCCCCAAGATTTTTATTGGTGAGACATTCATCGGTGGTTTTAGCGACCTTGACACCCTAAACCGTCAGGGCAAACTTGACGAAATGCTAACCGCCTAATACCAACCCAACACGGAGTAACCCCATGTCAGACGAACAAACCGCCCCACAACTGGGTCTTGAACGCATCTATGTCAAAGACATCTCTCTTGAAGTACCCAGTGCCGAAGTCTTTACCAAAGAGTGGCAACCTGAGCTTGACATCGGTCTGACCACCGCAAGCTCTGACCTTGACGAAGACCACAAAGAAGTCGTCTTGACCGTCAGTGTTACCGCCAAAAACGCAGGTAGCACCGCTTTTATCGCCGAAGTTCAGCAAGCGGGCATTTTTGTGCTAAAAAATATCCCTGATGCCGATATGCCCCACCTGCTCAACGCCTACTGCCCTAATGTGCTGTTCCCTTATGCTCGTGAGGTTATCAGCGACATCATCGCTCGTGGCAGCTTCCCACAACTACTGCTTGCTCCTGTTAATTTTGACCAAGCATTTTTACAAAGCCAAGCTGACGGCAACGCCTAATTTTGGCAACCCTTTTGCCCAAAAACTTGACGGTTTTTGGGTATTTTTATGGCAAAATGTTTTATAATGACGCTTTATGCAGTTTTAAAAGGACAATCCATGCAATCTGTGCAAGTCAAACTCCTAAACCCAAAAATCGGCTCTGACCCCAATTTTCCCCTGCCTACTCGTGCCACAGACGGCTCGGCAGGTATCGACCTAAGGGCGTGCATTGATGAGCCTGTCATCATCAAAGCAGGGCAGACCAAACTCATCGGCACAGGTCTTGCGATATATATCAAAGACCCGAATTTTGCAGGGGTCATCTTACCACGCTCAGGGCTTGGGCATAAACATGGCATCGTGCTTGGCAATCTGGTAGGCTTGATTGATGCTGACTATCAAGGCGAACTCTTGGTATCAGTATGGAACAGAAGCGATACCGATTTTACCCTAAATCCTGCCGAACGCATGGCTCAGTACGTGGTCGTGCCTGTGGTGCGTCCTTGTTTTGAGATTGTGAATAAGTTTAGTGATGACAGCGAACGTGGGGCTGGTGGTTTTGGCAGTTCTGGGGTTAAGTGATTTAGCCAATAGCATGACATTTGATTAAAATATCTTTTTAAAATACAAGCGTGCAGGGGCGAACACAACGCCCAAAATCCATACCATGCGACAAATCACATTTACCCTGACAAATCCACCCAAAGGCATCATTGATTGATAATATTTTATTCTTTGATTTTAAAGGAAAATTTATGCAACACAAATCTTTAACCCTAGACGAAGCCAAACACACAAGTGAGGTCATCACCACCGCCTTGCCCTACATTCAGCGTTACAAAGACAAGCTCATCGTCATCAAATATGGCGGTAATGCCATGACCGACCCTGTGCTTGAAAGCTCCTTCGCCCGAGACATTGTCTTACTAAAAACGGTGGGCATTCACCCTGTGGTGGTGCATGGCGGAGGTCCGCAGGTGGACAGTCTTATGAACGAGCTTGGGCGGGTGTCTGACCGCATAGATGGCATGAGAGTTACCGATAAAGCCACGATGGACGTGGTGGAGATGGTGCTAGGCGGCAGTGTCAATAAATCCATCGTCAATCTCATCAACAAACACGGCGGACAAGCCATCGGTCTGACGGGCAAAGATGCCAATCTCATCAAAGCGACCAAACTTGCCATGACCGACAAAAACGGTAACGATGTCGATTTGGGCTTTGTCGGCGAAGTTTCCCAAGTTAATACAGACGTGATAAATATGCTCATTCACAGCGACTTTATCCCCGTCATCGCCCCCTTAGGCGTGGACGAGCATGGTGAGACCTATAATATTAACGCTGACCTTGTGGCAAGCCGTGTGGCCCAGTTTTTAAATGCCGAACGCCTATTACTGCTCACCAACATCAAAGGCGTGCTTGACAAAGACGGCAACGTACTGACAAGCCTGTCGCCCACAGATGTGGACAATCTGATACTAGATGGCACAATCAGCGGAGGCATGATACCCAAAATCGCAGGAGCATTGGACGCCGTCAAAGCAGGACTTAGAAGTGCAACCATCGTAGATGGGCGAGTGCCACACGCTTGTTTGCTAGAAATCTTTACCGAAGAGGGGGTCGGCACGCAGATTTTAAGAGATGTCAATGCTTAACATTTAAAGACGGTTGATGACCGTCTTTTTTATTGGTTACAAAAATTGTTTATATTGGGCGTGCCTACTGATAACACGATTTATATTTTAAAATATTGTCAAAATAAAACAGTTGTTTTTGTATGAAAAATGGGCGATTTTTCGTGATTTTTATTACAAACCACAAAGGCAGGCATACCCTATTGACTTTAAAAAACAAAATCTTTTATATTAACCAAAAACCACTTGGAAACCTCCATGCAAAAATCCCTTACCCTTATCATCTGTCTTACTCTATTATCCGCCTGCTCCAAACCCCATGATGGGACGGATTATGCCCATCAGTCGGCAAGCTCTGAGATTGCCACAACCACAGACATGGCAAGCGTTGCTGGCGCGAACGACCCAAACGGCTCAAACCCTGATAATCCCACTCTTGACAGTCAAGCCACCACCCAAAACGAGCAGGCTCATTTGGCGGATAAAGCCTTTATCATCAAGGCGGACGTAAATTTTGCCGTCAAAGACGTGGTCGCCACCAAAGATCAGCTAGAAAGCCTAACCCTACAAACAGGCGGATATATCCAAACGTCCAAAATTTATAACAACACCACCGACACGCACCGCTATCCGATTGGGGGCGAGCAGTTAAAGGTACTGACCCATTTTGTGCGTCATGGCATGATGACGGTGCGTATTCCCCGTGCAAAGGTGAGCGAGTTTTTAAAGGGTATGCAAGGTCAAGTGGTGTTTTTAAACAATCAAGAATTTAACGCAAGCGATGTTGCCCTAGATTTACAGCGTAACGCCCTACACGCCCAAATAGAAGCCGAACGCCAAGCCAAACTGGGCGAGCTTAACGCCACAAAGACGGACGATTTGGCGGACAAATCGACTCATGTGGGCGAGATGACAGATTCAAAATACCGCCAAACCCTTGCCGAGCTTGACCGCAAGGCTCTTGCTGAACAAGTGGCGTTTAGCACGATAACGCTTGCCTTTTATCAAAACCCACAGATTTTTGAATCGGTCATGCCTGATACACAAGCGTATATCGCCAAAGACGGACGGGCAAATTTTGGACATCGCTTTGTCCAAAGCATCAGCACAGGCTGGCTGTATTTCTTAGAATTTATCCTATGGCTAACAAGTCTGTGGGCGTTTATGGTAGGACTTGCTGTGCTGATTTTCCTATGGAAAAAGGTACTTAAAAAATGGTGGAACAGACCCTTTAAAACCCCGAAAAACTAACCGCCCACGCCTGCTCATCAAAGCCAATAAGTGCCACATCATCGCCCATGATGATGGGGCGTTTTAGAACGCCAAGATTGTCCTTGACGATGTCATACATGGCGGACACATCGCCACTTGACAGCACGGTTTTGGCAGTGTCATCAAGTTTTCGGTAGGTCGTGCCTTGTTTGTTGATGACTTTGTCGCCAAAGGTTACCACGAATTTTGCAAAATCATCTTGGCTTAGTGCCGACTTTTTATAATCAAAAAATTCATACGCTACGCCCTTTTGACGTAAAAAATCAAATGATTTTTTCATGGTGTTACAGTTTTTTATACCATAAATGGTCAGCATGATGGATTGTCCTTTTGCTAAAAATATTGGCAAATTATAACAAAAATCAGCTATAATATCTCGTTAAACTTTTTATTTTTGAGACAGTCATGAGTCTAAACGATTACGATTTTAAAGCCATTGAACAAGCCCAACAAGCCAAATGGCAAGCTGATAACCGCTACCACACGGACAATAACGACAATGGCAAGCCCACCCGCTATATGCTCTCCATGTTCCCTTATCCCAGTGGTAAGCTACACATGGGACACGTTCGTAACTACGCCATTACGGACGTTTTGTCTCGCTACTACCGCCAAAAAGGCTATGATGTCATGCAACCGATGGGCTGGGACGCTTTTGGTTTGCCTGCCGAAAACGCCGCCATTGACAACAAAGTCGCCCCCCATGCGTGGACGATGTCCAATATTGAGCATATGCGTGGACAATTAAAATCACTTGGTTTGTCCATTGACTGGTCTCGTGAGTTTGCCACCTGTTCGCCTGAGTATTATAAATGGGAACAATGGCTATTCTTACAACTTTACAAAAAAGGCTTGATTTACAAGAAGTTATCCACCGTAAACTGGGATCCTGTGGATAACACCGTCCTTGCTAACGAACAAGTCATTGACGGTCGTGGCTGGCGGTCAGGAGCAATGGTAGAAAAACGTGATATTCCGATGTATTATTTTAAAATCACGGACTATGCGAACGAACTCCTTGATGATTTAAAATCATTAGAAAACAAATGGCCAAAACAAGTGCTGACCATGCAACACAACTGGATTGGCAAAAGTCATGGCATGGAGCTTGATTTTACTTATGAACTTGGCGGGCAAGCAGACAAGCTCACCGTCTTTACCACCCGACCCGATACCGTCATGGGTGTCAGTTACCTTGCAGTGTCTGCCGAGCACCCCATCGCCCAATACGCCTGCCACCAAAATGAAACGATGGCAGAATTTTGTCAGCTGTGCAAACAAGGCTCGGTTGCCGAAAGTGAGATTGCCAAAACTGAAAAAGTGGGCATGGACACAGGTTTGTTTGCCAAGCACCCCGTAACGGGCGATGACGTGCCGATTTGGGTCGCCAACTATGTGCTGATGAGCTATGGCTCAGGGGCGGTGATGGGTGTGCCTGCTCATGATGAGCGTGATTTTGACTTTGCCAAAAAGTACGATTTACCCATCAAGCAAGTCATTGAATTTAAAGGAAAAGAATACAGTACGGACGCATGGCAAGACTGGTATTCTGACAAAGATGGCGTGTGCGTCAATTCAGGCGTACTTGATGGTCTAAACAAAGACACCGCCACCACAAAAATCCTTGACGTGGCAGGCGATAAAGCTCGTGCCACCATTCAGTATCGCCTGCGTGATTGGGGCGTGTCTCGCCAACGCTACTGGGGTTGCCCCATTCCGATGATTAACTGCGAATACTGTGGCACAGTGCCTGTGCCTGAGAGCGAGTTGCCTGTCGTACTACCCACCGATGTCGTGCCTGACGGACGGGGCAATCCTTTAAAATCCATGCCAGAATTTGTGAACTGCACTTGCCCAAAATGCGGACAGAGTGCCGAACGTGAGACGGATACTTTTGACACCTTTGTGGAGAGCAGTTGGTATGCCCAGCGTTTTACCACCCCGCACGATGACACCCAAATGGTCGGTCGCACAGGAGCGGACAAATGGCTACCTGTAAATCAATATGTGGGCGGGATTGAGCACGCCATTTTACACCTGTTGTACGCACGTTTTTTTCATAAGGTCATGCGTGATGAAGGCTTGGTGGGTAATGCCGAACCTTTTGAACGCCTGCTCGCTCAGGGTATGGTGCTGGCTGGGACATTTTATCGTGAAAAAGCAGACGGCTCAAAAAGCTACTATTTCCCCCATGAAGTAGAAGTGCGTGGCAACGAAGCGACACTCATCGCAGACGGCAAGAACGTTACCATCGGCAAAATTGAAAAAATGTCTAAGTCCAAAAACAACGGCGTAGACCCCGAGACCATCATGAATGAATATGGAGCGGACACAGTACGATTGTACACCATGTTTACTGCCCCTGCCGACCAAACGCTAGAATGGTCAGATTCTGCCCTAAAAGGTCCTTATAATTTTGTCAAAAAAGTATGGCGACTTGCCGATGAGCATTTAACTGCCATCAATGGCGTGGACAAATCCGCCCTAGACATCACAAATCATGACCTATCCAAGCCCGCCAAAGCCCTACGCCGTAAGACGCACGAGACCATCGCCAAGATTGACACCAGCTTGGGCGAGCATTTGGCTCTAAATACACCCGTGTCGTCTCTGATGGAGCTTGCCAATGACATCGGGACGTTTGATGTTGCTGACGGTGGCGATTTGGCGGTGCGTCATGAAGCCATCATTACACTTTTGACCATGTTATCCCTATACGCTCCACACGTGGGCGAGCATCTACTAGAAGCGTTTGGTTTTGACAGTCGCACGCTGACTTTCCCAACCCTTGACAAATCAGCACTCATAAGCGACAGTATCACGATGGCGGTACAAGTAAATGGCAAAGTGCGCGGGCAGATTGACGTACCGACAGGCACGGATAATGAAGCGATTAAGATACTGGCATTATCTAATGACAACGTTGCCAAATTTATCACAGGCGAACCCAAAAAAATCATCGTTGTGCCAAATAAGCTGGTAAGCGTGGTCGTGTAAACAAACACCGTAGGGCAAGCCCCTACAACCATCAGATGTAGTAATATTATGCCAAAAACCAAACTGTTTAGTCTATTATCCAATCTTGCCATGTTAGTCAATTTGGTGGTGGGATTTTTACAAATTCATTGGCTCATCATTCCTGTGTTTGCAGGGATACACGCCGTATTACGCCTAAATTACCTAAAAGCCGAAAGCGAGCTTACCCGTGATGATGCCACCCAAACGAGCATTGCCCCGCCTGTCATTCGCAACATCGCAAGCGTCATCACGGCGGTGATTTTAGCATTAGCGACCTATGCTGTCGGCTATGGCGTGGCGTATTTTATCAGATGACCATAAAGGGAAAATTCATGCTAAAACAAACCGTTATCGCTCTTTTTGCTGTGTTTGTACTTGGGGCATCAGGGTGCGGATTTGCCTTGCGTGGCACACAAGATGGACTGCACGTTGCTCCTGCTTACCAAAACGTCCAACTGGTGCTAGACGACACGCCAGATGCTTTTGCCCTAAAACAGTCTTTGATAAAACAATTGCAAATGCGTGGCATCAACCCCCATCAAGGCAACAGCACCATCAGCATTCATAACGTGCGTTTTCGCCAATACAAACTGGTGGGAACATTGACCGAAATCCGCCTTGTACTGATGGCAGACGTGGAATATCAGCTTGGCGACCAAAAACACGCCCACCCCCTACAAGCAGAACGTAGCCATCAGTACAATGAAGCCAGCGTTACCACAACAGACAAACAAGGCGACAAAGCCAAAATATGGCTGTATGACAGTTTATCCGAGCAGATTGCTGAGCAATACCGAGCCATCGCCCAACGCACCTCCTAGCCATGAAAACCCGTCTGCTCCCCTTACTGTACGACTTATCCAAACAAGCAGTCGTGCCATGTGGGCTTTGGCTCGTTCATGGTGATGACCCACTTGTGGCAGATTGGCTCATTGATGCTTGTCGCCCCATTTGGTCAAAAAATAACCAAATCATCAAACGCATGGAACTGTCATCGCCAAAATCTTGGCATGACGTGGTCAATGAATTGTCCAGCCTTAGCCTATTTGATGAAAATACCGCCCTGATTGTTACAGGCAAGCACAAAATGGATCTCAAAGACAAACATCTCATGTCATCTTTGACCCAATTTGCCCAAGACACCAAAGACGGACACAGCCAAAATCATCTGATTTGGTGCTTGCCAAAACAAGACAAAAAATCGCTTGCCACCCGCGCCATGCAATTTTTTGACACGCAAGGGCTTATCATTGATGGTCATATTTATGATGAAAAATCACGGGGCGAACTGCTCGCCTTTAAAGCCAAAGAGCTGGGACTGACACTAGATGGTGTCGCATGGCAACTGCTCATGACCGCCACTGAGCGAAATCTACTCATGGCATACCAGACGCTGTGGCGGTTGTCATTTTTGCCCCACGCCGATACCGTGAGCGTGGACGATTTGGAGCAGGCACTTGTGGCGGGCGTGGATTTTAATGCGTTTGATTTATCGGACGCTGTTTTGACTGCCAATGCCCCAAAAACACTCAAAATCCTACACCACCTACGACACACCGACACTGCCCCTAGCATTGTCTTATGGGCGGTCGCCAAAGACGCACGGCTTATTTTGCAGATACAGGCAGGAAAAAGCCCCCATGAACTTGGCATTTGGCAAAATAAAGTACATTTGTATACCCAAACTGCACACCGCACACAAGGCATGAGCGACAGCTGGCTGAGCCACATTTATGCCATTGACAAAGCCATCAAAGGCACATCTGACAAAGATGTGTGGAGAGCCTTAGAACAACTGTGTTTGGCGATGTGCGGGCTTATGGTTTGATGTTTAACCAATTTGCATATCTCTTGACCAACTCATAAATAATTTTAACATTTTATCAACAAAACCCCACACCTTTTAGCAAATCCATATACTAAGTCAGCTTGTTTTTGCTAAAATACAGATTTTGCTAAATAGCACAATCTCATCTATTGTGGAAAACCTATGTCTGTCATTACCAAAAAATCCAAACCCTTTTTAAAGTGGGCAATCTTTGCCATTATCTTGGGCATGATTGTTGCCACTTTATATGCCTACTTTAAACCCAAACCCGCCTTACCATCATACCTAACTGCCGATGTCGTCATGGGCGACATAGAAAGTACCGTCATGGCATCGGGCAAGGTCAAGCCCATCAAAAGCGTGGACGTGGGAGCTCAGGTGTCAGGGCGGATTATCAAGCTGTATGTGGACGTGGGCGATGAAGTTAAAAAAGGCGACCTCATCGCCCAAATCAACCAAGTAGAACAAAAAAACACCGTCTCCAATGCCCAAGCCAGCCTAAATCAAGCACAAGCAAATCTTGCCCAAGCAAAGGCCAGTCTTGCGTCCAGTCAAGGCACGATTGCCAGTGGTGAAGCCACCTTAAAAGCACGCTTGGCTGAACTTAAAAAAGCCGAACAAGCCCTTGCTCGCATGACACCGCTTGTTAAGATTGACGCTGTCAGTCGCCAAGATTATGATGACGCAAAAATCGCCGTAGATGTCGCTCGGGCAAATGTGGACGTGGCTCGCACCAGCATTGATAACGCCAAAAATGACGTAGCAAACGCCAAAGCCAATATCCAAAGCCAAAAAGCAGCCATCAACAAGGCCCAAAATGAACTGTCTACCGCCCAAGAAAACCTAAGTCATACCGTCATCACCGCCCCAATGGACGGCACGGTCGTTTCGGTCAGCCAAAAAGAAGGCACCACCGTAAACGCCATGCAGTCTGCCCCCACCATCGTAACGCTTGCTGACCTAAGTCGTGTCCGCATTAACGCCCAAATATCAGAGGCAGATGTGGTCGGTGTTAAGGCAGGAATGCCCGCCCGTTTTAACATCATCGGTAACACCGAACAGCAGTATAACACCACACTCACAGGTGTAGAACCTGCCCCCGAAAACATCAGCACCACCAGTAGCACAGATTCTGCGGTGTACTATATTGGCTATCTTGATGTGGATAATGCCGAACGCAAATTTAGAATTGACATGACCGCACAGGTCAATATCATCACCGATTCAGTCAAAAATGTCCTGACCATACCATCATCTGCCTTAACAAGCGACAAAGGCAAATACAGCGTGCGTGTGGTGGGCGCAGATGGCATGGCAAAGCCTGTGGACGTAACAGTGGGGCTTAATAACCGTGTCAATGCCGAAATCACGTCAGGACTCAAACAAGGCGATAAAGTCGTCATCAGCGAAGAAACCCCCCAAACACAACAAGGCGGACAACGTCAAAACCGCCCACCAATGATGAGATAAGTGGAAGAGCATCATGAAAACCCCACTCATAGAAGTAAAAAATCTGGTGCGAGAGTTTGGCACAGGCGACAGTACCGTACGTGTGTTGCATGGGATTGATTTGACGCTCTATCAAGGCGAGATGGTTGCCATCATCGGGCAATCAGGCTGTGGTAAATCCACACTCATGAACATCTTAGGCTGTCTTGACAAAGCCACCAGCGGTAGCTATACCATCTTTGGCAAATCGGTGGACGACATGAACAGTGAAGAGCTTGCCAAACTTCGCCGAGAGCATTTTGGTTTTATTTTTCAAAGATACCACCTACTAGGCGACATCAATGCCCTTGATAACGTTACCGTGCCTGCCATCTATGCAGGCATGGACACCGCCAAACGCCGTGAGCGAGCAGGGAAGCTTTTAACCCAACTGGGCTTGGGCGAAAAAACCACCAACCGCCCAAACCAGCTTTCAGGCGGTCAGCAACAGCGTGTCTCCATCGCCCGAGCCTTGATGAATGGGGGCGACATTATCCTAGCAGATGAGCCGACAGGGGCATTAGACAGTGGCTCTGGCAAAGAAGTGATGGGCATTTTGCATACCCTAAAAGACGAAGGTCATACCATCATCATGGTAACGCACGACCCAAGTCTGGCAAGTCAAGCTGAGCGAGTCATTGAATTAAAAGACGGACGCATACTTGCCGATTATTATACCGACCACGCCCGACACCAAACAACCCAAAACAGCCAAAATTCTGCCACCAGCAAAAACACCTTTAAATCAAAAAATGCCCTATTTGGCATGATAGACAGATTAAAAGAAGCCTTTAAAATGTCCATCTACGCCATGAAAGCCCATAAAATGCGGACACTGCTTACCATGCTTGGGATTATCATCGGCATTGCATCTGTGGTGTCCATTGTGGGACTGGGCCAAGGCTCACAAGCTAAAATCCTAGCCGAAATTAACGCCTTAGGCACAAACACCATCACCGTGATGAACGGCTATCCTTTTGGGGACGCAAGACGGCGGTTTGGGCGGGACAATCTGACCGTCTCAGATGCCCAAGCGGTTGCCAGTCAGCCTTATGCCGTCTCGGTCAGCCCGATGGTCAATAAAAGCATGAGTATCCGCTACCAAAACATTGATGCCACAGGCACGATTAACGGCGTGGGTAAGGATTATTTGTCCGTAACAGGCGAAAAACTATCCATGGGGCAAGGTTTTGGCGATGACAGCATTCAAAACGCCTCTCAGGACATCATCATTGACCAAAACGCCTACAAAACCTATTTTAACAGCACCGGCAATCCCATCGGACAAACCCTACTCATCGGCAACGTTCCTGCCCAGATTATCGGGGTATTGTCTGATAAAAACTCATCTTTTGCTCGCACCAGCAACTCCCCCACCATCTATATGCCATATACGACCGTCATGTATCGTATGCTTGGCACCAGCTACATTGACCGCTTTGTCGTCTTGATAGATGATAGCACACCATCTGCGGTCGCTGAAACAGCGATTAGTGATTTGATACGCACCCGTCATGGCGAAGAAGATTTTAACATCATGAATACCGACAGTATCAAAGAAACCGTACAATCCACCACCAACACCATGACTTTGCTCATCTCGTCCATCGCCATCATCTCACTCATCGTGGGCGGTATCGGCGTGATGAACATCATGCTCGTGTCCGTTACCGAACGCACCAGCGAAATCGGTGTGCGTATGGCGGTCGGAGCAAGACAATCTGACATCTTAGGACAGTTTTTGATAGAAGCGGTGTTGGTGTGTATCTTAGGCGGGGTGCTTGGGATATTGATGGCATTTGGGATTGGCAGTCTTATCAATAAATTTGGTGGGGGAAATTTTGCTGTCATCTACTCGCCACTGTCCATCGTGGTCGCCTTTGTCTGCTCAACGCTCATCGGTGTGATATTTGGCTTTTTACCTGCCAAGAACGCATCAAAACTCAACCCTGTGGATGCTTTAACCCACAACTGATAAAAGGGCAGTTTTTGCCCTTTTATCATTTTGGATTTAGCTTTAATAAGACCGCCCAGTTTTGCCGATTAAAATCACACGCCTGCACATTGTCATGACGACATTCATCATGGTTATTAGGCAACTGTATCAAGCCATCTTTAACCGCCATCTGACGAAGCATAACTGTGTTCATGACATTCCCCCCAATCAGCCACACTTCATCATCATACACGTCCACCACGACATCGCAGTGAGCGGTCAGCCATTTATCTTGTGTTCTAAGATAGTTGGTCAGCCCATCAAAACCCACCACGCCATCAGACGTGGCACGCCCCCGCACATAGCACAGCATATCGCCCACACTTGGGGTGGTGGTATTGGGGTCGGCATAATGATAAGGACTGCTCCCATCATAGGCATTTTTAATATAATCAAAATGACGGGGCGAGCCGATAAAACCGTCCACACCTGCTTTTCTCATCACATAAGAAACAAACACCGCCGACCATGCACTGTCTAGCACAAAGGTGCGACAGCGATTGGGGTCAAACTGACCCACCAGACAGTTTTGGCTCTCTGACAACTCACTAATGCCCCCACTGCCTTGCCAATAAGCCATCACTCGCTCCCACGCAGGGCGACCATCAGTCAGCTTGGTGCGTTCGGCTTCTGCCACTTCATAACGACGAATCGCCCCCGATGTGTCTATAAAAGAGCCACCCCATGAGCGATGTTCGCCATATGCCACTTGACGGATACGCTCGGCGATGGGCGTGTTTGGGGCAAAGGTCATGGAACTTGGGACAGGCAATGGCGTGGTTTGTGTGGCGACACAGCCTGATAACATCAAGCACCCAAATACACTCACCCATTTCATCAATTAGCTCCCCGCTTATCTTTTTAATCGCAAAATGCTCAAAGCCATCGCCAAGATTTGCTTTAACACACATCTTAATCATCAGTCTCATAAGGTGCATACCACGCACCTTGCCATCTACACAAAAGACATAACAAACCAAATACCGATTATCTTTTGACCACAATCAACCAAATATCCCCAGCACATTTATCAATATCTCCACCACCCAACCGACCATTATTGCCAACAGCCATGTCATCTCACTTTTTGAGTGCGTTTGGTTTTATAAAAGTGTTATCAAGGGTAGGCACGTCCCACTCACACTCTCCGCCAGCTCGTCCCCGTCCTACTGTCTTCTAGCTCCACACCTTTTTCGTTTAGCTCGGCACGGATTTGGTCAGCAAGAGCAAAGTCCTTATCAGCTTTGGCTTGTTTTCGCTTATCTATCATCGCCAAAATCTCACTTTCAGAAATGCCCTCATCGCCAATTTGAGCTTGCAAAAAGGCTTGGGGGGCGGTTTGGGCGATGTTTAGCACGCTTGCCAATGTCTTTAAAATCACAGCAAATCGCTGTCCGCCCGCCATATCATCTGCCTTGACCGCTTTGTTTATCTCGCCTGCAAGCTCAAATAAGATGCTGACTGCTTGGGCGGTATTAAAATCATCATTCATCGCACTCACGAACGCCTGCCCATGGTTGCTTGCCCATGCTGTCTCATCCGTATCTATCTCACCAAAAGGTTTTAGAGCATGATATAAGCGTGATAAAGCGGTATGGCTTTCTTTTAAAGCCGTATCAGAGAAGTTAATCGGGCTACGATAATGACTAGACAGGATAAAAAAGCGAATGGTCTCGGCATGAAAATCCTGCAACACTTCACGAATGGTGAAGAAGTTGTTCAAAGATTTGCTCATTTTTTCGCCGTCCACATTAACAAAACCCACGTGTAGCCAGTTGTTGGCATATGGCTTGCCCGTTGCCCCTTCGGATTGGGCAATCTCGTTTTCGTGGTGAGGAAACTGCAAATCATGCCCACCGCCATGAATGTCAAAACTCTCCCCCAAACAGCAGGTACTCATCGCACTGCATTCAATGTGCCAACCAGGGCGACCCAAGCCCCACGGACTTTGCCAATGCGGTTCGGACGGCTTGGCAGATTTCCACAGCACAAAATCAAAGGGACTGTCTTTATCATCCACCGTCTGCACCCTTGCTCCTGCCTGCATATCGGCAAGTTTACGTTTAGACAGCTTACCATAATCGGGGAAATTTGCCACCTTATAATACACATCGCCATTTGCCCCTTGATAGGCCAAATCTTTGGATGCTAAGGCATCTATCATGCCCAACATTTGGGGAATGTGATCGGTTGCTCGTGGTTCGCTACTTGGACGCAAGCACCCCAAACGGTCAGCATCTTCATGCATGGCACTGATAAAGCGTGCGGTCAGCTCACCAATACTTTCGCCATTTTCGCCCGCTCGCTGAATAATCTTATCGTCAATGTCAGTGATGTTACGAACATAATTGACATCAAAATACCGAGACAGCCAACGATAAATCACATCAAAGCTCACCATGACCCGAGCGTGTCCGATATGACAATAATCATACACCGTCATGCCACAGACATACATACCCACTTTTCCTGCATGAATGGGGGTAAACCGCTCTTTTTGTGCTGATAAGGTGTTATAAAGATGCAAATCGCTCATGGTGTGCCTTTTGAGAAAATTTTTAAAAGGGTTATCATATCAAACTTTGGGTAAAAGTGCTATAATTGGGCATCAATTCACTGCCCATCTTAACCACCATAAAATGCACAAAGCTAAGACACGACACCTGCCGATGATAGGCATACAGATTTAAGGACTAATTTACATGAGCAACCGACTTTCAAAAATCTACACTGGCAAGGGCGATGACGGCACATCAGGGCTGGCTGACGGCACACGCCTACCCAAAGACGATTTGGTGTTTGTGGCGATGGGGGACATTGACGAATTAAACTGCCACATCGGCATGATTTTGGCGTATATGCCAGCAGGCATCACCCGATGCAATGAGCTGACCGTCATACAGCATTTGCTGTTTAATCTTGGTGGTGAGATGGCCACCCAAAACCCCAACAATTATCGGGGCATTTATGATGAGCATTGGCGATATTTAGAAAAATGCATGGATAAGATGAACGCTCGTCTACCCCCACTCAAAGAATTCATTCTCCCCAAAGGTTCGGTGCTGGTTTGTCAAACCCACTTAGCCCGAAGCATCGCCCGCCGTGCCGAACGCTCCGCCACCACCCTAAAACGACAAAACCCTAACGCCATCAGCGATGACGGACTAAAATTTTTAAATCGCCTGTCAGATTATCTGTTTGTGCTGGGGCGGTATCTGACCGATGAAAGAGAGACCAGCGAAACCTTTTGGCACAAGGACATTTTGGCAGATTTAAACAGCTAATCTTATCGCCAATCATGCCCAAGCAGATGACTGTTTGGGCGTTTTTATATCAAAAAATCCATCATCAGCTCGTCTTTATTTTTCATCAGCCTGTCTGATTATGTTTGTCAAAATTAGGGGGGGGGGGGGGTAAAATGTAAACACTTTGTATTTTTTTACAAGGTTTTATTATTTTATATAGCTGTTTTGTAAGGAATTCTTATGAAAAGATTCATTTTTGCAACAATGCTGGTCAGTGCCTGTACCCTAGCCACCACTCATGCCAATACCACCTATATCCAAGCCAACGCTGGGCATTCTAGTTTTGAGTTTGATTACAGTGGTGAACTGACCGAAAGCACCGTCTCTTATGGCATTGCCATCGGGCAGGCGATGGAAAATGGAACAAGATATGCCGTTGATTATAGCCGACTTGCCGATGAAAAAGAGCAACTGGGCGAAAATTCCTACGCTAAGGCAAAGATTGACTCGGTGGGCATCTCTGGTTTTTATGACTTTAAAAACAACACGCCCATCACGCCTTATGTGGGCGTAAGATTATCAGCAAACCGCATAGGTATTGATGGCGAAAACTTTATACTTGCAAATGATTATGGTATCCCCATTGCAGATGTACAATACCTGCACTATCGTGATACTCAAATGGGGGCAGGTGCGGTGGTTGGTGTACAATACCAAGTTGCCCCCAATCTTGCCATTGATGGTGCGGTAGAATATAACTATTTGGGCAAAATTGGCGATACCAAAGTTGAACAATATGGTGCAAAAGCAGGTGTGCGTTTAGATTTTTAATCAATACACCACCCATAAAAAATCCCCCAAATTGGGGGATTTTTGTTCAGTAGGTCTCGTTACTCTCTACGATGGTAATCTCTCCCCCACTCGGTGTGGCAGGAGCTTTGGTCTCTGCCTTTGGTTCAGGCTTGGGCTGAGCTTGTGTCTGGGTTTGTATCTCTGCTCGCTCTTTGGCAGTGATGGGTGGCTCACTGCTGGCAGTCGCAGAACTGCTAGGAGTAGGAGCGGTTTCACGCTCACGGCTTGGCACGTCCTCAGGACGCAGTACGGCGGTTTCTGGTGTTGGGGTACGGCGTGGCTGTGGCTGAGCTTGCTGTGCCTGTTGTTGTGGCTCGGCAGGACGTGGCGTTGGTGCAGGACGTACGGTCGGTGGTGGGGCGATGTTCGGAGCTTGGTATGAACTGCCCGAATCACGGCGTGCGGTCGCTCTGTCTTGGCGGACAGTGGCGATACTCGCCTGAGCCAGTGCCTTTGATGCCACCGAAATGGCAGGGTTTGATGTGTTGATGGCAAGTGCCTCACCGTCCACCTGATACACAAAATTTGCCACCAAGCGATGACCGCCCAGCAAGCTGACACCGTTTTCTACCGCACGCTCATCTAAACTGGCAACCCGAGCATCAGCAAAGGCTTTATTCGCCGTAGCGACATCTTTGGGGTCTAGACTGATGTGCAGTTCGCCTTGACATTCGCCATTGTCATAGCGGATATTTTGTACGTCTATCTGTGTCTGTGCCAAGCGAGATTTTAGGTGCTGTTCTAGAGCGGGGGTTTTTGCATTACCCAATGCGTCCAGCGATGATTTTAATAACCCGTCTTGGATAAGGGCAACCACACGGTTTTTTGTGCCGACATCATCACACACCACCTGCGGGCGTTCGCTCACCACAGGTCGTGCCACGTCTGCTGATGGTTTGGCACTTTCTTGGGTTTTTTCTTTTTTATCGCAACCTGCCAACGCCAACGCCAACGCCATTAAAGACAGACCAAAAACAAATTTGATGTGATTTTTCATACCATACCTTTTGTGTGTCATGTAATTACCCAAGCAATTATCTTTAAAATCAGTTACAATACCAGATAATGGGCAAAGATTGGGCATTATAACACAGCTGATACCCCAAAACAGTACCGTTCATACCAATTTTTATACCAATTACAAAATTCATCACTTTGTGGCAATTTTATGACTGTTCATCACCAAAAACCAACAAATCACGACCGCAATTTCAACGACATCGCCGAGCATTTTGCCAAAAAAGTCTATGGCGGTCTAAAAGGTCAGATTCGCCTTACTGTACTAGAACGGGACTTATCCGAGCATTTGCCCGACCGCCCATTAAAGGTGCTGGATGTGGGGGCGGGGCTTGCCCAAATCAGCCTAAATCTTGCCAAAAATCATGACGTTACCATCAGCGACATCTCCGATAAGATGATACAAAAGGCTCAAACAGTCGCCTGTGAGCTTGGTGTGTCTCCCCGTTTTATTGTCGCCCCCTATCAAAAGCTAACCACACTGTTAAAGGGTGAAAAATTTGACCTGATACTCTGTCATGCCGTCTTAGAGTGGCTGGGCGAACCTGCCAAGATTATGGCGTTTTTTGATGAATTTTTAGCCGATGATGGCTTATTGTCGCTGTGTTTTTATAATCCTGTCAGCATGACATATCGTAACCTTATCATGGGTAATTTTTATCAGCTAGAACGCCCCAAACCTGCCGATAACAAGAGCCTGACCCCAAATAACCCTGTCGCTTATGATACGGTCAAATCATGGCTTGATGATGGAAATTATACCATCATATGCCAATCGGGAATACGGGTGTTCTCTGACTATACCCCCTTAAAACGTGGCGGACTAAATCACCCCGATGATGTCGTGGCGATGGAGCTTAAATACTCCCAAACCCACCCTTTTTGGCAAATGGGGCGGTATTTGCATATTTTGGCAAAAAAGCAATTCTACCCAGTCATTCATCAGTCATAAAAAACTCATCATCAAGTTTGTCCGCTCCCACCGCTTGCAAATCCCGAATGTTCTTTTGAATGGCAATCACAACAAAGGGCAACAAGGCAAACACCATGAAATAATAGCCCTTTTCACTAAGCAGTAAGGTGGCGTTCCACAACCCCACGCTCATCAAAATCACCGCCAGCCCCACGCTCCCCAGCTGATGCCGTAATACATTCCCGATACAGGGATATTTTCGGCTTTATCCCGAATGGTCTTTTGTAGGCTAATCGCCGAATACAGCCCCAACGCCAACACCGCCAAATAATAGCTCTTTTCATTTAGCATCATCTGGGCATTCCACAGACCGATTTAAAAACCAAGCACACCCACACGCACCACTCAAGATGCACCGACATAGGCAGGGGTGGATTTGTTAATGATTTTTCCTTAAAAAACAGATGGTTTGGTACTTAATATAGCAAATCTTTATCATGCTGACAAGCCAACAAAATCCATGCACCCCTTGCAATTTGCCCTGCTTGCCACCATAACTAGGGGCATTATAAAATTTTGGAGTTTATCATGCCTGATAACCAAGTCTTACCCCTACTTGCCGTGCGTGATGTGGTGGTCTATCCACAAATGCAAATCGCCCTATTTGTCGGGCGTAAAAAATCCGTCCACGCCATTGAGCTGTCTCAAAAGCACCATGATGATTTGATTTTGGTGGTTTCCCAAAAAGACTCGCTGACCGAAGAGATTAGCACCGATAATTTGCACACTCACGGCACGCTTTGTCGCATCGTCAGCACCATGCCCCACGATGGCGATGAAAACACCCTAAAAGTACTGATAGAGGGCATCAGCCGTGCCAAAGTAGAACACATTACCGATAGTGATGTATTTTTGGCGACTTTTAGCGAACAGACCGTCCAAAACCCCCTAAACAACCAAGACAGCGAAACCCAAAAAACTTTACTGCTTGGGCTATTTGGCGACTATGCCGAAGCCAATCTGCGTAACGCCCGTGAGCTACTTCGGGTGGCAAGTCGCATTAATGACTTGTTAGAATTGGTGTATTTTATCGCCACTCGCACCGCCATGCCACTGGACGACAAACAGCGTATTTTAAGCGGTGATGACGTGCATGAATATTTGGACATTTTAAACGACTATTTTGTCAAAAACCAAGCCGAACAATCCATAGAAAGCGAATTACAAGAATCGGTTCGCAAACAAATGGAAAATAACCATCGTGAGTACGTCTTAAACGAAAAAATGAAAGCGATTAAGTCTGAGTTGTCTGATTTAAATGACGGCGAAGACGAAGAAGATGGCGAACTTGAAAAACGCCTAAAAGAAGCTGACCTGCCAGATGATGTTCGCAAAAAGGCCGAAAACGAATTTAAAAAATTAAAACAAATGCCCGCCAACTCATCAGAAGCGTCGGTGGTGCGTGGCTATGTGGAGTGGATACTGGACACCCCATGGAAAAAAGCGAGCAAGGTCGCCATTGATTTAAACAAAGCCAAAGACACCCTAAACGCTGACCATTATGGGCTTGATGATGTCAAAGACCGCATCATTGAGTACTTGGCAGTGCAATCTCGGGTCAAAAAACTAAAAGGTCCTATCCTATGCTTGGTAGGTCCCCCAGGTGTTGGTAAAACATCACTGGGTGAGAGCATTGCTCGTGCCACAGGTCGTAAATTTGTGCGTATGGCGTTGGGTGGGGTGCGTGATGAAGCCGAAATTCGGGGGCACAGACGTACCTATATCGGAGCAATGCCTGGTAAGATTGTGCAGTCCTTAGCAAAAGTGGAAGTCAAAAACCCGCTATTTTTATTAGACGAAATTGACAAAATGGCACAAGACTATCGGGGCGACCCTGCATCTGCTCTCTTAGAAGTGCTTGACCCATCGCAAAACCACAGTTTTAACGACCATTATCTTGATTTGGATTTGGATTTGTCCGAAGTGATGTTCATCTGCACCGCCAACTCCATGAACATACCGCCAGCCTTGCTTGACCGTATGGAAGTCATTCGCCTGCCAGGATACACCGAAGACGAAAAACTTGCCATCGCCAATAATTATCTGACCCCCAAATCCCTAAAACAAAACGGGCTTGGTAAAGATGAGCTGGACATCAGCGATGACGCTGTTTTGAGCATTATTCGCCACTATACCCGAGAAGCAGGCGTGCGAAACTTAGAGCGAGAGATTAACAAAATCAGTCGTAAAGCGGTGCGCTCACAGGTTGAAACCTATGGCACAAAACCCAAAAAAGGCACAAAAATTGAACCTTTATCGGTAACGGACGATAACATCGCCGATTATCTTGGCGTAAAGCCTTTTGATTTTGGCTTGGCAGAAAAAGAACCAGAGATTGGGCGGATTACAGGGCTTGCGTGGACATCGGTAGGTGGCGAGCTTTTGACCATTGAGACCACCACCATGCAGGGCAAGGGCGAGCTTATCTTTACAGGGTCGCTTGGCGATGTCATGAAAGAGTCCATTCGCACCGCCATGAGCGTGGTGCGGGCAGGGGGTGAGCGGTTTGGTGTCAGCTATGACAAATTTAAAGACACCGACATTCATGTGCATATGCCCGAAGGAGCTACCCCCAAAGACGGGCCATCGGCAGGCATTGCCTTGACCTGCGCCATCGTCTCTGCCTTTACGGGCATACCCATTCGGGCTGACATTGCCATGACGGGCGAAGTTACCTTGCGTGGCAAAGTACTAAAAATCGGCGGATTAAAAGAAAAACTGCTGGCTGCCCATCGTGGCGGGATTAAGCACGTCCTTATCCCCAAGTCCAACGAGCCTGACCTTGCCGACATTCCCGACAACGTCAAAAACGGCTTAACCATTCAGGCAGTACAGACCATCGATGAGGTGCTAAACGTGGCTCTGACCGCCCCACTCATGCCCCTAAGTCCAAACGTAGTCATCAAAACAGACGAGCAAACATTAAGAAGCTGATACTAAAACAGATAAAACCCAATAAATTTTGGGTTTTATTTTTACTCATTTTCATTTAAACTATACCTTTTTAAATTTTGCCAAACCCATGAAGTCCTTATTTGATTTTATTCCGATTATTATTTTTTATGTCTTATACAAAACCACCGAAAAAACAGACACAAACCACCCCCTGCTGACCATTTTTGGACTGTCGGGCGGTGTGGATAATAATCACATCCTTGTGGGGACGCTTGGGTTGGTGCTTGCCACCACGCTGGTTTATGGTTATTTATTTATCAGCCAAAAATTTCGCCTAGACAAACAACAATGGCTTGTGCTACTAATGACCATCGTCTTTGGCGGATTGACCCTTGCTTTGAGCGATGACTATTATATCCGCCTAAAAGCAGTGCTGATTAACCTAGCTTTTGCGTTGGGGATACTCATCTCGCCCTTTTTTATCAAGGACAACAAGCCCATCATGCGTAAAGCCTTTGGGCATATTTTGGTGCTGAGCGATAAGGCTTGGGTAAAATTTAACCTAGCGTGGGTGGGATTGTTTGCCTTAATGGCGGGATTGCACGCCTTTTTTGCCTTTGTGTTTATGGGGGGCGAATATTGGGGTGAGTTTACCGCCTTTGGCGACATCATTGTGATGATGAGCTTTATGGTGGGTATGTTTGTCGTCCTGCGTAAGCATTTTAAATTAGACGAAACGGCTGTTAAAAAATAACTTTTTAACCCAAGTCATCACACCATTTTTTTTTAAATTAACTTAGGAAAAACCCATGCCATTATTTGCCATTATCGGTCATGATACCGCTGACAGTACCGCCAAACGTGCCGAACTTCGCCCTGCTCATTTAGAGCGACTGACCGCCCTACATGCCCAAAACCGCCTTGTCATCGCAGGCCCTACTCCCATAAATCACGGCGAACCTGCCATGAGTGGCAGTCTTATCATCGCTCACTTTGGCGACATCAGCGAAGCCAGAAGCTGGGCAAATGACGAGCCATATCTGCATGGTGGTGTATATAGCCATGTGGACATTCGCCCTTTTGTGCAAGTGTTGCCTAAGGCGGACGGTCATGAATAAGTTTTTAATGACTGTTTTATTGCTGTCCATCAGCACAGGGGCAGTGGCACAGCCTACCACCATGCCACAGACCACCAGCGAAACCACGACCGCACCCCAACGTGCCGATGACGCTCCTGCCACACCATCTGCCCCCCAAACAACAGATGACAACAGCGACAGCGACCAAACAGGCGAAGCGGGCGAAGCGGGCGAAACCCACACCCCATCGGACGCACCACCCCCGCCTGCCAACCCCCACGACCCTAACGCTCCAACGCTTGCCGAGCTACAAAATCCCAAAGAAAGCGAGCTGTCTCGTGCCAATACTGAACTTTTAACCAAAAATGCCGAGCTAGAAAGCAGGGTGGCAGAGCTGACCACACAAGTCAATGTACTGGTTAATGAACGTAGCGGACAGCTGTATTTATACGGGGCATTGACTGCTTTGGTGTCGCTGTTTTTGGGCATTTTTGGGTCGTGGTTTGTGTTTAACAAGAAAAAATCGGACTGGTAATGCAACACGCCAACATCACATGGCAAAAAGACAACTTGGGCAACATCACACCCGTGTCCGAGCAGTTTGGCGATGTGTATTTTTCCAAAGCAGGGGGGTTTGATGAGACCAATTATGTCTTTTTGCAAGGCAATGACCTGCCCCACCGCTTTGCCAATCTTGGCAAACATGAGCATTTTGTCATCATGGAGACAGGCTTTGGCACGGGGCTAAATTTTTTGGCAACGTGTCTGCTTTGGCAACAAGTCGCCCCACCGTCCGCTCGCCTATACTTTGTCAGTACAGAAAAATACCCGCTCTCCCATGCCGACCTAGCCACCGCCCTATCCATATGGCAAGATGAGCATACCACCCCGTTTATCACAGGCTTACTGGATAATTATCCACTTGCCTTGGCGGGCTGTCATCGCTTGTATTTTGGTCATATTTGCCTTGATTTGTGGCTTGGGGACGCAGGCGACAGCTTTGCACTCATGCACACCAAACAAGGACAAGCAGACGCATGGTTTTTGGACGGCTTCGCTCCCACCAAAAACAGCCAGCTTTGGTCAGATGAGATTTTTTGCCAAATCAAACGCTTATCCAAACCTAATGCCACCCTTGCCACCTTTACCAGTAGCGGTGCGGTCAGACGAGCATTACAAAACATCGGCATGAACGTGCAAAAAATCAAAGGCTTTGGGCGTAAGCGTGAGATGATAACCGCCAAATTTGACGGCAACACCACAGTCAAGCCTGCCCCAAAAACAGCCATCGTCATCGGAGCGGGCGTATCAGGGCTGTTTGTCGCTCATGCTTTGGCACATCGTGGCATGACCGTTACACTCACCGATAAAACCGCCCCGATGGCAGGAGCATCGGGCAACCCAAAAGCCCTGTTCGCCCCCAAACTCACCCAATTATCAGACGCTCCCAATCATCTGCCCACCGTCAGTTTTTTATATGCAGAGCGGATTTATAAAGCGTTAAATCAATTGGCAAATAATGAAATATTTAGCCAAACAGGAGTGATGGATTTTTTATTACCCACCAAAAAATCGCATGATAAACTTGCCCATTTGGTAAACAGCTACCCTGATGAACTGATTGCCATTTTTAATGAAAATTTTAATTCGGACAATGCTGATTTTAATAATCAAATCATCAACACCCACACACCAAAAGCGGGGCTGATTGATACGCATCATTTGGCGGATTTTATTTTATCAAACCCCTTAATTCATTTTAAACAGTTTCATGCCAAACACATCACACAAGATAATGACCAATGGGCAGTAAAGGATGACGACAGCCAATTATCTGCTGACATCGTGGTCATTTGTGCAGGCTTTGAAAGTTATTTGTTAAACGATGAGTTATTTAACCCCAGAAAAATTCGTGGGCAAGTCTCATGGCTTGATATTGGGAAAATTTCCAATGAATTAAAAGCCAAACTTACCACCCCGATAAAATATGACGGCTATTGTGCCACCTTTGATAAAGACGACACGCCCACTTTTTTAATGGGGGCAAGTTTTGTGCGTAATGACACCGACATATCAGTGCGTGATGATGAGCATGAATTTAATCTAACCAAACTTCGCCAAAGCCTGCCACACCTTGCCGATGAGTTAAACATCAATATCAAGGACTTACACGGACGAGCAAGCATACGAGCCCAAACGCCTGATTATCACCCCCTTGTGGGCAAGACTGACCGTAATCTTTATGCCGTCTATGGCATGGGGTCAAAGGGGTTTAGTTTTGCTCCGATTTGTGGTGAGATTTTGGCAGGACTGATTTTTGATGAGCCATTGCCCATCTGCGATGTGTTATTGGACAAACTAAACCCAAACCGCCCACGATTACAAACCCCCATTGACCAAAACCGATGACCATAAAAGCCCATACCCAAAACACACACGCCCACGCTTGCACCGTTGTCGCCCATAAAAATCATGAACCCACATCACGTACCATCACCATCGGCATTGATGAAGTGGGGCGGGGGGCGTTGTTTGGGCAAATGACGGTGGGGGCGGTAATTTTAGATAATGATTTGACGGGCGAGTTTGGGCAAATTGATTTGGCAAATACACCCATCTCCCTTATCAATGACAGCAAAAAATTGTCCGAAAAAAAGCGAAATGCGTTATTTGACCCCATCAAACACACCTGCCAAAGTCATGCCATCATAGACGTGCCTGCTTTTGTGATTGATGAGATTGATATTTATCAAGCGACATTATTGGGCATGAGACTGGCGATTGAGCGGTTAATCCAACTCAACCACATCAGCTCTCATGATGATTTAAGCATTTTTATAGATGGCAATGCCATGCCCACCTTGTCTGATGAATTTGCCAACTTTCAGCCGTGCATTCACACGCTCATCAAGGGCGATGGCATTCATACGTCCATCGCTTGTGCCAGCATCCTTGCCAAAGTCCACCGTGATAACGCCATGAGCGATTACGCCAACATTTATCCTGATTATGGACTGGACAAGCACAAGGGCTATGCCAGTAAAGCCCATACCACCGCCATTTATGAACATGGGATACTGCCCGAACATCGCAAGAGCTTTAATCCCATGCGGACGATATTGACAGGTGGCTGATTAGTTAGGGCAAATGGGCTTAGGCAAATCAGCATAACCCTCCCACTCTCCTGACAATTCACTATATAAATGCACCGACCGCCTTAATGAACCATCTGGTGCATCATCATTTTTAATAAATAAAGGCAATGGCTCGCCCACCGCACCCACCGCTTCATCACTGTCAGCACGATGTTGCCAGTAGATGACGATATCACGGTCGCCATAGTTAAGATGATGATACTGCCGTGCCATATCATGACAAGCATCAAAACAACCTTCATGGGCGGCAAATGCCACCAAAAAACGACCCAATGCTTTGTCAGGCATGACAAAACCCCAACCTTGCATTAGCTCCCTGCCTATCAGCCATTTTGCATGAATGCTCCCTTGATTAACCATTGCCACCAGTTTTTCTAGCACAAACCAATAAATCTCCTGCTGACTCATGTCAGGTAAAGTACTTTTACGATTGGTGTTATTAAAACCCCCATACACATAATGATTTAACACCAATTCAAGGCTAATTTCACAGACATAAAGCTCATCTTTAATGGCATCAATTTGCTCTATCAGACCTTGTTTATTTTTAAAATTCATTTTGTCAATCATATATTACTCCCTTATTTATTCGCTACGCAAACAAATGGTTTTCCATACCGAACCATCCAGAGTTTCACTATCATCAGCGTCAATATATAGCGGTAAAGGCTTACCAATTTTATTAACCGCTCTGCCATCATTGCCACGATTTTGCCAATAAATGACGATATGTTTATTCTCCATACCATAATGATGATACTGCTGTGCCATATAATCACAAGCATCAGAACAGCCCTCATGGGCAGCAAACTCTATCAAAAAATGACCCAATGCCTTATCTTGACTAAGAAAACCATGATACTGCACCAGCTCTTTACCAATTAACCATTTGCCATAAATACTGCCTTGATTGACGATTTTTACCGCTTTTTCTAAGGCGAACCAATAAATATCTTTTTGACTCATGTCAGATAATGTGTTTTTGGCACGAAAATTATCAAAACCACCGTAAACATAATAGTCCATCAACAAACACAAAATAGTTTCAGTTGCAAAAATATCATCTTTAAGGCTATCAAATCGTGCTATTAGGTTTTTTTGATTTCCAAGATTAAGTTTGTCAGCCATTGCTATACCCTTATTTTAATTTGCCTAATTTTTTTAATCGGTCAATTTTATCAAGCGTGATATAACCCGATTTAATGGCTTCCGGACGATTGGTTTGGGTTGGAGCACTTTTGGCAACCCAACTTTCCATTTCCTTAGTAACATAAACCCTACATTGTCTAGAAGATGACGCCTGATTAACCAGAACCGCCAACTCCCCTCTCACTTCATTATATTTTTTTACATGACCGTTCCAAGAACCATATCTTGGGTCTTTGGTTTTCTTATTGGCTGATAACCCATGCTCATCAAAAAGCAACTCGTAATAACGCTGTTTGACACCCTTTTCGCCATCAATGGTGCTTTTGGCGTTCATTTTGGTATAAATTTGATTCATTATCATCTTACATTCTGGCGGACAGCCTTTTAAGGTTTTATTGCAAGTGGCACTGTGAGCATAGCCCGCCACAGCAACCTGCAATACCACAACCGCCATCAGTTTCAAAAAACATCTTAACCACATAAACATTACCTCAAAAAAAATGGGCATTTGTTCAATTTTACAACATAACTGAACAAAAAAACAATCCATTCATGCCACTCACTCATGCGATTTTTGCAACCACAATTTAACCGCCCGACGCTCTTTTTTATGGCGATATTTGGGATTGTCTTTGTCGTGGACACCGCCCTTTTTTAACAAAGGGCTAAACGCCACCTGATTGCGTGTTTTGAGCGGGCGTTGGCAAATCATCGGGTTATTTGCCAGTTTTTCGCCAAGTTTAATGAGCTGTTTTTGATTGTTTGTCTTCATCATCTACCCCTTAATACACATCACTTGTTTTAAAGTATGCACCACTTCCACAAGGTCGGTTTGGTTTGCCATGACCTCATCAATGTCTTTATACGCCTGTGGTATCTCGTCCAGCACGCCTTTGTCTTTACGACATTCAATGCCGTCCGTTTGGGCGATTAAATCTTGTACGCCAAATTCTCGCACCGCTCGCCCACGACTAAGCCTACGCCCTGCCCCATGCGAACAGCTACAAAAACTCTCGCTGTTGCCACGCCCACGCACGATATAGGATTTTGCTCCCATAGAACCGGGGATAATCCCAAGCTCGCCATCATAGGCACTAATCGCCCCCTTGCGAGTAACGTACACTTGTTCACTAAAATGTACTTCTTCATTGACATAATTATGATGACAGTTGATTGCCTCTTTGGTGATGGTAAAGCGTGGAAAATGAGCATCTTTGCCTTGTAAGGCCTTTAGAATAAGACGCATCATCTCACGGCGATTTTCCATCGCATAGTCCTGAGCCCAACTTACCGCCTCAATATAATCCTCAAAAAATGGCGTACCCTGTGCCAAATAGGACAGTTCACGGTCAGGAATATAACCAAAACAAGTCTCATTTACCTTTTTGGCAAGGCTGATAAAATACTCACCAATGCACGAACCAATCCCCCGAGAGCCAGAGTGTAGCATAATCCATACATCATCATTTTCGTCCACACACAGCTCAATAAAATGGTTGCCACCGCCCAACGTGCCGAGCTGTTTTGCCCACGTTCTGTCAAAATTATTGAGCATTTTTAATAAGCCCTTGTGCTTATCGGTAATTTTTTTGAGACGAATGGCTAAGGGGTCAAGCGTACTCATTTTTGCCATGATTTGCTTGTGTTTTTCAAAGCCCACAGGCACGTGCTTTTCAATGGCAAGGCGGGCAGGTTTTAGATTATCAGGCAACTGCCCCGCTTTGATGGACAGACGCAGGGCATTCATGCCACAGCCGATGTCCACGCCCACCGCAGACGGAATGATTGCCGATTTGGTCGGAATCACACTCCCCACAGTCGCCCCTTTTCCTGCGTGTACGTCAGGCATGACAGCGATATGACTGTGGATAAACTGTAATTGACTCATGGCGTAGAGCTGATTTAACGCCTTTTGTTCCACATCTTTGGTAAAGATTTTGACAGGCACGCCATTTTTGCCATTTTCATTTAAAATAAGTCCGATACTCATAACATCATTTCTCTTTTAGAGTTGGTTTGGGGATAATAAAAATAGCAAATTTTTGATATAAAAACCCCCAACCAAAAATTATTAAATTTTTAGCTAATATAAATTAAAAAAGACAATACTTCCCCAATCATTTTTAAAAATAAAAATGATAAATAAAAGATAAAATCTTAGGAAAAGAAAACCGTCAAAACTGATAAAGCATTTTATCAGTTTTTAAGACAAATCGTGGCGATTTTTTGGGCAAATTTTAGACAAAAAAACGGTGAAAGCCTTATATATTATAGGCTTGCCACCGTCTTTATGTGTTTGGCTGTATATAAAAATTACATCACAGAAACTTTGCCCAAACAGTCAAAACGGTTGGTCTTTTTTAGATTACAAGTGGTATTGTAAAAAACAGACATCTTTTACTCCTATTGCTGTTTGGGTGAACGAAATGCACCAAAGTGCGTGAATGCGTATATGATACGCCATAAAAATAAAAAGTCAAGGGGTTTTTAAAAAATTGTTTTTGGTTCAAAGCATGCTATAAAGAAAACCGTTCGTGGTAAGCTTGGGAAACCTAGCGGTTGTCCTGCCCGCAGGCAGGCTCAGGGCAAACGGAAAACCTAGTTTGGCATACCTTTTAGGCTACTACCAAAATTTATAAAAATTGCAAATCATCATATATACCGCCAACTTTCTTTATCAAAATGAATAATATCAAATAATGGTACGCTTTCTATGCTGATATTATCCTTGTCTTTTTCTAAAATTATCATACATCCTGTTTCTAATTTTCCTTTTTGATTAAATTCCAACTCTTTGATTTTTACCGATTGGGTAATGCCATTATCAGCAAGTGTTTCATGATAAGGCTCGCCCGTATGTCCATAAAAATGATAACAAAAAGCAATATTATCCAATGCGTCCGCCACATCAAATGAACCATAACCACGAATACTTTCGCTTGGTTTGTCATGAGTGATTAAAATATCTATGTCGCCAAAGGTTTTATAGAGCTTTTTTAATTGTTCTCGTTCATAGTTTTGGATAAACGTTTTATGCTCTCGCCCTTTTCTATCGCCAATTCGCCCAATGCCCAATAGGCTAATGCTGTCGGTGTCATTGGTTAATATGAGTGGAAAGCCTGTTTTTAATACCCGAATTTTTTGATAACAATCAATATGAAAATAAGGCAAATTTTTATCGCTGTTATTTTCTAAATTATCCAAAAAATCATGGTCTTCGTGATTGCCACGCACGGCATACATGGGGATATTGAGCGTATTTAAAAATTTGGCAATGTCACTATCCATTTTGACAAAATTATCCATAAAACCCAACTCATCTCTGTCATGTCTGGCGTGTCTTAATGTCGCTTTATCCATGTTGTTTTTGTCAGGAAATACTCCCATGTCGCCACATTGGATAATGGCATCAATCGCTTGCTCTGTCAGGGTTTTGTAATAATTCACCAATTTAAAGGGCAATAAAAATTTGCCATGAATGTCCGCAAAAATCGCCAATCTTAGCATATCATTCCTTAATATTTTTAATTAACACCGCCCTATTCTCATCAAACGCATTTAGGGCATTTATCATCATCACTTTTTCATATTGCCAAATATTATTTTTATCAATATTTGCCAAATGAACTTTGTGATTATCCAATAAATATGCTCGCTGAGTGCCTTGTAATAGTGGCGTATCAGGCGTGTACCAATGATTATTTTTTAAAAATAATAAATTTCCAATAGAACAATCCGTAACCAAGCCGTTTTTTATGATAATAATTTCATCACAATCGCCTTTTTGTGATAATAACTGATTTAATAACGTCCTATCATCATATTTATAAGCATAATCTATCTCATCACATTCTATTATTTTAAAAGATTTAATGGATTTTGGGGTATAATCAAAATATTCTACTTTTATGTTATATTTATCATAAGTAACACGGCAACGGACAAATTTATTTTTAAAATCATCAGGAACACAAATCACATCAGCAATGTCACCAATCATTGTTTGGCAATGCAAAAATAACTGCCCCTGTTTAAATCGTTTATTGTGATAATCAAGATTTAGAATATGTCCGTGATTGATGGCAAGCGTTTCAAAAAGCGTGGTCAATCCAGTTTTTTCCATTTCATCTCCATCGCCGTCATCTCGCCCACCACCGTTTGTGTTAAATCCCGTGCCATGTCAAACTTGGTTGGCGATGTGGGGATATGCACCGCCATCAGCTCAGCGTGTGTCTGCGGATAGCGTGGGTTTTGGGTGGGGTTGGCATAGCCGTGCGGATACATGGGAATGCCATTGGATAGGTCGTATTTGTCGCTCGCCCCAAAAGCGTGCAGACTCTCATGGGCGATGACCACATTATTATTGGCAGTTTTGGCAGGTGTGCCGAACAGATTTACCACACCAATACGTCCATTTTGTAGGGCGGTGGACGTTTCGGTCAGCACTTTTTTATTAAGGCTGTGATACTGCAAAAACAGTCGTAAATTAGTCGGCACACCGACATCGTGAGCGTTTTTGTGGGCATAATAACGAAATTTTAAACTCCAAATCATCACATCAATCACCCCGCCACTTTTGGGTACAGGCGGGGGCATTACCTTGACCTCTTGACCCAAGAGATAATAAAAATGAACGTTTTTACCGTATTTTTTGCTCTCGCCATTTAGATAACTTCCTATTTCTTTAAAATCTTTGTCAGATAGGCTTGCAATATATTTGGCAACTTCTGGCGAATTATCCACGTTAATGGGATAAAGTGCGACATAAATAGGTTTTTGCCAATCGTGATTTTTATCACGAAAGTTATTAACAGCGACAATGAGAAAAATACAAAGCAGGATAAGAATGCGGAGATTTTTGAACATGAGTTATTTATTATTTTGTCATTATTGACTTGTTTTAATTTTAAGCGTATAGGGTGAATTAAATCCACCCCACCAAACTAACGCAAATCACTTTCTCTTCTTATCCCGCTTTTTAAATTCAGCAATGCGTTTTTTCTCGCGCATGGCTTTGGCTTTATTAACCACTTTGGGATTTTTCTTATCCTTATAGGGATTGTCGTTTTGTTTAAATTCAATATGCAAAGGCGTGCCTTCTAATTTAAACACCTCACGATAGACATTTTCTAAATAACGTTGATAAGATTTGGGCAAAGCTGATGTTTGATTGCCATGAATGACAATCACAGGCGGATTATGCCCGCCCAAATGGGCATAGCGAAGTTTGATACGGCGACCGCCCACCATTGGCGGTTGATGGCTCTCCACCGCATCTTGTAAAATCTGGGTCAGGCGACTGGTGGAGACCTTAAACATGGATGCATCGTATGCCTTATGGATAGACGGATACAGATTGCCCACGCCATTGCCATAAAGGGCGGAGATTAAATGAATTTTTACCCATGGGATAAAATGAAAACGTCTGTCCATCTCAATCTTAACCCAGTCTTTTTGGTCTTGGGACAAATTATCCCATTTGTTGATGGCAATCACAATCGCCCGCCCTGCATCTAGGGCATAGCCAAGCATATGCAAATCTTGGTCTACGATGCCCTCATGAGCATCAATCACCAGGATGACCACATTAGCATCCTTGATGGCTTGTAAGGTTTTGATGACGCTAAATTTTTCTACTTTTTCATCAATGCGCCCACGCCGTCTCACGCCTGCGGTATCAATGAGCGTATAAGCTCGCCCTTCTCGCTCAAAAGGAATATAAATGCTATCACGGGTCGTCCCTGGCATATCAAACACCACGACACGCTCCTCGCCAAGCAAGCGATTAACCAGCGTAGATTTGCCGACATTGGGGCGACCAATAATTGCCAATTTTAAGTCGTCTGTCTTGGAATTTTCGGCAACCATCTCTGGCATATCGGCAGTGATGACTTCAAGCAAGCCTGTTACGCCCTTGCCATGACTGGCACTCGTTGGTATCGGCTCACCAAAGCCCAAACCAAAAAACTCAGCAACGGATGCTTCATGCACACCGTCTGTTTTATTCGCCACCAAAAACACAGGCTTACCCAGCGTGTGCAAAAACTTGGCAATCTCTTCATCACTTGGGGTCAGCCCTGCCCGTGCATCCACGACAAACACGACCATGTCCGCCTCATGAATGGCGGTGTACGACTGAGTTGCCATATAATCATCAATGTTGCCCTTGCCATCATCAGCCTCACCGATACCACCTGTGTCAATGACGATAAAGGATTTGTTGTCAAAAAACACATCGCCATACTGGCGGTCTCGGGTCAGCCCCGCTAAATCAGCGACTAAGGCTTGACGAGATTTGGTGAATTGATTAAAAAGCGTGGATTTGCCGACATTGGGGCGACCTATCAGGGCGACTACGGGTTTTAGGGACATGGTGTTCTCGTGTATTTTTTAAAATCAACCGATTATTCTATCACAAAGGCAGTATTTACCAAAGAGATTAACTTGTAAGCTTATATTTTTAGTAAATTTACCAAACCATGCTATCATACATCACCAATTATGTTTGACCAGCAAAAAATATGGACACCCCACACCCTACTGACCTAAAAACCATTTTACATTCCAAACGTGCCAATCTGTATTATTTAGAGCATTGCCGAGTGCTACAAAAAGACGGGCGGGTGCTGTATCTTACCGAAAGCAAAAAAGAAAATCTGTACCATAACATTCCGATTGCCAACACCACCGTGATACTGCTTGGCACAGGCACATCTATTACCCAATCTGCGGTAAGATTGCTCGCTGGTGCAGGTGTACTGATTGGTTTTTGTGGGGGTGGTGGCACGCCTTTATTTATGGGGAGTCAGATTGAATGGCTGACCCCACAGTCAGAGTACCGCCCCACCGAGTACGTTCAAGGCTGGCTGTCGTGGTGGTGGGACGACGACAAACGTCTGAATATGGCAAAACGCCTGCAAATGGCTCGCCTTGATTTTATGAATGACGTGTGGGGACGTGATAAAGACTTGCGAGCGGCAGGCTTTGACGGCAAATGCGATGAAATAATCACCTTACAAAATCACTACCGCACCCAAATCATCAGGCAAAATAGCGTATCAGACCTGCTTGCCCTAGAAGGGCGTATGACTAAAGAGCTGTATAAATTTGCCGTAAAACGCACAAATTATCAAGGATTTAGTCGTAACTATGATGGCATGGATAAAGCCAATCAGTTTTTAAATCATGGCAACTATCTGGCATATGGCTTGGGGGCAACCACCCTTTGGGTGCTTGGTATTCCGCATGGATTTGCTGTCATGCACGGCAAGACACGGCGTGGGGCGTTAGTCTTTGACATTGCCGATATTATCAAGGATACAATTGTCCTACCACTTGCCTTTATGTGTGCGTCTGACAATGTCCGTGAGCAGGAATTTCGTGAGTTGTGTCTGTCTTATTTTACCGATTATCACGCCCTTGATATGATGTTTGAGGCAGTCAAGGGGCTTGCTTTGAATAAGGATTTTTTATGATTGTTACCTTTATTTCCCAATGTCAGAAAAAAGCCATCAAACGCACCCGCAAAATTTTGGACGCTTTTGCCAACCGAATCGGCGATAACGTCTGGCAAACCAACATCACCGAAAGTGGTTTAAAAACAGTACATGAATTATTAAACTCCACCGCCAGCAAGTCCACCGCAGTCGCTTGCCACCGTATCGCCACTCGCCACCGCACCGAGCTTGTGTGGGTGGTGGGGGATAAATCCAAATTTAACGCCACAGGGGGCGTGCCGGTAAACCGCACCAGACGTTCTATTTTACACCACGATTGGGAAAATAACTGGCAGTTTTTGGACGGCATTGGCATCATTGCCACATTGGCAGGACTGCTCCACGACATCGGCAAATCCACGATAGGCTTTCAAAACAAACTCTTTGCCACCGCCAACGTCTCTGACCCCTACCGCCACGAATGGGTATCGTTAAAACTCATCGTATGGCTGGTGGGCGACTGCACCAACGACCAAGCAGTATTTGACCGTCTTGCCCACATTGATGAGTATTTGGCAGATAAGGCGTTGCCGACCTTGTCCGATTTTGGCACGCTAGATAAAGCGGATATGGGTAAGCTACCACCTTTAACCAAGTGGATTATTTGGCTTGTTGTAACACATCATCGCCTACCGCCCACGCATGCTTACTATTTTAAAAAGCCTGAAATGTATAGCACACCAAGCTGTTTGTCAGGCGATGTGCAAAGTTATTTGGCAAATTTGCAAGCCATAGAGCATTGGGTGCTTAATAAGGGTGGTAAGGCGGACGACTTTTTTCATTTTAAACAGTTTATTTTGCACAACAAACTGTGGCAAAAACAGCTCAAACGCTACGCCACAAAAGCCCAAAACTCACCCTATTTGCAAGCCCTTACCAAGCAATACCCCCAAGCAGTATCCGACCCATTTTTACTGCATTTATCACGGCTGTCACTCATGACTGCCGACCATAATTATTCTGCTTTAAGGGCAAATGACAAAAGGCGACATCAAGGTAAATTTGACCAAAACTTAACCGCCAATACCACAAAAATTGACAACAAAAACCAAGCCAAGCAAACGTTAGACGAACACTTATTGGGCGTGGCACAATTTGCCAGTCAATTTGTACGGATTTTGCCAACTTTGCATGAAAATTTACCAACCCTACAAAACCACAATCCTTTATTGCAAAACACCGACACAGACGGATTTTTGTGGCAAAACACCGCCTTTAAAACCGCTTTAAAGCACCGCGATATGACTGATACGCACGGATTTTTTGGGATAAATATGGCAAGCACTGGCAAAGGCAAAACGCTTGCCAACGCTCGTATCATGTACGCCTTGACCGACCCCAACAAGGGAGCAAGGCTCACTGTGGCGTTAGGGCTTCGTGTTTTGACCTTACAAACAGGGCAAAGCCTACGCCAAAAGTTAGAGCTGACAGACAAAGAGCTTGCCGTATTGGTGGGCGGTCTTGCCCAAAAACAACTTTTTGAATTACAAAACAGCGACAATGACACCGAGATAGGCTCGGATACAGGCAGTGAGTCTGCCCAAAGACTGCTAGATGAATTTGTGGATAGCAACATTGATGCAGATTTGGGCGAGCTAAATCTTGGCACACTCATAGAAAGCGACCATGCCAAACGGCTGATAGCATCCCCTGTGTCGGTCTGTACCATAGACCACCTAATACAAGCAAGCGAATGCAAGCGTGGCGGACGGTATATTGTACCGATGTTACGGCTGTTTAGTAGCGATGTGATTTTTGATGAGCCTGATGATTTTGACCAAAACGACCTGCCTGCCTTGTCTCGCCTTGTGCATTTGGCAGGAATGTTTGGCTCTCGGGTGATGTTGTCGTCCGCCACATTGCCCCCTGATTTGGTGGCAGGTCTGTTTAAGGCATATCAAAGCGGACGCATGATTTATAACGCCAATTTTGGCAAACCTGCCCCAAAGGTGGTGTGTGCATGGTTTGATGAAAATACCAGTAAAGCGACACAAGTAGCAGATGATTTTGATGGTCATCATGAGCAGTTTATCAAAGGACGTGTTAAACATTTGGGTGATAATACAGTGCGTCATTGGGGCGAGATTTTGCCGATTGATGAGGTGGACAATGAAGATGATGACGAGCTTTATAGAGACATGGCAGACGTGCTGTTTAACAAAGCCAAAGCCTTGCACGACTTACATCACACCCAAATCGGTGATAAAACCGTGAGCATTGGGCTTATTCGTATGGCAAATATCAATCCGCTCATCAATATCGCCAAAGCCATGCACGAGATGAAAGACATGGCAGGGTTTGATGGGTGTCAATTTTATTTGGCATGCTATCATGCAAGACAAGTGCTTATTTTGCGAAATCAGTTAGAAGTACGATTGGATAAACTCTTAAATCGTCATGACCCAAGCGGTCTTGCCAGCAATCCTGATATTATAGACAATCTTGCCAAGCACCCCAACAAAACCCACCACATTTTTATGGTGCTTGCCACACCTGTGGCGGAAGTGGGGCGAGACCATGATTATGATTGGGCGATGATTGAGCCAAGCTCCATGCGATCCATCATACAGACGGCAGGGCGAGTGTGGCGACACCGTCCTGATAAGGTGGCTTTTGCCCCTAACATCGCCATTTGGGATAAAAATATTAGGGCATTAAAGGATAAAGACATTGCTTTTTGCCGACCTGGATTTGAAAGTAAGCATTTTATCCTTGCTACTAAACAAGTCAGCAAACTCATCAAACAGGCAGATTATGAACGCATTTCATCGGTGGCTCGGATTGCCAAATCCGCCACACCAGAACCCAAAAAGAGTTTGGCGGATTTGGAACACGCTGTCATGCAAGACTTGATGAATAATGATGGTCTTAATGTGGTCAATGCTTATTATAAGCCAGATACTGCCAACCGTCTGCACGTTCATTTGTCTTGTCTGACACCGTTTCGCCAAAGCCAAAAGGAGACAGATTTTATCATCAATCCGCTGGATAATACCCTAAACATCTCGTCCTATGACAGCGTAGAGACACACGGGGTGGCGAATGCCAAAACGACCCATGAGATTATCCCAAAGGCAATAACGTGCCAAAACCCCAATCTTGATGCTTGGCTGACTGCCAATGTGGCAGACGAGCTTGCCAAACTTAGAGAACATTATCCAAACACGTCTGTCAATACGCTCATCATTCGCTTTTGTGTGCTGACCATTCATGATAATTATCATGACGGCTATTATTTTGACGAACGGTTTGGGGTGTATGAGCGGTAAATAAGTCATCTATGCGATGAGGAATGTGTATTTAACATACATAATTTTCTAAGTCATCTTTACGATGAATTTTATATTATACTTGATTTATTTATCAATAACAAAATTTCATGTATATTTTACAAATATAATGGTTGAAATAGAATTTAACTTGTGGTTTAATAACACCAATCGATAACAGAGTGTGATTATGAAAGAGTTAGAAAACAGCATTCAACGGTATCTACAAGAACAGATACAGATTGGCTATCAAAAAGAGCTACGCAAACACAGAACCGCCACCGACAAGAAAAAGATAAGTGTCTTGGCACAGTTGGAGCAAGATTATGCATTTGACGGATGGCTTGCACGGGTTGGCGTTGCCATACAAGACATACAAAGCGTGGGAATGTCGCTTGGCACACACATCGCCAAAGGCGTGCATTCATCATCAAAATCTGCCAATATTTTGTCTTTAAAGGACAATAACTTGCCCAGTCATTTGGTTAGCACAGCCAGCCTTACTCGCCCAATGCTAGATATTAACAATAGTAATACTGCAACCCACATCGCCAAATTAAAACTGATTGTGTGTTTTTTAAACATCGCACACCAAAACGGTCGTTTTTATGAATTCATACTCAGTCATGATAAGGCAATGCATGAACTGTTTGAAAAATATTTTACGCCAGATGATTTTGACTATTTGTATGCCATATTAAACCCAAATGGTCAAGGGCAAATCGGCGTGTTGGATAAACAGATTTTATATGCGGTGGGCGATGATGAATATCATCTTTTGTCGCCCAATTATCCGTCTTCGCTATCTCATGATGTTTATCTAAAAATCAGCCGTATCAAATTTGAACGCCCTGATGATAAAAATGCACCATACAGCACCGTTCATCAGCTTGCGATACTCAATTTGGGCGGTACAAAGCCCCAAAACGTCAGCGTGCTAAATCAAGAGCGTGGCGGTCGCCATTATCTACTGCCGTCCTACCCACCCACCTTTACAGGCAGTAGCGATTTGTCTTTTGCCAAGAGCGCAAAAACGATTTTTGGCAAGTCGTTGGCTTATGCGGTCAAAGATGACGTAGATGAGCTATTTAATCTGATAATTCATACCAATAAAAACCACAAAAACACCATAGGCATTCGCACCGCTCGTGATGACATTTTGCAAAACATCATCGTCAGCGTACTACAAGTCGCCCACGCCATCAGTCAGCGAGAAGCAGGCTGGTCAAAGTCTTATAAACTTGCCCTGCACCAAAAATACTGGCTAGACCCTAAGCGTTGTGAGCTTGACGGCGAAGACAAATTCAAAAAAAATCACGACAGCCAAAACTGGCAAAGCGATGTACAAAAAGATTTTGCCCATTGGATTCAAAACGAACTCAATAAACGCTTGGTTCGTTATCAACATGAACAAAAAAAGCAAAACAAGCAAGCGGTGGTGCTAGAACTTGGACGAGCGGAATTTGAGCATTGGCAAAAAGAGTTTAAAGACACCTTTAACGCAAGTTTGCGTTTGGGGCAAGGAGTATTTGTATGAGTTTTATTTACCCACATCACTCACTGGTCGGCTATGTTCGCCTTGATCGTGTCAAAATCATTAACGCCAATGCCGTCTCTGCTCCTTTGACCTATGGCTTTCCTGCCTTAACAGGGTTTATTGGGGCAACCCACAATCTAAGCCGTAAAGTATCAAATCTTGCAGGTTTTAAAAACATTCGCTTGGACGGGGTACTGGTGGCATGTTTTGATTGCCAAGTACACACCCACCAAGAAGGCTACAAGGACAAAACCTTTGCCCAAACTCGTAACCCCATTTTAAAATCAGGTAAAACCGCCCCAATCATTGAAGAAGGTCGTTGTCATATCACCGTCTCTTTACTCATCGGCGTGTACAGAGATAGCGTGCAGGATTTGACCGAAGATGAGACCATCAAACTTACCCAAAACGTGCAGGAATTTGCCCTATCCCAACGCTGGGCAGGCGGTAGCGTAACGGGCATGAATGGCGTGCATTTTGTCAAAAAAGACGACCTTAATGAGCAAAAATCTCGCCTTTGTCCTGCCTTTATCATCACATCCGCCCATGATGAGCTTGATGATATTACCCAAGAATTACAAGAACAAAATCCCAAAGCCACCGCCCTAGACGCTCTTATTGAAACGGCGGTGCTGCACCACACACCGCCCACAGACACGCACTCTGACTGGATAACCCATTCGGTCAAAAAACAGCGTGGCTGGCTTGTGCCTATGCCTGTGGGCTTTGTCGGCATCTCGGACAAATACGACAAGGGGCAAATGAACCACGCTCGCTCGGACGAGTACCCCACCCAGTTTGTGGAAGCGGTGTATTCGCTGGGCAAGTGGCAATTCGCCAACCGCATAGATGACTTAAATTCAGTGTTGTGGTATGGCGATTATGATGAGTCTTGTGATTTATATGTGATTAAACATTTATGATTTAAATATAACACAATCATGCCGATTGGATTTGTGGGACAAACGACAATTTACCCCAAATAAATGATTGATTTTTAAGTGTTATTTTTACCATGCATTATCAAATTTTACCAACTTTATCAACCCAATTGAAGGAAATTATCATGACCCTAAAAACCCCCTCCGTACTTGCTTTTGAACGCAAGCTTGACATCTCGGATGCCACCTTTTGGCAAACCAACGGCAAAGACAAAATGCCCGTACTCGTCCAAGAAAAGTCCGTGCGTGGCACAATCAGCAACCGCCTAAAAAACGCCATTGCCAGTGACCCTACCAAGCTAGACGCTGAAATCCAAAAGGCAAATTTGCAAACCGTGGACGCAAGTTTTTTAGATGAATCGTGCGACACGCTCATCACTCGCTTTACGGTCAAGGTGCTACCCTTTGACGGTAAAGCCAACGTCTGTAACGAGCCGGCCTACCAAAACGCCCTACTTGACGTGGTGCAAACCTACAAGGGCGAACATGGGTTTGATGAGCTCGCCAGACGCTACGCCTACAACATCGCCAACGCTCGCTTTTTGTGGCGAAACCGCATGGGGGCAGAGTCGGTGTCGGTGGTAGTAACATTTGGCGATGAGCTGATAGAATTTGCCAACGCTCGTGAATTATCACTTAATAGTTTTGACTATCAAGATGACAAACTGGCTCGCTTGGCAGGCTGGATAAAAGGCGGGCTTATGGGCGATAAATTTACCATTTTGACGGTAGAAGCTCATGCCAAAGTCGGGTTTGGACAAGAAGTGTATCCGTCCCAAGAGCTGATTTTGGATACAGGCAGCAAAAAAAGCAAAGTGCTTTATCGTGTGGGCAACATCAGTCAAAACCATGCAGGTATGCACTCACAAAAGATCAGCAATGCTATTCGTACGATTGATGATTGGTATCCAGATGCCCAGTTTCCTGTTGCAGTCGAGCCTTATGGAGCAGTCACAACGCTTGGCACGGCGTTTCGTCAGCCCAAAGAAAAGCAGGACTTTTATAGCTTGTTTGATGGTTGGATTAAAGACGGCAAAATCCCAAGTGAAAATGAGCAACACTACGTCATGGGCGTGCTAATTCGTGGTGGTGTATTTGGCGAAAGCGGTAAGGAATGAGTATGGTCTACCAAGAGATTACCCTAATCCCAAACGATGACATACCACCCTATGCGATATGGAGCAAGCTGTACAACCAGCTTCATATCGCCCTAGCGGACGTGGCAAATACGCATGGTATTCGTACCATTGGCGTGGCATTCCCCAATTATCGCTATGTGGAGCGAGATGGTAAAACGTTTGCCACGCTAGGCGGTCGCTTGCGGATATTTGCCCCAAGCCGTGATGAGCTTGAAAAGCTAGACCTTGCCAAATGGCTTGACCGCTTGACCGACTATGTGCATATCAAAGCGATGGCGGATGTGGGCGAGCGTGCGACAGGCTATGTGGTGGTGGAACGCCAACAGCGAGCGGATTTGCAAAAACAAGTTAAGCGATTTGCCGAATTTAAAAATTTGACGGTGGAGCAGGCGTTGGAGCATTGTTTGGCGTACAAAAAACAGCCAAAGGCGTATCCGTTTATTGAGCTGTTTAGCCAAACCAATCAAGTGCCGTATCGGCTCTATGTCAAACAAACGGTCGTGGATAAGGCGGTGGACGGCGAGTTTACCGTCTATGGTATGCACAATCAAGGCGGAGTGATTACTGATAAGGCAACCGTTCCGCATTGGTGATTGGGATTGGTTGTGCTAAAATAAGGGGTATGATAAAGGTTTATACCCTTTATTTTTTGACTACTTAAAAACTTGATAATAATCAACTACTTATAAATAGGCAAAAAAACATTGGGTAAATGCCCAAAATATGGCTTTAAGCCTTGCCATAAGTGGGTTTTATGTTGTATAATTCTAGCTCCTTATCGCATAGATAACTTAGAAAATGTAACTGTATGACGATTTTATCGTCGGAGAGCTCCTTATCGCATAGATAACTTAGAAAAAAAAGAGGTTATTGTTATGAACACATCTTTTGCTCCTTATCGCATAGATAACTTAGAAAAAAAAACCACCTTCGGTTTTGCACGAAATGGCGCTCCTTATCGCATAGATAACTTAGAAATCTTGGTTCGGTTGATTGTTTATAAGTGTATTGCTCCTTATCGCATAGATAACTTAGAAATTGCCAGCCGTTGCATCACAACGCCTCCACACGCTCCTTATCGCATAGATAACTTAGAAAGCAATGATTAAAGTTTACGCTCATGACATCTTGCTCCTTATCGCATAGATAACTTAGAAAAACGAGCGAGACATCGTCCGCTTGCACAATGAGCTCCTTATCGCATAGATAACTTAGAAATTGCCCCTTGTGGTAATCATAAGCGTGTAGCCGCTCCTTATCGCATAGATAACTTAGAAAACCTATTTTATGAGCGTAATCTAGCCTGTGCAGCTCCTTATCGCATAGATAACTTAGAAAGCTTCGGTCGGTCGTTTGGGGGGCATGGACTGGCTCCTTATCGCATAGATAACTTAGAAACTAACTTTGTTGATTTAACCTTAGATGAGCAGGCTCCTTATCGCATAGATAACTTAGAAAATATTGATTAGCTATATCAATGGCTAGGTATTGCTCCTTATCGCATAGATAACTTAGAAAAATCATTCCGCAAGTAATCTTTGTGTATTATAGCTCCTTATCGCATAGATAACTTAGAAAATGTAGGGGTCAAAGCCCCAACATGGGTATTCGCTCCTTATCGCATAGATAACTTAGAAAATAGGCAAGCCCTAGTACTTCAATAGCCTCCGCGCTCCTTATCGCATAGATAACTTAGAAAAATAGTTGGCATACTTTTTGACATAAGCAAGCCGCTCCTTATCGCATAGATAACTTAGAAAAATCAATGTGCAAAACCCCATCACTGGGCAAATGCTCCTTATCGCATAGATAACTTAGAAACACCACGACTACTGGCACGAGCCTATCGCCAAGCTCCTTATCGCATAGATAACTTAGAAATGTATCCTGACGCACCTGATACCCTTGCAAAAGCTCCTTATCGCATAGATAACTTAGAAAGTTGGGGCATATAAGATGTCTATCAACGAGTTGCTCCTTATCGCATAGATAACTTAGAAAATTTTTTAGCCATTCTAGCCATTTTTTATCCTGCTCCTTATCGCATAGATAACTTAGAAAATCATTTTGTAGGGACTGCAAGACGGTTGGCTGCTCCTTATCGCATAGATAACTTAGAAATATTTGGTCAGCGAGGAAAGAGAAATCTATGGGTTCCTTATCGCATAGATAACTTAGAAATACGAGAGACACTCAACACCATGCACACCGCTGTTCCTTATCGCATAGATAACTTAGAAACATTTGCTCGTCTGTGAGTTCTACATCGTCTCGTTCCTTATCGCATAGATAACTTAGAAATATGACCGTCTCAAAGAGCAGTACCCCACACAGTTCCTTATCGCATAGATAACTTAGAAATATAACTGCTATGAACAAAGGCTTTACTGCTCGTTCCTTATCGCATAGATAACTTAGAAATTGCCCCTTGTGGTAATCATAAGCATGTAACCGTTCCTTATCGCATAGATAACTTAGAAATGTCTTGCATGGTGCTGTGTACCTTGTGATACGTTCCTTATCGCATAGATAACTTAGAAAAATTTATCAACCAGTGCTTTGTATTCCTTTTTGTTCCTTATCGCATAGATAACTTAGAAAAATAGCGATTTTTTAGAGCAATACCATCTTGGGTTCCTTATCGCATAGATAACTTAGAAAGTGATGACATCAAAAAAAGGCTCATCAATCAAGTTCCTTATCGCATAGATAACTTAGAAAATTGAACTTTTGTTGCACCATCGGCAGATGAAGTTCCTTATCGCATAGATAACTTAGAAAATCTGCCAATGTGGGCAAATTTTTGGGCATATGTTCCTTATCGCATAGATAACTTAGAAAAAAGGTGGGGGTCTTTGTCATTTAAGGATTTTGTTCCTTATCGCATAGATAACTTAGAAAATTGTCGCCACGTTCCGCCAAGATGGTATTGCGTTCCTTATCGCATAGATAACTTAGAAAAATTCACAAGGCGTGCCAAAATACCGCTTATTGTTCCTTATCGCATAGATAACTTAGAAATTCACAAAAATGGCAGGTTGCCACTTCACAAAGTTCCTTATCGCATAGATAACTTAGAAAGTTTTGTGATTGGGCAACAATCATTTGTGAGTGTTCCTTATCGCATAGATAACTTAGAAAGCATGACAAAGCGTCAGCTTCAATCGCATAAAGTTCCTTATCGCATAGATAACTTAGAAACACGTCAATAATCCAACTAAAAAAGGCATAGTGTTCCTTATCGCATAGATAACTTAGAAATAGCTTTGAATTTGCCATCTGTGATTTTTTCAAGTTCCTTATCGCATAGATAACTTAGAAAGATTGGGTGCGTATTTGGGGCGAATGCCTTAAGTTCCTTATCGCATAGATAACTTAGAAAATAAAGCCCCCCGATGGGGCATCTGTGGGGTCGTTCCTTATCGCATAGATAACTTAGAAAACATAGTGCTGTTTGGTTTCATTGGCTAAGCTGTTCCTTATCGCATAGATAACTTAGAAACATTTATTTAAAAGTGCGGGGTCTTGGGTAATGTTCCTTATCGCATAGATAACTTAGAAAAAACACTCACTTTTGAGTATAAAGCAAGACATAGTTCCTTATCGCATAGATAACTTAGAAAATTGAAATAGCATTTTTGTAAGCTCTGATGAAGTTCCTTATCGCATAGATAACTTAGAAAATGCTGGTAATTTCAGAATGGGGGCTGTATGTCGTTCCTTATCGCATAGATAACTTAGAAATATCCGTTAATACGGAAATAATTTGCGTTCCAGTTCCTTATCGCATAGATAACTTAGAAATAGGATAAGGGCTGATACCAGCACACCTCCTGCGTTCCTTATCGCATAGATAACTTAGAAAATAACAAAAGTCGCTTAATCAGACAACCTACTCCCTTATCCTGCGACAATCATTAGGCAGGATTGATTAGCTCGTCTTAACAACAGACGCCAAAAACAACCCAACATCGCCACCCAACAAACCCTAGCACCACCCCCAAAATCATGCTAAAATAGCACCGCTAATTACCCTTGAAACTAGGAACAACCCATGTCCGAAAAAACTTCCGAACAACAGCAGTTTGAACAAAACGCCCTGCACTACCATGAACACCCCCGTCCTGGCAAAATCTCCGTTACCCCCACCAAGCAAATCGCCAACCAACGAGACCTTGCCCTAGCCTACTCACCGGGCGTGGCAGTGCCTTGTCTTGAAATTGAAAAAAACCCCATGCTCGCTTCCAAGTACACCGCCCGCTCCAACCTTGTGGGGGTCATTACCAATGGCACAGCCGTACTTGGACTGGGTAACATCGGTGCATTAGCATCCAAGCCCGTCATGGAAGGTAAGGGCGTGTTATTTAAAAAATTCGCTGGCATTGACGTGTTTGACATTGAAGTGAGCGAACATGACCCCGATAAGTTCATTGAAACAGTAGCAAGTTTAGAGCCGACCTTTGGTGGGATTAACCTAGAAGACATCAAAGCCCCCGAGTGTTTTTATATTGAGCGTGAACTTAGAAAACGCATGAATATCCCCGTCTTTCATGACGACCAGCACGGCACAGCGATTATCTCTGCTGCTGCCCTTTTAAACGCCCTAAAACTCAACGGCAAAAACATCGCTGATATCACCCTTGTCTGCTCTGGGGCAGGAGCTGCCGCCATCAGTTGTCTAAACTTAGCTGTCGCACTTGGCGTACGCAAAGAAAACATCTATGTGGTGGACTCTAAGGGCGTGATTAGCACTAAGCGAGACAACCTAGACGAATCCAAAGCCAGCTTTGCTCGTGATACCGATAAGACCACATTGGCAGAAGTGATGGTTGGAGCGGATGTGTTTTTAGGCTTATCAGGACCTGGCATTGTTACCCAAGAGATGGTGCGTAGCATGGCAAAAGACCCCATCATCTTTGCCCTAGCTAACCCCACCCCAGAGATTATGCCAGAGCTTGCCCATGCCGTGCGTGATGATGTCATCATGGCGACAGGTCGCTCTGATTATCCCAATCAAGTCAATAACGCCCTGTGTTTCCCTTACATCTTTCGTGGAGCGTTGGACGTTGGGGCGACCATTGTCAATGAAGAGATGAAACTTGCCTGCGTCCACGCCATCGCTGAAATGGCTCACCATGAGTCCTCCGAGCTTGATGGCGATGGTCAATCCAAAACCTTTGGCAAAGACTATCTCATTCCCGGTCCGCTTGAACCAAATTTGATTTTACAAATCGCTCCTGCCGTTGCCAAAGCAGCGATGGACACGGGCGTGGCAACCTTACCCATTGAGGATTTTGACGTCTACCATCAAAAACTGTCCGAGTTCATCTATAACACCGCCCTTGCCATGAAACCCGTCTTTAACAAGGCAAAACGAGACCCCAAACGAGTGGTCTATGCAGAAGGCGAAGATTTGAACGTCTTGCGTGCGGTGCAAGTGGTGGTTGATGAAAAAATCGCCACGCCCATTCTCATCGGTCGCCCCGATGTCATTCGCCAAGAAATCCAAAGTTTGGGCTTGCGTCTGTCTGATGGCGAAAACATCACCATCATTGACCCCAACAACAACCCTCATTACGAACGCTACTACACCCATTATTACCAAGAAAATCAAAGAAATGGCGTAAGTTTAGAGCTTGCTCGCCGTGATGTTCGCCGTAAAACCACATTGATTGCATCTTTGATGGTGGAGCTTGGAGATGCTGACGGTATGATTTGTGGTACGTTTGGTTTTTATCATTTACATCTTAATTATCTAAACCAAGTCATCGGCAAACACGACAACATCAAAAACCTATACGCCATGAGTGCCGTACTCATGCAAAATCGCAACTTATTCATCGCTGACACCTACATCAACGAAGACCCGTCTGCCGAAGAGCTTGCTGAGATGACCATCTTAGCCGCCCAAGCGGTTCGCCGTTTTGGTATCACGCCAAAAGTTGCTCTACTGTCTCACTCCAACTTTGGCACATCAGACCGTACTTCCGCCGTTAAAATGCGTCAAGTTCATGACATCTTAACTGAGATGAATGTGGACTTTGAATTTGACGGCGAAATGCACGGCGACATCGCCCTAGATGAACGTCTGCGTACTCATAACTACCCATTTAGCACCCTAAAAGGCTCAGCAAATCTGCTCATTTTACCAACACTTGACAGTGCCAACATCGCCTTTAACTTGCTAAAAACCGCCACAGGGTCAGCCGCCTTAGGTCCTATCTTGTTGGGTGCGGACAAACCTGCTCACATCTTGACCCCATCAGCCACCGCACGGCGTATCGTCAATATGACCGCCATCGTGGTGTCAGATGCACAAGGTATGGCAAAATAAACCCACAAAAAAACAAAAGCACTCTTTGGGGTGCTTTTTTTATGACTAAAATTACGCTACAATGATAATTTTTTGAGACGGCACCATGCAAATATATCTGGTGGGCGGTGCGGTGCGTGATGTGCTGTTAGGTCGCCCCGTGAAAGACAAAGATTTTATGGTGGTGGGAGCAACGCCTGCCGACTTACTCGCTTGTGGTTTTACCCAAGTGGGGGCGGATTTTCCTGTGTTTTTGCACCCACACACCCACGCCGAATATGCCCTAGCCCGTACCGAACGCAAAAACGGCACAGGCCATCAAGGCTTTGACGTTCAGACGGACGGTGTTAGCGCAGAAGACGACCTAACACGGCGAGATTTGACCATCAATGCCCTAGCCATGCCCGTAGCAGGACTGTTTGATGACACACCCACAGGGGGCATCATAGACCTCCATGGTGGTCAAAATGACCTAAAAAACAAGCTGTTACGCCATGTCTCACCTGCATTTAGCGAAGACCCATTGCGAGTTTTGCGAGTGGCACGTTTTTATGCTCGTTTTTATGAACTTGGCTTTACTGTTGCCCCCGACACCGCCCATCTCATGCAAGCCATTGCCAATCAAGGCGAGCTTTCACACCTAAGCCGTGAGCGGATTTGGACAGAATGCGTCAAAGCCCTTAATGAGCCATGTGCCTTTGCATTTTTTCAGTTGTTATTTGATTTGGGCATTTTAAGACATCTGTTGCCTGAATTAAATAACGCTTGGCAAAATAAAACCATTTATCAAATGACGTTTGATAAATTAAAACTTAGCGATGATAAGCCATTGCACATCAAATTTGCCATTTTAACTCATGGTTTTTTAAATGATAAAGAGGCACTATTAAAAACGTGCGAGCGGTTATTAACACCCAAATTCATCACCCAATTTGCCCAGTTATTTTTAAATCATTTTGACAAACTCATCAATTATCAAAATATCCATGCTGATGACCTGCTCTATTTAATAGAAAGCACCAAATCCCAAAAAGACGGCACCGTATTATTTGATTTGATTGATACATCAGAAGTCATGGGTGATAAAATCGTCAGTCGTGAGTTTTTTTATCATGCCATCAGCCTATATCAATCGGTCGACATTAGCGATATTGATAAAACATTAAAAGGCAAACAAATTGGCGATGAGATGACACGATTACGCTTATTAAAATTTAATGAATTTTTAACACGCCAAAAGGAAATCTCATGAAAAAAGTCGCCCTAATCACAGGCGGAGCTAAGCGTATCGGTCGGGCGATTACCCATGCCTTTCATGATAATGACCATCGGGTGATTATTCATTATCATCACAGCCAAACGGACGCTCATGATTTGGCAAATGAGTTAAATGCCATTCGCCCTGATAGTGCCAAAAGTATTTGTGCTGATTTAAACATCGTCAATAATAAACACACTCTTAGAGATTTTAAACATCAAATCATGACATTATTTGGACGGATTGATGTGCTGGTGCATAATGCATCAAGTTTTTATCCAACCAATCTTGATGATGACATTGACACATGGCAAAAACATTGGGACGATTTATTATTAACCAATGCCAAAGCTCCGTTATTTTTAAGCCGTGCATTTAAAGACGAACTGATTAAACATCACGGGGCAATCATCAGCCTGCTTGACATTCACGCTCGGGATAAGCCCTTTATTGGTTATCCCATTTATAACATGGCAAAATCGGCACATTTGGGCATGGTGCAGTCGCTGGCGTTGGAGCTTGCCCCGAACGTGCGGGTCAATGGTGTCTCCCCTGGCGTGAACATCTTTCCAGAAGACAGATTAAACAGCAACAAAGACGAACTTATCAGCTCCGTGCCACTACAAAAAATCGGTATGCCCGATGACATTGCACGGGCGGTGGTTTTTTTGGCGAACGCTCCTTACATTACGGGGCAGATTTTGGCGGTGGACGGTGGTCGGAGTTTAACCTTAAAGGGCGGTTAAGTAGCAATTTTGTCTATATTTTAAACAAGTTTACAAAATTGTTGCTAAACGTGAGATATTTTTATCTAAAAGTGGCTGACAATGGGTAAATTTTGGGGTAAAATTCGCCTTTTTTTTAGCTTTGTAAAAAATTCACGGAGTTGATAGCTTAATCAAATCTCAAACACGCCCGCTAACAGATTTTATCTGCCAAAAGTACGTTTGATGACAGTATTAGCACCCCAACGCCTTTTCTCTTTTTTGCGTTTACGCACGCTTTTTGGAGGACTCCACGTTGAGTACACCTGTTGCTAATGTTGCCAAGTTGCAACGTAATCTTGGTCTGTGGCACGTCATCATCATTGGACTTGCCTACATTCAACCCATGACCCTACTGGATACCTTTGGTATGGTGTCTGAAAAAAGTGGCGGTCATGTGCCGATGTCATACATCTTTGCTCTGATTGCCATTTTGCTGACATCGCTCAGCTATGGTCATATGATACGAGCATACCCATCATCAGGCTCTGCCTATACCTACACCCAAAAATCCATCAACCCATCAATGGGCTTTATGGTGGGCTGGTCAAGTTGGCTTGACTATCTGCTCTCCCCGATGGTGAACATTATCCTTGCAGCCATCTATTTAGAAGCCCTATTCCCTGCCGTTCATCATTGGGTGTGGGTCATTGGGCTGACCGCACTCATGACGGGGGTAAACCTATTTGGCTCAAAAATAGTCGCCTATTTTAACAGCTGGATTGTTTTTGTGCAGGTCTTTGTGATTGGCGTGTTTGTCTATCTGATATACAGCAAACTACAAATGGGCACTTATGCCGATGGCACGCTAACCCCCGATGCTTATGAGCTGTGGAGTTTAAAACCATTTTGGGACGAGATGACATCAGTGGGAGCGTTGATTACAGGTGCGACCATCTTATGCTTTTCGTTTACAGGATTTGACTCATTATCCAACCTTGCCGAAGAGACCAAAGATGTCAAAAACACCCTACCCAAAGCCATGTTTTTAACATCGCTCATCGCAGGGATTATCTTTATCAGCAGTACCTATTTTATGCAGGTATTTTTCCCAAGCGAGCCATCTTTGTACTTTAAAGCCATTGACGAAACCCAGCCTGAGATACTCATGCTGGTCGGCGGCAGTGCGTTTCAAGCGGGTGTGCTTGGTTTTGCCACTGCCACCGTGATGGCATCGGGCATCTCGGCACACGCTGGCGTATCTCGTCTGATGTACGTCATGGGACGTGATGGTGTTATCAATAAGGGCATCTTTGGTAAAATTCACCCCACATTGCACACCCCTGTCAATAACATTCTCATCGCTGGGGCAGTGGCATTGACCGCAGGCTTTATCAGCTTGGAGCGCGTGGTGGATTTGATTAGCTTTGGGGCATTGACCGCATTTAGCTTTGTCAACCTATCGGTGATTTTCCGCTATGCCATTCGTGATAAACGCATCAGCACACCCAAAGAGATTTTTAATTACGTCATCGTACCGACTTTTGGCTTTATCAGCGTGTTTTTGATGTGGTTAGAAGTAGATGGGCTGACGCTGACGGTTGGTCTGTTCTGGGCTTTTATGGGCTTTATTTGGCTTGGCATTAAAACCGCAGGCTTTAAAAAGGCTGTCCCCCAATACCAAGAAGAAAACCTATAACAAAAAAGCCCGCCTTGTGCGGGTTTTTTTATACCACAGGCGGAACTAAGGGCTTGATGAGCTTGGGTGGGGCATTTGGGTCAGTATCAGGTAATGCCACGTCATCAATTTGGGGCAGATTATCGTTTCGGTACAGTTGTGGCAATATTAACGCCTGATGAACGAGCGACCATTTTAAAGACTCCCGTTCACCCACAAAACGCTGATAAAAGCTAGAATTCAACAACATCGCCCCCCCATGTATCATCGCAAATACGGTGGACAAATATTCAACAGGGTCTAGGGTACTGTTTTGGTCATGCAGGTATCGTGTGGCGATACCCAGCAGATTTTCCGCTCCTTGATGGCGTGTGGCGTACAACTCATCAAACAAACGATTAAAACCCACCACTGTGGCACTTAACCGCTCTTCTAAATTTGCCATCATGACGGCGTGTTGCGGAAAATTTAAATAAAACAGCATGACCCGAACCACGCTTGCAGACGCACCATCTGTGATAAGCGTGGGTTGTAGTGCTTTTTTTTCGTACTCAATCAATACCGACAACAACAGCTCATCTTTGCTGGCAAAATGCTTATACAACGTCCCCTTTGCCAAGTCCAACTGCTCAGCCAAATTATCCAATGTCAAATCGTAAACAGCAGAATCTAGCAATAACTGCTCAGCCACTTTGATGATTTTTTGGTGTCGTTCATCAAACTGTTTTTTGCGTTTTTGAGACATGGTTAAATAATTTTAATGGGTTTGTGGCGAATTATAACAAATTATTACCATCACAATGCAATGATTTGTTACAAAAAACACACAAAAAATCCTTGTATTTTCGGATAAAATCGTGAATATATGTTCACTTTTGGGTAAAATTGGGGTAAAATAGGAAAGATATGTTTATTTGGCATTAACAGGACTATAATATGACTGTTTCCCACGACCCCAAAGATTTTGAAAATCCACCCATCAACTGGGTACCTGCCATTGTACTGCTGTCCACCCCCATTCTTGCCATCATCTTAGTGCCTTGGTATCTGTGGACGCATGGCGTAAACCCTGCGGTATGGACGGCATTTGCCTTTTTTATGGCGTGGACAGGCTTATCCATCACGGCAGGCTATCACCGCCTTTGGGCTCATAAATCCTACGAAGCCCACCCCATTGTTAAATATTTCTTACTACTAGGAGCAACTTTGGCGGTTCAAAGCTCTGCCTTTGACTGGTGTTCTGGACATCGCATTCATCACCGCCACGTGGACGATGAATATGAAGACCCCTATTCAGCTCGGCGTGGGTTTTGGTTTAGCCACATGGATTGGATGCTCCATAAATACCCAAGCGGTCAGTATGATTATAAAAATATCCCCGACCTTAAAAAAGATAAAATCCTAACCCTACAACACAAATACTATGGCTTTTGGGTGGTCTTGACCAACTTTGTGATAGTTGGGGCAGTCGGTTTGGCAATTGGCGATGTGCTGGGAGCATTTTTAATTGTCGGCTTGCTTCGCATGGTATTGACACACCATTTTACTTTTTTTATCAACTCACTATGCCATATGTTTGGCACACGTCCCTATACCGACACCAACACCGCTCGGGACAATCCGATTTTGGCGATTTTTACTTGGGGCGAAGGGTATCATAACTACCATCACTATTTCCAGTATGACTATCGTAATGGCGTAAAATGGTGGCAATATGACCCCACCAAATGGCTCATCATGGCACTGTCCAAGGTCGGTCTTGCCAAAGATTTAAAACGAGTGGACGATTTGACCATCAAACACGCCGAAGTGGTCATGCAGTTTAAACGTGCCAATGCCCGCATTGAAAAACTACAAAAAGGCGGAGAACTCAGTTTGGATGAAAAAGTCATGGCGTTTAAAGACCGCATCACCCACGAATACGAAGAGTTTACCAAAACCGTAGAAGAATGGCACGCCCTCAAAGCCAAGTCCATTGAGCTAAAACGCACCGAATTTGCCAACCGCCTGCATGAAGCGGACGAATATCTAAAAGAGCAGTTCGCCCAAGTAGAACAAAAAATCTTAGCCCACAGTGCCAAGATTGAAAGTGCCTTTTTACAGCTGAAAGGCAAAACCGCCTAATTTTCTCCCACTCCTTTTGCTGACATTGGCAAAAGGAGTTTTTTATGGTGATGTGGCACACGCCCCAACATCGCCTTTGACGGTAACCGTTGCCCCTGTCAGCGTAAATAAGCTCTTGACTTGTTCGGTGGCATTGTCTTTGGCAAGGGTCATGATGTCGCCTTGGCACGCTTTTTTTAGGATTTCTGCCTTAGCAGACGTTTGGGCTTGTTTTAAAATCTCAGGGTCGTTGGCAACCACCCCAAACAGCCCTGTTTGCCAATCATACACCTGTATGTCGTCCAAAAACACCTCAAACACCTGCGATGGCGGTAACGTGATGGCAATGTTGGCGTGTGGCACAACTTTGGGATTGACCTGTTCGTCAAAGCTCACTTGAACGTTTTCGGCGGTGATTTTGGTTAAATCCACGCCTGCCAGCACTCGTCCTTTTGCCACGAATAGTCCCTTTTGTTCGTCTTGCCAAAGTTTTTGCCAAGTGCCTTGTTTTTGAGCAGTGATGATGGTATCCACGCTAAATGCCACCGTATTTAGCCGTGCCATTTTTTGAATCTCGGTAACGACACCGTCTCGGCTGATGGTAGACACGGCAGGCGGTTCGTTGGATTTGACCGCCCAAAAAGTTGCCAACACCACCACAATTACGGCAAAAAATAAGGCAGATTTGATGACTTTATGATGTGTGGTCATGATGTTCCTAATTTTTGTGTTCAGATACGCCCTATATGGGGTTAATTTTAGCATTTATCAAAAAAATCGCTTGCACAGTTGGTAAAGTTTACTTTAATATAATGCGTTTTTACCAAATTAAGATTTAAGATTGCTTAGTTAAAACATTTGGTTAAGAGATATTGTGAAAATTTGGACGTGTAGGGGCGAATAATATTATCCTAAAAATTAACACGTCATATAGGGAAAATGTGATTTTTCTCTACAAATCCGCCCAAAACGCAACACTCCACAACCTCTAACATCAATCAGCGAGAATTTTATGAAAACCAGCCAATTTACCCTAGCCACCTTACGTAATACGCCAAGCGATGCCGACATCGTCTCTGCCCAACTTATGATAAAAGCAGGACTCATTCGCAAACTTGCCTCAGGCTTATATGTGTGGATGCCAACGGGTCTGCGTGTGCTAAAACGGGTTGAAAAAATCGTCCGTGAAGAGATGGAGCGTATCGGCGCCCAAGAATTACTCATGCCCGTTACCCAACCTGCCGAGCTGTGGCAAGAAAGTGGTCGCTGGGAAGACTATGGAGCAGAACTGCTCCGCTTTAAAGACCGCCACAGCCGTGATTTTGTGCTAGGCCCAACCCACGAAGAAGTCATCACCGACATCGCTCGGGGTGAACTAAAAAGCCACAAACAGCTCCCTACCACTTATTACCAAATCCAAACCAAATTCCGTGATGAGATTCGCCCACGTTTTGGGGTCATGCGTGCTCGTGAATTCACGATGAAAGATGCTTATTCCTTTCACATTGATAAAGACAGCCTTGCCAAGACCTATGCGGACTTTTATGACGCCTACACTCGCATTTTTACCCGCTTGGGGCTTGATTTTCGGGCGGTGCAAGCGGACACGGGGTCTATCGGCGGTTTTGCCAGCCATGAGTTTCATGTGCTTGCTGACAGTGGCGAAGATGACATTGCGTTTTCGGACAGCTCAGATTATTCTGCCAATGTGGAGCTTGCCGAAGCGGTCTGTACCACCACACGCCCCGCCCCAAGTGAGCCACGCACAGACGTGGATACACCAAATATGCCCACCTGCGAAGAAGTGGCAGAGCATTTGGGCATTAAGCTCACACGCACAGTAAAAACACTCATCGTTAAAGGCTCATATTCGGAGAACACCCCCGATATGCCAAAATTGGTTGCCCTTGTGCTTCGTGGCGACCACACCCTAAACGAGCTAAAAGCAGAAAAATTGCCCCAAATCAAAGCACCGCTAGAAATGGCAAGCGAAGACGAGATGAAAGATGCAGGACTTATTAAGGGCTACATCAGCGTAGACTTGGCAGAGTATGGCATACCTGTCATCGCTGACAGAAGTGCATCCGTCATGGCGGATTTTGTCAGTGGGGCAAACATCATTGATAAGCACACAAAAGGCATGAACTGGGAGCGTGATGCGGTATATGCACAAGTTGCCGACATTCGCAACGTGGTGGACGGCGACCCAAGCCCTGACGGCAAGGGCGTGCTACAAATTAAACGAGGCATTGAAGTTGGGCACATCTTTCAACTTGGCGACAAATACTCAAAAGCCCTAAACTGCACCGTACTGGGCAAAGAAGGCAAGCCTGTTACCTTAATGATGGGCTGTTATGGCATCGGGGTAAGCCGTATCATTTCAGCCAGTCTAGAACAAAATCACGATGACAAGGGCATTTTATGGGCGGACACACCAGACCCTGCCGACAACATCGCCCCGTTTTATGTGGCGGTCGTCCCTATGAAATCCAAAGATGGCTTAGCAGAAGCCAAAGCAGACGAGCTTTACAACACACTAAAAGACAAAGGCGTAAACGTCCTATTAGATGACAGAGACGAGCGGGCGGGCGTTAAATTTGCCGACCTAGAACTCATCGGTATCCCGCACCGCATTGTCGTGTCCGAGCGCAATTTGGCTGACGACAAGTACGAATATGCCAAACGTGGGAGCGATGATAAAGAGCTGTTAAGCCTTGATGAGATACTTGCAAGGTTTTGATTTTAATCATAAAAGACAAGCCTTAGGGTTTGTCTTTTAGGCATAAAAACTTAAAAACCACTGATTTTATGCTAAGTGTTTACTGTCTTTGGTTTGTTATCATAATCTTACAAGGCACTCGCCTGATTTAACGGAGAGACACCATGAAACTGACCAAAGCCATCTTTTTAAGCCTGATTCTTGCCACCACTGCCGTTGGCGTGGCTCATGCTGATTATGATGATTATATTGAAGCCAAAGTTTATCAAGACCCCCAACTTGATAACAAAATAGAACAAGCCATTCGCATTGTCAAAAATAAAGGTTATGAAGTTGCTGACGTGGACATAGACACTCGCTTTGGCAAGCCCGTGCTTGAAATAGAAGCCTACAAAGGTCGTATGGAATATGAGATTATCCTAAGCTATCCTGACTTAAAAATCATCAGCGAACGTCCTGACTACTAAACCCAACTCTCAAAGGAGAACATCATGAAAATCAAAGCCTTAATCACCGCCTTACTCATCAGCACCGCTCCTGTCGCCATGACTGCTTATGCTGATTATGACTACGAAGACCGCATTGAAAACAGCGTTCGCCAAGATGCAAATTTTAGCACCAACGTTGAAAAAGCCGTCAAAATGCTAGAACAAAAAGGCTACACCGTCAAAAAAGTCAAGGCAGATACTTACAAAAAAAGCCGTTTTTCTAAGCCATTACCCGCCTTAGAAGTTGAAGCCTATAAAGGTCATATAGAATACGACATCAAGCTAAGCTATCCTGATTTGCGTATTTTAAAAGAAAAAATAGACGACTAAACCCACAAAAAAGACATCATAAGATGTCTTTTTTATCACAAACGGACGCTAATGCCTTGATTTTTCATAAATTCTTTGGCTTGCTTAATGGTATAATCACCAAAATGAAAAATGCTTGCTGCCAGCACAGCATCTGCCCCGCCTTTTAGCACACCATCGGCTAAGTGCTGTAAGTTGCCCACCCCACCCGATGCAATGACAGGAATGTTCACAAGGTCGCTGATGGTGCGAGTCAGTAATAAATCATAGCCTTGTCGTGTGCCATCTCCGTCCATGCTTGTAACAAGCAGTTCACCTGCCCCACGCTCGGTCATCTGCACCGCCCAATCTATGGCATCTATGCCTGTGGCACGCCGTCCGCCATGAGTAAAAATCTCAAACCCGATACTGCCGTCCGCCTTGACCACCCTTTTGGCATCAATGGACACCACGATACACTGACTGCCAAAATGAGCAGATGCATCATTGACCAAATCGGGATTGGTCAGCGTGGCAGAGTTTATGCCTACCTTATCCGCCCCTGCGTTCAGCAGATTGCGAATGTCGTCAATCTTACGCACGCCACCACCCACCGTGAGCGGGATAAAGATGTTTTTGGCGATTTTTTCTACCATCTGATAGGTGGTGTCTCGCCCGTCTGACGTGGCGGTGATGTCCAAAAAGGTAATCTCGTCCGCCCCATCATCATTGTATCGGGTGGCAACTTGCACAGGGTCGCCTGCGTCTTTGATGTCCACGAAGTTTACCCCTTTAACAACACGACCATTTTCAACGTCAAGGCAGGGGATTAGGCGTTTGGCTAGCATGGCACTTCCTTAGCATAAAAGGGTTATTATACCGCCATTTGGCAAATTTTTAAAAAATATTCGTAAATTTTGCCAAAACGTTTTAAAATACCCATTTTGCCCAATAAAGAGTTTGCCATGTCTGTCTATACCCATCTATCTGATGATGAATTTTTTGCGTTTTGTGGTTTGTTTGGTGTAAAATTCAGACAAGCCATTCCCATCGTACAAGGGGTCAAAAACTCCAACTGGTTTATCCAAACCGACAGCGATGTGGGCGATGAGTTTAGTTATGTGTTTACCCTATTTGAAGAGCGTGTGCCTGCCGACATCATCAAGATGGCAACGGTCATGCACGCCCTAAAAGACAAACTGCCCATCGCCCCACCACTTGTCAAACTCACCGCCAAAGGCGATGACATCGGACAAGACTGCGTCATGCGATACGAAAACAAAGCCATCTTGGTCGTGCCAAAGCTGTCAGGCTCACACCCCACCACTACCGACACCGCCATGTGCCACACGATGGGGTCAGCATTGGCGACACTGCACAAGACTTTGCAAACCCTACAACCCGCCCAAAACTATGGCGTGCCACTGTATGACTGGGCAAGGGTCAAAGAGCGTGAAACCGCCTATATGCCCACCGATGAAGCACGCCTGATGAACGACATTTGGACAGCGTATGCCAATCTGCCCGATGACCTACCAAAGGGATTATGTCATTTGGATATGTTTACTGATAATACTTTGTGGGATTTTTCGGGCGATACTGCCCGCCTTACAGGACTTCTGGACTTTACCGAAGTGTCAGTAGAGCATTATTTGATGGACATTGCCATCACCATTAACGATTTTTGTACGACTTGGGGCAACGCCACTGATGGCGAGAGTGTGAATTTTAATACCGATAAAATGAGTGCCTTTATAGACGGCTATGAGAGCGTTCGCCCACTCACAGACAACGAAAAAACCGCCCTACCCGTCATGCTTGCCTACTCTGCCACCATTTTTTGGCTACTGCGCTTGAATGTGATTTATTATAACCGCGAACAAGGACGGACGGGCGATGATATTATGGTAAAAAACCCTGATTTGATGAAACGGCTGGCTGGTTTTCATTGGAGGCGTGCTGTTCGCTCATGAATTTATCTCAATGCACCTTTATTGATTTGTTTGCAGGGATTGGTGGATTTCATCAAGCCCTAAGTCATTTTGGGGCAACGTGTGTCTTTGCTAGCGAGATAGACCGCCACGCCTGCCACACTTACCACGCCAATTATGGCATCATACCACATGGCGACATTACTCAAATTGCTGAATGCGACATTCCCACTCATGACATTTTGTGTGCAGGTTTTCCCTGTCAGGCATTTTCCATCTCTGGCAAACAAAAAGGCTTTAATGACGTGCGTGGGACGTTATTTTTTGACATTGTACGCATCATCAAACACCATACCCCCAAAATCATCTTATTAGAAAATGTAAAAAACCTTGCCAAACATGATAATGGTAATACCCTAAACGTGATATTGTCTCATTTAAACGACTTAGGCTATCGTGTACATTATCAAGTATTAAACGCATCGCATTTTGGTGTACCCCAAAACCGAGAGCGGATTTATATTGTTGGGTTTCATAACAGCCTAAACCAAAATGACTTTACGTTTCCCATTGGCGAGAATTCCCCGATTTGTGTTTTGGATATTCTACAAAACAATCCTGATATTGCCCCAATACAACGCGATGATGTTGTTTTTAAAAATAATTATCAAGCCAGTTTTGATAAATTTGGTAATAAAATTCTGCCCAACAAACCCATTCAAATTGGCATTGTCGGTAAAGGCGGACAAGGCGAACGCATTTATCACACAGACGGTCATGCCATCACCCTGTCGGCTCATGGTGGGGGCATTGGGGCAAAAACGGGACTGTATCATATAGACGGACACATTCGCAAACTCACCCCCAGAGAGTGTGCCAGATTACAAGGTTTTAATGATGACTTTATCATCAACCCAAAAGATGCCCAAGCCTACAAACAATTTGGTAACAGTGTGGCAATTCCTGTCTTAAAAGCGATTTTAAAGAACATCTCATTAACTAATATTTAGGATAATAAAATGATAATTTTTAATAACAAACAACAATTGGGCTCAATCACCGCAAAAGGTGGTTTTGAGAATGAAAAAACCATTGTCGCCAAATTTAATGATTATAAAAATGACAATCACGCCAAACAATGGCTTGCTATCATGGGTTATAACACTGGTGATATTCAATCACTTACCGCCATACAAATTCCCACACGCCTAAATAAACATAAAGCCACACAATTTGGCATCAGTGCCGAGCAATTTGATTTTGCCCAAAAATACAAAAAAGCTGACCTACAAATCCAATTAACCATTTGTATTGATGATATTATTTATCGTGAAAATATCTCTTTAAAAAAAGCAGATTTATCTGCCAATTTTAATCAAATAGACAAACGAGCAGTGGCAATATATCAGCAAATGTGGGGATTTGATGACAGTATCGCCAAAACACTAAAACAATTCACAGGCGAGATTATCCCCACCAAACAAGAACAAGCCCTATTAAAAGACAAAAGACGTTGGTATTTGACCGAATTGCCCAGTAGCGACACCCAAAAACTGTTAGAATTTTTGACCGCCAACAAGTATCTCATCATCAGCGACATCATCAAAGGGCGTGGTATGCTGTCTGCCGAATGGTTTTTAGTCAGTCATTTCAATGAAGACGACACAAGAGATTATTGCCTAAACAACATCAATGAAGTCATCAACCACTACGCCCAAGGCGATGTGCAGATTAGCCCAAAAGGAAGTCTTATCATCGGCAGGCTCACCGCCCAGCGTAAAGGCGGTACACCCGACCCCACGTCTTTGCAATTTAAAATCAAACCTTTGGATATTTTTAATTCATAAAAACCAGGTAAAATCCATGTACCAACTGCTTGGAGAAAATGATGACAAAAACACTCGTCGCCGATACTGCTGATGGCTTTATTGAAAATATTCCTGCCAAACTTGCCACCATACAAGCTCTGCTTGATGACATGATAAATGACAATTTTGTGATTTTGGAAGACGGCACAACCCAAAGCTATATTCAGACCACGCCTGATGATAAAGATGGCTTTGTGGCAGAAGTGCGTTATTATTTTAGCGATGATGAGAGTGATTTTAAACATTATCGTAAAATTTGTGATGACATTTCGGCGGTATTTGATTATTTTGAGCAGTTTTTTGATGACAAACCAATCAATACAAGTGATTGGCAAGACATCACCCAAGATTTTGACCATCGGATATACATCAAATGTAACACAGACCAAATCCATGATGACTACTATCTTATGCTCTATGATGATACTCACGAATACATCATGGAGCAAATCAGTAAGTTTAGTGATAAACAAGACCATCTGACGATTTATCTTGATGATGAAAATAGCGAGCAGTCATTAACCATACGCCCACAACATCATGGTTATGAACTGATACTCAATCATCACGGACACACCAGTCAAAAACTCATCAACAATATTGAGCATTTAACAACAATAATCGTCAATTTTTTAAATGACAACATGAGCGATTGGGTCAATTAAGCCACACTCAATCGCCCTTTTTAATACGAGAAAATAAATCATGTGCCAACTACTAGGAATGAACTGTAACACCCCTACCGACATCGGATTTAGCTTTGCAGGATTTAGAAAACGTGGCGGAGAGACCGACCACCATGAAGACGGCTTTGGCATTGCATTTTTTGAAAAAAACGAACACGGCAACATCGGACTTCGTCAATTTCATGATGACAAGCCAAGCCACCTGTCCCCTGTGGCAGATTTGATTAACCATTATCCGATTAAAGCGATGAACGTCATCGCCCATATCCGCAAAGCCACCACAGGCGACAACAGCCTCGCTAACGTACACCCTTTTGTGCGTGAAGTGTGGGGCGAGCAATGGGCATTTGCTCATAACGGACAGATGACCGACAGCTTTATCCGCCGTACCGAGCGACTGCACGCCAACGGCAACGGCGAACACCATGCTCCTGTGGGGACGACTGATAGCGAACTTGCCTTTTGCTATCTGTTAAACCGCCTAAAAGCGACTTTTAAATCCCGTCCGTCCGATGAAGCCTTATTTGCTTTTTTGACCGCACAATGTCGCTATCTGTCCGCCAATGGCTTATTTAACTGCTTGATTTCTAATGGCAATTGGCAACTTGCCTACGCTGGCAGTCTGCTCTTTTATCTGATTCGCAAAGCCCCCTTTGGCGAAGCACATCTGTCCGATGGCGAGATGAGCATCAATTTTAATGATGTTACCACAAGCAAAGACAAAGTAACGATACTTGTTACCATACCACTCACCACCAACGAAAAATGGCAACAACTCGCCGTAGATGAATGTGTCGTATTCGCCGATGGCGATGTGGTTTTTCAAGACACACCCAGCAAAAAAACCTACCTGTCCATAGAAGACGGCATTGCATTAGCAAGGAGCGTGGGAGCGAGTATCTAGGGCTTGATTGCCACCACAAACAGCGTGTCATAGGTAAGCGGATAGCCTTTATCGGTGGCAAAGCTATCATACCCGTCACAAAACGCCACAAGAGACGAGCGTGTCCACGCCCGACCACCCACCGCCACACCCGTGTCCTTGATGTGGCGCAAGATGTCTTTGGGGTGGGTAAAATACAATGTCTCTTGGTGCTGGTCGGTGGCGATAACATCAAACCCGACCACCCCAAGCATGGCTTTGATGTCGCTCATGCCATAATAATCCAGCCCCATGCCTGTGAGTGCTTTGATTTGGCTAAGATTTTGCCCACCAAAACTGGCAAAGGCAAACACGCCACCTTTTGGCAAAGTGTGATAAATCCTTTTAAAAAGATTGGGCAAATCCTTTATCCACTGCAAAGCCGAACTGGACAGCACCATGTCCACCTTAGGCAAATCAAGGCGTTCTATATCGCCAATGATGAGATTTGCCCCAGCGATACCCACATCGTACAAATCATTCAGATATAATGCATCCAGCGTCCAAATGCTGGTATAAATATCGGTCAAATTACCCACACCACAGCCAATCTCCAACACGCTTTTTGGGCGAATGTCAGGCAAATTTGCCATGAGTAGATTGATGAGCGTGTGGCACATTTGGTGCTGGACAATGGCGGATTTGCCATAAGTGGCGTGAGCTTTGGCGAAATTTTGGGCGACTTTTTGGGTATTTACATGAGCATTTATCATCTGATACCGCCCAGCACCTGAATGAATTCATCAATCTGCTCTTGTGTGATGTCAGCGGTCAAGCACACCCGCAAGCGAGACGTACCGACAGGCACGGTGGGCGGACGAATGGGCAACACATAAAAACCGTGCGATTGGAGCGTGTTTGCCAACGCCACCGTTTTATCATTGTCGCCGATGATGATGGGTATGATGTGGCTATCAGACGGACAATCATAGCCTAACTGTTTGATTTGATTGATAAAATAACAGGCATTTGCCAAAAGCGTGTTGCGTTTGTCGGTCAAGCTCATGGATTTTTCCAGCATAAAATCCGACCAAAGAGCATTGACGGGCGGTAAGTTGGTGCTAAAAATCACAGGTCGCATGGTGTTTATCAATACGTCTTTAACCACTTTATCACAGACAATAAATCCACCCACGCTTGCCCACGCCTTGCCAAATGTCCCCACCAAAAAATCAATCTCGCCCATCACACCACATCGCTCTGCCACGCCAAGCCCACACTTGCCAAATACACCCACGCCATGAGCTTCGTCCACATACAAAGACACGTTGGAGTACTCACGCTTTATAGCGATAAGGGTGGTTAAGTCGGTAACATCACCGTCCATGCTAAACACCGACTCGGTTACGATGATGATGTGCCGATATTGGGCATGGTGCTTATCCAGTAACGATTTTAATTGACAAAAATCCTGATGACGATAACGATAAAATTTCGCCCCCGACAGCCGAATGCCATCTATCATGCTGGCGTGTATCCATTTATCCGCCAAAATCAGTGTGTTATCATCACACAAAGCGGGCAAAATGCCGATGTTCATGTGATAACCACTATTAAATACCAAAGACTCTCGCCCGTACGCCTGCGACAGCACGGTCTCTAACTGCTCATGAGCGGTAAAATTACCTGTCAGCAGCCGTGATGATGATGAACCAAATTTAAAATCAACATGGTGCTGATAACGCCCTAAAAATTCATCTTTTAAGGACGCATCATTTGCCAAACCCAGATAGTCATTACTGGATAAATTAACAAGCGTGGTCTGAGAACGAAACGTGCGAAAGCTGTCTTTGGCACACAAGGCGTGTAGCAGGTCGTAATAAGGGGCAAATTTATCCATCATATCAGTCTGATAAAAAGTCTCATCTTAGGGCAAAATCTAGTAAAAAACAAGTTGCTTTTTAAACACTCATTTGATATAACGCAACAAATGGTTATTGCATTTTATCAATTGGGTTTTTGATTTAACATCAGAAATATAAAAACTTCTTTTTTCTCCCTTTTTTATTGAATGATTTATGAAAATCAGTCATTTTTCTGCACTTTTTGCCTTGTCATTGATGACGCTACAAAGTTGCACAAGCCTACCCAACCCCAAGCTGGCAACCCACCACCATCTTAAAAAGTCATGAAAAGGTCGTGTATTCTAGCTACACCAACAAATCCTATCTTATCCAAGTCGCCACCATTGGCAAAAGACCTGTCAACGGCTATCCTATCATCTATGCACTAGACGGTAATGCGTTTTTTGGGGTGGCAAACTCCAACCAATCGCACGGCGAAAACGCCTATCTATCCATCATACAAGGCGTAAACATGGCATATCAAGCGTGCAAAGCAGATAGCAACTGCTGACACTTTCAAAAGAGTGTAAAACATAATATGATTATCATTCGCTTTACAGTTTTATAAAGTGGGTTTATAATTACTTACCAAACATAAAAAGCTGATTTATCACCATGTTACGAGTTATTTTTGTGGGGTTAACCGTCATGTTTGGCACGTATCAGGCAGTAGCTCACACACCATCGGACGAATGCGACATACAATGCTTACGCCTTATTTATACCAAACCTGCCCACCAATGGCTACCGCCCACCGTTGATGACGGCGTGGCATATACAGAGCTTGCCCCCATCGCCACGCACCCCACACCACCCACGCCCCTATCTGAACTTGGCAAATCGCTGTTTGGCGAAACCGCCCTGTCATCAGACGGACAAATCGCCTGTATCACTTGCCACGACCCACACCACAGTTTTGCCGACCCAAAAACCGTCTCACTTGGCGTGTACGGCAGACAAGGCAAACGCAACAGCCAATCGCTGACACACATCGGGCTTGGCGGTACAACATCGCACGCCTTTTTTTGGGACGGACGAGCCAAAACGCTCAACGAACAAGTACTCATGCCCCTAACCGACCCCAACGAGATGGACATCACCCTAGACAGCGTACCGAACCGCTTGGCAAATGCAGGCTATCTACCCGCCTTTCAAGCCGTCTTTGGACAACGCATGAGCGACATCACGCTCAACCAAGTCGCCACATCGCTCAGTGCCTATTTACAGACCTTATCGCCCACCCCTACCCGCTTTGATGAGTTTTTAAATGGCGATATTACCGCCTTAACCGACACCGAACTTTTGGGCTTGCACCTATTTCGCACTAAGGCACGCTGTATGAATTGTCATTTTGGGCAAGCGATGACCGACCATCAACTTCATAACCTAAATCAAGCCCTAGCAGGACGCAAATGGCAAGATTTTGGTAAATATGCCATCACAGGCGACCCTGCCGATTTTGGCAAATTTAAAACGCCATCTTTGCGAAATCTCTCCACATCAAAGCCTTGGTTTCATCACGGGCTGTTTACCAACCTACGGGGTGTGGTGGCGATTTATAATACAGGCATGGACATTCCACCCACCAGCAATGCCCCACCCATCGCCCATGATGACCACCTAGACTCTCTTATCAAACCATTGGGGCTAACCCCTGATGAAATGGATGCTTTAACGGCATTTTTACTGATTCTTTAAAATTTGTAACAATATTTCGTATTGACTTTCTTAAATTAGTAAATAATAATTATTATTGCTATTATTACTATTTGTAAGGTAAAAAATCATGAAAAAAACACCAACTTTACTTGCCATCTCTGTGGCAATGGCACTTGGGCTGACCGTTTATGCCAACGAAACGCCCCATGTAACACTTGAAGCACTTTCTGCAACCGTAACCCACCCACACACCGAAGGCGAGACCATCTACAATGCAGAACAGCTCACCCAAACACCCACCGCCAATAAGACCATTACCGAAGTTCTCAAATGGCACCCCAACGTACAATTTGATAAAGCCCATCGCAGTGCAGGCACACAAGGCGAACTGTCGGCAGGCGATTTTAGCATCAATGGGGCGTTATTTTATGACAACAAAATCCTACTTAATAACGTCAATATCGCCAACACCATCAACCCTGCGGGCAATGGCAACAACCCATCAGCCACTAATTCTTTGCCCGCCACATCCCAAGATGTTACGGTCAATACCGACCTGTTGTGTCAGCTAGAAGTCCTAGACAGCAACGTATCGGCAGAGCATGGTGGATTTGTCGGTGGGGTGGTCAAGGCAAAAACCTGTCGCCCCACCAGCGAAGTTGGCAAACTGCATGGCAATATCAGTTATGATTACACCAGTAGCGACTGGACAAAATTTAATCCCGTCTCCCAAGAAGAGCTGGATAACTTTGAAAGTAACACCAGTACCGACTACCAAAAAGAGTTCAAAAAACAAGGCGTGTCTGCCACCTTATATGGCAACCCCAGCGAACGCTTAGGTGTACAACTATCCGCTTCTCATCGCTGGTCGGACATTAACCTAAAATCCACCCTAGCGGACGCTCGCCCCTACAACCAAGAACGCACCGCCGACAATGTCATGCTGGATTTGTATCACGACATTGACAACGACAATAAAGTCAAGCTAAGCCTAAGCCACAACAAGACAGGCGGATTGTATTATCAAAGCAATGTCGCTGACAGCAATATGGATATCAAAACCAAAACTCATGCGTTGGACTTGTCGTTTGAACATCATTTAAACAAAATGCTACTCACACATGGACTGGTGTACAGCCAAAAACAACAGTCCCGCACCACCACGTCCGACCAATCTGTACCATGGCGGTCATCACCTGCCAAAAACTGGTCAAGCTCTACCGTTGCCACCGAAGGCACGGCAGGAGCCCCCTTAGAGCATAACGGCAAAACCTTAGAATACCATATCAAATCTGTCTTTGATAAATACCAAAAAGGCAACTTTGGCTATCAGGCGATATTGGGGGTAAATCTTGGCAAAGAAACCGCCGACTGGAAACGCCCCAATGGTTTTTATCAGTACTTTGTGCCGTCAAGCTCAGGCGGGGGTGGGACGGACTGCATTCGCACCGATGGTACGACCGACCCTTATTGCGACAGCACTTATCAAGTCAATGGTGTAACAGTCGGTCAATATCACACTCGCCGTAGCTACTACCAAGCAGGTCAGGTAAACGTTCGCCAGACCCGATGGTCAGCCTACCTAGAAAACCATCTCAACTTTGGCGACCACATCAAATCCAATCTGGGCATACGCTTTGACAAAGACAATCTTGCTCGTGATGACACGCTCGCTCCCCGCCTAAAAATCACTTATTATCCCTTTGGTAACGAAACACTTGCCATTGATGTCGGTCGGGGTCGCTACTATGGACGCAACGCCTTTAATACCGCCCTACAAGATGGCATTAACAAGCTAAGCTGGACACAGACCCGCACCGACATTAACAGTGGCTGGATAACCATGAGCAATGTTACCAACACCAACGTTCGCCGTAATGAGCTTGCCACGCCCTACGCCGATGAAAACGTGGTGGCGATTTTTGGACAAGCCTATAACACCGCTTGGCAACTCAAATACATCCATCGGGATTATAAAGACCAAATCCGCTACTACCGTGAAAGCCTATCTCCGCTTGTGTGGTCGTACGACAATCTGGGACAAAGCCGAGCCAAAAATTATAGCCTAACACTCAGCACCATCTCGCCCCTAGACTTTATCGGAGCAAATCACCATCTATACTTTGGGGCGGATTTTAGCGATGTGTATCGCAATTTTAACGACTATGATGACAGCACCCTAAACGAAGACAAATACATCCTTTATGACGGTCAAGTCATCGCCAACATAGACAGACCTGCCAATAACTACAATCAGCCTAAAACCTATCGCTTGGGCATTAACAGCAAGTTATACCGAGTGCCATTGAACATTAACAACAACCTACGCTATCGCACCGACTATCATGCGATGGTCGCCAGCTTCCTTGCCACCGCCGACCGCTTTTATCACGATGGTGAGCTGGTACGCACCGCCTACACCCGTCAGCACATCGGCGGGGCGTTAGAATGGGACATCAAGACCCAGTACACCTTTGGACAAAAACAACAAACCGTGTTAGGCATGACGGTCAATAACGTCCTAAACCGCAAAAATAAATACCCAAACGGCTCAACAGTAGAATCCGAAGTTGGACGACAGTATCTGGCGGAACTAAATTTTAAATTTTAGCCAACAAACTCCCCGATTTGGGGAGTTTTTTATTGTCATCATCAAAATAAACAAATATTAACAATGTTAAATATACGATGGTTTTGTTTATTTTGTGTTATGAAATATCTGATTTGTTCATCATTTTAATAATATCATTGCTCGCCAACTTCTCAAAGTCATTAAAATATGCTATGCTGATTTTTATTTTAAACCAAGATACATATCATGATGTTTTTTGATGAATTTAAAAAAATCAACCAAAGCGATATTTGGCTCTTGCCATATTTACCCATTCATCACGCTTTTGGTAAAGACAACCCCCATTTGCCACTTTATGAGTGGCTGAATGATTATTTTACCAAAAATAACATACATCTTATCAATCATAACAATATCCCATTGTCATTTACCCACCAAAATGACCTAAAACATGGCACAGCTTACGAAAGCCATATCGGACAATACCACAAAATCCCCACTCGGGATAATCTGCATGATTGGTTTGGGGCGTGCGTGTGGTCGGCATTTCCCAAAACCAAATCACTATTAAACGCCAAGCATTTGGCACACATGAATGATAACGCCACTGCCAATAAACGCAATCGGGTGCGAGACACCATTACCGTCTTTGATGAAAACGGGGCAATACTCGTGGTGGCTGATGATAAGATTGGCGGCGGCATCGGACAAGCCTTAGCCGAATTTAATTGGCAAACCTGCCTAATGGATAATCGCCAATATTGGTCGGATTATCAAGATGACAATGACAAAAAAGCCAAAGTATTTATCTTTGGTCATGCCCTATTAGAACAACTCATTAAGCCTTATAAGTCTTTATGCAGTCATACATTTATCATCAATGTACCACCCACTTTTTTTAATGAAAGTCTAAAAAATCAGTTGGCATTTGTTGATGATTATTTATGTCATCGCTTAAATCAGTTTTTAAAAGACGATGTAACGCCCAGACAATTAAACCCTTTACCCATTTTGGGTGTGCCATATTTTTGGGATAATGATGACCCAAAATTTTATGATGACCCTTTTGTGTTTAGAAAGGGTCGCAAAAATACGAAACATCAATGACACTTTTGTCAAACTTTTGTGATGAAATGATAACAGCCAATTTAAGGATTAAGAACAGCCATGTATAAAATTGCACTGATTTTACATTTATTAGGAGCGAGCATTTGGGTTGGTGGACATCTGTATTTGCTCATTTGTCTGATGCCGAATTTTGTGCGTCAAAATGACGTGGCAGGGTTTTTGGCTTTTGAAAAAAGCTATGAACCACTTGGTATGACCGCCCTAGTGTTGCAGGTCGTTACGGGGCTATATATGGCGAACAGCGTTTTACCGTTTAATCTGTGGGCAGAGCCGATGGGGATTTTGACCGCACTCATTCATGGCAAACTGACATGGCTTGCATTCACCATCTTGACCGCTTTGCACGCCCGTTTTCGTATCGTCAAAAAGCTCCAAGACGGCGTTTATACCGACAGCACATTACACGTCATGGGCATTCATGTGGGCATGATTTGTCTGTGGAGCGTGGCTTTTGTGGTAAATGGGGTGCTGTTTCGTTTATGATGGCATGGTTTTTGCATTTACTTTATGGTCTTAACTTATATTTGGAAAATCCCATGAAATCCATCAACTTTATCATCTTAGCGGTCGCTTTGACAGGTTGCAATGCCATGACCGCCACCGCCGACAAAGTCATGAACACACAAAGCAGTTTTTCAAACCACGCCAACACCATCTACCCCACCGTTGATGGCACAAAGGACGGTGAGCAAGCAGATTTTATCAAAGACGCACGCAGTTCTGCTCCCTAAAAGATTATTTGGCACGTTGCTCATCAATCTCCGCCATCGTGGTGGCAGGGACAAACTGACCGTTATTTACGTCCGTACCCCGCTCGGCATGGTCATTTTTTAGGGATTTGGCAACTTCGGGAGGCATATAGTTCTCGTCATGCTTGGCAAGCACTTCCGATGCAACGAACGTCCCACTTTGTAACATACCCGTTGCCACAATGCCTGAATTTTCGGCAAATAAATCAGGCAATACACCCCGATACGTTACGGGAACAACCGCCTTATAGTCAGTAATTTTAAATTGAACGTTTAAAGGGTCAGATGGGTCTCTTTGGACACTGCCACCCACCACCATACCCCCTGCTCGAATACGCTTATCTTCGGGGGCTTTGCCTTGACTGATGGCGGTCGGGTCAAAATAATAATCGGTCTGCTGACGCATGGCATACAAAATCAGCCCCACCGCCACAGCAGTACCGATGAGCATGAGCATGACCCACATGAGTTTTTTTTGGCGTACGTTATTCATGATGTCTTAAAAGTTTGCGTTGTTTGTTGGTCAGTTTGGTATGGTGCGTCTGACGGTTAAGTTTGCTAATGGCAGATTTGCGTTCATTTTTGGCATAAATGATGAGTGCAAAAATACAACCAAACACCATGGCATAACATGACCACACATACACCCCATAGCCATTCATCTGAATAAATGCACCCAAACTGTCATAATATGGATTCATCGCTTGCTACCTTATAGCTGGCTTATTTTACTGATTTGTTGTCCAAGAGCCATTTGGCAACCCAAGATTTGTTGTGTTCACGAAGCAAAATCAAAGAATTGGTACGATAAATGGCAAGACCCGCCACCAAAAAATACATACCCAGCATCATGATAAGCAAGGGCAACCACATGGACGCTGGCATTTTTGGGGCTTGGGTTACACTAAAAGTTGCCCCTTGATGTAGGGTATTCCACCACTCCACCGAATATTTGATGATGGGCAGATTGACCGCCCCCACGACAGATAAAATCGCCGCCGCTTTACCCCGATTTTGACTGTGCTCAAAAGCACTAAATAATGCCATGACCCCTGCATACAAAAACGCCAAAATCAGCATACTGGTCAAGCGTGCGTCCCACACCCAGTATGTCCCCCATGTTGGCTTTGCCCAGATAGAGCCTGTCAGTAGCGACAGCACACAGCAGACAAAGCCGATGGGGGCGAGAGCTTGGGCGACAATGTTGGCAGTCTTGATTTTCCACACCAAAAAAATCACGCCCAGTACCGCCATCGCCAAATAAATGCTCATGGCAAGACTGGCGGTTGGCACATGAACAAAAATAATGCGATAGCTGTCTTTTTGTAGATAGTCAGCAGGGGCAAACGCCAATCCCCACACCGCTCCCACCGTCAGTAGCACGCCTGCGATGGCAAACAGCCACTTCACCCACGGAGAAAACATCTTAAAAAATCGCTCCGTGCCAACACTGGTCAAAAACGCCTGCCACAAACGACCAAAAAAGCCGACTTTGGCAGAATTTGTGGCAGACTTTTGGGAGAGTTGGGGTGTGTCGGACATGATGATACCAAGTTAATTTTTATAAAATGTCGTTAATTATATCATATTTTAAGGGGTATTTATCAACCGACATCATCATCATTTTGGTGTTAATGGCAAAAAAATTTTTTAAAAATCAGTTGCGTTTTTAGGGTGTTTTGGGGTTTAATATAGGTTTGTCAAATTTTTTATTTAGATAAATATGAGCAAACCTGCCCACACCGACCGCCCCATTGTCCTTGATTTACAAGACATTCATAAAAACTTCGGCTCACTGGAAGTCTTAAAAGGCGTGTCCTTAACCGCTCACGATGGCGATGTCATCAGCATCTTGGGCTCATCAGGCTCGGGCAAATCCACCTTTTTACGGTGCATTAACCTACTAGAAAAACCCAGTCAAGGGCGGATTTTTGTGGGGTCTGATGAATTGTTGCTCACCCCAAAAAATGGCGAATTGGTCGCCAAAAACCCCAAACAATTAGAAAAACTCCGCTCAAAAATCGGCTTTGTGTTCCAAAACTTTAACCTTTGGCCACACAAGACCATCTTACAAAACATCATAGAAGCCCCCACCCAAGTCCTAAAAATCCCCAAAGACCAAGCAATCGTTGAAGCCGAACGCCTGCTTGCCAAAGTCGGATTGTCCGACAAACGGGACGCTTATCCCGATAATCTGTCAGGCGGTCAGCGTCAGCGTGTCGCCATCGCTCGGGCATTGGCGATGAACCCACAGGTTATCTTATTTGATGAACCCACATCCGCCCTAGACCCTGAGCTGGTCAATGAAGTACTGACAGTCATCAAAGAGCTTGCTGACGAAGGACGCACCATGCTCATCGTAACACACGACATGAGATTTGCCAAAGAAGTGTCAAATACGGTGGTGTTTTTACATCAAGGTCGCATAGAAGAGATGGGATCTCCTGCTGATGTCTTTGACAACCCCAAATCTGAGCGGGTGCGTGAGTTCATGGCTTCGCACCGCTAATGGTTATTTTTACTCTTAGTTTAAGGAATGCTTATGTCATCTTTTTTAAAATTGGGTCTGTGCTTAGGCTTAGGCACGCTGTTTTTAGCAGGTTGCAACAACAGCAACCCCCAAGCGTCCACCCCCACCAAAGACGGTGAACGCAATCTGGTCATCGCCACCGAAGCCAACTACCCGCCCTTTAACAACACCACGTCTGATGGCAAGATTGTCGGTTTTGATGTGGATGTGATGAATGCCATTTGTGCCGAAATTAAAGCCGACTGCACCATCATCTCCCAAGACTGGGACGGCTTATTGCCTGGCCTTTTAACCCAAAAATACGATGCCGTCATCGCAGGTATGTCCATCACGCCCGAACGACTGCAACAGGTGGATTTTAGTGAGCCATATTTTAGCAATACCATCGTTTGGCTTGCCAAAAATGACGGCTCATTTGACCACAACAACATCAAAAATCTGGTACTAGGCTCACAGCGTGCCACCACAGGAGCAGACTACATCACCCAAAAATATGACGGCAAAGACGGCAACCGAGTACAACTGTACGATACCTACACCAACGCCTATCTTGACCTAAAAGCTGGGCGAAATCATGCCGTGATGGCAGAAAAAGTCTCCGCCAATGATTGGCTTGCCCAAAACAACCAAGACTTTGGGCTGATTGGCGATGAGATAGACAATAACGACAATTTGGGCATTGCCGTGCGTAAAGGCGACCCTTTAAAAGCCGAGTTTGACCAAGCCCTTGCCACCTTAAAAGCCAATGGTAAACTTGCCGAGCTTGAAAGAGCCAATTTTAGCACCCAAACTGCCAAAGACACTCCCGAGACACAAACCCCCACAGAAACCCAAGCCACAACTAAGGAATAATGTATGAAAATCAAAGTGTTATCTGTCGCCCTAAGTGCCATGCTATTGACCGCTTGTGGTGGCGACAAAAATGACAGTGCCAGCAACAACGCCACAGACACCCAAAAAACCATCATCATCGCCACCGAATCCAGCTTTAAGCCATTTAGCTATCTGGACAATCAAGGTCAAGTGGTCGGACTTGAAATTGACCTTGCCAACGCCCTATGTGATGAGATGAAAGTCAAATGCGACATTCAGTCGCACGAATGGGACAGTCTCATTCCAAGCCTAAATGCCAATAAAGCCGATGCGATTATGGCGGGTATGTCTGTTACGCCAGAGCGGACACAAGTTGTTGATTTTACAGACAGTTATTTTGATAATACGCTCGTCTTGGTTGGCAAAAAAGGCACACCCATGGACGTGGCAGGCTTGGCAGGTAAGGCGGTTGGCACACAGCAAGCCACCTTATCGGCAGATTATCTTGCCGAGCATCAACCCAAAGCACTCACCAAAACTTATGATAAACAAGACAGTGTCTATCTGGATTTGACCGCAGGTCGCATTGAATTCATGCTGTCAGACATCGTGCCTGTGTCCGACTGGCTAAAAACAGACGCTGGCAAAGACTTTGAAATCAAAGGCGAGCCGATTGATGTCAATGACAAAGTTGCCATCGCCGTGCGTAAAGATGACCCCTTAAAAGGCGAATTTAACACCGCCCTTGCCACCTTAAAAGCCAATGGCACTTACCATCAAATCGTGGCAAAATACTTTGGCGATGACGCAAACGCCCCTGCCGAACAAACCACCCCAAGCGACACTGCTGACACGCCTACTGACAGTGATAAGACCAAGTCGGACAAATAATCCCAGCATGGGCAAGCCCCATGCTTTTGTTTTAAAAGGAAAAAAGATGAAAGCATTCGCTTTGGGTGCGGTTCTTGTTGCGTTTGGCTTGTCCGCTTGCCAAGACAAAGCCCCCACCGCCACCGAACCTACCACCCTACAAATCGCCACCGAAGGGGCGTATGCACCCTTTAACTACACCACCAACGAAGGGATTTTGGCAGGTTTTGATGTGGACTTGACCCACGCTTTGTGTGCCAAGATGAACACCGCTTGTACCATCAATGCCCAAGACTGGGACGGCATTATCCCTGCCCTAAAATCGGGCAAATACGATGCCATCATCTCTGCCATGTCGGTTACCGAAGAGCGTGCCAAACAAGTGTCGTTTAGCGAGCCGTACTTTGTCAACACCTTAGTATTCATCGCCCATAAAGACAAAAACTTTAACCCGACCGACACCACCAAACTGTCCGATGTCAAGGTCGCCTCCCAAAGCTCCACCATCGCCAGCCAGTGGCTTGCCCAAGCCCACCCCACCATCAAGCCCCAACTTTATCCGACATTGGACGGGGCATTTTTGGATTTGAGCAATGGGCGAGCAGATGTGGCAGTCAGCGATAAACTGCCTGCCTTATCGTGGCTAAAAAGCGATTTGGGCAAGGATTTTGAATCAAAAGGCGATGAGATTGACATCAACGACACCTTTGCCATTGCGGTCAATTTGGGCGATGATGAATTGCTGGGCAAATTTAACCAAGCCCTTGCTGACATCAAAGCAGATGGCACTTATGATAAACTTATCATCAAGCATTTTGGCGAAGAAATGCTCACAACCACCCAAAATAATCAATGATGATTTAAATTTTGTATCCCCACACAAAATTTGCTAAAATGTCTCACTCTTTATCTGATAAGGTACTGTTGTGATAGACTTACACGGCTATGGCAATCTCATCTTGCAAGGCACTTGGCTAACGGTCAAATTGGGCGTTACTAGCTTGATTTTTGGGCTGAGTTTTG
>JAUMUJ010000054.1 GCA_030530785.1 Moraxella sp. | reverse complement strand
AAAATGACAACAAAAAGCCGACCAATTGCCAAAAATCAATGCTAATAAAAGTCTTTTCCATCTACGCCCCCTTTGCTTTTCGGTTTTCGAACTGGGTTTGGCACGCCACACACCGCTGACAACCTGCGACTTTTTGTTGTCTAAGCAAGGGAATGGGTTCATCGCAGTCAATACAATGGGTGCGGGTGGGTAGGCTTGTCTTTTGGGTCGCTTGTCTGATTTGGTACTCTAAAATCAACTCACTTTGTATTTGGGCTTTGTCTATGGCATCGGTCATTCTCTACTCCCATCATTGACACCATGACTGCCATCACGACTTGCTAAAAATTTGCGAGCAACCGCATAGCCACCAACACATCCAAGATAAACCAGCCACAGTTCCCAGTCATCAGTATTTAAACGGACAAATTGATAAGTTGCGACGGCACTTGCCACATTTGCCCAAAGGCGGGTATGTGATAGGCGACCTGTATCAGGATTGGTAAAAAATTCAAGCAGGCATTTCATGATTTGTTCTCTCATTGGTCGATCTTTTGAATGTCAAATAAATCAGCAACACCATCAGCAATCGCACGACAAATCAACCATTTTTTATCGTACCAAAGTGCCAAATCTGCATCATTGCTAATAAAAAATGGTTCAAATACCACGCCACCAGCCTGAGCAAAGGCAAGGCGTGAATGCTGACCTGCATTGTCAGGTTTATAACCCAAATCACCACGCAACTTCCAACCTGTTACACGAGCAACCGCTTGGCAGAGCGTTTGGGCGATGGCTTTATTTTTGATGATGGCAAGGGCTTCAATACCTGTGGCTTGCTTGTTGGTTGATGCGTTGGTATGAAACTCAATGGCGATGTCTGCCCCACGAGCCAATCGTACAGCATCAGACAGGGGTAGATTTGTCTTGCCCACACCGTCCGTCCGCACCATAAGCCCATAATCGGCTCTTAGAATGTGTGCCACAATGTTACGCATATCCACGGCAATGTCAGCTTCGGTGTGTACGCCATTTACCGCTCCGACATCTTTGCCACCATGTCCTGCGGTCAGTACTATCGTCTTTTGAGAAACTTTGGTCATAAATACTCCCAGTCTGTGATGGGGGCATTGTGCCAAAAAGTCGTGAGTAGGTCTTTTAAAGCGTTTTAAAAATTACTTTGTGAATTTAGACACAAAAAAAGACTTGCCAAAAACAAGTCTTATTGGTATGATGTGGACAGAGCTACCAGATAGCCAAAGCCCTCATTAGTGTTTTCTAATGGGGGCTTTTTATTGACTGGCGTTTATTTTAGGTCATTAAGAATGGCTTTTTGCACTTCATCTTTATAAAGTGTCTCACTTAATTTAGAACCCGAATAACCTTTTACGATAAAATCAGCACTGGTATCGGCAACCAAATCTTTAAAATCTTTGGCATCAGTGTGGGTTTGCAATGCTTTTAGAGCTTGCTCTTTGGTAACGGTTAATGTCATCGGTTTGACAATGACCTTACTTGGGTCTTTCATGTCTTTTACGCCAGCACTCACGGTGATTTTATCTATGTTGGTGTAGGTAAACGGCTTATAAATGCCATAGAGCAAGGCTTGATGTTGGTTGTATGTCAGATTATCTTGGGTGTTGGTTTGGGTATTTAAACCGTAAAGTTCCAAGTGTACGGGGTTATTACCTGATATCTTGAATTGCCCATTGTGCTGATAGTCGTTAAAGGCTGTCATCATGTCTGACACATTTTCAAAAATGACAACACCATCGCCACTTAGCTTATATGGTATGCCATTGGTCAGGCTGTCCAACTGCTTTTTATATTCATCATCAGGCAGAGCAGACTGAGTGGCTGACGGTTCAGCTTTCTCCACACTTGGAGCAGTAGCAGTAGGCTCTTTGGTGGTGTCGGTGCTGGGTTCGCCACAGGCGATGAGTGCTAGGGGTAGCGACAGCCATATAAGTTTTTTCATATCATAAACCCTTACTTTTGCTTATTTTTGGTAGATTTGGACGATAAATAAATATCGCCCTGTGCTTGCATTTGTGAACCAACCGAACCGTGAATGATGTTTTGGAAGGTGGTGGGCGGTGTGTCTTTGATCTGTTCTGCTTGAATGCCTAACCCTTGCAACACGAACGCTTGTACGCTTGGGTTGGCAGAGCGGAACGCACTTAACAATTTACTGTCCAATTCGTTCACGCTGTTTTGAGTGCGTTGCCCTGTAACAATGTAGGTAATGTCTGCACCAATCTTGGCAATCTCCGCCAAATAATCTGCATCAGGCTTACGCTCGGTGGTTTCGTAGTTCTGTTGTGAGCGTGGCGTAACCTTGCCAATGCCTGCAAACTGAGCTTGTGTAAATCCAAGTCTCTCCCTTTCTTCTCTGATTCTGTCTT
>JAUMUJ010000035.1 GCA_030530785.1 Moraxella sp. | reverse complement strand
AAAATATTCGTCTCGCCAGAGAAATGAAAGGAATTTCCCAAGAAGTTATGGCAAGTGAGCTTAATATGTCATGTAGTGGTTATGCGAAGATTGAGCGTGGGGTGACCAAATTGCAATTTGATAGACTACAAAAAATCGCCCAAGTGTTAAATCTTGATGTGATTGAACTAATCAATCTAAGCGATAAAGGTCTTGTAATTATGGCAAATGATAATAAGGCTGATAATTCTGGCACCATTCTTTCTAGTTACTATCAAGGCAGTGGGGTCGATAAAGATTTGGAAAAACTATCGCTTATTATCACTCATCAGCAGGAGATGATGAAACAAAAAGACATGGAGATTGAGGCTTTAAAGCAAATTATAGAATTGCTAAAAAAATGATTCGACAAGGCGGTAAGCTTAAAATGATGTGTTATAAACACCGTTTTAAATTATCTCTTGCTTTATTTTCTAGTTTTTGATAAAAATAATCGGTCAAATAAATTCGCTCTTTTTTATAAAAATTTTTTAATACCGATTTTCTTTTGATATCATAGATAAAACGATTGACCCATGCGTATTCTTGGCGGATTTGATGATGATATTCATCAAATCTATCAAAATCACTTCCCAATATTGCCAAATCAATATCCAATAAATAATCTAAATCTGCTTTATCATCGCCCGTTAAAGAATTGATATGGTCTTTGGTGGCAAGAATATACCTCCCAATGATACCAATATCTGTATCGGACAATACGTCTTGTAAATCGGTTTTCATCATAAGAGAGCTGTCGTATTCATTGGTGGAGCTTTTGGGGTTATAAACCACATCATGATAAAAAAGGGCGATGGCGACCAAATCGGGGCGATATAAATTATCCTTTATTTTATCAAACCACAAAAAGCATTCGTATAAATGCGTGATGTCATGATAATGGCGGTGGGGTTTTTGATAATGGTTGATGATGTTATTAAATAAATCATCATGGTTTTTAAAAATGGTGTGCCAGTGGTTTTTTAGGGTATTTGTCATCATGTCTATTTTCATAAAAACAAAAACCGCCCAATCATGAGCGGTTTTGGCAATTTATGCCACATCATAAATTTGACGAATCACCCGCTTAAAATAAGCAAAGGCATCATCGGCCCCTTTGATGGCAGACGCTCGCTCGTCATCGCTCAGGGGTAGGACATCTATCTTGGCTTTGGTGGCACGCCAATGGGGCATACGTCCATCAGGGTGAGCCGACAGGTGGGACGCACCAAATGTGTCGGTTAGGTCAATTTTTCCCGCTTCTTTGTATAAAATTCCTGCCCCCACGTTAGAGCCTTCCACGCAATACAGCCAGCCGATGGCTTCGCTGTCGGTAAAGGTGGGGGTTTTGATGTCCTTATCAAAGGGGGCGACTTCTAGGTCTTTCATGTCGGATTTGACACGGTCAAGACGAGCAAGTTCTGCCAAGCCATCAATTTGACTGGCAAGTTTGGCATTGTGGTAAATGGGGTTTACCGTGCTGTGAAATTCATGTTGAGCTTGCAAAAATTTGCGATAATTATCACGATTGGCAAAGGGCTGTACGCTCATGACAAGGTTATCCACCGCATCATGCGTGGTGGCAGAGTGTTCTTTTAGGGTTTCGGTCAGCGTTAAATTGTTCATAAAAATACCTATCACTGTGGATTTAGTATATAAAATAACCGATTTTATACGGTTTGTAAACACAAATAATGATTTTTATTCACAAAATAATTTTTTTTATGTTATGCTGTTGTTTTTTGATGAATTGACCGTCCAACGGTGTCCATCGGTTCAAGTTTTTGTAAAATCATGTCTGAGCAATCCCCCAACCACACACCCAAGCACGAAGTACACAGTAACCCTTTGATGCGTTGGGGATTTTTTGTTATGGGCTTTGTGTTTGTGGGGCTTGGGATTTTAGGGGTGATACTGCCTGGTATGCCAACCACCGTGTTTATCCTACTGGCGGGCTATTCGTGGGCAAAAAGCTCACAGCGGTTTCATGGCTGGCTGATACGGCACAAGATTTTTGGCAAAATGCTGGCCGACTGGGAAGAACGCCGTGCCATGCCACGTTTTGCCAAATATCTGGCATGGGGTATGATGACGTTGTCTTGTGTGTTGCTGTTTTATAAATTGCCTGATGATAAGATGTGGATTGCGATATTGACAAGTGCGACTTGTTTGGCGACAGCGATTTGGATGTATCGTTTGCCTGATGCTTAACCACAAAAAACCGCCCAACATCAGTGGGCGGATTTTTTTATTCTTGCTCTGGGACATCGCTGATGGGTGTATCAGGTGGTGCGTCCAAAGCAGGTGCGTCATCGGTCTTAGGTTTTCGTTTAACGACCTCGGCTTTTTGGGCGGTCTTTGACAGCTTTTTGACGGGATTTTTGGGTGTTTTTGTTTTGGTGGGTTTTGGTTTTTTGGCGGCCACCAAATTTAAAATCCCAGTGGGTTGTAAAAGCTGACCCGACACACTCTCTATCATGTCTTTGTAGCTGTTTTGACGTTTTTTGTGGTCAGCCTTTTCATCGCTTGCATCAGCGACAGCAGGCTCAGTAGCCACATCATTAACGGGGGTTGGCGTGTCGTTAGGCTCGGCTACGGTGTTTGCCACATCATCGCTACTGTCATCGCAAGCCACATCAGAAGTGATAGGGGCTTCATCATCGGTCAGTACTGATGGGGGTTGCTCGTTATTTGTCTGTGCGTTATCGGTACAAAGCACGCCGTCATCGGACGCATTGATGTTGGGCATGGCTGTCAGATTGTCCATCGCTTCAAGCTGTCCACGTGGGTCATTTTTGGCTCGCATACAAACAGGTGGAGTGGCGTGTGTCTTGCCTTGTGGGACTTGGTAGAGACTGACGGGGCGAATGCTCTGACCAAAGGCGGTCAGATAATCTGCCGTCAAAGGTTCATAACCATAGTTGGCAAAGTCAAAGGACGGGCGTTGCCAAAGTGCCATCGCCCTTAAAAAGTCTGCCACAAAGTCGCCTTGACGCTCGCCAAGCATACGAATGATAAACGCTCCTGCCGTGCCTGTGATGGCGGGGCGGTGCTGGTTTGCCATGACGACACGTGGGTCGTTTTTGGCTCGCTCAACGTGGGTGGTTTGGGGCGTATCATCGCTGATGGGTTTGGGTGTATCAATGACGGGCGTGTCATCGGCAGGGGTGGCATTTGGGCTGTCCACCATATCAGGATTGGGGGTGGGCTTATCTGCCATCTGTGGAGTGCTGACAGTTGGGGTCGGCTTGGTGTCGGCGATGGGCGTACTGCCCACCGATGGCACAGTGCTGTCATCTAGCGAAAAATGCAACGTTTCTTTGGCGATGGCAGGCTCTGTGCTGTGGCTGACATGAATCACCACTTCTTTGGGATTGGACTGCTTGGTTGGTCGCTCTTTTTTGGGCTTATCGTCTGCCTTGTTGGGGGTTTTGTCTTTGATGTCGGGGACATCAAGACGTTCTTTTTTGGTGGGTTTTTCGGTTTTGTGGTTGGGTTTTAGGGTTTCGCCACGCACCATCTCGCCCCGTGGCGGGCGTTGTGAGCCTGCATCTCGTCTGGGGTGGTCGCTGTCTGCTTTGGCTTTTTTGTCGGTCTTAGGTTCTGGCTTATTTTCAGGTTTATTGTCGCCTTTGTCGTTTTGGTCTTTGGTGGGGGCGACTTTTTTGGCGCGGATTTTGCGTTCTTTTTGGGCAGGTTCGGTGGTGGTAGGGGGGATTTGTCCTGACGCACCCAGACTGACCGCCCCGCCATTGACAAGACTCTCAATGGCTTGTGCCATGTCGCTGGTGTTTAGGGTGTGGGCAAGTTGTGCTTGGGGTTTGGGGGCAAATAGGTTGGATAGCCATGCTACGGCTTGGGGCTTGGTGTCGCTTGTTTTGTTGGGTTTGTCGTTTTTGTTGCTTTGGGCTTTTTGCCAACGGTTTTCGCCCGTGCTTTCGTCTGCTTTGGTGTGCCAGTTGGTGTCATAACCCAGCTCCACGCTTTCACGTTCTTCCACATCCACGATGCGTTCATAGCTAGACGGGGCAAAACCATCAGGGTTAAAATGCAAACTAAAATTGGGGGACTCTAAGTGAGCATGGGGCAAAATGGTAATCCGCACGCCAGAGTCTTGCTCCAAATACACCAGACTTTCTCGTTTTTCATTCAGCAAAAAGGCGGCAATCTCGGTGGGTACTTCGGCCTGAATTTCACCAATCCGCTCTTTTAGGGCAATCTGCTCAATCTGACGCATGATGGACAGAGCCAGCGAGCGTAAATCTCGTATCATGCCGTTACCATGACAACGTGGGCAGATGTAGCCTGTGGCTTCTTCTAGAGACGGACGCAGACGCTGACGACTCATCTCCATCAGCCCAAATTTGCTAATCTCAGCAAATTGCACTCTGGCACGGTCATAGCGAGTGGCATCAATCAGGCGTTTTTCTACGTCTTTTTGGTGGCGAGCGTCTGCCATGTCAATAAAATCAATGACAATCAGTCCGCCCATATCACGCAAACGCAACTGACGGGCAATCTCATCGGCGGCTTCTAGGTTGGTATGGTAGGCGGTATGTGCCACGTCCGAGCCTTTGGTGGATTTTGATGAGTTGATGTCAATGGCGACCATCGCTTCGGTTTGGTCAATGACGATAGACCCGCCAGATGGCAAGCGTACTTCGCGTTGGTAGGCGGTCTCAATCTGACGCTCTATCCCAAAGCGGGTAAACAGTGGCTCATAATCGGTGTATTTACGCAGTTTGCCCATTTGACTTGGCATGACCGCTGAGATAAAGTTAGCCGCTTCATTATAGGCATTTTCGCTGTCAATCCACACCTCGCCGATGTCATCACGCAGATAATCACGCACCGCACGAGTTACCACGCCCGCCTCTTGGTGGACAAGGCAGGGGCTTGGGCGGGTGCGATTTTGTTCTAGGATAGATGACCAAATATCCAGCAGGTGGTTTAAGTCGTTTTGTAGGTCATCAAAGCCCTTGCCAATCCCTGCGGTACGCACAATCACGCTCATGCCTTTGGGGATAGATAGGGCGTTGATGATTTGTTTCATCTCTTCACGAACTTTGCCCGAGATTTGCCGACTGATACCGCCACCTTTGGCGTTGTTTGGCATCAGCACAAGGTATCGCCCAGCCAAAGAGATATAAGTAGAAACCGCCGCCCCTTTGTTGCCACGCTCTTCTTTTTCAATCTGGATAATAACCTCATCGCCTTCTTTGATGAGTTCACGGATGTTGTCGGTGCGGGCGTTGCCGTTTAGGTACTCTGGGGCAATCTCACGCAGGGGCAAAAATCCCTGACGAGCCGAGCCATATTCCACAAACACCGCTTCAAGCGATGGTTCAACTCGGGTAACATGACCTTTGTAGATGTTGGCTTTTTTTTGTTCACGGGTGCGATTTTCTAGGTCAAAATCGTACAAATGGTGGTCTTTACACAGTGCCACACGAACTTCTTCGTTATGAGTGGCGTTAATTAAAATGCGTTTCATGATGTTCCTTATAAAAGTAAACATCAAGGCGGGTAAGAAGGGCGTTGCCTATTTAGACAAATGGTTGGGTTAGGTTATCAAAGAGTGGTTTGTGCAAATCATCATACATCTTAAATATAAAAAACCCATTTGGCGAACATCAATTCGCCAAATCAGTTCAACGCCTGTGCTAAAATCGGTGGGGCATGACCCCTAAATCTGTCATCTCATCGCTTGCACCGATGATGCCCAAACCGCAAATTCTACAAAAACAGTGTTTGTCTTGTGTTTTTGTGTGCTGTTGGGCAAAAAATTCTTACGCACCTTGATGTGCAAAATAAAAAATAGGGTGGGTTACCGTGATGAATTTAACCAATCAATACCAAAATCATGTTTGGTATTTTTAATCAATACGCCATTTTTGGCAAAAATTTCACTTTTATCATCACTTTCTTTGGCAACGTGCTAAACTATATCAGATTTGCCCAAATTAGCCGCTCCAAATTATTAAAATTTCATCAATCAGACCACAACTTTCTCAAAAATGCCCACAATTCCCCAATCTGCCGATGAGACCATCAGTGATTTTCGCCGTGTTAATTTTTTGACCGTAACCGCCAACCAAGACGGTCAGCGGATTGATAATTTTTTGCTTGCCCGCTTAAAGGGTCTGCCACGCTCGCACTTGTACAAGCTCATTAGGGACAATGAAATTCGCATCAATAAAAAACGCTGTAAGCCTCATGACCGCTTAACTGTCGGCGATGTCGTGAGAGTTGCCCCCATTCGCCTTAGTGTGCGTGATGAGCCTGTGGTCAGTAACGACTTTGCCAAAGGCTTGCTTGATAGAATTGTCTTTGAAAATGACGGCTTGATTGTGCTAAATAAACCGCACGGCTTGGCGGTGCATGGCGGGTCTGGCGAGCGTTTTGGCGTGATTGAAGCTGTGCGAGTGGCAACGGGCAAAAAATACCTAGAACTCATTCATCGGATTGATAAAGACACATCAGGGCTACTGCTCATCGCCAAAAAACGTAGTACCTTAAAAGAATTACAAGCCCATTTTAGGCAAAAAACCATACAAAAAGATTATCTGTGTGTGGTGCATGGGACGGTCAAAGGCGGTCAAACAATAGACAAACCACTCCTAAAATGCACCCTAAAAAGTGGCGAAAGACGGGTTAGGGTGGATAAAGACGGCAAACCGTCTCAAACGGTAATTACAGTATTATCAACCTTTAAGATAGACGGCATGGCGGTCAGTCTCATCAAAGCAAGCCCGCTGACAGGACGCACGCACCAAATCCGTGTACACATGGCAAGCATCGGTCATGCTCTGCTTGGCGATGACAAGTATCAGTCGCCTACGCAGGCAAGTCTTGCCACCCAAAAAGGGATAAAACGCCTATGTTTGCACGCTTGGCGGATAGCTGTGCCAACAGATGACGGCGTGCAAGTATTTGTGGCGGATTTGCCTGATGATATGCAAAAGATTGTAAAAGATGGGGCTGGCATGACATTTAATCCGACATAAATTCTTTAATAAAGCCTTTATTAGAACGGCATAAAAATTGATGACAATCAAACCGACATTTTTATAAATAAAAAAACATCAACGTGAGAATGTGCTGATGTGTGTTATTTGGGTTAATGAGATGTTTTGTTAATTTTATTGCATAAAATCCAAAATGTTGATGTTTTGGAATTTGATTATTTTTTAGTCATAGTTACCCGAACATCGCCCTCCCCCTCCCCCTGAAAAGAGCCGTCTGTCATCAAAAAACCACCGATACGCTAGAGTGTGGCATAAAAACCCTAGACAATTGGGTGATTTTGTTTTACATTAAAACATCAAAAAATACCTAAGGGAGCGGTATGTATGATGTCCTAGATGATGGCAAACTCAACCAATTACAGGCAGATGATAATCTTTTGACCGAGTTGCAGTTAGGCGAATATAACAATCAAGGTAAATTGGCGGAGTTTTTAACCTTTGCTGATAAACATATCTTGATGGCAGGTCAAGAGCATTTACCCAAGACGTTGATGGTCATCAATCCTTTGCCAAATCATCACGCTTATCAAGACGGGATATTTGATGTATCGCCGATGTATTTTGGTTTTTATGATAAAAGCTATTTATTTAATTATCATGGGGCTTATGAAAGTTTTGATGAATTGCAACTGATGGCTTTGGCAAATTATATTTTGTCATTTATCGGTTTGGATAAACGCATTTATGAGATTAAGGGATTTGATATTAACTTATACGGCGTTTTTGATGAAGTAACCGCTCATCGTTTTCGGCTGGATTTAGACATCAAACAAGACATCAATGATGAATATCCCTATGATTTAAGCCAAATACATCAAGACCCTACGTTTTGTTATATGTTGGGTCATGCTGATGTGTTTGATGTGCCTAAACCAAAGAGCTTATCTTCAAAAGATGCCACCGATTGGCTCATCTCCCAAAAAGGGCGGATATTGGCGTGGACGTTTTCAGAGTTGCCCGATGGACTGCAAGCGTGGCAAGAGCATGACATTTTAACCAGATTTCGGCTGATATTAAATCTGTTCATCGCACAAGCCCGCCATGCGATGCGTGATGGTCGGGTGGTGGATGATAAATATAAAAACTACCCCTTGATGGACAAAGTGGCATTTGATAGGGTAGTTGAGCGATTTACCGATGGTCATTTGCCCGAAAATAAAATCGTGGAGCTGTTTTTGACCACCGAACTGTTATCTGTGTGGACATTGCACAAACAAGATAATGACGAACTAAAAAACGCCCTGTCAGACATGATGGGTTGATTTTATAAAAATCAAGGGGCTGTTTTGTGATGTGGATAAAATCAAAGATGTCTCAATAAATCCCTAGACAATTTGATGATTTTATTTTACATTATGTCTATTTTACATTGAGAAATTTATGAAGCCCGTCATGACCGATACCACCGCACGCCACGAAGCCATTGCCAAATCCATTGACGACACAGGACTGTCCCGTGATGAGTTACTTGGGGCGATAGATTTGGGGTCTAACAGCTTTCATTTGGCGGTCGCTCGCCTTGACCATGATGAAGTTCGCCGCATTGCCAGCATTTCTGAAAAAGTGCAGTTGGGGGCGGGGCTTGATGAAAATAATGTGTTATCAGAAGAAGCGATACAGCGTGGACTTGACTGCCTACAACGGTTTTTGCCCCACGTCAGCGAAATTGCCCCAAACCGTCTACGCATCGTTGCCACCAATGCCTTACGAAAAGCGGTCAATGCAGGCGAGTTTATCAGCCGTGCCAATGAATTTTTGCCAAAGCCCATTGAAGTCATTGCAGGGCGTGAAGAAGCCCGCTTGATTTATTTGGGCGTGTCGCACTCTAACGCCAGTACCGACAAACGCCTTGTGATTGACATCGGTGGGGGCAGTACTGAATTTATCATCGGGCAGGGCTTTGAACCCATTGAAATGGAAAGTTTGCAAATGGGCTGTGTTTCTTTTACCAGAAAATATTTTGCAGACGGTAAAATCACCCAAAAAGCCTTTGACAATGCCATCACCGCCACCGAAGTGGAGCTACAAACCATCGCCAAACGCTACAAAAAAGTCGGCTGGGATAATGCCATTGCGTCATCGGGAACTGCCAAAGCGTGTAAGCTGGTGCTAGAAGAGTTGGGGATTGGCTCTGATGTCATTACCCAAGCGGGGCTGATAAAACTAAAAAACCATCTCATCAAATTAGGACACATTGATAAAATCGCCTTTGAGGGGGTAAAAGCCCACCGTCAGGCGGTATTTCCCGCAGGCGTGGCAGAGCTGTTGGCGATTATGCAGACGCTTGGCGTTCATGAGCTGTATTATTCAGACGGTGCGTTACGTGAGGGGGTGATGTATGACATGCTTGGGCGACTTGGCAATGAAGATGTGCGAGACCGTTCGGTGCTGGCGATGGCAGAGCGGTATTCGGTGGACATCAAGCAGGCAGGGCGGGTCATGGCAACGTGCGGACGACTGTTTGATACGGTGCGTGATGTGCTTGGCTTTGATGATGAAGATAGGGACTTGCTTCGCCGAGCATCCAACTTACACGAGATTGGGCTTGCGGTGGGACACAGTAATTATCAGCGTCATAGTGCGTATTTGTTGGAATTTTCGGACATTGCAGGCTTTGCCCAAGTGGGGCAGGCGAGCATGGCTCAAATTGCCTTGCACCACAGACGCAAGCTCAAACCAGAAAGTCTGGACATTGTGGAGGGTTTGGGTGGTCGCAAATTAGCCTATCTGTGCCTAATCTTACGCCTTGCGGTTACTGCCAATCATTCACGCACGATTAAATCCGCCCCGATTTATCTGTCGGTCATAGACACGAACAAAGACCACTGGCAAATCACCTTGGGAGACGGTTTGCATAAAGGTCTGATTAGCAGTGAGCTTGTCGCTGACATCGCCCAATTTGCCAAATGGGGGGTGAAACTCTCGGTGGTGGGTTAAGCAAATGTCAAATTATAAAGACCTTATTGATGATGCTCCCAATCGTATAAAAATCGCCATTCCTTTTGTGATAATGCGTGAGAACATTGATAAAGAAACTTTTATACAGTCAGAAGCTCAACATCGCAAATCTTTTATGATATTGGGTTTGGTGCTTGCGAGTTTTTCTATGGGTTTTAGTTTCTTTATGGGTGCCAATATGAGCAGAACACTTGATGGACTTGGCGTCTTTATTTTGATGTGGGGTGGTTTTGTCTTGTGTTTTTATTTTTACAATGTTTTTGACCATCGCAATACCAAAAAACTATTGTCCGTATTTGATAATTTGCCAAAAAAGTCGCCATTTATAAAAGTAAATCCAGATACTCTGTTTATTTATGATGTTTATGGTCAAGAATTGGTGGCGATTGCCATTCATAAAATCCAATCTGTGTATTTGTTTAGGTTTAAAGGTTATGTGGGGTTGCATATTGATTATCAAAACAATCATTCGCAATTGGAGAGATTTGAGTATCCATTGAGAGCAAAGATTGAGTATGAAGCCAAATACTATTTTGAATACGAAAATGAGTGTTATGTCGTGAAATCATTGGCTTGGATGATTGGTAGTATGGTAGATGTACTTCAAAAAGACCCGACCGCCACCCATTTTCCTTTTGTTAAGAAAAACTACATCAATGGGCGAGTGTGGGACGACCCCTAAACATTTCCCAAATCCCCAAAAATATGCTAAACTAGCCAAGTTTACATCTGTATAGATTATAAGGAAAATTTATGAGCCAAGCCATCAGTCAAGTTTGGGAGAGCGTCCAACTTGCCCGCCATGCCGACCGTCCGCTGTTTTTGGATTATGTGGCGGGGCTATTTACTGAGTTTGATGAGTTGCATGGCGACCGTGCCTTTGCAGACGACCGTGCGATTTTGGGTGGGCTTGCCCGCTTTAATGGCAAACCTGTGATGGTCATCGGTCAGCATCGTGGGCGTTCTACTCGTGAGCGGATTGCTCATAATTTTGGCATGGCAAGCCCCGAAGGTTATCGCAAGGTCATCCGTCTTGTGCAGATGGCAGAGCGGTTTGGTTTGCCTGTTTTGACCTTTATTGATACACCGGGGGCGTATCCTGGTGTGGGAGCAGAAGAGCGGGGGCAAGCCGAAGCCATCGCCAAATCCATCGCTGTATTTAGCAGTTTGGGTACGCCCATCATCGCCACCGTCATCGGTGAAGGGGGTTCGGGTGGGGCATTGGCCATCGGTGTGGCAGATAAGGTAAATATGCTCCAAAACAGCATCTATTCGGTCATCAGCCCCGAAGGGTGTGCGTCTATCCTGTGGAAAACCGCTGAAAAAGCCCCCGAAGCGTCCGAAGCCCTAAAACTGTCAGCGTCTAATCTGTATGAGCTTGGCTTGGTTGATGAAGTGGTGGACGAAGGGGCAGGCTCTCATGTGGAGTCTGATGTGGTGATGGCAAACTTAAAAGCACTTTTAACCACACAGCTTGCCGAGCTTGAAGTGCTGGGCGAAAATGACCTGTTGGCTGGGCGGTATGAACGCCTGATGAAGTTTAATTCAAGCCTGTCCTTATGATTTGTTAAAACCATCTGTATAGATGGTTTTTTATTGCCATGCCAAACCATTAGCCCTGTCATCTGTGATGGGGTTTTTTGGCTTTTTGGGGTCTGAAACGCTAAAAACACCTGCCCAAAATATGCTATGATAACGCAACGATGGCGGTTTGAGATGATTATGGCGAAGTCTTGGTTTAATTTTAGAAGTGCCCAAGAGCAGTTGGTGTGGATTGTGTTTATGCCCATCATGCTACTTGCGGTGGTGGGAGCGTTGTTGATGGTGATAGAAGTTCGCCATGCGGTGCTGTCCGAACAAAACGCCATCGCTCATGCGTCTTTGGTGCGTTATGAAGCCCTTGTGCGTCCCATGCTTGGCGATGTGGTGGCAGGTCGGACATCTGCCGATGCGTTGGCGTTGCCACCATTGCCTGACAACGCACCAAAAGCCGTGCCGATTTTGAGCGTGTTGGGGCATGATGGTGATAAAAACTGGCTACGGCGTGTGATGGTCATGGACGGCGACCATCGGGTACTGATGGACACAGGCTTGGTCATGAGTGAAACAATCCGCCCGCAAGGCACAAGTTTGTGGCAACAGCCTACCACGCTTGGCATGGCGTATGGCTTGCCAATGGTGGTAGATGGGCGGTCGTTTTGGTTGGTGGTGGAGCTGGATAATCAGCCCTTATCCATCACTTTTTATAAAACGGCGATGGTGCTACTCATTGCAGGGTCGCTGACGTTATTATCGCTGTTGCTGATTTTGAGCAGTTATGCAAGGCGGTGGATAACGCCTGTCTATGAACTGCGTATGTATTTACAGCATTTGACACTAGAAAATCTGTCATCACCTCTAAATGCAAAAACCGATGGCGAATTTACCCTGCTGTATCGGGATTTGGTGCAAGCCACAAGGCGACTTCAACAAGGTTTTGATGAGCTAAAAGCCCATGCCGAAGAGACGGAGTATTTTTTGGCAAAATCCTTAGATGAGATGGAAGCTCGGGCGATGGTGGCAGAAGAACACAGCAAGGACATGGTCAGCATCAGCCAAGCCAAATCCGCTTTTTTGGCGAACATCAGCCACGAACTTCGCACGCCCCTAAATAGCATTGATGGTTTTATCAACCTGCTGTCTCGCCATCAAGGATTGACCAGTGAGCAGACATTGTACATACAAACCATCAAAAAATCATCAGCCCACCTGTTGGCATTGGTGAATGATGTGCTGGATTTTTCAAAGATAGAAGCGGGCAAACTTGTCCTAGAAAACCACGAATTTGACCTGTATGCCGTCATTTATGACGTGGTGGATATGCTATCGCCAACCGCCCTAGAAAAGCATTTGCGTCTGTGTGTGCTGGTTTATAATGACGTGCCAAGCCATGTGGTGGGCGATAGTTTGCGGGTCAAGCAGATATTGACCAATCTGGTGGGCAACGCCATCAAATTTACAGACGCAGGCGGGGTGGTGGTCAAAGTGGGTTTGGCGGATAAAGATGGCTTTTTGCACATCAGCGTAGAAGACACGGGCAAGGGGGTATCCGACAGCGATAAAGAGCAACTGTTTAAAAGTTTTAGTCAAGGGGATTTGTCCATCACTCGCCGTTATGGAGGGACAGGTCTTGGGCTTGTCATCAGTAAGCAACTGGTCATGCAGATGGGCGGGGCGATTGGCTTTTGGGATAACGCCACGCACAATCTGGCCAAGACGGGGGCGACTTTTTGGTTTGAGATGCCCATCGGACAAAGCAATGACATGGACAATGATGGGCAATCTTTGATTTTGCCACAGCTCAATCAGCTGTCGTTAAAACTTTTGGTGTGGATAAATCACGCCCCCACCTTAAAAATGCTCAAAGCCAGCTTGGCGACCGTGCAGGTGCAGGTGCATTTTGCGGTGGGATTTGCTGATTTATTAGAGCAACTTGATAAGCCCAATCATGAGTTTAACTGGGTCATTGTGGATTATTTTGGACAAGATGCGTCTTTGGATGATGTCGGGGCGATACTCAGGCAGATTCGTTCTCGCTATCAGGGACGGTTGGCGACTTATGGCTATCAGATGGGCATGGACACGCAAATGCTAGACGAGTACCATGCTGATGCCTTGTATGAGCCGATGGACAAACGCCAACTGTACGCCCTGCTCTGTAATGAACGCACCGCCACTCCCATAAAAAATACCAAGCATTTTGGTGGTAAAAGGGTATTGGTGGTTGATGATTATCCGTCTAATCTGTTGGTTTTGGAAGCCTTTTTGAGAGAGCTTGGGGTGGACGTGGTGCAGACCAATAGCGGTTTTGGGGCGATTGAGATTATGACCAAAGTGGTGATGGGCGAGCATTTGCCCATTGATTTGGTGTTGATGGACATTCAAATGCCCTGTATGTCAGGACTGGAAGCCACCTTGCAAATCCGCAAAATCCAAGAAGACCACCATCTGCCTCCCACGCCCATCATCGCCTTGACCGCTCATGGTTTGGCGGACGAAAAACAGCGCTTGGTACAAGCGGGTATGAGTGATTATGCCAGCAAACCTGTCTCACTTGAACAGCTGACCCAACTGCTAGAAAAATGGCTGGGTCTGTCGCCATCAGATGAGATGGTCGATGACGGCACAAATGCCCCTAAGACCACCCAAGATGTTTGGTTAAAAGACATAGATTGGCAGGACGCTTTGGAACGGGCAGGCAGTCGGGCGGATTTGGCAAAAACACTGTTGGGCATGATAATTGATGGGGCAGATAAAGAAAAGCACGCCTTAGAGCAAGCATGGGCAAACCGAGACCGTAGGGAGCTTGCTGACATCGCTCATCGTTTGGTGGGAGCATCTCGTTATACAGGTGTGCCGTACCTACGACAGATGGCAGAGCGGTTTGAGATGCTGTGCCGAGATGACATCGCCAATGTGTCGGACGGTCAATTTGTCAGCATGAGACCTGCTTACCGCTACTTGATAGATGCTTTGGATAACCTAAGTGCCGTATCGCTTGATGAGTGGCTATCAGTTTCTCCTTAGTGCGGTAGTCATCACAAGATTTGATTGATGATGAAATCATCTTGAGTAAGTATTGTATTAATGGTGGCAAATTGTATTGGGTAATACAAATCTCCTGCACCATCTAAATCCAAATATAGTGCATTATCCTTTTGAATTACCCGAGTTTCATAACTTATTTGTGAGTCATCACTACTAAACCAATCACCAGATAAGTAACCAAAAACTAATGAACTAAGACCAATCTTATCACCTTGTGAAGCTGAAAAATCCAAAATATCATCAATATTGATGCCATCTATTTTGCTTTTAAAAACAAAAGTATCCGCACCGTCACCACCATATAACACATCCGCCCCATAACCACCGTTTAAAATGTCATTACCTGCTTTGCCTTCTAGTATGTTCATGCGTCCATTGCCTGTTAAAATATTATCAGATGAGTTACCATAGCCGTTGATATGGTTGTCTCCCATCAAGTATAGTGCATTTTCGCTACCTGACAGATGATAATCAATAATGCTATAAACTGTACCAATGCTGTTTTGGTAGATGCCATCGCTGTCATACAAAATGCCATCACCTTGCCATTCAACCGTTGCACCATTTTCATGTTCATAGATGAGTTCTTTAATGTTGCTGTTGGTCAGTAAAATATTGCCATTAATACTCATGTTGGTAATATTGCCAATGATGTTTTTATCAGCTCCTGCAGGTGAGGAGAGATGGGGATCGAGATTTTGCCCTGTTGATGTGTCTGCACCTAAATAAATGATGGGGGCGGTAGTGGGTCGTTGGGTAATATTGGGTGCTAAAATGTTGTTGTTAAATACCACATCGTTCATGTTTCCAAAACCGCCACCGTGAGAGATAAAGCCATTAAATACCCTGCCATCTTGCATATTATGAGCATACGCTGACAACTCATCACTTGCAGAAGCGTAATCCCAAATAGATTCTGCAGCAAAGGTGGCAACAGCCACACGACCAGAAGCCATGTTGCTGATAAAGTGATTGCCTCCATCATTGCTTGCTGTGTACAATAAGCGTCCAGCAGTGTTGGTGGCAATGGTTTCTGAATTAGGTAAAACCTCTACATGATTGCCATTAAATAGATTGTTTTCACTGCCTTGATAGGCTTGCAATAGTGCTTGACCGCTTGCACGAGTGCTACTGACGGTGTTGCGATGAATGGTGTTAGAGTCTGAATTATAGGCAATGTGTACTGCAGAAGATAAGGCATCGGTTAATAAGTTGTCTCTAACAAGGTTGTGTGTGGTGTTGTTTTGCATGGAGATGTTGCGAACGTTGTTAGTAATGTGATTACCGATAATATTGCTATTCGTTACCGCCATAAGATTGATGCCATAGTAGCCACCATCAATTTGGTTGCCTGTAATCTCGATATGGCTCATGGTGCGATTGGGGTCAACACCTTGAATATTGCCTTCATTATCAATGTATTCTTGCCAGATTCTATCGCCATTACTATTATTGTATTTTGTATGGGCGGGTGTTGTTGCACCAATCAGAGTAATGCCATTAACCTCATGAGTGTTGCGTGAATCTCCTTTAAGGGCTTGGATTCGGTTATTTTCTATGTAAATATAACGTACATGATCATTGCCATTATAAAAAGCAATGCCCGCACCAGCATTATTGTCAGTACCACTGACATTAACAATGGTATTATTAGTGATGGTAATGTCTTGTGCATCAAAACCCAAAATGCCTTCTGCACCCTTTGAATTTTTCATATCTAACACCAAACCATCAATCTCTAATTGTGATGTTTTTTTGGTAATCATGATAGCACCTTGTGGGTTGACATTGCTACCTGTGTCAAACATCTCAACAGTTAATAATGTACCATGACCATGAAGGTATTGTACGCCATTTTCTATCAATAGGGGTTGGTAAAGCATAAATGATCTATGCTTTGGAAAATCTACCCCGAGATTGAGCATCTTGGCAACGCTAAGTGCTTGGTTGGCACTATAGGAAATGTCTAAATCACCCTCATAAAACGCCACCACAGGTACAGAGTGTTCAAATGTTGCTGTCCAGCCATTGATACCAATGTCTATTCCGTCAACATTCTTTTGTAGTAGAGCATGATGATTGCCATCGCTGATAATGATGTGGGTTAATGTGCTATCTTCGATTGCCTTAGTTTTGGCAACTGATAAATTTGCAACAACGGCAAATTTATCCTCTTTGGAAATGTGTGTCTCAATAAATGATGCTTGAGAAGAAGACATTACACTGAGTGTAAAATCTTTTTGTGTGTCAAGATTACCATTATCAGTACTGGTAATGGTAATAGTAACCTGTGGCTCATTAAAAAAATCCAAGACTTGCCCTGATTTAAGCCTAAGCTCATCATTAATAATCTCAAAACGCTCATCGCTGACTTTGTAGGTATGAATGTCGCCTACATTATTTGCGTCCGTGGTTCTAAGTATACCAATGGTGCTTCCCGACATATCTCCCAAGATGATTGTGGTGCTT
>JAUMUJ010000034.1 GCA_030530785.1 Moraxella sp. | reverse complement strand
TGGAGGGGGATGTTTTGTGGTGGATATGGCATGGATATTGCATAAAAATGATACAGGTTTGTTTTAGTTTAGATTGTGCCACTCCAATAATGCTTTCACATCTTTTTGAATGCCGTTTTTTAATTCATTGAGATTGGCGTAATGAACTTCGCCGTGTAGGTATTTCTTAAAGATAACTTTTAAGGTTAAATCATACAATTCCCCTTTAAAATTAGGCAGATGTACTTCTAGCCGATAATCCTTACCTTGAACGCTTGGGCGTGTGCCAAGATTAACTGCTCCAAGTAGGCTGTGATTAGTAGCCCCCTTTGTGCCACCGCCAAGATGGTATAAGTCTATCATCTGACCGTCTTTAAAGGCTAAAATATCCGCCCCAAAAACTCCGTGTAAAGCAGGTTTTAATCTGTCAAGAGCGACATTGGCGGTGGGAAAATTCAGTGTCCGTCCGATTTTATCGCCATGTACCACCTTACCTGTGATGGTGTAATCTTGTCCAAGTAGGGTTTTGGCGGTTTGTAAGTCACCCGTTAAAAGCATTTTACGCACGATGGTAGAGCTGATACGCACCTGATTGATGCAGATGCTAGATAGATTGTCTACGCTAAAACCTGCTTGAATTAAGAGGTGTTTGTCGCCTATTCGGTCATGCCCAAAACGAAAATCATCACCAAGCACCAGATGTTTGGTATTCATCTTTTTTAAAACATCAGCAAAAGCATGAGCGGACAATCCTTGAAAAATATCATTGAATTCTGCTTTAATCAATAAATCCACGCCAAATTTTGCTAAAAGCTCAGATTTTTCAGTAAAATTTGTTAAACGAGCAGGAGGATTGGTGGGGTTAAAAAATTCTTGGGGTTGTGGCTCAAACACCATCACGGCACTTGCCAGATGTTGCTTATGAGCGTCTTTTTTTAGGCTGTCAAGCATTGCTTGATGACCCAAATGCACTCCGTCAAAATTGCCAATGGTTAAGGCGTGTGGGGGTAAGATGGTGGGTGCATTGGGGTTTAGGTGGATAATTTGCATGACAGTTTGGTAGATAAAAGGGAATATTATAAGATAAATTCATCATTTTTTCATGATAAATTGCCATAAAACTTGCTATTATTATATTTAATTTTGGAGTAAATGATGAAAAATTCGCTGTGGCTATGGATTGGGGTCTTTATTTGGTTTGGATTATCGTGTTATGGGTTGTTTTTACACCCCATAAGTATCAATCTGAAAATATAAATCATGTGGATAAGGTGGCTCATTTTGGTGTGTTTTTTGGACAATTTTGTCTGTTGGGTCATCTTTTAAACATCAATAACAAAACAAAGGCATTATTCCTATGGGTTGTGGCTTTGTTGTGGGCGGTGGTAAGTGAGTTGATACAAGGTTATTTTACCGCACGCACGATGGATATATGGGACGGCGTGGCAGACATGGTGGGAGCGAGTTTGGCGATAAGATGGGTGTATTGGTGGCGTGGGGAGTGATTTGGTGCTGTGGTGTTGCCTGCAAGGCTGTTTGTAATGATTTTCATGACCGCAAGCCCATGCTTAGGTTGGGTCTTTGGGGTGTGGTGTGAGACTTATTGGCGAGTGTTAGCCGATAAGCGTGCTTGTAAGGTCTGGTTCATAGATTGAGTTGGGCAATGAAAAACCCAATAAATATTGGGTTTTGATGAGCTTGCCAAACTTGATATGCTACCCATGCCGTAACTGTCTTGGTCTAAACCCTGTCATCAGTAGCACCACGCCATACACCACTGCTCCTGCCAAACATATGGCAATCAGTATGCTCACTTTGTGCCAAAATGCCCCATCAGTAGGATAAAACGGCAAGATGGCATACAGCACGCCCACCATCGCCACCGCCGACAGCACAAACTGACCTGTGAGTTTTTTCCAATGAGAGCCAAACCGCCAAATGTTTCGCTTGTGTAAAAAATAATACAACAGCCCTGCATTCACAAAGCTCGCCCCTGTGGTGGCTAGGGCAAGACCGCCATGCAAGGGCAATTTGGTAAGATAAAAAATCCCAATAAATGCCACGCTAAACAGCATATTGGCAAAAACCGAAATCACCCCAATTTTGACGGGCGTTTTGGTGTCTTGGCGAGCAAAAAAGGCGGGGGCAAAGATTTTGATGAGCATAAAGCCTAAAATCCCACCAGACATCGCTTGTAGGGCAATGGCACTCATTTGAGCATCAGCAGTCCCAAACTCCCCCCGCACAAATAATGCGTCCATCAACACACCTGATAACACAAACATTGCCAAAGATGCAGGCAATCCCACCAAGATGATGAGCCGTGCCGCCCAATCTAAGGTTTTGCTAAACTCCACGTCATCGGCTTTGGCACGGCTGGCTGACAGGCTTGGCAAAATGACCGTGCCGATGGCAACGCCAATCAAACCCAGCGGTAATTCGCTCAGTCGTTCGGCAGCATAGAGCCATGAGACCGAGCCATTCATCATCTTAGAAGCAAAGATGGTATTTAACAGCAGGTTGATTTGCGTTACTGACACCCCAAAAATGGCAGGGAGCATGAGTGTTAAAATGCGTTTGACCCCTTCGTCTTTGAAGTGAAATTTTGGGGCGACTAACAGTTTTTGGCGATATAAATCAGGCAGTTGTATCAAAAGTTGTAATACGCCTGAAACCGCCACCGCATAGCCTAATGCCATGATGGGTGTGTCCATCATCGGAGCAAGTATCACTGCCCCTGCTATCATACAGACGTTGAGCAGTACGGGAGCAAAGGCAGGCGGAGCAAATTTACCGTAACTTTGTAAAATACTGCCAAAAAACGCTGTCAAAGAGATAAACAGCAGATAAGGAAAGGTTAAGCGAAGCAGTTCGCTGGCTGTGCCAAATCTGACAGGGTCATCAGCAAAACCAGGAGCAAATAGGTGTATCACATAAGGGGCTAGGGCGATGACCACGACAGTCAATACAAGTAAAATGGTTGAGAGCACACCTGATACGTTGGCGATGAGCAGACGCACGTCATCAAGCGTGCGTTTTTCTTTGTATTCAGATAAAACAGGCACAAAGGCTTGGGAAAATGCCCCTTCGGCAAAGAGCCGACGCAAAAAATTAGGAATTTTAAACGCCACCAAAAATGCGTCCATAAGCCCCCCTGCCCCAAACACGCCCATCAGCACCACATCACGCACCAAGCCTAGAATGCGTGAGAGCATGGTCATGATGCTAACGATGGCGGTAGAACGAAAAAGCCGAGATTTTGCCATGATACCTACTTAAAAAAATATTGTGATAAAAATTAAAGTGTTAAGATTAAATCTTGCACCATTTGACGGATTTTTTGCCAATCAAAGCACGCACCAGGGTCAGTTTTACGATTTGGGGCGATGTCGCTATGCCCCATTAGGTGTCGCTGTGTGGCAGGGTAGGCGGTGTAAATCGCTACGATGACATGAGCAAGGGCGACATATTGTTTATCTGTAAAGGGCGATACGTCATCGCCTTCAAGCTCTATGCCGATGGTAAAATCGTTACAATTTGACCGTCCAAGATACGCTGACTGTCCTGCGTGCCATGCCCTGTCGTTAAAATTGACAAATTGGGTCATTTTCCCGTCTCGCTCTATCAATAAATGGGCAGAGACTTCTAAATTGGCGATGCTTTTAAAATAAGGGTGGTCATCGGCGTTGAGCTGATTTTGAAAAAAGGCTTTGACAAAATGCACCCCATGACGGTCGGTTTTGCCAAATTCGCTTGGAGGCAGACTGATGTTATGAATGACAATACCTGTAATGGGGCAGTCGGGACGGGCATTAAAATTGGGTGAGGACACAAAGTCCACGCCCTTTAAAATGCCGTCTTGAATGCTAAATGGTAAATTCATGAGTGTTAAAATAAAGATGAATAAAAAGAGCGTCTTAAAATGACTTTATCTTATCAAAAAAATCTGTCATAATGACAAGGTCGTTATTTTATCAAATTTTTATCATGAAAACAGTTACTTTTGGCAAATTTGCCCCATCTGTGTTAATGCTTGCTTTGTCTGCTGTTGGGTCGGTAGGTCATGCCAAAGGTGTGGCAAATGCCATCACGGACGGCACACAGCTTGACCAATCCATGCTGTCTGCCACAAAATCTCCCTATGGGTTAGACGATGGGGTGTTAGATGAGCTGGCAGGTCATGTCTTGTGGGAGCGACTTTTGCTCATAAAAAAAGGTAAAAGCCAAGTCAAAGACCCTGATTTTTTCTTGGCGGACAAATCCTTAAAGTCAGAACTTGTGGCAAATTTATTTGCCTTACAAGCGGGCGATAAATCGGTCATGTGTCGCTTTCCCGCTCGCATGGCGTTTTTAAGTGATGAGCTTGGCAAACGTGGCATTAAGACGGGCTATCGTGATGAGCTGTGTGGTGATTTTTTGGTATGGGCAGATGGGCTTGATGGGCAAATGTTGTCGCTGATTTTTGCCGAAGAGCACCCCAATTCGCTTGGCTCATCTTATGGTCATGCGTTTTTACGGCTTGATACTACAAAAAGCCTCACCACAGGGGCGGACAAAGATGCCATCGCCATCAATTACAGCAGTTTACTTCCTGATGGTAAAGTCAATGAGCTTGCCCGAGCCGTAAAATCGGTGGTGGGTGTGTATGACAGTGGGCTTGAATTTTTTAATTATGAACAAAAAAAGAACGACTATACAATCAAGGGCGAGCGGGACATTTGGCAGTATGAGATGGATTTGACCACCCAAGACGTGCGTCAAATCCTGCGACATCTGTGGGAAACCAAAGACATGAACCGCCCTTATTTTTTTACCCATGATAACTGTGCCACCGAGATAGTTCGGCTCATTGATGTGGTCAGAGCCGATAAGGACATCGCCAAAGATATGGGCAAAATCGTCATTCCTGCCAAAGTTGCCCAGATTCTTAAAAATAACGGCATGGTTAAAAAAACCACCTTTGTGCCATCAAATGGCACATTAAGACAAGCCAAGCTGAACAATGGAGCGAATTTTGACTTAGCTCACCTAAAACCAAGCCGTAATGACCCCGTCCATGCCAGTCCCACGCACCGACTTGGGCTGACGGTGGGACATGACAATCATCATGGTGGGGCGGATAGTGGCAAGGCAAGTGGTGCACTCTATGGGCTGTCGGTGCGTTCGGCTTATCAAGACCTATTAGACAGACCCGATGGCGTGCGTGAGTATTTGGATTTACAGATTTTGTCAGGGTCATTAACATATGACAAAGAAAAGCTAAAAATAGACAAAGCCACGATTTTTTCTAGCCGAAGTTATAACCCCATCAATTCCGCCAAAAACAACCCCAATCCCACCACAGGCAAACCAAAACCTGCTTGGGGGCTTCATTTGACCTTAGAGCAAGCCACAGATTCATCAAGTCGGGATAATCATGACCATTTGGTGTTTAATACCCAAATAGAATACGGCAAATCTTGGGTCATTGGGCAGGCAGAACCCATGACAGGTGAGCTGGCGGACACCTTGTGCTATGTGCTTGGTGGGGCAGGCGGTCAGCTTGGGCGGGTCAATCAAGGCTATCGAGCAGGCGTGCAGGTGTTGGCAGGCTGTCATCGCAGACTGAGTGATGATTTTCGTTTGACAGGCGAGCTGGTCTTGCCGTATTGGTATCATCATGATAAGGCAGACAATCGTTCAGGTTATATTCAGCCGTCCGTCAAAGTCGCCATGCAATACGACCTAAATCGCCATCACGCCATTCGCTTAACAACAGACGCTGAGCGACTTTATGATAAAACACGACATGGAGCAAGTGTGGCGTATATGCGGTATTTTTAAAATTTGTTATGGGGGGCGATTATGAACCACCTTATCATCGGTCAAGGCAGTATCGGCAAAGACGTTGCCATTGCCTTAAATCGTTTAGGTCAGTCGGTCGTTGGCATGGCACGCACCCCAAAAACTTATCCTGATGGGGTGGGTGTTCGGTTTTGGCAAAAAGATGCTTTAACCTTAATTGCTGGCGATGTGGCAGATTTTGATGTCATTGCCATCATCATCACACCACAAGATGACAAAGATAGGGTCAAAGCCTACCAAAACAGCTACTTTGCGGTATGTCAGCACATCGCAGGGCTGGGTTTTGGCGGGAAAGTGGTGTTCATCTCGTCCACGTCTGTCTATGGCGAAAACGCAGGCGAGTGGGTAGACGAGCTAACCAAGCCCAATCCAACCACTCCTACCGCCAAAGTCTTATTAACTGCTGAAAAAGCACTCACAGATACCTATGGTGTGCGGGCGACCATCATCAGACCCAGTGGTATCTATGGTAAATCCAATTGTTTGATAGAGCTTGCCAAATCCGCCCACACCGCAGGCGTGCCAAGTCATCATTATGCCAATCGCATTCATCATGATGACCTTGTCTTTGTTATCGTGCGAGTGATGATGAGCGATGACCCAAAGAGCGTGTACATCGTCAGCGACACCAAGCCTGCCACCCTTGCTGATGTGATGGGCTTTATCTGCCAAGAGCAAGGGTTTATCCCACCCGCCATCATGCCATCTGACCTTACAGGTAAGCGGATACGAGGCAATGTTGATGAATGGTTGACCGTTAAAAGCTATCGGCAGGGTTATGCACGAAGTTTTTCTAAATAGTGCAAAATCTGCTATAATGCCCATTTTTAGAGCATCATGATGAAAAAATTGGTTTTAACCTTAATGCTGGGTATCTGCTTATCTACTCATGCCACCGAGCCGAACTTGGCACAATGCCAAAAGGTGCTTGAAGACGTTATGGTGATATTTGCCCATGACATGAGCTGTGACAAACATGGTCTTAGTTCATCAAAACACATTGATGATAAGACCCAAAAGCACGCTGAACGTCTGTTGGGTGAATGGGAAGGCTGTCAAGCGGTTTTAGATAATTTTTATAAAAACGCCAGTGATAACGACCCGTATTTACAGGCTTTGGATAAAAAACTTAGCATTTATAATAAGCCAAATGAGAAAACCTGCCAAAGCCAACTGCCAAAGATAAAGTCTATTTTTTCTAAATACTGATTTTAACATTCATTTTATCTAAACTGACCTTTCTCTTTTTTAATGACGAATTTTATGATGAATCTTAGCCAACAAATCAACCAACGCCGTACCTTTGCCATCATCAGCCACCCTGACGCAGGTAAAACCACCATGACCGAAAAGCTCCTATTGTGGGGTAAGGCAATCCAAGTGGCAGGGGAGGTGCGTGGACGCAAAGCCGACCGCCACGCCACATCTGATTGGATGAGCATGGAGCAGGAGCGTGGCATCTCCATCACGACATCAGTAATGCAATTTCCCTATAAAAATCATGTGGTTAATCTGTTAGACACACCTGGACACGCTGACTTTTCAGAAGACACCTACCGCACGCTGACGGCTGTGGACAGTGCATTAATGGTCATTGATGGGGCAAAAGGCGTAGAAGAGCGGACGATTAAGCTCATGGAAGTGTGTCGTATGCGTGATACGCCCATTATTTCATTTGTCAATAAACTTGACCGTGAAATTCAAAACCCACTTGCCTTGCTTGATGAGATTGAAAGTGTTCTAAAAATCAAATGCGTGCCGTTTGCGTTTCCGATTGGCATGGGGCAAGATTTTGTGGGGGTGTATAGTTTTATTGATAATAAGACTTATTTTTATAAAAAAGGCTTTGGCTCACAAATTACCGACATAGAAAGCCGAGATGGTTATGACCATGATGACATTAAGGATAGGCTTGGGCAGATTTTGTGGGACGAGTTTGTGGACAATATTGAACTTGCCCAAATGGCGTATGAAGACTGGGACGAGAGCGAGTTTTTGGCGGGACGACAAACGCCTGTATTGTTTGGTACGGCATTGGGGAATTTTGGCGTAAACATGATTTTGGACGTGCTGACCCAATATGCACCACCGCCAAAAGACCATGTGGCAGTAGAACGCACGGTCAGGGCAGATGAGCCTGCTTTTACGGGTTTTGTCTTTAAAATCCAAGCCAACATGGACCCCAAGCATCGAGACCGTGTCGCTTTTATGCGGGTGTGTTCGGGCAAATACGAGCGTGGCATGAAAATGAACCATGTGCGTATCGGCAAAGAAGTGCGAGTGTCGGACGCTTTGATGTTCCTAGCGGGCGACCGTGAAGCGTTGGACGAAGCCTATGCTGGCGACATCATCGGGCTTCACAATCACGGCACGATACAGATTGGCGATAGTTTCACGAGTGGTGAGACCTTGAATTTTACAGGCATTCCGCACTTTGCCCCAGAGCTGTTTCGCCGTGTGGTGCTAAAAGACCCCATGAAATCCAAGCAATTACAAAAAGGCTTACAGCAATTATCCGAAGAAGGAGCGACCCAAGTCTTTATGCCCCAAATTAACAATGACCTGATTTTGGGGGCGGTGGGCGTGCTACAATTTGAAGTGGTGGCACATCGTTTGCTAGAAGAATATAAGGTGCAATGTAGCTTTGAGCCGATTAGCATTGCGACTGTACGGTGGGTACATTGTGATGATAAAGTCGCCTTTGAAAAATTTAAGAAAAAAGCCCATGACCAACTATCGGTGGACGGTGGTGGATATCTTACCTATCTTGCCCCAAGCCGTGTTAATTTGCAGTTAATGCAGGAGCGGTATCCTGAGGTGGAGTTTCGGGCGACAAGGGAGCATTGATTTTAGATTAATGTGGAATTATAATGAAAGTTGTCTTGGATACCAATATTTTGGTGGGGGCGTGTTTGGGGTCTTATCACGCCAACCGCCTAATTAAAGCCTGCTTAAAAGGCGAATTTATACCGATTATTGGTGTGGCATTATTGGCAGAATATGAAGATGTTTTGGCTCGTGATGATATATTTGCCAAAAGTAAATTATCATTAGATGAACGCAATGAAATTTTAAATGCGTTGTTGTCCATTTGTGAATGGGTGCGTATTTTTTATTTGTGGCGACCCAATTTAAAAGATGAAGGCGATAATCATTTGATAGAATTGGCGGTTGCAGGTAATGCCAATATTATTGTCAGTCATAATGAAAAAGATTTTCGCCAAAATGAATTAAATTTTGGCATTCAAATTTTAACACCAGAACAATTATTGCAATTAAGGAGTCATAATGACGACATTAACGCTTCAAGTCAGCAATGACAAACACGAACGCCTAAGCGTGATTGCCAATGAGCAAGGATTGAGTGTTACTCGCTTAATAGATGAAACAATGTCCAATGTGCTTGCCGAATATGAAGCAAAAAAACGCTTTGAAAACAGAACCAAACAAGGCGATATTAAAAGAGCGTTGGAGCTTTTGGATAAGGCGTTGTAACTACGCTCAATATTAAATAATAGAATTATTTGATACATTGAGAACAGAGTTTTAAACACAATTTTTTTCAATTTGGTTAATTTTAGGAAAAAAGCAATGACACAACCCATTCAAAAAATCATCTTTGGTAGCCCAGGAACTGGTAAAAGCCATTTGATTAAATCAGAAATTATTCCTGATGAATTAGATATTGATGAAAAAGAAAATCCTGAAAATGTGATTAAAGCTGTATTTCACCCTGAATACACCTATGGTGATTTTATGGGAAAATTATTACCTATCACGCGAGCAGGGCAAGTTGAGTATAATTTCTATGAAGGGCATTTTTTAAAAGCCCTTGCCCAAGCCTATAAAAATATGATTATTGCCCACGATAAGAACGGTCAAAAATTATCAGAACCAGAAAATGTGGTTTTGGTGATTGATGAAATTAATCGTGGCAACTCATCAGCTATTTTTGGTTCAGCATTTCAGCTCTTAGATAGAAATGATGATGGTTGGTCAAGTTATGATACCAGTATCAATGGCGTTACTTTTTTTAGGCTATTGGAATTGATTGGTTTTACATTCTCCTACGATAAAAACCAAGAAATAGATGACTACAAATTAAAGGGATTTGAACCAGCCAAAAAACTAGAAACCTTTCAGCCTAAATTGGCATATTTGAATTTTGACTTAACCAATAAAACAATCAAAATCCCACCAAATCTCCATATTATCGCTACGATGAATACTTCGGATAATTCCATTTATCATATGGATACCGCCTTTAAACGCCGTTGGGAATGGCAATTTATTGATGTAAATTCAAATCCAATTACAGAACAAGGTAATGCTTTTTACTACAATTCAAATAACAAAGATGACCCAAATAATAAAGATTATTATCATTTTATTGATAAATTAAATCAATTTATTAAATCCAATCATAGCTATATTCGTGGCATTGAAGATAAGCAAATTGGTAGATATTTTATTAAAGGCAATGCTCAAAATCAAATTAAATATTCTATCATTCAAAGCAAATTGATGTTTTTTATTTGGGATAGTGTCTTTAATAGGGATAAAACACCCTTAGTAAAACTCCTTTTCGGTAACGATAATGTGGAGCAAAACAAAAATAAATTGGTTACTTTTGGAGATTTTGCCTTACAAGTCAAATTTTTTGTTGAGAAAATTCAAAAGTACGAGAATAACAATGTTTAATTTTAATAAATTAAATGTTTTAAGACCCAATGAAGTTAGATTTTCATCTGATGAAAAAGACTATCATTCATTTGTAGGCATTCGCCCATATCAAGGCAAGATGACTTTTTTCTTGCCTAAGGGTTTTGATAATTTTGACAAAAGTTATGAAAATATCAAAAATTTATTTTTTAAAATGTATCGTACTTTTGATAAATTTTGTCAAAATGGTGAAAAATATGGTAATAAGTTCTTGGACGACAGCCAAAAAGAAAATACCAAAAATAAAAATGGTCAAGGAGCGTATATTTTTACTGATGAAGACAATAACGAAACTGTTTTATATAGCAAAATTGATTTAATTGATAAAATCTTCCAAGCTTATCAAGAATTGGAAATTGAGTCTTTAATCCAAGAATTGGGCTTGATTGAAGAGGTGGATTATTCTAAAATTGAAAATTATTTGGATAAGGGAATTTTTTTAAGTAATCACGCCATTTTTATTGAAAATATGGTTGGCTATCGTAATATTGTGCGTGGCGTACCGTCCGAATTGATTGAGTTATTTTGCTATATCTATAAAGAATTGGCAAGTGAGTTGGAGAAAGAATTATCTGAACAAATCAAAGAAATTTCCTTTAATTTTTCTTATAAATACCTAAGCCCAGAACAAAGTTTATTTTCTGAACATTCTTTTGAATCAACAATCGGCATTCTAAAAGATTGCTTGGATAATATTCATAAAACGACTGCTTATAAAAATTACCAATATTGGGATATTTATGAGTCGGTAGAGCATTTTTTGTATGGAAGTTTGGAGTTTGACAGGGATAGCAATCAAGGTTTTTGGGGCATTAATAATTTTAGTTATATTTGGGAAGAGATGTGTAATTATATGATATTGCAAGATAAAACTAAACAGGTTTTATATTGTGATAGTATCTTACCATTAAATGAATTTAGGAATAATCTTACACCAAGAATAAGATATAATGGTAGATTTTGGATAGATGAAAAGAAATTAAAAAATAACTTTAATTTTACTTTACACTCTTTTCAGAGAAATATGTATCCTGATATTATTTACTGGTTCTCCAATCAACAAGAGTCTACCAAAATCATAGATGCTTTTGATTTTGATTTGGAATTTGAAATTAAAATAGCAAGAAAGAGTGTGCAACAAAGTGGACAGAATGACAAGATATGGGCGAGTATTCATCAAAAGGGTTGTAATGATGAAATATTTAAGAAATTATATTCTTACTTCCTTGATGCATCTAAGTTGCCAGAAAATTCTACAAACAAAAGAAAGTTTTCTGTAAATATGATTTCTGACACATCAATTTATATTCAAAAAATATCAAATGAATATTTTGATAAATTAAGAAAAGAATTTAAAAGAATTTACTGCAAAGTCGCCAATTTATCTGAAAATAAAATGCAAGGGATTGATATGGTTCATTACATTGTAGACTGGAAGTATTATGATTCTTCCATATTTAACAAATCATTATACAGGAAAAATAATACAGTCAATCAATCCATTGTTAAGCAACTAGCATATGAATTTTGTTTATCGCAACAAATAGACAATTCAATTACTAATCAATTTGGCTTACCTTATTATGTGGAAAATGATACCAATACCATAGTTCAAGAAACCATAGAGTTAGATTGTGGTATTGAAATTGTAAAACTTAACTTTAAAGCAATCCAAGAGATATACTTAAATGGCTGAAGCATTTCAAAGTAACTTTGTATTTGGGCTACAAGGCAATCAATACCAAGACTTTATTGAGCAAATGGCAAGACCTGAAATTCAAAAAATTATAGGAATTGATGATTATGAAATCATTGGTTTTGAAAATCATTTGTCATTTCAAGATTTTAAAGAAACAGACAATATTGTTAGCCATATTTACACTGCTTTCTTAAAAGATATTCAGAAAGAAAATGGCAAGGTTTCTTTTAAGAAAAAAGTATGTATTACACTAGACGAAAGGTTGTGCGATAACATTTGTCCAAATACAGGTAGAAAAATCACAACCATTAAATTAGCTGGTGTAGAATTAGCGTATTTTATTTATTTTGATATAAAAGAGTTTTTTTGTTTTGTTTATGATAATGAAATTCAAAAACATCAATCACAAAAAGACACAAATATTAGATTTGAAAATGACATTAAATCAAAAAAAGAATCATTGGATAATAAAATTGAAAACCCAGAAAAAGTTGATGAACAAAATTCAAATGCACCAATATTAGATGAAAGCATTATACCAAAACTTTTTTCTGGGAAGAAAATTGAGAATGACAATTCAAATATGATGGATTATATAGAAAAAATTGGCTATATACACAACATCAACAATGAGCGTGGACTTAGTTTTGTTCACGAGACAAAAGATGGTGATATAGGTTTTCCGATTTATTATCAAGACTTTCCAGAAGTTGAAAAATTTCCTATTGGAACACCAATCAAAGCATTTGGGTGTTTACATAATGATAAATTTTATGTAGATAATTATGAAGTTATTGATATAGATGAACTACCATTCCAACTTATGAGGTTAAGCGGAACTTTAAAAATTTTTGAAAACTCTACTTTTGCTATTATTAGGACAAGTATTGGAGGTGTGTACACATCTCTTGACTTGATTCAAGAATACGCACCGAATATTAGACATCAGGTAGAGTGTGTTGCAATAGAGGCGTACGACCACAAAAGACAGGAAAATGGTTGGAAAGCTATTTGGGTTGGAAAATAAATAATGCTCACCTGCACAATTTGCCACACGCCCCTAACTTTACAAGGCAAAACTTACACCTGCCAAAACCGCCACAGCTATGACATCGCCAAAGACGGCTACGTCAATTTGCACGTGGTTCAACACAAAAACAGTCATACCGCAGGCGACACGCCAACATCGGTACAGGCACGCAGACGCTTTTTGGCAGGCGGATTTTATGAGCCATTACGGGACAAAGTCGGGCAAATCATTGATGAGCTGACCCCAAAACTCATGCTGGACATCGGCTGTGGGGAGGGCTATTATACCGCTCGTATGGCAAACTCTGCCCATGTCATCGGGCTTGACATTGCCAAAACCGCCATCATGACAGCGTCAAAAACCTATAAAAACACCGACATCGGCAAACACATTACTTGGGTGGTCGGTACAGGAGCGGTATTGCCTGTGGCGGACGAGAGTATGGACATTTGCACAAGTCTGTTTAGCCCCTTACCAAAAACAGAAATGCTAAGAGTGCTAAAATCAGATGGTTATTTGCTTGTCGTTACGCCTGCCCCACACCATTTGTACGCCATGCGTGAACAGCTCTTTGATACCGTCAATCCGCACAATCCTACCAAATTTATCAATGAACTTACCCCAGAGTTTCGTCTAATCAATGAATGGCAGATAGACACTGATTTATGCCTTGACCGCCAAAGTCTAAGCGACTTAATAGACATGACCCCCTATACCTATAAAGCCAAACTTGATCGCAAAACAGCATTAAAGGCATGGGATAATTTTGATGTAACGGCTAGTTTTTGTGTGTATTTGTTTAAAAAATCATAAGGCATTTGAGCGGTACTTTTCTTTTGGGGTTATGTAGGCATGATGATAATTATTTTTATTGAGAACTTTGATGAAAAATTCTTTTGTTTTAAAAACCCTACTTATATCCCTAAGCATCGCTTTAACAGCTTGCCAAACCCCAAATCAAGCCACGCCCACCACCATAACTGCCCCTGCCAATCTTACCTTTGACCCCACCAACCACAAACCCATCACCATCACCCAAGATGGTCAAAGCCTTGTCGTGCGTGCGTTTGAAAATATCCCCTATGTGGCAAACCCCACCGAGCCTGATTATCAAGTGATGAACATCTATATTCCCGAGCGGTATTTTACAGGCGACAGCATTAACGGCTACACAGCAGACACCGCCCCGATATTTTTCCCCAATGGCGTGGGTGGATATATGCCCGCCAAGCCAATGACCGCCGAGAGCAGGGCGGGGCGAGACGGTACGTCAAGACCAAACAGCGTGGCTGCCGCCTTGCTTCGTGGTTATGTCGTGGCAAGTGCAGGGGCTAGGGGGCGTACGCTTGGTATGGACGGTAATTATACGGGTAAAGCCCCGTCTGTCATCGTGGATTTAAAATCCGCCATTCGCTACCTAAAAGCCAATGACGCACTCATGGCAGGGCGAGCCGACCGCATTATCAGCAGTGGTACGTCCGCAGGTGGGGCGGTGTCGGCACTGCTCGGGGCAAGTGGTGGTAGCATGGACTATCACGCCGAGCTACAAAAAGTCGGAGCGATAATGGTCGTCAATGGTCAAAAAATAGACGACAGCATATTTGCCGTGTCTGCCTATGCTCCGATTACCAACCTTGAAAACGCCGATATGGCGTATGAATGGCAGTTTAATGGTATTTTTGATTATCAAAAAATGCACGTTTCTATGCTTGATTATAATGTTAAACGTGAACGCATTCAGGCGATCCTGACTGATGAGCAAAAAATTTGGTCAAATGAATTAAAATCTAATTTCCCAAATTATATCAATAGCTTAAAATTAACAGGACAAAATGGGCAAACATTAACCCTTGACAATAACGGCAATGGCACGTTTAAAGATGAAGTGATTTATCATCTAAATAAATCCGCCAATACCGCATTTAAAAACGGCATGGGTTTAACCGAATTTGACTTTTTGGCACAAAGGAAATCCGTCAATCCCTTTTATGTGGCGGATTTTGACGGTTATTTGAAATACTTGGGTCGTGGCAAGGGCGTACCTGCCTTTGATGCGACAGATTTGACAAGTGGTGAAAATAATTTGTTTGGCAATCGGGTGGTGAGCAATCAGCATTTTACCGCTTTTGGCAAAAAATACGGACAAGGGAGCATGGCGGACGCTCACACTGTCAAGATGATGAATGCGATGAATTACATCACCCAAAGCCCGACCCAGCATTGGCGTATCCGTCATGGGGCAAAGGACAATGACACGTCCCTTGCTGTGCCTGTGATACTAGCCACCGCCTTACAAAATCAGGGTAAAAATGTGGATTTTGCCCTGCCGTGGGGTGTGGGTCATGGCGGGGATTATGATTTGAGTGAATTGTTTGACTGGGCGGATAAGCTCGTGAAATCTGAACAATAGTCAAAAACCGCTGACATTGGGTGGTTTTTATTGTCTTTTGAAATGGGGTAATTTGGGTTATAATAACCAAAAATTCTTAGGACGACCTATGCTATCTTTATCCGATTTTCATACGCTTGCCGAACAAGGCTACACTCATATTCCTTTGATTAAAAAACGCCTGATGGACGATGCCACGCCTGTGTCGGTGTTTGCCAATTTGCGTAAGTTTTTTGCGTCTGCTTATTTGTTTGAGTCGGTGGTGGGGGGCGAGCGTTGGGCAAGATACTCTATGATTGGCTTGGGTTCAGATGTCGTCATAGAATACCATGATGGTAAGGTGGTATTAAAGGACAGTCGCAAAGATGACACGACCACTGATGACATGAATCCCTTTGATTTTATCCGTAAGTTTATGGCACAGTACAAAACCCCAAGCCAAGATGTCATGCCCGATTTGCCTGCATTTAGTGGGGGGCTTGTGGGCTATTTTGGCTATGACATGATACGAGTGATTGAGCCAACTGTTGGGGTGTCAAACTCTCCTAATCCTTTGGCTCTGCCTGATATGTGGCTCACCCTGTCATCGTCTGTGGTGGTGTTTGACAACCTAGAACATACCCTATCTATCGTGGTCTATGCAGACGTACAAGCCAAAGACAGCTACAAAAAAGCGGTAAAACAGCTTGACATCATTGAAAATCTGCTCTCGCACAAGCCTGATTTGAGCGTCAAAACACAGCCCAAACCGCATTTTGTCTCACAAACAGGACAAAATAAATTTTGCACGGACGTAAACCGCATTAAAGAGTACATCAAAGCAGGCGATGTCATGCAAGTTGTACCTGCCCAACGCCTATCAGGCGAATTTGATGGCGACCCATTGGCGGTGTATCGGGCGTTGCGTTACCTAAACCCGTCTCCTTATTTGTTTTTAATCCAAGGCGAGCTTTTGGACGATGAGCCGTTTCATATCGTGGGGGCTTCACCTGAAATTTTATCTCGCATTGAGACGGTGGGCGATGAGCGTAAAGTTACCGTGCGACCATTGGCAGGCACTCGCCGTCGTGGCGTGGATGTGGCAGAAGATTTAGCATTAGAAGCTGAGCTGTTGTCCGACCAAAAAGAAATTGCTGAACATCTGATGCTCATTGATTTGGGGCGTAATGATATTGGTAAGGTGTGCGATATTGGTACGGTCAAGGTAACCGATAAAATGTTTATTGAACGCTACTCGCAGGTCATGCACATCGCCAGCAACGTAGAGGGGGTAGTGTCAGCAGATAAAGATGCCCTAGATGTGTTTTGTGCGACATTCCCCGCAGGCACGTTGTCAGGAGCTCCCAAAATCCGAGCTATGCAAATCATTGATGAAGTAGAGCCTGTTCGCCGTAGCGTGTTTGGTGGGGCGGTGGGCTATCTGGGTTGGGCGGGTAACATGGACACCGCCATCGCCATTCGTACCGCCGTACTAAAAGATGGGCGGGTTCACGTCCAAGCAGGGGCAGGCGTGGTGGCAGACAGCAGTCCTGTGGCAGAATGGGACGAAACCAACAAAAAAGCTCTCGCCATCGTCAAGGCGGTGGAAATGGCGTGTGATGGTTTGGTGGTTTAGGGGTGTTTTTGGTTTATTTTTTAAATAAAAATTTTAATATATAAATCAATAGTATACAAAAAAAATTAAAATTTTTTAAAAAAAACGCTTGCATGATTTTAAAACTGTGTTATCATACGCACCACTTAGGAAATACCGCCGGCTTAGCTCAGTTGGTAGAGCAA
>JAUMUJ010000033.1 GCA_030530785.1 Moraxella sp. | reverse complement strand
AGGCAATATCATTAAACTTTACAGGTCAATACTTTGACCAAGAGACAGGGTATCACTACAACTACCACAGATACTATGATCCTAAGGTGGGGAGGTATTTGACGAGTGATCCGATTGGGCTTGCTGGGGAGTTTAATTCGTACAGTTATGCAGAAAATAGACCGTATATGGCAAGTGATGCGTATGGGTTATACGCCATTGGTATTTGGGATAAAAAACAAGGGGTAGATATCACCATTCCCATCTTATTTACCCACAGAGCTACCGAATTTCTAGATAAAATTCAGCACTGGAAAGGCATTGTTGAAAAAACATACACTGGTAGATTTGGAGAATTTGACATAAGAACAAGGGTGGATTTACTAAAAGATGATGTTCAACATGCTTATAAACACATCAATACAGTGGCTGTTAAGTATGACAGTGAATGCGATCCGAAAGAAGATAGTGAGTGTAGAAATCATTTAAAAAATAATGATGGCAAAATAAATATAGGCACTTTTTTTCTATCAGCTTCTGATAATACCATTGCTCATGAATTTGGTCATATACTTGGTATTAACTTTGATCCATACCATAATAAACCATTTAGGCATCATTTTTCTAGGTGGAAAAATGTAATGGGCAATAGTTTACGGTACAATAATACAGACTGGCTCATGTTTTTGGTTATATTTGACAGCAAAGCATTTGAGTGGCAAGGGTGCAAACCTGAGTTTGAAAAATATAATAGATACCCAGATGAACCAGACTTTAAAAAATGGTATGAAGATCATGGGGTTGAATACATTATCCCAACAAAAAATTAAGGAAATAAAAACATGATAAAAAAAATTTTACTTTTACTAGCTTTTAATATGATGCCTATGATCTGTTATGCAAATATATGTCAATATCCAGAATATCTTTACAAGTTCGCAGGGTTAGGTATATGCCTACCAATAGAAACAAACGTTAAAGTTAATATATATGATGACTACAAAAGCCTTAGATTGACGTATAAAAAAATTCCCATCAATATTGAAATTGGAAACTTGCATTATGGTCATATATATGAACATTTTGGTGAACCTCATAAAGTAAAATTTTTAAAAAACATTTCAAACAACAAGATAGATAAATGGGTTTTTAAAGATAATGTATTATCTATTTCTGTATTTAGTATCAGTGACTCTAATATTTTTATATTTTATCAAGGAAATGCTGAACAAACACGCATTGGAGATGATTTTATGGAATCTTTATTCTTATTACCTAATGAAAACTCATAACCAAATAGTAGATATGAATTTCCAGTCAATATTTTATGTATTCTACGCTATTTTCACGAGACATTTATGAAATATTTAATCAAATTCATGTCTTATTATTAATACTATAGCATTGGAGCTTGGATAATATTTATGGTGTATCATATGTGCCAATCAGTACATTCCCATATTTTTATCCCCCCTTGACATCCCCCACCCCATCAGCTAAACTGACTTACAAGGGTAAAACTTAAAGAACACTTCAAAACACCACAGCACTCTGTGGTATTTTGTATGCTTGCTGAGTTTAACCCCCATGAACACATCTTCTGCCCCACTCTTTGCTGTTTTTATCAAACAAGCCTCACTTACCACAAGCATTCTTGTTGCATTAGGGCTTGGGTTTGGAATTCCTGCTTTTGCTGATGGTGGTGCTGTTGGTCTGACAAACTCTAATCAAGCCTTACGATGCTCTGCTAATACACACAACTTAAACAACAATGGGGATTTCAAGGCTAATTTATAAAAATCAGGAATAATCAGTGAAATTTAACATCTTAAACCTCCAAAACCCCCACATCAACCATCTGCTCCCACACCTGATGGGTGGCAATGATAAGTACGCCAATCTTGCCCTGCTGTTGCATATCAGTCAAGCTCTGCCACGCCGACCTTGACCACCTGAGATTGCCATGCCATACTCACCAAGCGGTGTATCCAGTCCTTTGGGTTGGTTTTTTGCCCAGTCAGACAAACCTACTTTATCCAGCACCGTCCACAGTTCATCAGCTTTGGCTAGGCTGACATTAACCACTTGGCTCATGTCAGTAGGTATTGGTTGATTGGCTTCACTGTGGAAATCTAGTTTATGGTTGAATGCTTTTACTGCTTTATTTGGGAATTTAGGCGTTGGGTATACAGATTATTTTTACCGCCCATCAGTTTCTCATGACCGTTGTTCAGATTTTCAACATTTATGATGAGTGAATTATTGCGGGGGGGGGCAATTATATATAATACATCTCTTATGTTTTCACTCATTTATTTTGTATATCAGGAAATAATCATGTATCGCTTGTCTCTTATTGCTTTTGCCAGCATTTTTCTCGTCACAGGTTGTGCCAGCAAAACCAAAAAATCACAAGTCTCGGTCGCCCCTTCAATGCCAAGTAATCCCACCAAAGTCGGCTACAGTACAGCTCATACTCCAAAGATAAGCCCGACCCATACCAATAAAACCTTTGACACGAATTGGGTACGTTACCCATTTCATCATGATGAGTTTACATACTATTATGACAGTTCAAGCATTAAGTATGTCGGCTATCCCGCCAAAATCAAAGTATGGCGAAAAATAGTTTTTCATACACCAAAATCATATAGCAATGGAGACAAATACGATACAATAGTGGACATAGCTCATTATGACTGCTCTCACAAGAAAATGGCTTACGAAGCAAAAGCCTCTTATTATCTAGATAAACCGGTATGGAGCGACACCAGAAGCACCATTACTGACAACCATCCGATTGTATGGGAATATGCTCTACCTGACACCATCGGCATGATCATGTTGGCACATATCTGCTCTAATTTTGGACTAAGACCATGACAACCTATTATGACATACTCAAGGTTGCTCCCGATGCACCGCCTGAGATTATTAAGGCTGCATATCGGGCATTGTGCCAAAAACATCACCCCGATAAATTTACTGATGAAACCCAAAAGGCGAAAGCCACACAAATGATGGTACTCATCAATCAGGCTTATCAGGTGTTGTCCAATCCCCACAGTCGGGCAGACTATGATGACCATCTTGTTAAACAACAACCATATGGCTGGCATATTGGGTGTGATTATTGCAGTACTTAATGGCACTAAAAAAGCAGTTCGCACTACAATCAATATGGCTGTTATTGTCATAAAATGGTTTTGTATTGTCGCCATTGTATCATGTTTAGGTGCTATGGTATTTATAGCGGTAACTTATGATTCTGGCTTACCAAACCCTCTTGAACAATCATATGCCAATAATGATAATCACAACACTCACGATACCATCTCTAACGATGTCGTTGAAGCCGCCAAAGCTGGTGCAGAAGCCGTTTTTAATGCCAATCAAGATGCCACCACTGCCCCCACAAGTAAGCCAGCACATCTTTATGCTCCCAACGGCAAAAAATTCCCCCGTACCGCAGGATATGTGCAAGGCTACCCCAAACTACATATGGACGGTATGTCCACACTTACTATTAAAAATGACCAAAACGACAGTGCCATCTTTGGTAAACTGATTTATTTAGGTGGAAGCAAACCAAAGGCTGTTCGTCATTTTTATATTCCTGCATGGGGTGGACTAATATTGAGAGACATCACAGCTGGAAACTATGATGTTCGTTATAAAGATTTGGAAAGTGGCATCATTTCAAAAACAGAAAGTTTTGATTTAACAGAATACGAGACTGAGTACGGCTCAGGTTATAGCGAAATTACAATGACGCTTTATAAGGTATCAAATGGCAATATGCAAACTGTTACCATACCAAAAAATCAGTTTTAGTATTCACAGAACTTTGGTCAGTTCAAGCAAATGGATAAACCGCCCTTCTACGTCCACCACGGTAATTTGCCAATCGTCAATGACCACCGTCTCTCCTTGCAGATGACTGACCGCCCCCAATGCTTGCATGACCAAGCCCCCCATCGTATCCACGTCCGTATCATCAAAATTTGTGCCCAGTTCATCATTACAATCACAAATAAGCGTGGATGCCTGCACCAGCCACACGCCTTTTTGATTGGGGTGGGGAATGATGTTATTGATGGTGCTGTCTTCATCAATATCATCATGCTCATCAACAATGTCGCCCACAATCTCTTCTAATAAATCTTCCATCGTAACCACGCCTGCCACCGAACCAAACTCATCAAGCACGATTGCCATATGCACCTGAGCTTTTTGTAGGGAGCGAAGTAACGTATCGGCACGAGCAGTTTCAGCAATGTATAAGGGCTGACGCACCAATTTATCCAACAACAAGGGCACACTTGGGTCGGTAAGTTTTTGTTGTAAAATGCCTATTAAGTCCTTTACCAACAAAATCCCGAGTACCGTATTATCATCATGAGCGTCAAATACAGGATAACGAGAATGCTCACTGTCTAGTACCAATGCCAACACATCAGACAAATCATCATGACTGCCGATGGCTTTAACATGGGGGCGTGGCGTCATAATCTCACGCACCTGCGTTGCGGGCAAATCAAGCACGCCTTCTAACATATCCACCATGCCAGAATCCAAAAACTTGCGAGAATCTTGCACCAAATTTAGCAGTTCATCACGAGTTTCAGGAGCGGTAGAAAGCCAACGCCTTAAACCCCGTCGCCAGCCACTAGGATTGTCATCGGACATAAAATTTTTCCTTAAATGATTGTACAAATTATGCTTAATGTAGCGGATTTGATGGGATTATTCAAGCAGTTTTTTGACAATCGCCATCGCACAAGCATGACCACTTGCCCATGCCCATTGAAAATTATAACCCCCCAACTGCCCCGTAACGTCTAACACCTCTCCAATAAAATACAGCCCTGACTGACGGCGACTTTCAAAGGTTTGACCACAAATCTCTTTGGTGTCCACCCCACCCCGTGTTACCTCTGCCACCCGATAACCCTCCGTGCCTGATGGCTTTAAGTGCCAATGATGCAGATGATGTACAATTTGGGTCAGCTCTTTATCCTTGATGTTGGCAAGCTCGATGTCCTTAATGGCACACCAAAAATAACCCTCCAAAGCAGTAAGCAGTTTTTTAGGAAAATAAGGAGCAAGCACAGTGCGAATTTTTTGTTTGGGGTGAGTATTTTTATGACTAAGTAACACATCATTAAGGTCTGTGCTGGGCGACAAATCCACACAAAAACTCTCGCCCAACTGCCAATAATTGGACATTTGGAGCATGGCAGGTCCAGACAGCCCCCGATGAGTAAACAACATAGGCAACTCAAAACGAATTTTATCATTAAAAACCGCCACATCAATACTGACCCCACTTAGACTTTTTATCATCTCTCCTGTCTTATCGCTAAACGTAAATGGCACCAAAGATGCTTGGGTCGGCACAATGCCATGACCAAATTGTGTGGCAACCTGATAACCAAAACCACTCGCCCCCAGCGTGGGTATGGACAGCCCCCCTGTGGCCACCACCAAATGTTTGGCAAAAATCTTAGATGGCGTGGCGGTTTTTACCAAAAACCCATCATCGTCTGGGGTAATGCTTAGGATTTTGGTGTTTAGCCAAATTTTTACCTGATGTTTTTGGCATTCATCAAGTAGCATATTCAAAACGTCTTTTGATGTGTTATCACAAAAGAGCTGTCCGTGCGATTTTTCATGATAAGAGATTTTGTGCTTTTTGACGTAAGATAAAAAATGCTCGGGCGTAAATTTAGACAATGCCGAACGCACAAAATGGGGGTTTTGGCTAACAAAATGCTCGCTTCGTACATTAAGATTGGTAAAATTACAACGCCCCCCACCTGACATGAGAATTTTTTTGCCCGCTTTATTGGCATGGTCTACCACCAAAACACGACCGCCCTGCTGAGCAACATGAAACGCACAAAATAACCCCGAAGCACCCGCCCCAACAATCATCACATCAAAGGTTAAAACCGCACCACTCATAAATAAACATTACCGACTCAAAAAAGGCGTATTGTACCCAAAAACGCACAAAAAATACAATTTAGGTACAAAAATTGCTAAATTTACGGTATCATACTCACAAATTTTCACAATCTTTTGCCATGCCTGAACATAAAATCCACGCCACGCACAGCACCATCTTTAATCTGCCCAACAACCTTACCATCGCTCGCATCGCCATGATACCGTTATTTGTCGGTATCGCCTACTGGCCTCCCGCTTTGGGCATTGGTATGCCCATGATACCCGACAACGCCATCGCACGACTTGGCATGATGGAGTACAGCGACAATATGCTTAGGCATTTTTTGCTGACTTTTGTGTTTGTGTTGGCATCCATCACTGATTGGCTTGATGGCTTTTTGGCTCGTAAGATGGGCATTACATCTGCCTTTGGGCGATTTTTAGACCCTGTGGCAGATAAGTTGATGGTCGCTGCCGCTTTGGTTATTCTGGTGCAATGGCACGCCAATATTGTCATGGCAATCTGTGCCATCGTCATCATCTCTCGTGAGATTGCCGTATCGGCACTGCGTGAATGGATGGCAGAGCTTGGCAATCGCACAAGTGTGGCGGTGTCTTATGTCGGCAAACTAAAAACCGCTTTTCAGATGGTTGCCATTACTGTACTGCTTTTAAACTGGCAAAGCCTTGAAATGATAGGCTATACACTGATGGTGGTGGCGGCAGTTTTAACCTTGTGGTCCATGATGATTTACCTAAAAGCAGCTTGGCCTTATCTGAAACAACACTAATATAAAAAAGCTGACCGAAGTCAGCTTTTTTATTGTCGGGCTTATTTGACGTCTTTCCAGAACTCTTTGTTTAACAAATAAACTGGAATGAGTAGCACAAGCAAAAACAACAGCACCCACGCCCCATAAATCTTACGTTCATGACGCACAGGCTCTGCCATCCATGCCATGAAGTTTACAAGGTCGCCGATTTGGGCTTCGTACTCTTCTTTGCCCAGCTCTTTTTGCAAATTATGTAAAACGTGTGGCATGGCAGCATTGGCAAGCACTAGGTTATTTGCCCCCCAAGGACGGCTTGGGTCTTCATAAAATGTCAAAAGATAGGTATAAACCCAATCATCGCCACGCAGACGGGTTTCTAATGACAAATCGGGTGGGGCTGCCCCAAACCATTCTCCTTGAAGTTCAGGATCAATCTCAGCAGTAACATGGTCGCCGATTTGACTGCCTGTTACCATCAAGTATTTTTCCATCAACTCCGGTGGAATGTCTAGGTCTTTGGCGATGCGAGAATGGCGAACATACTGAGCCGAATGACAGCCCACACAGTAGTTCATGAATAAAGTAGCACCACGTTGCAATGAGCCTTTATTGGTTAGGTCAATTGGGGCTTTGCTACACTCTAAGGTAACCTGCGTGCCGTCCGCTTGGGTATAATCGCCACAGCCATGTCCACCCGCCCCAAAGGCTGATGAACTGACCACAGCACCACCTGCCAACAGCAGACCTGCACCCAATGTTTTTAGGTTAAACGCTTTCATTAGTGGCCTCCTGTAACACGTTCTGGGGGTTGCTTGCACGTTTCCATGGACGTGTAAAACGGCATGAGAATAAAGTACAAGAAGTAAAGAATGGTACAAACACGAGCCACAACGGTTGCGGTTGTAGATGACGCAATCCCACCCAAATAACCTAAAATCAAGAAGCTCACCACAAAGATAGCCAAAGCAATCTTAGATAATGCACCTTTATAACGAATAGAACGCACAGGCGAACGGTCAAGCCACGGCAGGACAAACAAGATGGCAATCGCCGCCCCCATGACAATCACGCCAGGCAAAGCAGAACCAAACATAGAAGGTGTGGCACGAAGCATGGCATAATATGGCATATAGTACCAAACAGGAGCAATGTGTGCTGGTGTTTTTAGGGCGTTGGCTGCTTCAAAGTTGGGTTTTTCTAGGAAATAACCACCACCTTCGGGCACAAAGAATACCACCGCAAAGAAACAGATAAAGAACACCACAATACCCACCATGTCATGCACGGTATAGTATGGGTGGAAAGGCACGCCGTCTAGTGGCACACCATTTTTATCTTTTAATTTCTTAATGTCAATACCATCGGGGTTGTTTGAACCAACATGGTGCAGTGCCACCAAGTGCATAAACACCAGACCCACAAGCACCAAAGGAATGGCAACAACGTGCAAGGCAAAGAAACGATTTAGGGTAATGCCTGAAATGATGTAGTCGCCCTTAACCCACTCGGCAAGACCATCACCAATAAACGGAATGGCAGCAGGTAAGTTTAAGATAACCTGAGCCCCCCAAAATGACATATTACCCCAAGGCAATAGGTAACCAAAGAAACCTTCTGCCATCAAACATAGGTAAATTGCCATACCGATAAGCCAAACCAGCTCACGAGGCTTTTGGTAAGAACCATACATCAAACCACGAAACATATGCAAATATACCACCACAAAGAACGCTGACGCTCCTGTGGAGTGCATATAACGAATGAGCCAACCACCTTGAACATCACGGTTGATGTATTCAAGCGAGGCAAATGCTCCTTCGGCACTTGGGTTAAACATCATGGTCAGCCAGATACCTGTTACCAGCTGGTTTACGAGTACCACCATAGATAGCACGCCAAAGAAATACCAGAAGTTAAAATTCTTTGGTGCATAATACTTTGACATATGATATTCGTAGGTTTCAGTCGCAGGATAGCGTGCATCTACCCAGCTCATAAACTTTTTTGCAATACTCATATCATGACTCCCCAACGGTTAAGATGGTATCTTCAATCTTATATTCTGGTATGGGTAGATTTAGTGGGGCAGGCACACCACTATAAACACGACCAGATAAATCATACAAAGAACCGTGGCAAGGACAGAAAAACCCTCCCCACCAATCAGCGCCACCCAAGTCTGCCGCCCCAATCTCGGGACGAAACGCAGGGGCACAACCAAGATGCGTACAAACACCCTCTACCACCAAAATTTCAGGCTTGATGGAGCGGGTTTCGTTTTTGCAGTACTCAGGCTGAACTGACGCTTCGGAATTTGGGTCGCTCAACTTAGGGGTAACTTTGGTTAAATTTGCCACCATCTCTTCGGTGCGTTTGACGACAAAGATGGGTTTACCACGATACTTGACCGTAATCATTTGACCGTTTTCAATACCGCTAATATCGGTAACAACGGCAGCACCTGCGGCTTCCGCTTTGGCACTTGGATACCAAGAACGCACAAACGGGGTGGCTATTGCTCCAACACCAACTGCACCGATGGCAGCGGTGGACGCAATCAGGACTCTACGGCGTTTAACATTCACGCCTTCGGCATGGCTCATTAAAACTTCCTCCAGAAAAAGATGGGGCTAATCCCATACTGGGTGTGTGGTGATGATAAAACAACTTTATCAAAAAATCCACATTTGCTGTGCCTATTTTTACTAACCTGTCTATTTTAAGCTATTTTTGACATAAAATAAATTCTTATCGTACAAACTTCTGCAAAAAAGTTATAAAAAATTCACAAAACCGCAAAAAATCCTGTATTTTTTTAAGGATTTTCAATAAGTAATAATCATTATCTTTTATTTGCCTGTTAAAAATCCCCAAATCATCGGCAAAATTTTTAAAAATTCATGGCCCACTCATCGGTTTATGGTTAAATTTTAACCCAACGCACCACTCGTTCTTCTATTTCATCATCATTAAAATGACTCTCAGACACACAGCGACCACGCACACCCACTTTATTCATTGCCTTATCATGCTCATCTTGTCCTGCCAGCAAATAATGCCATTTGGGTAAATTTTGTCCAAGATACAGCCGTTTGTACGCACAATGACGAGGCAACCACATCATACTTGCCATCATGCCCACTGTCAGGCGGATACAATCGGGCACAAAGCGTTTGCGTTGAGTGTAATTTGAGCAATATCCCGTTGTCGTGTCCAAAAGTTTACACGCCACGTCTGTATATTCGGTCAGACGAACATCTTCATCATCTAAGTATTTGACCAAACAGCACACCCCACAGCCATCGCACAGAGCTTCCCATTCGTCATCGGTCAATGCAGATAAAGGATATTTTTGCCAAAAATGGGGTCGTAAATGAGACACAGGTCTTTTTCCAAAAATATTTATTGTAACAAATTTGGCGATTTTTGGCGAAAATTTTTTGTTATAATCGCTCTTTTATTAAGGAAAATCCATGATTTATGACATCATTGGCGACATTCACGGACACGCCGACAAATTGATGGGGCTTTTGGACAAATTAGGTTACGTTCATGATGGCACAAGCTATGTTGCCCCACAGGGCCATCGGGCGATTTTTATGGGCGACCTGATAGATAGGGGGCATCAACAATTAGCCACATTACAAATCGTCTTTGATATGATTGATAATCATCAAGCCCTTGCTGTCATGGGCAATCATGAATATAATGCCATCTGCTACGCCACCCAAAATGATGATGGCGAGTATTTGCGTCCTCATACTGACAATAATATGTTTCAACACAAAGCCTTTATTGATGAAGTCGGATTTGATACCGACTTACACCGATATTGGATAAATCGCTTTTATGAACTACCGATTTGGCTAGAATTGGACGACTGTGTTTGTATTCACGCCTGCTATGATAAATATAGTATGGAGACATTAACACCCATTTTAAAAAACAATAAACTAAACCCAAACACCATTCAAATCACAAGCAAAAAAGACAATAAAGCCTACTATGCCATAGAACATTTATTAAAAGGCATAGAAAGCCCTCTACCCAGTGGCTTAACCATGACCGACAAAACGGGCATTGTTCGCACACAAGCCCGTATCAAATGGTGGGTGGATGATTGGCAAAATAAATCCATTGACAAAACACTGTTTGCCAATGATTTGCCAGAAAGTTATTTGCATGATTTGTCTGATGAATTATTAACATTTAGCATCACGACCGACAAACCGATATTTATTGGACATTATTGGCTACATGGTAAGCCCGCCATCTTATCAGATAAAGTGGTGTGCATTGATTATTCGGCAGGAAAAGGTGGACATTTAACCGCTTATCAATTTGATACCAACAATCCGACATTAGATAATGACAATTTTATACAGTTTATGGGGTAAACCACGCTTAGCATTCTCCAAAATCTTTGTTATAATAGCCGTTTTAGTCAGCCATTTTTAAGGATACGTCATGTCAAATACCCCAAACCCTGCTCCCATTTCATCACCAGACGGCACACCAAAAGTCGGTATCATCATGGGTTCTCAGTCCGACTGGGCAACCATGAGCCAGACAGCTCAGATTTTGTCCGATTTTGATGTACCTTTTGAGTGCCAAGTCATCTCGGCTCATCGCACGCCTGATAAGCTCTTTGACTATGCCAAAACCGCCAAAGCTCGTGGTCTGTCTGTCATCATTGCAGGGGCAGGCGGTTCGGCTCATCTGGCGGGTATGTGTGCGTCCCAAACTGCCCTGCCCGTGCTTGGCGTGCCTGTCAAATCAAGCACACTATCAGGGTGGGACAGCCTACTTTCCATCGTGCAAATGCCCAAAGGTGTGGCGGTGGGGACGCTAGCCATTGGCACGGCGGGAGCATTTAATGCAGGGCTTTTGGCGGTGCAAATATTGGCAGTTACTGATAATGAGCTTGCCATCAAATTGGACGATTTTCGCCAAAAACAAACCGAGACAGTACTGGCAAGTCCCATTCCAGGGATTATCAATACGTGATGTGATTGGTTTATGCGGGTAATGTATTTACCAAAATTTGTATGATAAACTTTTCACACATCATAGGGCGAATGTGATTTGCCCCTACACCCACACGATTTTATCAAATTTTCATTTTTAAAATTTAACAAAACGGTTTTTGACATGACAACACCCACCCCCCAAACTCTTGGCATTTTAGGTGGCGGACAGCTTGGTATGATGCTTGCCCAATCCGCTCTACAATTAGGTCATCAATGCGTCTTTTTAGAAGACGCACCCAATGCTCCTGCTGGCTTATACGGGCAAGTCTACAAAAGCAGTCATCTTGACGAATTCATCGCCAAATCTGACATTTTTAGCCTAGAATTTGAAAATACGCCTGTCGCCACCGCTTCTTATTTAGCCACTCAAAAGCAAGGAATCTACCCACCACCCAACGCCCTAGCTGTAGCCCAAGACCGTCTCGCCGAAAAGGCATTGTTCAATGAGCTTGACATACCCACCGTGCCATATCGTGCGGTGTCCTCGCTTGATGAGTTGCAAGGGGCGTGCAAGGAGCTAGGCTTACCGCTGGTGCTAAAAACATCTCGTGGGGGCTATGACGGCAAAGGACAATTTATCATCAAAACAACAAACGACATCGCCACCGCTTGGGACGAGCTTGGCGGTGCGGTAACAGGAGGTGCGATGCCTGCCCCCCTGATTGCCGAAGGTTTTATTCATTTTAGTCGTGAAGTGTCGCTCATTGGCGTGCGTGGACGCACAGGCGAGACTGCTTTTTATCCTTTGGTTGAAAACATCCACACAAATGGCATTCTTGCCAAAACCACCGCCCCTGCCCCCAATGCCGATACGCTAAACCAAACCGCCCAAGCCAACATGAAAAAACTGCTCGAAACACTGGACTATGTCGGTGTTTTAACCCTAGAACTTTTTGTGAGTGAGAACGGACTGATTGCCAACGAAATCGCCCCACGAGTGCATAATTCTGGACACTGGACGATTGAGGGAGCAAACACCAGCCAATTTGAAAACCACGTCCGAGCCGTGCTAGGCTTACCGCTTGGCGATACGGGCATTGTCAAGCCGTCTGTCATGCTAAATGTCATCGGCAAATATCCCAACACAAACAAACTTTTAGCCCATACAGGGGTACATTTTCATCATTATCATAAAAGCGAGCGAGATGGTCGTAAAATCGGACACATCACGGTGATGAGTGATGATAATGATAAGGTTGTGGGGGAGGTTGAGAAGCTACTTAAATGACACAGTCGCCCTCACGCCACACAGACACAGGCTCTCACACTTGGACATACGCCCATGAGCAATGGGTCAAATGCGTGCGGTGCGGACAGGCAGGCACAGTCAAGCACCGCCGTTTTGCGTGTCGCCATTGTGCGTTGGTGTTACAAAATGCTGACAACAGACCCTATCATTGGTTTGGTGACTGCCGAATCCGTGCTGATGGTCGCTGTTATCATTGCGGAACAAAATACAGCATTGATGAACACCACCCAAAGCCTGCCTTTGTTGGCAGATTAAGAGGTTTTGACATCACCAAAACCATTACTTGTCAATCTTGCCACCGAAAAAATGTCGTTACCTTGCTCTTTTACAAAAAGAGCAAACATCACTTAGATGATGAATTTGGTATGCCATTATTATTAGCTCTGCCCTTTAAAGGTCATGTTTTTTGGGCATATAATGACAAGCATTTGGCAGAATTAAAAACTTTTATCGGGGCAGATTTGCGAGAACGCACCCACATGGCAGGCAACGGCTCGATGATTTCACGTCTGCCCCTTTGGATAAAATCCGCCAAAAACCGTGATGAACTTTTAAAGCTCATTGAAAAATTAGAAAAAATCAGTCCACACCAGTTACATTAAAATAACATTTTTACACAAAAACATAAAAATCCCCAAGCAAAATCAAGGATTTTTTGGCATAATATCTCTATCCTGCCAACCTTGACCGATACCATGATGCTAGAACATTGGACAAAAGAACTCGCCATTCAACGCCTGCTTGCTTTGAGCTTATTTGTAATTTTATTTGTGCTGTGCTTTCAGGTGGTCAAGTTTTTTATCATTCCTGCCTTATGGGGGGCAATTTTAGCATATACCACCTTTCCCTTATATCGCTTTTTTCATCAAAAGGTCAAATTTAGTTCCGATTTTAGTGCCTTAATCATGACGGTCAGCATTTCGCTCATGATTGGCATTCCTTTGATTTTGGGGGTATTTTATCTACAAAAAGAAGTGATGAGCTTTTTTGGTATGGCGGTTCGCCGTTTGCAAGCAGGCTATGTGGACTTGCCCGATAACATCAAAAATCTGCCCGTGGTCGGACAAATCATCAAAGACACCCTATGGGAGATGAACAAAAACCCCGAAGCCACGATGGAAGCTGTCAGAACATGGGTGCAATCGCATCTGTATTATGGCAAAGTAGCGTTTGATGTCGCTCTAAAAAATCTTGCCAAACTTGGCATGACGCTCATGACCTTATTTTTCTTTTATAAAGACGGCATCAATCTCATGCGTCAAATCCGCCAAGCCTTACGTAACATCATCGGTAACCGCATTGATGGCTATATTGACTCAGTTGGGGCAACCACCCAAGCGGTCGTTTATGGCATTGGACTGACGGCATTGGCACAGGCGATATTGGCAGGGATTGGCTATGCTTTTGCAGGCGTACCCAATCCGATTTTGCTGACCATATTTACCTTTGTTGTCGCCTTGATACCTTTTGGCACACCTTTTGCATGGGGCGGGGTGGCATTATGGCTACTGTCGCAAGGTCATACCACCGAAGGGATTGGGCTTGCCCTATGGGGAACGCTGATCATCAGTTGGGTGGACAATCTGATACGCCCGATTGTCATCAGTGGTGCAACCAAAATTCCGTTCATCATCATCTTTATTGGCGTGCTAGGTGGCTTAACAGCGTTCGGCTTTGTGGGATTATTTATCGGACCTGTGGTGCTGGCGATTGGCTTGGCTGTATGGCGTGAATGGATAAGTCAGCATAAAAATGAGATTTTCGCCCCCAAAGACGGTATCAAACCTGTGGCAGATGGCAAGGCACTTTTGGCAGATACCAACAAACCAAACACTTAGGACATTTTAATGAATATTTTAGCCGATGAAAACATTGCCCATTTGGACGATTATTTTTGTCATGATAATATCAATCTAATCAAATTAAAAGGGCGTGAGATTAACGAGTGTGCCATTGATAAATATGACCCCACCGCCTTACTTATCCGTTCAGTAACACCCATTAACGCTGATACCATCTCCAATCCTGCCAATATCAAATTTATCGGCTCAGCGACCATTGGCACAGACCATGTGGATAATGAGTTTATCCAAAAAAATCACATTCATTTTGTCAATGCCAAAGGGTCAAGCAAACATTCGGTCGCCCAATATGTCATTACCGCCCTTTTAAGTAAATATCCTGATTTAGCGAATAAAAAAATCACGCTTGGCATCGTTGGTTTGGGTAATATTGGTAGCACACTTACCCGATATGCCAAAGATTTAAACTGGGAAATTTTAGGACATGACCCTTATTTGCCGACATCGGTTTTTAATAACAGCACCTTTAATGATTTATTAAAAAACAGTGATATTGTCTCCATTCATACACCACTGACCAAATCAGGCGATTATCCAACCCACCAATTATTTAATAAAACCACTTTATCACAATTAAAAAATAACGCCATACTCATCAATACCGCTCGGGGAGATATTGTCAATCAAGATGATTTATTATGGGCAATGGATAATAAAAACCTTAGTGTGATGCTGGATGTTTTTCCTTTTGAACCGACCATTGATAAAGCACTGCTTGACAAACTTACCCTTGCCACACCCCACATTGCAGGCTACACCCTAGATGGCAAACTGCGTGGGACAGACATGATTTATCAGGCATTTTGTAAGTATTTTGATTTGCCCATATTACAAAGCATGGATAACTTATTACCCCCCAATCACTGCCATTGGCAAACTTTAAAAGACAAATTATTCAAAGGCGATACAGATATTTTAAAATCCTATTATGACATTTTAAAAGACGATGAGAATCTACGCCGAATTTGTACCAATAAAGTACATGGAGCGGATTTTGACAGATTAAGAAAAGACTATGAGTTAAAAAGAGAGTGGCTTTATGACTGATGCTGATTATCGCCCAAGCATGACCTTAGATGTAGCAATAAGTAAAGCTGAGATGATTGGCGACATTCGTCAGTTTTTTAAAAATCAAGGCGTGTTAGAGATTACCACCCCCATATTATCCAATCATGGTAATACCGATATCTTTATAGAAAGTGTGAATGCCAATTTTACACAAAACGGTCAATTAAAAACAGGTTATCTACACACATCTCCAGAATTTGCCATGAAACGAGTGTTGGCAGATTATCAAATGCCAATTTATCAAATTTGTCAGGTGTTTCGTGATAATGAAAAAGGACATAAGCATAATATAGAATTTACCATGTTAGAATGGTATCGCCCTGATTATGATTTACACGATTTAGCAAATGAACTAAATGCTTTAATTAGTGTGGCACTGCATAAACATCTGCCTTTTAAAACTTATCGCTATGCCCAAGCCTTTATGGATAGGTTGGCTATCCACCCATTTTCTGCCGATATTAACACTCTAAAACAAACTGCATTAAAGCATGGCATTGCTTTGGATATGGGTAATGACAAACAAGGCTGGTTAGATTTGTTATTTAGCCATGTGATAGAGCCGACTTTGGGCTTTGATTTACCCACACTCATCACCGATTACCCTGTGGCAACTGCCTCACTTGCCAAAGTAGTCAAAGATAATGATGGTTTTAAGGTTGCCAAACGCTTTGAGCTGTACATCAACGGCGTAGAGATTGCCAATGCTTATGATGAATTGGCAAATGGCGATGAATTATTAAAACGTTTTAAAAACGATAATCGTGAACGTGAAAAATTAGGATTACCAGTTATGCCTATTGATATGAATTTAATTCAAGCCTGTGATGATTTACCAAGTTGTAGTGGTATTGCCTTAGGGATTGATAGATTATTTATGGTGCGTGAAAAGTTATCCGACATCAGTCAAGCAGTGATGATGATGACGGATAGGGCTTAAAAACCCAGTCTGGGACTGGGCTTTTTAGGGTGCGTTAAGTTTTGGTATTTGCCATAAAACTAAATTTTCATCAAATACCAATAATTATCATCAACAGCAGATATGCCCTATTCCACCGTAACCGACTTCGCCAAATTTCTCGGCTTATCCACATCTGTTCCCTTAGCCAACGCACAATGATAGGACAACAGTTGCACAGGAATGGTATGCACAATCGGCGATAATACACCAATATGACGTGGGGTACGGATTAAATGCACATTATCATCTGCTTTAAATTGTGTATCCAAATCAGTAAAGACAAATAATTCTCCACCACGAGCCGACACTTCTTGCATATTGGCTTTAACTTTGTCCAATAGGCTGTCGTTCGGTGCAATCACCACCACAGGCATATTTTCATCAACGAGTGCCAAAGGTCCATGCTTTAATTCGCCCGCAGGATAACTTTCAGCGTGAATATAGGTAATTTCCTTTAATTTCAACGCACCTTCCAACGCAATCGGATAATGAATGCCACGCCCTAAAAATAACGCACTTGGTTTACTGGCAAATTTCGTTGCCCAAGACGCAATTTGCGGTTCAAGATTTAAGGCATACTGAACATCATTCGGTAAGTTGCGTAATTGGCTGGTATAATCAGCGATTTGCTCATCATTCACAAAACCACGCAATCTACCCAAAGTTACCGAAAGCCCAAATAAAACAACCAGTTGTGTTGTAAATGCTTTGGTTGATGCCACACCAATTTCCGCCCCTGCACGGGTATAAAGCACAAGTTCGCTATTTCTTGGCAAAGCCGATTCCATCACATTACAAATGGATAGGCTGTGCGTATGCCCTAAACTTTGTGCATACTTTAACGCTTCCATAGTGTCTAGCGTTTCGCCAGACTGAGAAATGGTAATAATGAGTTGTTTGGGATTGGCAATCACATCACGATAACGATATTCGCTGGCAATTTCCACATCGGTTGGCATTTTGGCAATGGATTCAAGCCAATATTTGGCAGTCAAAGCTGAATAATATGAAGTGCCACACGCCAAAATTTTAATGCTGTCAATGTCTTTAAAAACGCTTTCGGCATTTTCACCAAAATTAATCGCATTAAACCCACCATCCAAAAAAACTTCGGCAGTATCAGCAATCGCTTTTGGCTGTTCGTAAATTTCCTTTTGCATAAAGTGGTTATAACCACCAAGTTCCAGACTTGCCAATGATAATTCAGATGTTTTAACGATACGATTGGTTTTTGCACCTGTTTTATCAATTAATTTGACAATGCCACCTGCATTTAATAACGCAATATCACCATCTTCCAAATAACTGATTTTACGAGTAAAAGCAATCACTGCCGACACATCAGATGCAATAAAAGTTTCGTCTTCGCCAAAGGCGACCAGCAGTGGGCAACCCATACGAGCCACCACCATTTCAGACGGATTGTCTTGGGCAATCACAGCAATGGCGTAGGCACCGTGAAAGTTTTGGCTTGCCTTTTGTACCGCATCAAATAAATTACCGCCATTATTGCTATATTCATGTTTTACACTATGGGCGATGACTTCGGTGTCAGTTTGCGACTCAAAGGCATATCCCAACGCTTCTAAACGGGTGCGTTCGGCTTCAAAATTTTCAATGATTCCATTATGCACCACCGAAATTAAGCCACCTGAAATGTGTGGGTGAGCGTTTGGCTCTGTTACCCCACCATGTGTTGCCCAGCGAGTATGCCCAATACCAATGCGACCTGTCAGCCCCTTTTCTTTGACTGCCTGCTCCATAAGAGCAACACGCCCGACACGGCGAACCCGTTTAATTTTTTGCTCTGTGTCGCTATAAACCGCTACACCCGATGAGTCATAACCCCGATATTCAAGGCGTTTTAGTCCATCGGTCAAAAAATCCACAATATTGGCATTACTGCGAATGCCACCCACGATACCGCACATAAAAAGTTCCTTAGTATCTTGTTAAAAAAATGATAATTTATCTGATAAATTACCGCCGATAGTCCCACCCCAAATCGTTGGGCAAGACCCTACTATTATAACAAAGTTAGACACATTTGACTTAAATTTACCAAACTTGAATAATCACAATAAAATCATTGGTTTTAGGAGTAAAGATATGACACATTTGATTTTTTCTCTTGGAGATTTGATGACAAAACCCCCACCATCTCATCTGGCAGGGGCTTTGTTTGACTTTTTGGGTTGTTTGTTAAGACAATCTAATC
>JAUMUJ010000032.1 GCA_030530785.1 Moraxella sp. | reverse complement strand
CGAAGCAGGCATAAAATCTGCCGAAGCGGGGGTCAAATCTGCCGAGTCTGGCGTAAAAACCGCCCAAGCCAACGTAGAGTCTGCTCGGGCCAATGTCAGTCAAGCCCAAGCGTCCATCAACAGTGCCAAAGCGGTGCATGATGCCAGCCGTCTTGACATGAGTCGTACCATCGTCAGAGCTCCAATCTCGGGCAGAATTGGCATTTCGGCGGTAACGGCAGGAACGTTGGTGTCAGCATCACAGGCGACTGCATTGGCGACCATCTCCCGCACCGATTTGGTGTACGTGGACATTCAGCAGTCATCATCAGAGATGTTAAAATTGCGTCAGCTCATCGCTTCGGGCAAGGCAGGTCAAGGCACGCCAGAAGTACAAATCGTCCTAGAAAGTGGCGAGACTTATCCGCTTATCGGTCAGCTTGCCTTAGAAGACACCAAAGTAGATGAAGCCACAGGTTCGGTTACCATTCGGGCGGTATTTCCCAACCCAGATGGTGTGTTAATCCCTGGTATGTATGTTAATGCCAATCTTGCCCAAGCAGTGGTGGCAAATGCCACATTATTACCCCAAACTGCCATCACCCGCACACCTAAGGGGGCTGTTCAAGTCTATGTGGTGAATGCTGATAAGAAAATTGAAGTACGTGAAGTAAAAACGGCAGGCACATTTAATGGTCAATGGGTGGTTACAGAAGGCTTAAATAATGGTGACCAAGTGGTGGTCATGGGTGGGGCAAAAGTTCAGCCCGACCAAGCGGTGGAAGTTAAAGTTGCCATGCCAGCTTTGGGGCAAGGTGGTCGGCCCCAAGATGAGCATTTGGACGAACGCCCAAAAGAGCAAGTGCCACAAGATGACCAAGCTCAAACCATCGCTCCTATGGAGCAAGACGAGCCACAAGGTCAAAATAGTGTCATGGCACCCAGTGTAACACCCAGACAACAGCCGTCAGACCTTCAAAATGAAGCCGAAGCGATGGCAGATGAGACACAAGGCAACTAGGGGAACGTATGTCTAAGTATTTTATTGAACGCCCCATTTTTGCATGGGTTATTGCCATTTTAATCATGCTTGTTGGGGTGATTGCGGTGCGTGGATTGCCGATTGAGCAGTATCCACAGATTGCTCCACCGACTGTATCTGTCAATGCTGTCTATCCTGGTGCTGATGCCGAGACGGTAGAAAATACCGTAACACAGGTCATTGAGCAACAAATGAAAGGGCTAGACGGCTTAATGTATATGTCGTCCAGCTCATCATCTAACGGCTCTGCTTCTATTACGCTGACCTTTGATAACAGCGTCAATCCAGACACCGCCCAAGTTCAGGTGCAAAACAAGCTACAATCGGCGACCAGTTCCTTGCCAACAGATGTACAGCGTCAAGGTGTTACGGTCAATAAATCCAGTAGCAGTTTTTTGATGGTGGCGGCGTTTATTTCCGAAGATGGCAGTATGAGTCAGTCAGACATCGCTGACTACATTAACTCTAACGTGGTGGACAGTCTAAGCCGTGTCAATGGCGTGGGTTCTTTGAATGTGTTTGGTTCGTCTTATGCCATGCGGATTTGGCTTGACCCTGCCAAACTGTCAGCGTATTCTCTCATGCCGTCTGATGTGTCATCAGCCATACAAGCCCAAAACGTCCAAGTATCAGCAGGTCAGCTTGCTAATTTGCCCACCGACCTTAACCGTCAGGTGATTAATGCCACTGTCAGTGTTCAGAGCTTTTTACAAACGCCCGAAGAGTTTGGTAGCATTCTCATTAAAACCGACACATCGGGAGCAAAAGTTTATCTAAAAGACGTGGCTGATGTAGAGCTGGGTTCTGAAAGCTATGCGGTAAAAACTTATTACGATGGGCAACAAGCGGCAGGCATGGGCATCATGCTGGCATCTGGGGCAAACGCCTTGCAAGTGCGTGAAGCGGTACAACAACGTTTGGACGAGCTGTCTGTCGGCTTTCCTAAGGGTCTAAAAGTTGTCGTGCCGTACGACACCACGCCTTTTGTGCGTCTGTCCATCAAGCAGGTGGTCATGACCTTGTTAGAAGCGATTGGTTTGGTGTTTTTGGTGATGTTTTTGTTTTTACAAAACTGGCGAGCCACCATCATTCCTACCCTTGCTGTGCCTGTGGTGATTTTGGGGACGTTTGCTGTTTTGTCGTTTTTTGGTTTGACCATTAACATTTTGACCATGTTTGCGATGGTGCTTGCCATTGGTTTGCTCGTGGACGATGCCATTGTGGTTGTGGAAAATGTGGAGCGGATTTTAGAAGAAGACCCCACCATCTCGGTCAAAGATGCCACCATTCAGTCTATGGGTGAGATTAGTAAGGTGGTCATTGGGATTGCCTTGATTTTGTCGGTGGTGTTTGTCCCCATGATTTTCTTTGGTGGCTCGGCAGGGGTGATTTATCGTCAGTTCGCTGTAACGCTCATCACCAGTATGTCGCTGTCGGCGGTCATTGCTCTTGTTTTTACCCCTGCTCTTTGTGTTACGATTTTAAAACGCCAAGCTCATAAAGACATTGAAAACCAAAAGGGCTTTTTTGGTTGGTTTAACCGCTTTTTCTTTAAAGCCAGTAAAAGCTATGAAAATTTTGTCGGCAAAACTTTTAATGCCAAATGGCTGTTTGCCATCGCTTATGCAGGCGTGATAGCTCTCATGGCATTCGTGTTTGTGCGTCTGCCAAGCTCATTTGTGCCAGAAGAAGACCAAGGTATGCTCATGACCTTGGTGCAACTGCCTGCAGGCTCAACACTTGACCAAACCGAACAGGTCATGACTCAGGTGGGTGGTTATTTTCAAAACCAAGAAAAAGACAACGTAGATGGCGTGTTTACCATCTCTGGTTTTAGTTTTATGGGCAGTGGTCAAAACATGGGTCTTGCCTTTGTTAAATTAAAAGATTGGAGTGAGCGTACGACACCAGACAGCACCGCCCAAGCGATTGCGGGACGGGCGATGGCACTGAATGTCATGATACCACAAGCGACCTTAGTTTATCCGATGGCACCCCCTGCCATTCAGGGTTTTGGTAATGCCAGTGGTTTTGATTTACAGCTTCAAGACATTGGTGGTGTGGGACATGATAGACTGTTGGAGGCTCGTAATATGCTACTGGGTATGTCCGCTCAAAATCCCAATGTGGTGGGCGTGCGTCCTAATGGTCAAGAAGACGCTCCCAAGCTCAAAGTAAACATCAATCAAGAACAAGCAGCTGCCTATAATCTTAACATGGCAACCATTAACGCCACGCTTGCCCAAGCTTTTGGGGGAAGCTATGTCAATGACTTTATTGACCGTGGGCGGATTAAAAAGGTTTATATGCAGGGCAATCCTGACAGCCGTGCCACCCCCGAAGACATCAACAAATGGTATGTGCGTAATACTCAGGGTCAGATGATTAGCTTTGGGGCATTTGCTACGAGTGAATGGCAGTATGGTAGCCCTGGCTTGAACCGTTATAACGGTCTGTCGTCCATGAACATACAAGGTTCTGCTGCTCCTGGCAAATCCACAGGTGAGGCGATGAGTGCGATGGAAGAGATGATTTCGGGGCTTCCTGATGGCATCGGCTTTGAATGGACAGGGTTGTCGCTTGAAGAGAAAAACACAAGCGGTCAAGCGTTACAGTTATATATTATCTCAATGATTGTGGTGTTTTTGTGCTTAGCGGCGTTATATGAAAGTTGGTCTGTGCCATTTTCGGTCATGCTGGTCATTCCGCTTGGGGTGTTAGGAGCGGTGTTATTGACTGCCTTTAAAGGCTTTGCCAATGACGTGTATCTTCAAGTGGGGCTTTTGACGGTCATTGGTCTGTCTGCCAAAAACGCCATTTTGATTATTGAATTTGCCAAAGAAATCCAAGAATCAGGCAAATCCTTAAAAGAAGCCGTCATGACCGCTGCTCGTATGCGACTGCGTCCCATCATCATGACATCGCTTGCATTTGGGATTGGTGTTGTGCCACTGATGATTGCCACAGGGGCAGGCTCTGGTAGCCAAAACGCTGTCGGCACAAGCGTGGTCGGTGGGGTAATTACGGCAACGTTTTTGGGTGTGTTCTTTATCCCGATGTTTTATGTGTGGGTAAGAAGTATGTTCCCTTATAAACCTGCCAAACCCGCCAATGCCATCAGTCAGGAGAAATTATGAAAATCATGCGTGTATTTACTTTGTCTGTCTTAGCCATGGCGGTGGGGGCGTGTAGTACCATTCCCCCAAAAGCCCCGTTAGATGTGGTCGCTAAGCCAAATATTCCTGTGGACAAAAGCTATGAAGTCCTAGACCAAGAAACCATCAGTGTGCCAGAAAGCCCCAGTGTGGCATCGCTACGTTGGCAGGATTTTTATTCGGACAATCGGCTCAAATCCTTGATTGAACTGGGTTTAAATAATAATAAAGACCTAGAACAAGCCATTCTTGCCATACAGTCTGCCAAAGCCCAATACCAAATCAGCGAAACGGGTCTGTACCCTACGGTGGGGCTGTCGGGTGAGGCAACCCGCTCGGCAAGTGTTCGGGATAAAAACCCAAGCACTGCATATAATGTCGGGCTTGGTATGGCAAGCTATGAGCTGGATTTGTGGGGTAAGGTCGCCAGTGCCAAAGAATCGGCACTGCACGAATATCTGGGCAGTAATGCCAATAAAGACACCGTTCAAATCTCGCTCATCTCTAACATCGCCCAAGCCTATGTTAATCTAAGCTATGCCATCGCCCAACGTCAGCTTGCGATGGAAACCTTAAAAACCCGTGAACATTCGTTATTTATTAACAAAAAACGCTTTGAGGCGGGCATTGATGCCAAAAACCCCAGCCTACAAGCCGAAGCGTCCCTAGAATCGGTAAGATTGGACATCTACAAGGCGGACACGAACATTTTACAGCTTCGCAATGCTCTGCAACTGCTCATCGGCTCACCCGTGCCTGCTGAGCTGATGCCTGAGATGGCGGTGAATAAAATCACCAGCCCTGCCATTTTTAGTGCAGGATTGCCCAGTGAGCTTTTGTATTATCGCCCCGACATCGTCAAGGCAGAGCATGATTTAAAAAGTGCCGGAGCAAAAATCAACGTAGCCCGTGCCAGTTATTTTCCGTCCATCTCTTTGGCGACCAATGTTGGTTATAGTTCGTCCAGTCTTGGCGATTTGTTAAAATCATCTGCTTTTGGGTGGTCATTTGGACCTTCGCTAAGTTTGCCGATTTTTGATGCAGGGTATCGCCGCGCCAATCACGAAGTCGCTCAAATTGCCCAAAAACAAGCCTTGTCCGCTTACGAAAAAGCCATTCAAAACGCCTTTAAAGAGGTGGGCGATGTGCTGGCGACACGGGCAACCATCGGTCAGCAGTTGCAAACTCAGTATCGCTTGCAAAAAAACTACCAAGAAACCTACAAAATTGCCCATGCCCGTTTCCGTTCGGGGCTGGATAACTATCTTAATGTTTTAGACGCTGAACGGTCGCTGTTTGCCAATCAGCAGGCGATTTTGTCGTTGGAACAACAACAGGTCATCAGTCAAATTCAGCTTTATCAGGTCTTAGGTGGTGGGGCAAGCCTAACTGCCGAGCAGGTTGCTGATTTTGCCAAGCAACGTGAGGCCATGCAAACCGCCACTTTGACGCATAAAGACGACACTGTTCCACCCCAAACGATGGCAGATGATGTGCCAAAAATGGTACAACCCAAGCCAAACCACGATGACGACATCGCTAAATAATCAAAAACACCCTAATTAGGGTGTTTTTGTCATAAGGGGCTTTTAAACAGATAAAAACCGTGTTGGTCGGTTTTGGCAGGGTCAAACGGCACAAAATCGCTTGGGCAACGCTTGCTTGGCAAGGATAATGACAAATGGTCAATACCCCGACTTTTGGCGTGGCGGGTAGCAAAAGTGCGTATGGCAGTCATCATGGTGCGACCAATGCCCTTGCCTTGTAGGGTGGGCGTTACCACATAGGGGAAGACATGGGCTGTTTTTTCACAAAATGCCACGCCCACGCACGCCAATGGCAATGCTGTGGCAGGGTCGTCAAAGCAAAACACGTATGAGCCGTCTGCACCGATAAGCTCATTTAAGACCTTTGACCAATCGGTTTGGCTGGTGTGGCAGGTTTGGATAAGTGTGTTTAGGTGTGCCACGTCATCGGGTGTGGCACGGCGAAGTCGGACGCTATTGGTAATATCAGTCATGACAATGCTCCAATGTTGCCAAATGAGCATCTAGCGTGATGGCAAGTTTGTCGGCAAGCTCTCCTCGCAGGGCGTATTTGTCGTCATAGTTGCTATCAAGGCTGGAATAGTGCGGATAGGCACGGGCTTTTTTAAGGGGGGTGGGGAGCTTGTCGGCTTGCCAAGGTAGGGCAACATCGGCATTTAGCGAAATGGCATCAAGGCTGGCATGACCCCGATGGCGTAGTGTGTGATGTAGGTATTGGGATTGGGCGGACAGTAGCGTTAAGGTTTCATCGCTGATGGTCAGGGTTTTGATGCCCATTGCTTTGTCCTTGATGGTGGTACTGTTGGGCAGTAATCCACCGATGACCCCGCCCAGTGCCGTACCCAGCCCCAAACTTGCTCCAAAGGTTGCCACATCTATCCCTGCCCCGATAATCATGCCTGCCACGCCACCACTGACTGCCCGAATGCCATAGCGAGCAAGCAATTCATTATCAAAAATGTCTTGGTTACTGCCTTGAATGGTCATCGGACTGCCATCAATGTCGGCATGATAAAATTTGTACAGTTCAAGCAAGCGTTGTTGCATGATGTCAAAGGCTTGTCGGGTGGCTTCTTGCATGGCGTTTAAGACCATGTCAGTATCGGCATCATCGTTGATTTTGCAGGTAAAACTGGCGACATTCACCAAAAAATCAGCGATAATCATGCTCCCTTCTTCCGCCATTTCGTGCCAAATTTCGGTACGTTCGGATTGGAGTGTCAAAAAGCAAGGAGCGGATGTCAGTGTGCCAAGATTTGCCCATAGGTTCATCTCTGCTTCAAAATCAAACGCCACCGTATCAAAGGTGTTGATGACGTGCAACGCCCGCCGAGACAGCATTTCTTGCCACGCTCCTGTAAAGGGACTGTTTGATTTGGTAAAGTTAAACACGGGCAAAACGGGCGTGCCAGAACTTGCCAAAATTGCCAGTTCATCTTTGTATTTAGACAGTACAGGCTCACGCACGTCCACCACATAGATGGCGATGTCCACCATCAGTAGGGTGCTGACCACTTTGGCTTCTTGGGAAAAATCGCCAAGTAGGGCTTGGGTGTTGTCTTGTACGGCTTGCAAAAAGACTTTTAGGCGTTCTACACCGTCATGGCGGGCATTGGTGTGTTCTTGTAAAAAGTCCATGACCCCTGTGGCATCTTCTAAACCAGGAGTGTCGTATAGCGTGATTAAAGGAGCACCGTTTTTGTCTAGGATTTTGACCGTTTCAACGTGGCGGGTGGTGGCAGGGGCGTTTTTAACTTCACCAAAATCACAGTCTCTAAGCAAGGTTCGCATGAGCGAAGTTTTGCCCGTATTGGTGTGTCCAATGACAGCAATGCTGACCACGTCATTATAATACATGGACTCATGGTGGGCTTGCCATTGTTGGGCGTGGTGGGGATTGATGGGATTGGGGTTAAAACTTCTTTTCATCATAAGTTGTTCCTACTTTTTTACATTTAAATTTGGTTAAAGATACCCGCATAGACTTGCCCGACTTTGGTGTGCTTGATGGCGGTTAATCCGTGTGCAATCTCATCAAGAGGGCGGTCGCTTTCTAGGTAGATTTTTGTGTGGGTGTGTATCAGCCCCTGCGATGTGGCGAGCGTGATGAGCGACTGCCATAAGTTTAGGGTATAAGGTGGGTCCACAAAAATGATGTCAAAGGGGGCAGATAGGGTAGGCAAAGCGGTCTGGGCGGTGGTATTGATGATGGTATATTCATCAAAGGTAAGCCTTAGACTGTCGGCATTGTGGCGTAAGGCGACAGCTTGGGCTTTGTTGGGTTCTATAAAAGTGGCGTGTCTTGCTCCCCGAGACAGAGCTTCAAAGCCCAGCACGCCTGAACCTGCACACATATCTAAAACACGAGCATCTAAGGTGTCCGCCATCAGCCAGTTAAACACAGTCTCTCTTAGACGGTCAGGCGTTGGACGTAAGCCATCAGTGTCTATGAATGATAACTGACGGCGTTTGTGTTTACCACCGATGATGCGTACTTGATTGGTTGGTTTTTTCATGATTTATCCGCTTTGGCTAAGGCTTCACGCTCTTTGGCTCTTTGCATGGCATCAATCTTGGCTTGTAAGATGGCGTGTTTTTCGGCACGAATTTTTATCATTTCTTCTTCGCTGGGGGGCATGATGGGGTTTTTGCTTCTTTGTAGCACCCAATAATCAAACAACGCCCGCCCAATGGGGGCAGCCACCTTACTGCCACCACCGCCATTTTCTACGATGACTGCTAGGGCGATTTGGGGGTCTTCTACGGGAGCAAAACCTGTAAACCACGCGTGGTCCCAGTGCCGAGAATCTAGAGCGGCTTTGTTGTAGCTTTTGCCTTGTGCGATGGATTTAACCTGTGCTGTGCCTGTTTTGCCCGCAATGCGATAAACGGGCGTATAAATGCCCTTAGCCGTGCCGTATTTGACGGTGTCTTCCATGGCTGTGTGCATTTTTAGCCAGTCGTCTTCGGTGCCATTAAAATCAATCACGCCATCGGGCTTGTCAATGATGGTAACAGGAGCGTCCCCATCGGAGCGTTTTAGAATGTGGGGGGTTAGGTGTTTGCCTTTGATGGCGGTCATGGCGGTGGCATTGGCGACTTGTAGGGGGCTTGCCAAAAATGCTCCTTGCCCGATGGAAACTGAGATGGTCTCCCCTGGTAGCCAGTCTTTTTTGTAGGTTTTTTGTTTCCATTCAGGTGATGGCATGATACCTGCTTTTTCGTTGGGCAAATCAATGCCTGTTTTTTGACCAAAACCAAAACGGCTCATCCAATCGTGCAGTTTATTGATGCCAAGTCGGTGGGCATTTTTATAATAATAAGTGTCCACACTCATGATGATGGATTTGCTCATATTGACCGTGCCATGCCCGCCTTTTTTCCAGTCCCGAAAGCGGTGGCTGTCGCCTGGCAGACTGAAATAACCAGGGTCAAAAATGGTGTCATTCCAGCCCATGATGCCATGATGTAAAAACCCCATGCTCTCAAAGGGCTTGATGGTGGACGCAGGCGGATAAAGCCCCTGCAAGGCTCGGTTGTATAAGGGTTGGTCTATGTCGTCTCTTAGAGCAGAATACATCTTTGATGAAATGCCTGACACAAAGGGGTTGGGGTCGTAGCTTGGATTTGACACAAAAGCAAGCACATCGCCATTTTTGGGGTCAAGTGCCACCACCGCTCCCCGCCGTCCTGCCAGTTGGTCTTGGGCGACTTTTTGTAAGCCATAATCTAAACTTAGGTACAAATCATTGCCTGCGGTGGGAGCTTTGGTGTCCAGCTTACGCAAAATCTCACCGTGAGCGTTGGCTTCTACGGATTGATAGCCTGGTTTGCCCAGCAGTACTTCTTCGTATTGCTGCTCTATGCCCAGTTTGCCGATTAGGTCTGTGCCAGCGTACAGGTCTTTTTTGGCGGGGTCGGCTTTGATGGCTTTGGACTCTTTGTCGTTAATGCGTCCAACATAGCCGATAACATGAGCAAACAGCTCATCGTGCGGATAAACCCGTGTCAGCTTGGTTTGGATACTCACTCCCCGAAAAAATGGTTTGCGTTCGCTAAATTTGGCGATTTGTTCTTCGGTTAGGTCAATTTTGATGGTAACGGCATCATTTTTGGATTTGTCAATGCGAGCTAAAATGTCCGATATGTCTTTTTCGGTCAGCTCAAAAATTGGGGTTAAAAGCCGTAAAGTGTGGGCAGGGTCTTCTACTTCGTCAGGGCTGATGACGGCAGTAAAGACGGGCATATTATCCGCAAGCAAAATGCCATTTCTGTCATAAATATAGCCCCGAGATGGTGGGTCGGAGATGAGTTTGATGCGGTTATTTTCGGCATTGGTGCTGTATTTGTCGTATTGGGTGATTTGCAAATAGCCATAACGCAAGGCAAGCCCAAACAGCCCAAGCAAGATTAAAATGACTGCCACAACGATGCGTCTGTGAAAAGTGGCGGTGCTTCGGTCGGAGTTGTGGGTGAGCGGTTGGTTCATGAAAATAGCTATTTTTTAGGGTCGGTTAACAGTAGTTCTAAATTTTACCACAATTTCTTTAAATAATGAGATTGATTTTACTAACTTATCATAAAAATCTTTAATGAGCCGTCATTACCTACCAAAAAAACACGTTACAAAACAAGTCATTTTAGTAATTTTATGGTAAAATTACGACTGTTTTTACCGATAAATAAAATTATGCCGTCATCTTTGTGGCAACTTTTAAGCCAGCACCCTGAATTCATCGCCATGCTTACCATACCGCCCGTTACTGCCTTTGTAACGTGGGCTCATGTGTGGATGGCGTTGGAGATGCTGTTTTATCCCATCTCCTTTTGGGGCGTTCGTGTCAAAAATATGCCCTTTGGTTTGCAAGGACTGGGTTGGCAGGGCATCGTTCCTGCCAAAGCGGGTAAAATCTCAGGCGTGATAGTGGATCAGACGTTGTCCAAATTGGGTTCGCTTGATGAGTTTTTTCAGGCGATGAATCCTGAGGAGATGGCAGAATTTATTACCGCCACCGTAGATAAAAATTTAGAAAGCCTCATTGATGAGATTATGTTAGAGCGCTATTATGCTCTGTGGATGCACACGCCTTATGCCATAAAACGCAGGATTTATGCCCACGCCCATGCAGAGTTGCCCAACATCATGAAGTCGTTGATTTTAGATTTGACATATCGGGTAGAAGAGCTTGTAGATATGCGTCAGATGATAGTTAAACGCATGGAATCTGACCGCAAACTCATGGTAAAGATGTTTTTAAAAGTGGGTAAAAAAGAGATAAACTTTATCTGGAAAATCTCTGCCGTTATTGGCTTTGGCTTTGGGATTATTCAGATGGGGATTTTTTATTTTGTGCCACAGCATTGGACCGTGCCGTTTTTTGCAGGGATATGGGGGGCATTGACCAACTGGATTGCCATTTGGATGGTGTTTAATCCCATTGTGCCTGTGCCTGTGTGGTTTGTTCGCCTATTTCGCCGAGAAAATGGGCGGGTAGTGCCGATGATACCGCATTTGTATCGCTATGGGTGGCAGGGCGGTTTTATGAAACGCCAAGACGAAGTTTCTACTGTATTTGCCGAAATTGTGGTCAAAGAGTTGGTTACGCTTGAAAACGTCATGCACGAGATGATGTATGGAACAAGGGCGGATAAAACCCGTGAACTCATGAAATCTCATTTGTATGAAATGCTTGAATCGCCTGTGGTCTCTACCACCTTAAAGATGGGCATGGGTAACAGCTTGGACGAATTTAAAGACACCATCATAGACAAATCCATAGATGCTACCATGGTACCCATCAGAGACCCTGAGCTAAATACGTCTCGTGCGTCCAAGATTTTTGGGTTGTTTGAAAGTCGCATTCGGGCATTGACCCCCCACGAATTTCAAAACCTATTAAGACCTGCCTTTAAAGAAGACGAAATGACCCTTGTGGTGCTTGGGGCGATTACGGGAGTTTTGGCGGGTTGGCTACATTTGGTGGTGGTGTTTTTTTAATTCATATACTTGTGTTGTTAGGTGTTAAAATCAGTGGCTTGCTCCTTGATTTGACATATCACTTATAAGGTCATTTTATGCTCATCACAGAACTTGGTTATTTTGCTCTTTTGGTGGCGTTGGTGCTAGCCATACTCCAAGCCGTCTTGCCCACGCTTGGGGTTATCAAACACCAAAGTGCATGGCAACGCTTAGCCCCAAGCCTTGCTATGGCTGGGTTTTTGGCGATGGCTTTGTCGTTTTTGGGTTTGGTGGCGGGCTTTTTGTATAATGATTTTAGCTTGGTTTATGTGGCAAGTCATTCTAACAGCTTATTGCCTTGGTATTATAAGTTGTCGGCGACATGGGGCGGTCATGAAGGCTCACTGCTACTTTGGGTGCTGATTTTGGCAATGTGGGGCATGATGGTGGCGGTATTTAGTCGGGGTTTACCACTTGACATGAGAGCCAGAGTGCTTAGCGTGCTTGGTTTGGTGCAGATGATGATGTTATTGATGCTCATCTTTACATCAAGTCCTTTTGACAGAACCTTACCAAACATTCCCGTAGATGGCGTGGATTTAAATCCGCTACTGCAAGACCCTGGTTTGATTTTTCACCCGCCCACACTGTATATGGGTTATGTTGGGCTTGCTGTGCCGTTTGCTTTTTGTATGGCAAGCCTGTGGGCAGGCAGGCTTGATGCGGTGTGGACACGTTGGAGCAGACCGTGGACGGTGGTGGCATGGGGCTTTTTGACGATGGGTATCGCCATTGGTTCTTGGTGGGCGTATTATGAGCTTGGCTGGGGTGGTTGGTGGTTTTGGGACCCTGTGGAAAATGCGTCCTTAATGCCGTGGCTTGCCAGTACCGCACTGTTGCACTCACTTGCCGTTACCGAAAAACGGGGTGTGTTTAAGGCATGGAGTATCATGCTTGCCATTTTTGCGTTTGCGTTGTCGCTACTTGGGACGTTTTTGGTGCGTTCGGGGGTCATCACGTCCGTGCATTCGTTTGCGTCTGACCCGACACGGGGGACGGCGATTTTGATGATTTTGGGGGTGGTTATCGGTGGCGGATTGCTCATGTTTGCCCTAAAAGGCTGGCGACTGACCACTGAGAGTAGCTACCGCCTAAAATCCAAAGAAACCCTGCTTGTCATCAATAACATCATACTGCTCATTGCCACGTTGGTGGTACTGCTTGGTACGCTATACCCCATCATCGCTGATGCCTTTAAACTTGGGCAGGTGTCGGTAGGTCCGCCGTATTTTAATGCTCTGTTTGTGCCTTTGACGTGGCTACTACTTTTGGTGATGGGCGTAGGAGCGATGATACGCTATAAATCCGATAACCGACCTTTTGCTAAGTTACTCATGATAAGTGGTGTGCTGAGCGTTATTTTGGGGGCTATTATCGGCTATGGCATGAGTTGGCTTGGCGATGGGGGTTTTTATGGGGGGATTTATATAACGGCTGTTTTATCGGCATGGGTGCTGGTCTTGATGGCCTATGACATCAAAGACAAAATCCGCCACGCCAAAGGCTCAATATTTGCCAAACTTGCCAAACTCAGCCCAAGCTATCATGGTATGCAAATCGCTCATGCAGGCGTGCTCATCACGGCACTTGGTGTGGCAGGGGTTAGCCATTTAAGCGTAGAAAAAGACGTGGCGATGACGGTGGGCGACAGCACGTCAGTGCATGAGTACGATTTTTATTTAAAAGAATTTAGCGACATCAAAGGCAGTAACTATGATGCCACCCAAGCCACCATCAATGTCAAAAAAGGCGATAAACTTCTTGCCACGCTCTACCCCCAAAAACGCAACTATGTCGTCTCCATGATGCCCATGACCGAAGTGGGTCTGTATCCAAGTCTGTTTAATGAGATTTATGTGGCGTTAGGCGAGCCGATAAATGACAACAGCGACACTTGGGCGGTGCGGGTTTATGTTAAGCCGATGGTACGCTGGCTGTGGTTTGGGGCGATGGTGATGAGTTTAGGTGGGGTGATTGCCATGCTAGACAGACGTTATCGCTTAAAAGACAAACGCCAAAAAGGAGAAACGCCATGACCGCCAAAAACAAACGCACACTCATGTTTTTATTGCCTTTGGTGATATTTGGGCTGCTGATTGCCATGTTTGTATTTCGCTTGGGCAGACCGACCGATGTTGTCATCTCAACAAGCATGAATAAACCCTTGCCCGAGATGAATTTACCCTTGTTGTCTGACGCCAGTCGTATGATGACTAAGGCGGATTTGCCAAAAACGCCTTTTATTTTAAACGTGTGGGGGTCGTGGTGTTCGTCTTGTGTCATAGAACATCCATTTTTGATGATGCTCTCCACGCAAGGCGTGCCAATGGTGGGTATTAACTACAAAGATGAGCTACCTCATGCGTTGGCGTATCTTAATCAGCATAAAGACCCCTTTGTCTATTCGGTGCAGGATTTTGATGGCAAATACGCCTTAGATTTGGGGCTGACGGGAGCTCCTGAGAGTTTTGTGATAGATGATAAAGGCGTGGTGTTTAAACACATTGTGGGCGTGATAGATGAAAACAACTGGCAAGGTGAGATTAAGCCATGTCTTGATGCTCTGTCCAATCCGTCCTTTGATGATGCCAAAAAAAGTGAGCAATGCCGATGAAAAAAATCGCTTGGATAATTCTGTGTGTGGCACTTAGCACCCCAAGTTTTGGCTCTATACAGATTCATGATTTTAAAAGTGCCGAAGACGAAGCCCGGTATAAGGCTTTGATAGAAGAACTTCGTTGCCCAAAATGCCAAAACCAAAATCTGGCAGGCTCAGACGCTCCGATTGCGGTGGATTTAAAAAACCAAACCTACCAGATGATAAATGATGGCAGAAGCGACACCGAGATACGCCAGTATATGTTTGACCGCTATGGGGATTTTATCAGCTATAAACCGCCTGTGCGACCGTCCACTTGGATTTTATGGTTATTTCCACCCTTATTGTTGGTCGTGCTTGTCTTAGGCTGGCTGTATAAAGCCCGCCAAAAACGCACCACAAGCGAGCAGGTGGATGCTTTGTCAAGCACAGAAGAAGCCCGATTGAGTGCCATTTTACAAAAACACACCCAAGATAAGGAGCGGTCATGACCCCAACTTTAATGCTGTTTTTTAGTTTGTGCGTGCTTTTGTGCGTGCTGTTGGCGTTGGTGGTCATACGTCCTTGGCTTGGTGGTCAAAAAACTGATGATAACCGTCTGATGGCACTGAATGTGGCGATTTTTCATGACCGCTTAGCCGAACTTGACTCTGACAGGCAGTCGGGATTGATTGATGAGATGACTTATCAAAACCAGCAAACCGAGCTAAAACGCCAACTCATCAACGCTCAAACCAGTCATGACGCTCATAAGGTGGTGGGTATAAAAAGTCGGCTTATCGTCATCGTCTGGATAGTGCTACTGGCAAGTTTGGCGTATCTGACGGTGGGTAATCGTACGGGCGTATTTAAACTGTGGTATGCCCAAGATACGGTGGGTCAAGTGGCGGACGAGCTTTTGACAGGTAAAATAGACACCCCGCCAAAGTGGGCAACCACCGACAGCAGTGCCTTAATTTCTGCCATGCAAACCAATGTTCATCATCACGCCCATGACCCACAGCGTTGGCTAAGATTGTCTGAGTTATTTATGGCACTGGATGCCAAACCCCAAGCCCTAGAAGCCCTATCTCGTGCTTATCGGTTAAATCCTGCCGATGAAGAGATAGCCCTAACCTATGCTCAAACGAGCTTTTTTATCAATAACGGCTCTTTGGACAGCCAAGCCAAAAACGCTCTTTTGGGGATTTTGGTGGTCAATCCTAATCATGAAGGGGTACAAATGATGATGGCGATGGGCGAGATGAGAGCGGGTAATTTTGCTAATGCCAAAGCGTGGGTGGCACGTTTGCGTTCTAGTATCGCTAAAAAATCAGGCGATAGAAGTGAAGCCTTAGCCAGTCTTGATGAGCTGACCGCCAACATTGATGCCCAAGAAGCCAAGGCTCAAGCGGGTGTCAATATCACGGTGTCGGTTGCTGATACATTGCTTCCCCAAATCGGCGAGTCTGATGTGGTGTTTGTTTCCATCACAGGCACGGACGGCAAAGCCCCTTATGCGGTCAAACGCCTACCTGTCAGCGACATCAAAAACGGCGTGCTGACCGTCAGTCTCAGCGACCTTGATGCGATGATGCCAAGCCGTACTTTGTCATCAGGACGTGGCGAAAATGACACCTTGATGGTCAATGCTCGCATCAGTCGCACGGGTAATGCCATCAGCGAATCGGGGGATTTGTCAGCAAATCCTGTGGTCTTATCAAAAACCGCCAACACAGCTACGATTAGCATTACGCAGGTTGTGCCCTAAAAATCCCTTGAATAATGGAAAAATGTGGAGTATAGTGTTATTTTTGGTTGATTAGTTTGGAGTTTATCATGCGTATTATTTTATTAGGACCACCAGGGGCGGGTAAAGGCACACAGGCTCAGCTGATTTCAAAGGAGTTTGACATTCCGCAAATCTCCACAGGCGATATGCTTCGCTCTGCCATCAAAAACGGCACAGAGCTTGGTAAAATCGCCAAAGCCGTCATGGATAAGGGCGAGCTGGTTTCTGATGAGCTGGTCATTAACCTAGTCAAAGACCGCCTAGATGAGCCTGATTGCAAAAATGGTTGTATCTTTGATGGTTTTCCCCGTACCATCGCCCAAGCAGTGGCACTGGCTGATGCAGGTGTGGGTATTGACCATGTGGTAGAGATTAGCGTGCCTGATGATGAGATTGTCAGCCGTATGTCAGGTCGCAGGGCTCATCTGCCATCGGGTCGCACTTATCACATCATTCACAACCCACCAAAGGTTGCCGACACAGACGACATCACAGGTGAAGCATTGGTACAGCGTGATGATGACAAAGAAGACGTGGTCAGAGACCGCCTAAAAGTCTATCATGAGCTGACCGCTCTTTTGGTGGGGCATTACCAAGACGTTGCCAAATCAGGCGAAGATGCCCCAAACTACCATCAGTTTGACGGCACAAAGCCGATTGATGTTGTGCGTGATGAGATTTTTGCTGTATTAAAAGGTTAAAACTGTTCATCTTTAAAAAAACCCAATGTTATCATTGGGTTTTTGTGCGTTTTAGGTGATCGTGTAGGATTTTACGAAGTTGCCTGATGGTTTTGGGATTTTCGTGAATGTTGTGCTTGCCTGTGATGATGGTTTCGCTCATTGCCCCGTCTAGGTGGGAGCTGTGGTAGGGAACAATGCCATCGGTCATTTGGTTGGCAAATTGTACCAGTTGGTCGGGATTTTTTTCGTACAAACCTTGACTGTCGCCGATGATGGTGTGGTAGCGGACGTTGTCGTTAATTTGGATATTGGCGGTCAATGCCATAAATGCCGAGCGGTCAGACAGCTGGCTTGCCCCATTTTGTAGGTATAGCTCTTTTAATTGGCGTTCGCTGATGGGGGTGGTTAGGTCGCTTTCAGAGATGTTTTTGGTTAGAATGTGTATGGCATTTTCGGTCAAATCAAGTGGCAAACGAATGACTTTTCGGGCAAGTTGAGTAAACCAGCGTTCGGCATAATCTGTGCCTTGAAAGGGAGTGGAAATAAATACTGCCGTATCTACTTGGGGTAGGGCGTGCAGGGTAAATCTTTGGCGCAGAGCCTGTTTTTCTTGGTCATTGAGTGGCTTTTTTGGGGCAGTATCATCAGATACTAGGTAAGCCAATTCGTCCATGTTGGCGGATAAATCATCATCAGAAACCATCATGCGAGAGATGACCCCACCCATGCTATGTCCGATAAGCACGCTGTTTTGACTGGCGGGGTGCGTCCCTTGTGGGTCGGTCATCTGATAGGCGGTTTTGATAAGCTCTTGGATTTGATGGCGATTTTCTAGTATGGGTAGATTGGTGGCGTAGAATATTTGCCAGACTTGGTAGTTGTTTTGCAATATAGGGTCAGCAAGCAGATTGTTGGTAAAATTAACCCAAGTGGCAGGGCTTGATGCTAAGCCGTGTACCATGATAACCACCTTTTTATTAGGGTTATAAGGTTCAAGCATAAACAGTTCAGGCAGGGCGACACTCTTTTTTTGGAGCATATTTAAAATGGCGAGCTGATTTAGGCGATTTTCACCAAGCCACATGCCATAACTTGCTGAAAAATTGGCGGACAATGGATAAGGCTTGCCAAAGATTTCCACCGTTTTTTGGCGGTGTGGGTTAAAAAAATGAATGTCTATGCTTTGACTGTTTAATACTTGCTGTAAATCGTTGCCTTGTGGTTTGGCGATGGCGGTTAAAATCAAATGTCCTGTTGGGTGGATACGCTCTTTGCTGTCTTGGCTTGATACGACAGAGATGGTTGGGGTACGGCGGTCAGTCAGTACGCCCACATAGCTTACTCCCAGTCCTGAACGCACGCTTTGTGTGTCTAAGTTTGCCATGCGGACATCATAAGCGGAGATTAGGTCATCAAAGGCGTGGGCATGATTTTGAATGGCGTTTAAAAATTCAAAATCATTATCTATATAAAAATGCACCTTGTGCGTGTCGGTCAAATAGCTGTTGGCGTGCAACTGTCCGTAAACATTGGTCATGTAAGGGTGATTTTTGTCCTGTCTGGCGTGGGCAAATACACCATTTTGTTGTTTATAAATTTCACCGATGAGCGTGTTGGTGGCAAGATGATAGATGTCTTGGGCTTTGATGTCGTTTTCGTGGACGATATTTTTGGTGCCGTGATTGCCTGTTAATTCATCAAAAAATAAGTAGCCATAGCTGTGATTGACCGCTTGATACAAAGCGTGGCGGTACTCATCAAAGCAGGCTTGGCGGGTTTGGTTGGTTTGACTGATTTCGTCATCGGTTTTTTGGGCGTTGGCGTAGTAGGGGTTTATGGGTGGGCGTTCTTGGGCGTGGCATTCGGGGCGGTTGGCATGATATAAAGCATGGGCATAATAAAGTTCTGCCAAAAATGCCAAACGTGGCTTATTTATTGGCGTGTCAAAAAAACCATCTTGAATGCTTTGTATGCACTCATCAAACGCCAAAAAGCACGATTGGGCATCTTGATGGCCTGATGTCAATAAAATGGCACGGGCTTGGTTGCTAAGCTGTCTTGATGTGGCAATGCTGGTGCGACCTGATGTGATGATGTGCGATTGGATTTGTTTGGGTGTGGCAAGACTTAAACAGCCCGCCAAAGATAGTGACATCAGCAATAGGGATAAAGCACGAATTTTCATCAAGATACCGCCCAATTAAAAACCAAATTTTTACACAAAATACCCAAAATAACAATCCGTTTTTTTAAACCGATAAGTTGTTAATTGGTTGAGATTTTGCTTGCTTTTTTGTAAAAAATCAAGTAGAATTACTGCTTATTTTTGTGTCCTAGTCGTGTTCGTTAATAAGTGTTGTCAAGGGACAGCCACGACACACAGGTTTTATTGGAGTATGTGATGTACGCAGTGATTAAAAGTGGTGGTAAACAACACCGTGTTAGCGTGGGCGAGACCCTAAAAGTTGAGCTTTTAAAAGCAGAAGTGGGTGCAACCTTAAACATTGAAGATGTGCTCATGGTTGTCAATGGTGGCGATGTTAAAATTGGTCAGCCTGCGGTGGCAGGGGCGAGCGTGGTTGCAGAAGTGGTCAGTCATGGTCGTGGCAAAAAAGTGCGTATCGTTAAGCACCGTCGCCGTAAGCACTACCACAAAGAGCAAGGTCATCGTCAATGGTACACCGAG
>JAUMUJ010000031.1 GCA_030530785.1 Moraxella sp. | reverse complement strand
ACTTAAAGTAATATAAAATAAATTTAATGGCAATAATAGGGGGTATTTTGTTATTTTTGGATAACATTCTGAATTATTTGTGGTCAAGATTGGGTGGTTTTTTAAACGATTGTGAATGATTTCAATAAGATGGCATAAGTATGGGGCAAAACATCGGGATAAAACATACCGTCATTTTGCCGACATTTGGGAGTTGCTAAGATGGTAAAGACGACATCAGATGATAAAATGCCCTTGAAAAATTCGCCAAAATCCGCACTTATGAGCCGTTTATTTTAAAAATTGGAGTTATCATGACCATAAAAAACCACACCTTTGAAACCGAAGTGAATCAGCTTCTGCACCTTGTAACACATTCGCTGTACTCAAACCCTGACATCTTTATCCGAGAGCTGGTGTCTAATGCTTCTGATGCATGCGATAAATTACGCTTTTTGGCGACAAGCGATGACAGCTTATACGAAAATGACGGCTCTCTTGCCATTAAAATTGAGATTGACAAAGATGCCAAAACCTTGACCATCAGTGATAATGGCATTGGCATGAATGAAGCAGACGTGATTGATAACTTAGGTACGATTGCCAAATCAGGCACCAAAGCCTTTTTGGACAAATTATCAGACGCTGACAAAAAAGATGGCAACCTTATCGGACAGTTTGGCGTGGGCTTTTATTCTGGCTTTATCGTGGCGGACAAAATCACGGTAGAGACCCGCAAAGCAGGCGAGCCATCGGGTGCTGGCGTACGCTGGGTATCGGACGGCACAGGCTCATTTACCACCGAGACCATTGATAAACCAAGTCGTGGCACGAGCATTACTTTGCACCTAAAAGATGAGTTTGTACAGCGTGAAGACGGTGAATATGGCTATCTTGACCGCTATAAAATCAAATCGCTTGTCAGTAAGTACTCCGACCACATCAGCCTGCCTATCCAAATGCGTAAAGAAGTTTGGCAAGAAGATGCCGAGCAGGACGAAAATGCCCCTGTGCCAAATGGCGAGATGATTTTAACGGATGAATACGAAACCATCAATAAAGCATCTGCCCTATGGACACGCACGCCCAGTGAAATTACAGATGATGAGTACAGTGAGTTTTATAAGACGGTCAGCTATGATTTTGATGAACCGCTGACTTGGACACATAACCGAGTAGAGGGGCGTGTGCAGTACACCCAGCTCCTGTATATCCCTAAAAAAGCCCCCTTTGATTTATACACTCGTGAACAACAACACGGACTAAAACTCTATGTCAAGCGGGTGTTTATCATGGACGATGCCGAGCAACTGCTCCCCATGTACTTGCGTTTTGTGAAGGGGGTGATTGACAGTGCTGATTTGCCACTGAATGTCAGCCGTGAGATTTTGCAAGAGTCCCGTGATGTCAAATCCATTCGTGAGGGTAACGCTCGCCGTGTGCTGACCCTATTGGCAAGCCTAGCAAATAGCGAAGATGAAGCCAAGCAGAGTAAATTTACTGACTTTTATCGTGAATTTGGCGATGTCATCAAAGAGGGCTTGGGCGAAGATAAGGCCAACCAAGAGCGTATCGCCAAACTGCTTCGCTATGCCACCAGTACAAACGATGCTGTTCAGACGGGTTTTGCCGATTATAAGGCGCGTATGAAAGACGGTCAAAAGGCGATTTATTATCTGACGGGAGAAAATTTGGCTTCTGCCAAAAACAGCCCACAGTTAGAGCTGTTTAACAAAAAGGGCATTGAAGTTATCCTAATGACCTCAAAAGTGGACGAATGGGCGATGAACTTCTTGACCGAATTTGATGGCACACCCCTACAAAACATCGCCAAAGGGGCGGTGGATTTGGGCGATTTGACCGATGATGCTGAAAAAGAAGAAGTCAAAAAACAAGAAGAGTCCCTAAAACCTGTGGTAGAACGCCTAAAAGGAGTGCTGGGCGGACGAGCCAAAGACGTGCGAGTAACAAGCCGTCTTGTGGACAGCCCCGCTTGTCTTGTCGTGGGCGATGGTGAGCTGACCCCACAAATGGCTCAAATGCTCAAAGCAATGGGGCAGAGTGTGCCTGATGTCAAACCGATACTTGAAATTAACCCCACACACCCGCTCATCGCACGGCTTGAAAACAGTGGTGATTTTGACGACCTAGCCGAAGTCATCTTTGACCAAGCCATGATTGCAGATGGTGGACAGCCTGATGACCCTGCGGGATATTTAAAGCGGATTAACAAATTGTTGTTAAAATAACCGCTTTAAAATCATCTGATTGTCCGATAAAATACTCCGTTTTTAACGGGGTATTTTTATGCGTTTTAAAAAATTAGCAGACCAAATCCACCTAGAAAACCAAGTCGTGCTTGCCAATCTCATGGACTTGGCGGACGCACCTGATTTGCCATTAAATCATACGCCAAACAAACCCTTGCACGCTGTGATGGGCGTGGTACTAGGATTGGTGTCGCTTGGGTGTGGGGTGGCAGGAGTGCTTAGCATTCCTGTGTTTTGGCAAAAAACGCCCGATACGGCATGGTTTTTGATAGGGGTGGTGCTGGGGCTTGGGGGATTGTGGGTGGCTTTTGTGTACTTTGCCAATCTCTTGACACTTCGCCACCCTTATACGCTGTCCATTCGTGCTGATGGGGTGGAGTTTTTACGCCATGATTGGCAAAGTGAGCATGAGTTTATCGGCTTTGATAGGGCGTATCTGTCAGAATTTTATGCTGAACGTCGTGGCGGTGGCAGATTGATGTTATATTATATTGAATTTAGTGATGATGGGCAGTATTATAAAACGCATAAGGTGGCGATTGGCAGGTTTTTTGCTTATGATAAGTGCAACGGACACCATTATAGTGATTTGATAGATGCCCTAATCCAAGACTATCATAAAAAGCATGACTTGATGGGCAAAGTGCCACAGGTGCGTTTTATTCCCCAAAGATGAGTAAAGAAGTTGCAACCAAAAAGCTTTGACAAACTTTCGCAAAATCACCAAAAATCTGCTAAAATAGAGCATTTATCTTAACTTGGATTTTGCCATGATGACCCTTGCAGGACAGGTCTTTTTGACCGACTTTCAACGCCAAAAACTGTTAGAACAACTCAAAGCCCACCTAAATATCAGCGACATCACTACCCAGCAAGTCTATGTTTTTGACCGTGATTTGACCGCCGATGAGACCACCAAAGCCCTAAGCCTACTTAATCAAGGCAAATCTTTAAACCTTGTCACCGCCCAAGACGGTCAAGTTCAGGTGGTGGTGTCGCCCCGATTTGGCACGATTAGCCCATGGTCATCTAAGGCGACAGACATTTTTAACAACTGCGGGCTTGATGTGGGGCGTGTGGAACGGGTGGTAATCTACACCTTGACGGGCGATTTACCGAACCCTCTGCCAAAATCTGCCGAACACTTACTGCATGACCGCATGACCCAAAGTCTGGTATACGACTTGGCAGATGTGGCACGTCTGTTTTTTGATGATGAACCTGCCCGTCTTCATCACATTGACATTTTGGCAGGGGGCAAGGCAGAGCTTGAACGGGCTAATCGGGATTTTGGCTTTGCCTTATCTGATGATGATTTGGATTATCTGGTCAAAAGTTTTTATGAGTTAGGTCGCAACCCCACTGATGTGGAACTTATGATGTTTGCCCAAGCCAACTCCGAGCATTGTCGCCATAAAATTTTTAATGCCGAGTGGACGGTAGATGGCAAAGTTGCCGAAAAATCGCTCTTTAAGATGATTAAAAATACCCACGAAAAAAATCCCGATGGGGTCTTATCTGCTTATAAGGATAACGCAGGGGTGATTGCAGGCTTTCGTGCCAAGCGGTTTTATCCCACCAAAAATGCCGATGGACACAGTCAGTATGACTTTCATGATGAGCAAGTGGACATCTTAATGAAAGTAGAAACCCATAACCACCCCACCGCCATCGCTCCGTATTCAGGAGCAAGTACAGGTTCAGGCGGTGAGATTCGAGACGAAGGAGCGACAGGTCGGGGCGGTAAACCAAAAGCGGGTTTGGCGGGTTTTCATGTGTCGCACCTACATCTGCCAACCTTGCCCGAAAAATGGGAAAATAGTGGTCAGATTTCTACCAAAGATTACGGCAAGCCGTCTCGTATGTCGTCCGCCCTAGACATCATGACCTATGCTCCGCTTGGCTCATCGGCATTTAGTAATGAGTTTGGCAGACCCAATTTGACGGGGTATTTTAGAAGTTTTCAGTTGGATACCAGCGACAACCAAGACGGCTCACAAATGCGGGGCTATCACAAGCCCATCATGATAGCAGGGGGTTATGGCAACATCAAGCGGGATTTGATAGAAAAAAATCCCATACAAGCAGGCGATTTGCTCATCGTTCTGGGTGGGCCTGCCATGCAGATTGGGCTTGGCGGTGGGGCGGCAAGCTCGGTGGGCAGTGGTGAGCTTGATGAGGGTTTGGATTTTGCCAGCGTACAGCGTGATAATGCCGAGATGGAACGCCGTTGTCAAGAAGTGATTGATACTTGTTGGGCGATGGGAGCAGACGATAATCCCATCGTCTCCATTCATGACGTGGGGGCAGGCGGTCTGTCTAATGCCATGCCTGAGCTTGTCAATGACCACGAGCTTGGGGCGGTGCTTGAACTTCGTCATGTGCCATCGCTAGAACGGGGTATGTCGCCGATGGCAATTTGGTCAAACGAAGCCCAAGAACGCTATGTACTGGCAATCCACCCAAGCGATAAAGAGCGGTTTGATGAGATTTGTCAGCGCGAACGTTGTCCTTATGCCATCTTAGGGGTGGCTACCGATGTGCGTCAGTTAGTGGTTAATGATGAGCTGTTACCCGAACAACCTGTGGATATGCCCATGCAGGTGCTGTTAGGTGGCACACCAAAAATGAAACGAGCGTTTCATACCCAAGCACCTAATTTAAAAACACTTGATGTGTCGGGTGTAGATTTGTCCGTTGCCATCAAAGACGTGCTAAGACACCCCACTGTGGCAAGCAAATCTTTCCTTATCAGTATAGGCGACCGCTCCATCACAGGCATGATTACCCAAGAGCAGTATGTTGGACGCTATCAAATCCCTGTGGCAGACTGTGCGGTTACATCAACAACCATCACGTCAGACACAGGCGAAGCGATGGCGATGGGCGAGCGTACGCCTGTGGCACTTATTAGTCCCAAAGCGTCCGCTCGCCTTGCGGTGGGTGAGAGCATTACCAATCTTTTAAGTGCCGACATCAAACACATCAGCGACATCACGTTGTCTGCCAACTGGATGGCAAGCTGTGGCGATGATGCCGAAGATGGGGCGTTGTTTGAAGCGGTTCATGCCATTGGAGAAGAATTATGCCCTGCGTTGGGTATTTGTATCCCTGTGGGCAAAGACAGCTTGTCCATGAAAGCCACTTGGCAAGATGGCGATACCGCCAAATCAGTGGTGTCGCCGATGAGTCTTGTCATCACAGGTGTCGCTCCTGTACAAAATGTCGCCTGCGCCATCACGCCCGAGCTTGTCAATGCTGACAGCCATCTGTATCGGGTGGACGTAACGGGACAGTATCGTTTGGGTGGGTCTATCTTTGCCCAAACGCTCAGTCAGCTTGGCAATGATTGCCCTGACGTGTCGGCAGATGAGTTAAAGGCGTTTTTTGAGTTTATCACGTCCGCCAAAGCACAAGGACTCATCAAAGCCTATCACGACATCTCCGATGGAGGCATGGTGGCAAGTGTTAGCGAGATGCAGTTTGCCAGTCGGGTAAAAATTGACCTAGCTTTATCAGGCGATGTGTTGCCACAGTTGTTTGCCGAAGAGCTTGGGGCGGTGGTGCAGGTATTGCCTAAGCATATTGATGACTTTTTGGCACTTGCCAACAGCGTGGGTGTGGCAGATAAAGTGAGCAAAGTTGGTGATGTTTTTGCGACCCCAGATGGCGGGGCAAATCAAGACACCCTAACCATCACAGGCGATGGTGTGACACTTAGCTTTACCCGAGCAGAATTACAGCGTGAATGGACAAAGGTCAGCCACGCCATCGCCAGCCTAAGGGACAATCCTGACTGTGCTGACCAAGAGTTTGCACTCATCAGCGACCCCAATCATCACGGACTGATTGCCAAAGCCAACTACGACCTAAACCAAGCCATAGAAGCCCCCTATGTCAATAGTCGCACCAGTCGCCCCAAAGTTGCCATTTTGCGAGAGCAGGGCGTAAACGGTCAGATTGAGATGGGAGCAGGTTTTGTGATGGCGGGCTTTGATGCCATTGATGTACACATGAGCGACCTGATGCGTGGGCGAGTGGATTTGCGGGACTTTGAGGGCTTGGTGGCGTGTGGTGGTTTTAGTTATGGAGACGTGTTAGGGGCAGGCTCTGGCTGGGCGAACAGCGTGCTACATCATGATAAACTGTCCATGATGTTTGCTAAGTTTTTCCACCGTCCAGAGACCTTTACGCTGGGCGTGTGTAATGGCTGTCAGATGATGAGTCAACTTAAAGAGTTGATGGTGGGGGCGGAGCATTTTCCCAGATTTGTTGCTAACAAATCCGCCCGCTTTGAGGCTCGTACCGTAAACGTGCGAGTAGAGCGTACCAAATCAGTACTCTTAAAAGGTATGCAAGGCAGTATCTTGCCGATTGCGGTGGCTCATGGCGAAGGCTATGCCGACTTGTCAGACAAACAGCGTTTTGAGCTAGAAAATAGCGGTCAGATTGCCCTACGCTATGTGGACAGTCAGGGCAATCCCACTGAGCATTATCCGCTAAACCCCAACGGCTCTGTTGGTGGTATTACAGGCATTTGTAGTAATGATGGACGCATCACGCTCATGATGCCCCACCCAGAGCGTAACCTAAGGGCGGTTAATCATGCCCATAAGTCTGCCGATTGGGACAAAGACGGAGCGTGGCTACGACTGTTTCGTAATGCTCGGGCATTTTTGCGGTAGGATAACCACAACAAAAAACGGCAGACATTTCATGCCGTTTTTTGTAAAATGCCCAATGTTAAGATATATCAAAAAGAAAGCAAGTTTTGATGGATTTTTGTTTAATTTTAGTAAGTTACGGATAAAATACGGCGTATTTGGTGTTAAAGTGTAATGAGTTTATGTTAATTTTTTAGTATAATTGTCGCTTCGGTTAATAATAATGGACTGACTACTTAGATGATTACGCTGAGTAAATTTGAAAGACTGGTGATGTCAAGTATTCCTTTAAAACCTGTGGAGACGTTGGTCATTGGTGATGAAGGAGAGCTTACCCAAGAGTGGATATTGTCGCTGTCAGGCATGAATAAACACGCACAGTTTGCCCAAATGCGGTCGCTACTGAGCGATTTGCTTGTGGCACAGATGGACGACAGAGTTCGCCTAAGAATCGTTGCCAAACTCTTGCCTGCCTTTGAGCGGGTGGTCGGTCAGCTTCATAATGACTACATTTACGAACATCAGTATTTATCACTTGTTCAACAACAAAGCACTACCGAAGTTCGTGGTTTGTACTTTTTGATGATTTTGATTTATAAAAACATCGCTTCACGGGCGTATGTGGCACTTCATCAAGATGGCAACGCTGATGGCTCAAATTGGCTCAAAAAAATCGTCAAGACACTCGGCGATGAAAAATACACTTTGATGGTGTCGGTCTATCGCATGATGGGGTTATATGTTCGTCTGCTGATGGAATATGCCTTAACTTATCAAAGAGCCCCCCGAGTGGTGTGGCAACAGCTTAATTTTTGGTATTTGCGGGTTGCCCAAGAAGGTCTGGTGTATCAAGAGATGCACAAAATCGCCAAATATTTGCCCCAAGACACCATTCACAGCCAATATGAGCAGGCGTGCATTTCTAGTTTTGTGAACTTTTTTGCCTATCGCCGTCAGGACATTTTAACGGTGTTTAAGGTGTTGCCGACATGGGCGACCTATGTGGATGCGACCTTTGAGCCTCGCTCAGAACTAAAAATCTTTGTCAATCTGCTGGGCAATCACCCCCCAGAGATGATTACGCCATACGCCACCGTCAATCCATACAGCGATGAGTATCAATGTCTGTTTTTTGATGAAAGTCGGCTCATAGAACATCTCATTGAAGTCAGGTCGGGCAAATTTATCACCAATGATGCCCAAAGCGTGTTTGAGTCTCGTTTGGCAAAAATGGCACTTATTGCCTTTGAAAGATATGCCCAACAAGACCGTATTGACCGCTTAGGACAACAAAAAGCCGATCTTTTGACGGGATTTTCGGCGATTTTTCAAGAAATATCAGGGGGGCGGGAGCTTGGCGAGATTATCAATCAGCAGGCATTGATGGACACTCAGCAGCCCAAATCCATCAAACAGCTCTTAAATCCTGCCCTGCCCAAAGAGCGAGTAAAAATCACCAGTCGTGGCGAGACGTTGGTACGCTTTAACTGCATACATAAGCCTCACGACCAACAAGGCGACATTCGTGATGTGTCGGTAAAACATTCCACATTGCAGGTATTTGGCTTATTTGCCATCAAATCCCTAAACAGCAAAAGCCCAAACCCTTGGCGGTTGGGTATTGCTCATTGGATAGACCGATTTGCCGATGAGATAGAAGTAGATGGCAGGATTTTGGGGCGGATTTTGTTGGCGTGCGGGGCAAGACTTTTGAGCAATGACGGGCGTTCCCAAGACTTTATTCATGCTTTGCTTATCAATGGTAACGAGCTTGACAGACAAAGCACGCTCATTGTGCCACGTTATCACTTTAAATCAGGCGATTTGGTACTCATGCGGATTGATACCAAAGAGATGCGTCTTCGCTTGGAGCGAAACTTGCTGTCTACTGATGAGATAGAACAATATCAAATCGTGCGTATCAATGCCTGACCGATGTTTTGGATTTTTAATTTTTGGAAATGACGATGAAACAACATTTAAATTTATTGGTCATAGATGAAGAACAGCTGTATGCTGAACATCTGGTAAAACTTTTGTCGGCGTATTATGATGAGGTGCATTTAGGCTTTTTGGATGAAAAAGCCGAGCTGATTAGGCTACTTCGTCAAGAATGGGACGTGCTGATTTTTAACCGTGCCTATGACATGACCCTAACTGATGTGATGGGCATCATTCAAGAGCATAACATCGTTTTGCCCATCATCAGTTTGTCAAAAAACGCCCAAAGTGCCGAACTAAATAAGTTTGGCTTTGCAGAGGTTATCTGTGGCGACATGGTAAAATCTGTGCCGATGGGTCAAGATGGTATATTGATAACGACAATCTGCTTACAAGAGCAGTATGTCAAATGCAAACGCCAAATACATCATCTGCGTGCCATCTTAAAAGAATCCGAACAGCGTGCCAATATTTTGATTGAAAACTCAAAATCAGCGGTGGCATACATTGACCAAGGGGTGCATATTTTTGCCAATGAGCCGTATTTGCAGATGTTTGGCTACGACAGTATGCAAGACATCATCGGGGTGCCTGTGGTGGATTTAATCGCAGGGGGCGATAACGTCAAGGGCTTTAAGCAGTTTTTGCGAAAGTTTGACAAAGGCGACCGCTCGCAGGTAGAGTTTGAATTTGAAAGCAAACGCACCGATGGCACGACTTTTGCGTCAAAATTGCAACTTGCGGCAGCCACATTAGATGGTGAACCAGTTACGCAGATGATTATCCAGCAAAATAATCTTGGCACAGATGCTGAGCTTGTCAAAAAACTTGCCCAAGCCGAGCGTCTTGACCCATTGACGGGGCTGTTAAATCGCATTGCCTTTACAGAAGAATTAAAAAACACCCGCCAAGAGCTGATATCGGGAGGATTGCCATCAGCCAGCTTGTTGTATGTGCGTATGGATAATGCCCCAAAAATCAGTTCAAGCGTGGGCATTTCGGGGTTGGATACGGTATTAAAACAAGTGTCGTATGTGCTGGACGAAGAGTTTGCCAAATTGGGTGATGTGTTGGTGGCACGTTTTAGCGACACCAATTTTGCGGTATTGGTACAAAACACCAATCAAGACAGCGTGATGAACATCGCCCAAAGCGTCTGCCAACGCACATCGGGGTTACTGATGGAAGTGGGCAACCGCACCGTAACCACCACGTTATCGGTGGGGGTGGTCATGATGGACACCCACGTTCCCGAACCGCAAGTGGTACTAGACCGTGCGATGGATACGGTGCATGAGATAGACATTGATGATGAAGCTCCTGATAAGGTAAAATTGTTTGACATCGGTAAACTTGCCAGCGAAGATGACAGCGTGTTGGCAGAATACCTACAAAATGCCTTAACGCATAATCAGTTACAGCTAAGCTATCAGGCGATTTATGACATTGAAGCAGATAACAGTGATTTGTTTGAAGTGTATGTAACCTTACCGATGGCAGACGGGTCATCTTTGACTTTTGATAAAATCATTCCCATCGCCCGTAAAAATGGCTTGTTAGATAAAATTGACCGCTGGGTGCTGGTCAATGCCACCAAGCATCTGATTGGCATACGAAAAACGCACCCCACCGCTAAGATGTTGGTTGGTTTGTCGTCATCTGCCCTAGAAGATAACGTATTTGCAAATAATTTTGTTGCCAACATCACACAGCTTGTCCGTGCCATTGGCGATACGCAGGCTTTGACTTTGCAGTTTAATGAACAAGATTTGTTAGATTATATGGTTTCTGCCAAGCGTCAATGTATGGCATTGACCAACATTGGCTGTCGTTATGGGGTGTACAGTTATGGGGCGACCACCAAATCCGAAGACATACTCCAACACCTAAAACCTGCCATGGTGCGTCTGGCTCGCAGTTATACCAAAGATTTGGATCGTGAAGCCAATTTAAACAATCTACAATCGCTCATCACCACTGTCAATGAGCAACACGTGGCGGTGATGATACCGTATATTGAAGAAGCATCTGCGATGTCGCTGTCGTGGTCAGTTGGGGCGCGATTTTTGCAAGGAGATTACCTGCAACCTGCCACCCCTGAAATGGTCTTTGCACCCCCTGCCGAAGAGTGATGGTGTGTGCTGACCCAATAAGAGTATGACATGAGCCAAATTCAACCAAAAATCAATCAGTTGTTAGACACGCTCAACCAAATCGTTTTGGATAAGCACCATGCTGTCAAGTTGGCAGTGTCGTGCTTGTTGGCTGATGGGCATTTGCTGTTACAAGATTTACCAGGTATGGGAAAAACCACGTTGGCTCACGCTCTTGCGGTGCTGTTTGGTATGGATTTTAATCGGGTGCAGTTTACCAATGATATGCTCCCTGCAGATATTTTGGGCATGATGGTGTACGACCAAGCCCGCCAAGCGTTTTATTTTCGTAAGGGGGCGATTTTTACCGAGCTTTTATTGGCTGATGAGATTAACCGTTCTAGCCCAAAAACCCAGTCCGCCCTACTAGAAGCGATGGAAGAAAAACAAGTAACCCAAGATGGTCAAAGCCACCCCTTGCCCACGCCATTTTTTGTCATCGCCACCCAAAACCCCACCCAGCAATCGGGCGTGTATCCGTTGCCTGAATCTCAGCTTGATCGTTTTTTGATGTGTGTGTCGCTGGGTTATCCATCGCCCACTGCCGAGCGAGAACTCTTAGAGGGCAAAGACCGCCGAGAGATGGTCTCAAAGCTGTCTGCCATATTTAGCTCCCAAGACATCATTACCGCTCAACAGCAAGTGCGCGAGATGCACATCGCTCCTGTGGTGTTAGATTATATCCAAGCCTTAGTTGCCAAATCTCGCCAAAGCCAAGAACATCATGGTCTGTCGCCTCGTGGTGTGCTTGCCCTAAAAAGAGCGTGTCAGGCGTATGCTTATGTCGGTGGTTATGATAATGTTGCCATTGATGATGTGCAGGCGGTGTTTTCGGCGGTGGCTGACCATCGCTTGGGTCAGCGGTTTGTGCCTTTTCATCATCTGGGTGGCAAAAAACAGCAAACCTTGTCTGAACAAATCATCGCACAGGTCGCCATACACCCATGAAAGCCACCTTATTTCATGAGTTGTTATCTCCCATTCGCCAACAGTCCCACGCTTTTTTTAAAAGACGTAGCCCAAAATCCGACCATGTGTCCTTAGGGCTTAGCAATGTCTATGTCTTTTTTAGTCGTCAAGGGTTTTTGTTTGGGTTATTGTTGGTCATTACCTTTATTATGGGGGTAAATTATGGCAATAATCTGGTGTTGGGGCTGTGTTTTTATCTGTTTGGCATTTGGCTTGTGGCGGTGTTTTATACTTTTGTGCAAGTGTCATCACTGGAATTTAAGCTCATCAAAACCCACCTGACCCAAGCGGGCGATATGGCATGGGTAGATGTGGAGATTAGCACAAAAAGCGGTCAGCCCAGTCGTCAAGTTTGTCTGTCCTTTGATGGGGGAGAGCCTGTGGTGGTGTCGTCATTATCAAAAGAGACGGTCAGCTTGTCTGTGCCGACCAATGAGCGTGGTGTGATGAGTTTACCAAGATTGACTGTGCAGAGCGTTTATCCACTTGGTGTATTACGAGCGTGGGCGTATGTGTATTTTGACAGTCCTGTCTATGTCTATCCTAAGGCTTATCCCTTTGATTATCAAAAAAATATTTTCTCCCATCAAGCCAATGGCGGGCAGATAGGTGTGATGGGCAGAGTGGGTCAAGATGATTTTGACAGATTAGACAGCTATCAGATGGGGGAGAGTTTGGCACGAGTATCATGGGGGCATTTGGCTCGAGGGGCGGGTATGCTTACCAAGCATTTTGCTGACCCTGTGGGCATTCATCGGCAGGTGGCTTATGATGATATGCCAAGCTCCCACCATGAACAAAAACTTAGTGAAATGGTCTTTGTGTTGCACGCCATGCAAGATAATGAGCTTGCGTTTTATTTTATTTTGCCAAACACACCCGCCCAATTTGGGTCGGGTCAGGCATTCGTTCAAGAGTGCTTATTAAAACTTGCCAAAACCCCCTAATAGGTACAAGATGACGACATTTAAGCAATACAGTCTCGGTGAACGCACGGCAAATGTTGGTCATTTGACGGGTAAATTTGCTCAAATATTAGCCTTGCCCGCTTATCATTGGGTGCTGTTGTCAGGCTTTTTGGTGGTATTGCCCCACATCTCAACACTACCTGTGTGGCTGTTTGGCGTGGCTATCATCAGTCTTATGGCTCAAAAGACAGTTATCAAGCAACGTATGAGTGGGCATGACAAAAGCAAACTAAAAAAACGCCAACAATTCATCAAGCTATGTACGCTGTTTGGAGGTGTGGGGGCGATTTATGCCTATTACGGCAAAGCGTTGGGCGTGGATGTGGCGGTGAGTTTTTTGGTGCTGTGTTTTGCCACCAAAGCGTGGGAGCTTTATACCAAAAGAGACGCTTATGTTTTGTTAAATTTGGGGCTGTTTGTCTTGGGTTCGGCGTTTTTGATGAGCCAAAACCTAAGCGTGGTACTACTTGCCTTGCCTGCGTTGATGGCGGTTTTGATGACATTTATCGCCTTAAGCGATGAAAGTAATGACACAGGACAGGGTAGGGTGCGTTCACTGATGATGGTGGTGCTACCTGCTGTGCCATTGCTATTGGTGCTGTTTGTGTTTTTTCCACGATTGCCCCCATTATGGTCGCTTCCGATGGCGGGTAAAAATGCCACCACAGGGGTATCAGATTCCATGTCGCCGGGGGATTTTTCTCGTCTTGGTCAGTCCACAGAGCTTGCGTTTCGGGTGGAGTTTGATGGGCAAATCCCCGCTCGTCCAGAGCTTTATTGGCGAGGGCTGGTGTTTAGTCGTTTTGATGGCACAACATGGACACAAAGCGATTTGGTGCAAGGTTTTTGGGCATCGTCAGACATACAAAACCCACCAGAGTGGATAAAAAGCGTGCCTGTGGGTCATGCCACGCCTTATAAGGTCATTTTAGAGCCAACCCACCAAAACTGGCTGTTTGGGCTTGATTATCCCATGCTGGTACCAAAACGGGGCGTGGGCTTGACGGGTGAATTTACTTTACGAAGTTACTTTCCTATCAGCCAGCAAACCCATTATCAGTCGGTCTATTATCCTGACAGTCGCATAGATTTAAGTTTAAATGATGTACAAAGACGGGTAAATTTGCAACTGCCAAAAACGGGCAATGAACAAAGCCGTGCCTTTGCCCATGCATTGTTCGCTCAAAACGACCATAACCCCACTCAATACATCAACGCCATTTATCGCCACATTAACACGCAAGGATTTAGCTACACACTGTCGCCCCCACTGTTGCAACGTGATAGAATCGATGAATTTTTGTTTGGCACTAAGGCGGGATTTTGTGAGCATTATGCGTCTGGTTTTACGTTTTTGATGAGAGCGGTGGGCATTCCTGCTCGGGTAGTGGTCGGCTATCAAGGTGGTGAGCTTGGGCGTGATGGTCAAAGTTGGGAAGTACGCCAAATGGATGCTCATGCGTGGAGTGAAGTGTGGCTTGATGGGCAAGGTTGGGTGAGAGTAGATCCCACGTCTTTTGTATCGCCTGAACGCATTGATGATGGTATGGGAGCGGTAACAAGTGCTGGTGGTGCAAGTTTGTTTGGCGATGGCGTGGCAGGGCAGTGGGGTTATCAGCAATTTAAAATGCTTCAAACTCTAAGACGTTATTCTGACCAAATCAGCTACTATTGGCAACGAGACGTGGTTGGCTATGACCAAGACAAGCAAAAAAATGCTCTGTTTAAATGGTTTAATATTCGCAGTTTTACTGCTCAATTTTGGGTGATGGTGGGGCTGTTTGTCATCATCATGTGGCACAAACGCAAAAAACGCCATCATGTGTTAGATGGCGTGATGATAAAGCTGTCTGCCAAACTTGCTAAGATTGATCCGTCATTGGCTTGTGGGCAAAGCGAGCCGTATTTAACGTGGTTAGGTAGGGTGGGGCGTACGCACGAAATCCAAGAGCTACAACGCCTATATCGGCAAGGTCGTTATGGTCAAGCGATGGCGATGGATAAACAAACCGTTGAACGTGTCAAAACGTTGGCGGATACCATTTATCGCCACCACAAAAATCATCTCTAATCAAACACCACCGTTTTGTTATCATCTAGGATAATGCGGTCTTCTAAGTGCCATTTGACCGCCCGAGCCAGTACTTCCCGCTCAATCTCCCGACCCAGTTCACGAAGTCGCCCAACACCAAAGGCATGACTGACACGCTCCACGCCTTGCTCAATGATGGGGCCTTCATCAAGCTCGCAAGTTACATAGTGAGCGGTCGCTCCGATGAGTTTGACGCCTTTGTCAAAGGCTTGTTTATAGGGATTTGCCCCAACAAAGGCGGGCAAAAACGAATGATGGATGTTGATAATCTTGTGCGTCCATTTGTCCACAAATTCAGGGCTTAAAATCTGCATATAACGAGCCAGCACGAGTAAATCATTATCTTTCATGATGTCGTGGATTTGAGCATAAGCGTCTGCTTTGTTGTCTTTATTGACAGGAACATGAATAAAATCAATGCCAAAGCTCTCCACCGCTTCACGCAAATCTTCATGATTAGAGACCACTTGGGTGATGACACAAGGCAGTACGCCACGACTGTATCGCCACAAAAGTTCAAGCAAAGCATGGTCTTCTTTGGAGACCAAAATCCCCACTTTTTTGACATCAAAACCACAAGACAGTCGCCACGTCATGGCATACTTTTGGGCGACATTTTTATCAAAGGTATCAAGCAAGGTGTGTTTTTTGTTTGCCAAATCGTCCAAATGAAACTCCACCCGCATAAAATACTTGCCGCCATAAGGTTCGGTGGTGTGCTGGTCAAGCGAGATGATGTTTGCTCCATGATGATACAAAAATCCTGAGATGGCTTGGACGATGCCTGACTGGTCTTGGCAGGTTACTAAAAGACGAGCGATATTATTGTGTTTCATAAGATTGCCTGTGTTAAAAAATTTGGGCGAATGTCATTCGCCCTATGTGATGTTAATTGGATAAGTCAGCTTATCCTAATATCAAACTGTCATCTTCTACTTGTTCGCCCCGAGTTTTTGCAAACATATCCAAAAGGTCTTGGACGCTCATGCCACGGCGTTCATCACCTGACACGTCTAGCACCACTTGTCCTTGATGGAGCATGACGGTGCGTGTGCCGTGAGCGAGTGCCTGAGCCATAGAGTGCGTTACCATCATGGTGGTCAGCTTGCTTGTCTGAACAATCTCATCGGTCAAACTTAGTACAAAATCTGCCGTCTTGGGGTCTAAGGCGGCAGTATGTTCGTCAAGAAGTAGGATTTTAGACGGTTGTAGGCTTGCCATCAGTAGGCTCACCGCTTGGCGTTGCCCACCTGACAATAGCCCCATGCGGTCGGTTAGGCGGTTTTCTAGCCCGAGTTTTAAGATGGCAAGTTTTTCCCGAAAAATCTCACGGTTTTTGGTGTTTAATGCCGAGCCAAGCCCACGCAGTCCACCCCGTTTGTATGCCAATGCCATGTTCTCTTCAATACTAAGAGCTTCGCACGTCCCTGCCATCGGGTCTTGGAAAACCCGTGCCACCCAATGACTGCGTTTGTGGGTGGGCTGTCGGGTAACGTCCGTGCCATTGATGACGACCGAGCCACTGTCGGGGCGTAATGCACCGCTGATGGTGTTTAAAAAGGTGGATTTGCCCGCTCCGTTTGTGCCGATGACGGTTACAAATTCGCCATCAGCAATGCGCAAAGACAGCCCACGCAAAGCAGGGTTTTCAATGGGTGTGCCAGCGTTAAAAGTCAGGCGTAAATCGGTTGCATTCATCATAAGGCATTCTCGCTTTTTTTGTTGGCATTTTTACCAAAACCTAAGGCGTATAAGGCTTTTGAGCGAAATTTTGGCAAAAGTAACGCCCCGATGACCAGTAGCACCGTGATTAAATTCAAATCCTGTGGTCCAAAGCCGATACTGCGTAAGGTCTGATTAGACAGAGCTACCTGAATGAGCAGTTTATAAATGGTTGCCCCGATGATGACCGACAGCGTAATCCAAAACATCTTTTTGGCGGTCAAAACCGTCTCGCCAATGATGACAGCCGCCAGCCCCACCACAATCGTCCCAATACCGATGGAGATGTCTGCCCCACCTTGTGTCTGTACAAATAACGCCCCCGACAGAGCAATTAAGCCGTTACTGATTGCCATACCAAGCACAATCATCAAAGGAGTGTTAATGCCCTGTGCTTGTGCCATTTTGACGTTTGAGCCTGTAGCACGCATGGCAAGTCCTGTTTCGGTGCTAAAAAACCAATCCAGCAGTAATTTTGCCACCAAGACCACAGCTCCTGCCACCAGCACCCGCACCCACACGCCATTATCGCCACTGATAAAGGGGGTAAAGACAGTCGGTTCGCCAAGCAAGGACAGATTGGGGGCATTCATGATTCTAAGATTGACCGAATATAAGGCGGTCATTACCAAAATCCCTGCCAATAGGTGTAAAATGCCCATTTTAACATTGAGCCATGCGGTAACAATACCTGCTACCGCTCCTGCCATCATGCCATAAATGCACGCCAGCCAAGGGTTTACGCCCGCCACAATCGCCACGCCAGCGACCGCTCCGCCAAGCGGAAAAGAGCCATCTGCTGTCAAATCTGGAAAATCTAAGATGCGAAAGGAAATCAGCACCCCAAGTGCCATCAGAGCATAAATAAAGCCACTTTCTAACGCCCCAAAAAAGGCAATCCAAGACATAACTCCCCCTAAATACGAAACAAAACACACGCCCAAAAGCGTGTATTTTTTGTTAAAACGCCATCAGATTTATTCGGTAACTGTTTTGGCTTTGTCTAAGATGGTTTGTGGTATGGTCAAACCTTGTTCATTGGCATTTTTCTTGCTTACCAATAAATCAAGCTCTTTGGCACTATATACAGGAATGTCGCCTGCCTTTTCGCCCTTAAAGATGCGAGCGGTGATTTTGCCTGTCTCTTTGCCAAGCTCATGGTAGTTTACGCCAAGTGCCACGCTCGCCCCACGCTCCACCACACTTGGGTCAGATGACACCAGTGGGATTTTGGCTTCTTTGGCGACTTTGGCTAGGGCTTCATAGGCGTTGATGACGTTGTTGTCGGTAGAAGTGTAAATCACGTCCACCTTACCGACCAGACTTTGGGCGCTCATGGCGATGTCTGATGATTTTTGGGCAGGAGCTTCTACGATACTAAGACCTTGTGGCTCGGCAATGGCTTTTAGATTTTTTAGGGTAACGGTAGAGTTTACTTCACCGGGGCTATACACAAAACCGATGTTTTTAACGCTTGGAATAAGCTCTTGAATCAGCTCAATTTGTGGTTCAAGTGGCAGTACGTCTGATGCTCCCGTTACGTTTGTGCCAGAGCCATCTAGCTTGGAGACCAACTTGGCTTCCACAGGCTCGGTAACGGCAGAAAAGACCACAGGAATGCTTGTGGTGGCAGAGACAACCGCTTGGGCTGATGGCGTGGCGATGGCGATGATGGCATCAGGATTATCGGCACTAAACTGCTTGGCAATCTGACCTGCGGTGGCAACGTTGCCTTGGGCAGATTGGAAATTGACGGTTAAGTTTTCACCTTCTTTATAGCCTTCTTGTGCCAGAGCTTCTAATGCTCCTTTACGAACAGCATCTAGGGCAGGGTGCTCTACGATGGCGGTGATGGCAAGGGTTTTTGTGTCTGTATTTTGGGCGGTGGGGGTTTGTTCGGCTTGGGTTTGGGCAGGCTTGTCGCCACCACAGCCAAACAGCAGGGCAGATAACAGGCTAACCCCCATCAATTTGGCAAAAGTGGGCTTTGATGAGTTTGGATAAGATGCAATCATGACACTGTCCTTAACTTAAAAATATTTTTCATGATGACTGTTGTGTTCTTTTTCCTATGAGGCTCACAGGCGGACACGGCAGAACAACCGCCAAAACTGGACATGATTTTAAAGCCGAAAGACAGTCGTGGCATACCACGATAAAATCATGGGTTTGGATTTTAAGTGAAATCAAGTGATTTGTCAAATTCTGCCTGATTTTATTGGGTTTTGACGATTTGGACAAACTGTGCTATTGTAACAGAACTTTTGCTTTATTACCATGATGGATACAAAAATACCATAATATACCACAAAAACCACCACGATACACATAATTTAGGCAAATAACGGCATTAGCACAAAAAATCTAGGCGTTCATCAGAAAATTCGTATTTGTTCTGTAAAAAACGTTATAATTTGTCAAAAATATCAATAAAAGCATTTATGATTAATTTGTATGACGTGTTGGGTTTGTCTCCCCAAGCCGCGCCAGAGCAGATTTTAGATGCTCTGCAACAACATACGCTAGACCCAAAACTTCAAAAGGCGGTTCATGCGTGGCTGTTAGACCCTGAGATGCGTTCACGTTATGATGTACGCTTAAAGGCACAAGCACCTGAACTTTTTGAGGCATTGCACGAGCTTTATCACCCCAATTATGCCAGTTTGTTGGGGCTTGTATTTTTGCCGTCTGCGTGTTATTTGCACGCTTTTAACTGGCAAAAATTAGGCAACCCTAAAAAGGCCAAACAAAACCATATCATTGCGGTTGTTTTTTTGGTATTTATGACATTGGTAACTTTAATCGCAGTCAGGTTAGGCATACAAATCCCCATTGCAATAGGGCTGATATGGGTGTTTGTGTGGTATTATGGGCTTGGCAAAGAGCAAATCGC
>JAUMUJ010000030.1 GCA_030530785.1 Moraxella sp. | reverse complement strand
GCTTATATCTCTCGCAACTTGGTCTATCATTTGCGTGTGGCAGTCTTTGAAAAACTGCTCCATTTGCCGTCTGATTTTTATCTAAAAAACCCTGCTGGCACTATCTCGTCCAAACTTATCTTTGATGTGGAGCAAGTTACCGCAGGCAGTAACGAAGCGATTACCATATTGATTAAAGAGGGTTTGACGGTCATCGCTTTGTTTGGGTTTTTGTTTTATAGTAATTGGCGACTGACGCTCGTGTTAATGATAGTGGTGCCACCGATTTTTTGGATTATTAAAAAGGTATCCAAAAAATTTGCCACCTTGTCTATGGGCATCCAAGAGAGTATGAGTGCGGTCAGTCACATCACCAATGAAGCAGTAACGGGCTATCAGGTGGTTAAAAACTATGGTGGGCAGACGTACGAAGCGGACAGGTTTAATAAAGCCAGCCTAGATAACCTAAAAAAAGCCATGAAAATTACCGTGCTTGCCAGCATTAACTCGCCACTCATTCAGCTACTCATGGCGACAGGTATGTGCTTTGTGGTGTGGTTGTCATTACGCCCCGAAGTGCTTGGGGGCATGACGGCAGGACAGTTTGCGTCTTTTTTAATCGGTGCAGGACTGCTTGCCCGACCTGTTAAAGCCTTAACCGATGTCAATCAAAAGCTACAACGAGGCTTGGCGGGGGGAGCGTCTGTTTTTACTTTATTAGACACACCCGAAGAGAAAGATACAGGCACGCTGACCCCAAGCATTTATGGTAATATTTGTTTTAAAAATGTCAGTTTGACTTATGATGGTGGTGTACAAGCCATTAAGGATTTTAATCTTGACATCAAGGCGGGCGAGACGGTGGCGGTGGTCGGGCGGTCAGGCTCGGGTAAAACCACGCTGGTAAACTTACTGACTCGTACGCTGACCCCAACATCAGGACAGATATTGATAGATGGCACGCCCATTGATGACATCAAATTATCATCGCTCCGTGAACAGATTGCCATGGTTAATCAGCAAGTTACGCTGTTTTTGGATACGGTTGCTCATAATATCGCCTATGGGGCATTGTCGGGCAAATCCCGTGATGACATCATCAAGGCAAGTAAATCCGCTTTTGCTCACGATTTTATCATGGCGTTGTCAGACGGCTATGACAGTTTTATTGGTTCAGATGGACTGCAACTGTCTGGCGGACAACGCCAACGGCTATCTATTGCACGAGCATTATTAAAAGACGCACCGATACTGATATTGGACGAAGCCACGTCTGCTCTTGATAACGAAAGTGAATACTATATCCAAAAGGCATTAGAGACTGTCATGCAAGGTCGTACCACGTTGGTTATCGCTCATCGCCTATCCACCATTCAAAACGCCGACCGTATCATCGTCATGGACAAAGGGCAAATCATAGAAATGGGGACGCATGATGAGTTGTTTGCCAAAGGTGGTATGTATCGCACCATGTACGAACGCACCTTTGATGAACAAGATGGGCAAGATGGCGTATGAAAAATCTAGAACTGTTCATGACAAAAGCGTGGCAAAACAAATCACCCCTGCTTGTTGCCCTAGCTCCATTATCCGCCTTGTATGGCGTGGTAGGGCGTGTGCGTAAGTCTTTGTATGATAATGATAAATTGACCAAATACCACGCCCCCATTCCTGTGATGATTGTCGGTAACATCACGGTGGGCGGTAGCGGTAAAACCCCGCTTATCATCGCCCTTGTTAAATATCTGCAAGATAAAGGCGTGAGTGTGGGCGTAATCAGTCGTGGCTATGGGCGAGCAGACAGCACTCCTGCACTTGTCTGTGCCAACAGTACGCCCAAAGAAGTGGGTGATGAGCCATGCCTTATCGTCCAAAGCACAAATGTGCCAATGGCGGTGGGGGCAAATCGTGGGCAAGTCATTGATTTACTGATACAAAATCACCAAAACCTACAACTCATCATCAGCGATGATGGATTGCAACACTATGCCCTGCACCGAGACGTGGAGTGGATAGTGGTGGACGGTGGGCGTGGTTTTGGTAATGGCAAACTTTTCCCACAAGGGTTTTTGCGTGAACCGCTTGACCGCCTGACGGGGGCGACTGTTATTTATCACGACAGCCGAACTGAACGCTATGATGACAATGCCCTGCTTATGCACTTATCCCCAAGTAAACCTGTGCCACTGTTGGGGGGCGATAAAATGTTACCGCCCCAAAAAGTCTATGCCGTGAGTGGTATTGGCTATCCTGTGCGATTTTTTAAAACTCTAAGCGAGCTTAGTTTTGACGTGGTGGAGTGTGTCTTTGGCGACCACCATGCCTTTACCCTTGATGACCTAGTGGGTTTGACTGATTTGCCAATCATCACGACCAGTAAAGATGCTGTTAAACTGCACGAGCTGGCCAATACGCACCCAAACCATGTTATTTTTAGCAACATTTGGGTACTGCCTGTGCAGGCGGTGCTGTCAGAGAGTGTCTATGGGGAAATGGATAGGGTGCTTGGGGAGCTTGGTATTGGGGATTAAAAAGGCAGGATTTACCCGCCTTTTGTGATTGAAATTATTGAATGCGTTTGCCTGTTTTATCAATATAAAATATTTTGCCATTTAATTTAACCTGAGCTTTATTATTGCTAAAACCCCAAACAGCATCATATTCAATAGGGATAGCTATTTTACCTGTTTTATCAATAAATCCCCATTTGCCATTTTGCTTAACTTCTACCAAACCTTCCTTAAAAACTGTGATATAATCATACTCAATCGGCACAACTACTTTGCCTGTTTTATCAATAAACCCCCATTTACCGTTTTGTTTAATCCCTGCCAAACCTTCTTTAAAACTGCCAATATAATCATACTCAATAGGAACAACCACTTTACCTTTTTTATTGATAAAGCCATATTTATTATTTTTTTTAACCCTTATCAAACCTTCACCAGAATTGTAAACAAAATCATACTGAGCAGGCACGACCACTTTACCTGTTTTATTAATTAAGCCCCATTTGTCATTTTGCTTAATCCCTGCCAAACCTTCTGTAAAACTGCTAACATCATCGTACTTGATGGGTATGACTGTCTTGCCTGTTTTATTGATAAACCCATATTTGCAGTTTTGTTCAACCTTTGCTAAACCTTCACTAAAACTGCCAGCATCATCATACTGGGCAGGAATAACTATTTTACCTGTTTTATCAATAAATCCCCATTTGTCATTTTGCTTAACTTTTGCCAAGCCTTCTTTGAAACTGCTAACATTATCATGCCGGGTAGGAATAACCACTTTACCTGTTTTATCAATAAATCCCCATTTGTCATTTTGCTTAACTTTTGCCAAGCCTTCTTTGAAACTGCTAACATTATCATGCCGGGTAGGAATAACCACTTTACCTGTTTTATCAATAAAGCCGTATTTATCGTTTTGTTTAACCCTTGCCAAGCCTTCACTTGGACAATCCACAAAGTCATAACCGCTGACCTGTGGTTTGTCGCACGCTATTGCACTAGCCATACCTTTTAGATTTGGCTTTTCGCACGCCCATACTGATGAGCCAAAGACAACCACACCAACTAGGGCAATGCTCAGGGGAAGTTTATGTAGATTGGGCTTTTTCATTGTAAGATTTCCTTTGATTAACAATAAAAGATGTGATGGCTGTTACAACAATAAGATTATAACAGACGTACACAGTATAAACAATCATTTGGTGATGGTTGCTGTTTGGATAAACCAAGTAGGGCGGTACTTTTCGTTTGGTTGATTTTGCTTTATAATGGGTCTTTTATCACAACGTAAAAATGCCATGAAAACCCACATCATTATCCCCGCCCGCTATAAATCCACCCGTCTACCTGCCAAGCCTTTGTTGGAATTGCATGGTAAGCCGATGATTCTATGGACAGCCCAAAAAGCTCTGCAAGCGACCTTTGCCGACAGCGTGTGCGTGGCAACGGACGATGAGCGAATTTTTGCGGTGTGTGAGCAGGCAGGCGTGCCTGTGGTGATGACGGGTGAGCACGCATCGGGCACGGACAGACTGGGGGAAGTGGCACAGCTTCTGGGCTTGGCGGACGATGACATCATCATCAATATGCAAGGCGATGAACCGCTTGTGCCGCCTGTGCTATTAGAGCAAGCCAAAAACCTACTGCTGGATAACGATGACTGTGTCATGGCGACATTATGTGAAGTAATTGATAATTATGATGATTTTTATAAAAATTCAGTGGTAAAAGTCGTCCACGCCCGCCAAAATGCCCTGTATTTTAGCCGTAGCCCCATGCCGTATGACAGAGACGCTCATTTGACTGGCGAGCTTGGGGGTGTCCCAAAAAATGCCTATCGCCATTTAGGGTTGTATGCCTATCGGGTTAGACTGTTGAAGGAGTTTGGCACATGGGAGCAGGGCGTACTGGAACGCTTGGAGAGCCTAGAACAGCTCCGCATTTTAGAAAATGGACAAAAAATTGCCATAGATGTCGCCAAAGTTGCCTTACCGCTGGGGGTGGACACACAGGACGATTTGGATAGGCTAAATGCCATGCCGATTGATGAGTTTTTGAAGTTCTGACATGAGCGAGCAGTTACCTTATTTTGCCCCGTTGCTCCCTTGGCAAACACGGGCTTGGAAGCAGGTGGTTGCCCAATTTGATGACGGCAAATTACCGCATGGGCTTTTGGCAAGTGGCATGGCGGGTATTGGTAAACGTGAATTTGTCTGGCGGCTTGTGGCGTGGCTACTGTGCCAAAACAAGGGCGAGAGTGGGGCGTGTGGGGCGTGCGACAGTTGCACTTGGCTCATGGCAGGCACGCACCCTGATGTCATGGTGCTACCGTCTGAGAGCTTACCCACGTCTGATGAGAGCGAGCGGTCGTCCATTAAGATTGATGACGTGCGAGCCTTGCAGGAGTATAGCCACATCAAGGGGCATGGCGTTCGGCTTATCGTGCTGGATAATGCTGACAGTCTCACGATTGGGGCGAGCAATGCCCTACTAAAAACCCTAGAAGAGCCACGAGCAGGCGTGCATTTGATACTCATCAGCGACAACCCTGCCAAACTCATGCCCACGATAAAAAGCCGAGTGCAAACCCTACCGCTTGGGGCTATCGCTCATGATGTGGCGTTGGCTTATGTGGGTGAGACACTGGGCGATGAGAGCCTTGCCAGACTTGCCTTGACGCTCACGGACGGTGCGATATTAAAGGCGGTGGATTTGCCAAAGGCGGTGTGGTTTGACAAACGCACCCTGTGGCTAAAAACGTGGCTTACCCTACGGCACGGCGAGCGGTCGGCAGTAAGTGCCAGCGACTACTGGCAGAGCGTGATGGGTTTTGTAGATTTTATCGTTTTGACACGGCTCATGCTGATGGACGTGGTGCGAGTAGGGCTTGGGATTGACAGCATTCATGCGGACATAGATGTGGTGGGGTTGCTGGGTGGGACGGAAAATCTAAGCCTTGATAAAATAGAGAATTTTTTGGCAAGTCTTGATGACATGACGGTGGCGGTCGGACAAAATGTACAAGAAAAAATGGCGTATGATGAGCTGTTTTGTCGGTTGGTGGATTTGTGATGTTTTTGGAATTGTAGGGGCGAACATAACGCCCTTATGATTTTAAAAATTGTAATAAATTGGAAATGGCGAAATGCTACAAATTTTATACCAAGATGATGATCTGGTGGCGGTAAATAAGCCTGCTGGTATGCTCGTTCATCGCTCGTGGCTTGATAAGCATGAGACGGTGTTTGTGATGACCGCTTTGCGTGATATGCTTGGGCAACACGTTTTTCCTGTTCATCGGCTAGACCGTCCGACATCAGGGGTGTTATTGTTTGCCAAATCGGCTGATGTGGCACGAGCGTTGTCTGGACAATTTGAAAAGCATACGGTGGATAAATCGTATCTGGCGGTGGTGCGTGGTCATTTGCTTGGCAGTGGGCGGATTAATTATCCTTTAAAGGTCAAACTGGATAAAATCGCCGATAAATTTGCCAAAATGGACAAAAAATGCCAGTCTGCCATCACTGACTACGAAAATTTAGCAACGTGCGAGATGCCCTTTATATCAGCAAAACGTTATGTAACTTCTCGGTATGGCTTGATGAAACTTACTCCCATCACGGGACGAAAGCACCAACTAAGACGGCACATGACACACCTATTTCACCCGATTGTCGGCGATACGACACATGGCGATACCGCCCAAAATCATGCGGTGGCAGGGTTTACGGGTGTATCACGGCTACTTTTACACGCTCACACGCTTACCTTTGATGGCATGAAAGGCGAGCGTATCACGGTGGTTGCCCCACTTGATGATGATTTTAAAAGGGTGATGGGGGATTTTGGGTGGGGCGAATTGATAAGCCCATAAAAAGCCCGCAATTTACGGGCTTTTGAACAAAAACTAATCGTCTCTGAGCAGGTCATTGAGACTGGTTTTTGCTCGGGTTTGTGCATCTACTTTTTTAACGATGACCGCACAGTACAGTGAGTGTGTGCCGTCTTTGCTGGGCAGTGAGCCTGACACCACCACCGACCCTGCTGGCACACGTCCGTAATGAATCTCGCCTGTGGTGCGGTCATAGATTTTGGTGGATTGACCGATGTACACACCCATAGAGATGACCGAGCCTTCTTCTACGATGACACCTTCTACGATTTCACTTCTGGCACCGATAAAGCAGTTGTCTTCAATGATGGTCGGGTTGGCTTGAAGTGGCTCTAATACGCCACCAATGCCCACACCACCTGACAAGTGGACATTTTTGCCGATTTGGGCACAGCTACCCACAGTCGCCCAAGTATCCACCATCGTCCCTTCGTCCACATACGCTCCGATGTTGGTGTAGGACGGCATCAGCACCACGTTTTTGGCGATAAATGAGCCTTTACGAGCCACCGCAGGGGGTACGACACGCACGCCAGCATTTTTATAGTCTTCTTCTGTCCAGCCGTTAAATTTGGTGTCCACTTTATCATAAAAACCAAGCTCACCTGTGTTCATGGGCTTATTGTCATTGATTTTAAAGGATAATAGCACCGCTTTTTTAATCCATTGATGAACCACCCATTCGCCGTTAATTTTTTCGGCAACCCGAAGAGAGCCATTATCCAAACCTGCAAGCACCTCTTCAACGGCGGAGCGAATGTCTGACGGACAATCTGTCGCTCCAAAGCTTGCACGGTTGTCAAAGGCGGTTTCAATGATGTTTTGTAAAGACATGATGAGTTCCTAAGTTGGTGAAAACAAAAACGCTTTATTGTAGCATAAGTTAGCTAAAAATTTTAATCAGTTTTGTCAATGACTGATTTTTCTGCCAATGTCAGCCACATTAAGATGTCCCGACACACCCTGTCCTTATTTGTTTCATGCAATGGTTCATGTCTCATGTTAGGGTACAGATGGGTTTGCACGCTTTGACCTGCTTTGATAAGTTCATCTTGCAACTCATCAATGTCTTGACCCATACGCCCCACAGGGTCGTCCTTACCACTTATAAGCAAAATGCGAAAATCTTTGGGTGTGTGGGCATACCATGTGGACGATGTGGCTTTTTTGATAAGAGCGTGCAGAGCAACAAAGCCGTTATTACTGAATGCAAAACCGCATAAGGGGTCAGCTTCAAAGGTCTTGATGTTTTCGGTGTTTTCAGACAGCCACGCAAAGGGCGATGCCGAGATGGGTGAGCGGATTTGGCTAAGCAGATAGTGGTTCATGGCGGTGGCAAAGCCTAAGTTAGGCTTTTTGGCGTTTAAAAAGTTTAAAACTCCAAAGCCTGACAGTGCCAAGCGGTTAATTAGCCCAAAAGAATTGCCTGTCCCCATCAAAATCGCTCCGTTAAAGCTTGTGGCGTGGTGGGTCAAAACCGTTCGCACGACAAATGACCCCATAGAATGCCCCATAATATAGTGGGGAATGGGGTGGTCGGTCAGCGTGCGTGTCTTGTCTTTTAGTTTGTCCGCCATGATGACCACGTCTTTACACAATGCTTGCACGGGGTGCTTTTCGTCAATAAAGCCAAGCTCGTATTTGTCCTTAACCGTTCGCCCATGCCCAAGCTGGTCATAGGTTAAAACAAGTATGCCGTTGTCCGCCAAAAACTTGGCAAAATCAGCATAACGCCCGCCATGCTCACTCATGCCATGAACGATGAGTAGGCTGGCTTTAATTTTGCCTTTTGGGATAAAAAAGGTGTGGTGCAGGCGATGAATGCCGTTTGAGGAGAGAATGGTTTTTTGGGTCATAGGTTTTTCTTATTTAAGAAATTTGTTACTTCTTCATCTGTTAGAACTTCAAAGGTGCATTAAAATGAGCATAAAGAAATTCCCTATTGTTTGCTGGTGTAATTGTTTTTAGAGAAAGTCTAAACTTTGTACCAACAGGATGTATTTCTCGCATTTTTTTAGAGCATTCAACTTTAAGGTTGGTATCTATGCCTTGACCTACAATGGGGCGAACTCTCACTTTTGAACGACCGGTATCACCCAAAGCCCGAGATGCCAAATAAGTCTCTACAATCACTTCTTTGTATTCGCTAGAATTACTCATTGTGCCATTTTCTCCTTTAATTTATTAGCAATATCAACGAATTAAACAGCCATCAAGTTTAGCACCACTGCGTACTGCATTATTTCATTGATATGGCATTGGTTTTTATCTGTATATATTTTAAAAAAAAGTATTGTCGGCATTAAAAACACCCGCCTTTCTCACCTTTTTCTGCCTTTGCCAATTTCTCTTCCGCCAAAGCACGAGCCGAACGCACAGGCGGTGGGCAGTCTTCACCATAGTATTGACGGTCGGCAAAGTAGCTTGAACGTACCATCGGATTTGCCCAAATGTTAAAAAAGCCTAATTTTTTGCCGTATTCGGTGTAGCGGGCGAACTCATCAGGGTGTACATATCTGTCCACAGGGGCGTGATTACGGCTTGGGGCAAGGTATTGCCCAATGGTAATAATGTCCACATCGTGAGCTTTTAGGTCGTCAAGCAGGGCATAGACTTCGTCTTCGGTCTCGCCAAGACCAACCATAAATCCGCATTTGGTGGCAACATCGGGTCGGCGTGCCTTGTATTCTTTTAATAGGTTTAATGAGTGCTGATAGTCTGAACCAGGACGAAATGCCTTATACAGACGTGGCACGGTCTCAATGTTATGATTAAAGACATCGGGAGCGGTCTTGGTCAAGATGTCCAGAGCAATCTTTTCACGTCCACGAAAATCGGGGACTAAGATTTCAAGTAGGCAATTTGGCGATAAGGTGCGGCTCTCACGAATGAGCTGGGCAAAATGCTCCGCTCCGCCGTCTTTTAGGTCGTCTCTGTCCACGCTGGTGATGACAGCGTATTTTAGTCCAAGCCCAAGTATCGTCTCGGCGGTGTGGCGGGGTTCGTCCACGTCTAGGGGGTTGGGACGACCGTGAGCGACTTCACAAAACGGACAACGTCGTGTACAAATGTCGCCCATAATCATAAAAGTGGCTGTACCATCGCCAAAACATTGGGGCAAGTTGGGGCAGGCAGCTTCTTCGCAGACGGTGTAGAGTTTTTGTTTACGTAGTGTACCTTTGATGCGTTCCACTTCGGCAGGGCTTGACAGTTTTACTCTAATCCAGTCGGGCTTTTTGGGGGCTTCAACAGTGGGAATGACCTTAATGGGAATGCGAGCGACTTTGTCATAGCCACGCAGTTTTTCACCTTGAATGGCTTTTTTTGGGGCAGGCTTGGGGCTGGGGGTGTAAGTTTGGACGGTCATGATAATTCTCAAAATTTTTAAATTGGCATATTTTACGCTATTTTTGGGGATTTTACAAAAGGGGCAAAGACTAGGCAAACTTTCTCTGCCTTAAAATCTCATACAAACACACACTCCCTGCCACGCCGACATTAAGACTTTCTTGTCCGTATTGGGGTAGGGTGAGCGGGGTGCATTTTTCTAACAACGCTTTATCCACGCCTTGCCCTTCGTGTCCCATAATTAGGGCAAGCGGAGCGGTCAAATCTTTGTGATAAATCAGCCCATCGGCGTGCGATGTCGTGGCATAAAGCGGTACTTTAACCCACTTAAAAATCTCATCAATCCCCACATTTTCATAAATACTAAGTGAAAAATTTGCCCCCATACTTGCCCGCAAGGTCTTAGGATTATAGGCGTGTGCCGTGCCTGTGGTGCAAATGATGGTATCAAAGCCTGTGGCACTTGCCGTGCGAAGTAGTGTCCCCAAATTGCCTGTGTCTTGAATGCCATTGATGATTAAACAATCTTTGTCAATGCTTTGATTTAATGTCAAACTTGGCATTTCAATAATTGCCATAATAGGCAAACTCTCGCCAAGTGTGCGAATGGATTTATATAAAGCATCGCTAATGATAATGGGGTTTTTGTTTAATTTGGCAATTAAACTTTGAATTTCGCCATTTGTCATTGCACTTTGGCTGACAATGACGGTTATTGGTATTTTGCCTGCTGCTAAATAAGCGTCTAATAAATGCACCCCTTCAATGACCGTCTGTGAAAGTTTTTTGCGTTTTTTGGGGTCGGTCAGTAGGGCTGATGTGGTTTTGATTAGGGGGTTGTCTTTGGAAGTAATGGGGTTCATGGTATTGTGTGTTTTATCAACTATTGATTTATTTGCCATGTAATTTGAACGGGTGATGTATCCTGATGTGAGGCTGCCTTACCCATTCCGGCATAAGTGAAATTATCTCTATTTTCTTCCCGATAAAATATATGTATCTTAGTTTGATTATTTAATAGTTCTTGTATTTGATTTTGATGTAGTTTGGTGTTGTTTTTAGCATACCAAAATAAGGTGCTACTATCTATAAATTTGTTGTCATAATTATGACCTGTTCTGCCTTCTACACCAATATTAACAAACAAATAATAACTATCTTTAAATTTAAAATAGCCATTGGAATAAATGCCACCACGATTTCCATTGCTATCTTTTGGAACTTCAATCATATCCAATACAGATACTCTACTATATTTATGACCAATCTTAAATAACATAGTATATCTCCAATATTATACTAAAAGATGACTGTGGCAAGTAATTAATGGTAATGCCACAGTTGTTTTGGATAGCTTTAAGAAAAATGGGTATGGCTCTTAAACCCCTTCCCCATTCGCCAAAATCCCTGCTTTATCATGCAAGGCTTTGACATATTCCACTTCTTCTTTTGCCCCTAGTACCACAGGGATGCGCTGATGAATGTGCGTTGGTGTGATGTCCATGATACGCTCCACGCCGTCCGTGCTTGCTCCGCCTGCTTGCTCCATCACAAAGCTCATGGGGTTGGCTTCGTACATCAGACGCAGTTTGCCTGCTTTACCTGCAATCTTGGTGTCATACGGATACATAAATACGCCACCCCGAATGAGTATGCGATGCACGTCTGCTATCATTGCTGCCACCCACCGCATATTATAGTCTTTGGCTCGCACACCCATGTCGCCTTGAATTAGCTCTTCTATGTAAGTGGCAATGGGGTCAAGCCAATAACGGCGGTTAGATGCATTGATGGCGAATTCGGCGGTGTTGTCGCTGATACGGACATTGTCATTGATGAGTATGTACATCTGGCTGATGGGGTCAAAGCTAAACATCACCACGCCACGCCCGAGCGTAAAAGTAAGCATGGTAGACGTGCCATAGATAAAATAGCCTGCCCCGATTTGGTTTGAGCCTTTTTGTAAAAAGTCAGCTTCGGTCGCTTTTTGACCTTGATTATGGTAAGGTAAAATAGAAAAAATCGTTCCCACCGTCATGTTAATGTCAATGTTAGACGAGCCGTCTAGTGGGTCAAAAGTAACCAAAAGCGTGCCATTAGGGTTGGCAGGGTTAATCTCTTCTAGCTCTTCTGATGCGACCCCTGCACAGTTGGGATTGTGGATTAGAGCGTCTAGCAGTAGGTTGTTGGAGATGACGTCCAGTTTTTTTTGGGCTTCACCTTGTACGTTTTGACCGCCCGCCTCACCATGAATGCCCGCCAATGCTCCCTTGTCAAGCAGATGGCTGATTGCAACACTGGTGTTGGCAAGTGTGGTGATACTGCTGGCAAGAGCAGGTGTGGCGTGGGTTTCTAGGTATTGGGCAAGTGTGGTGCGTGCGGTCATGATTGTTCCTTAGAACTTATTGAAAATGGCAGTATTTTACCACGAAAAGCCAGTAATGTCAGAGATATTTTTTATTTTGATGGTGGGATAAATTTAAAAAATAAAAGGTCATTTGGCACGTTGTTAATGATAAAAAATAGACATTGACCGTCAATGGCGATAAATGCCCACAAAGCCCATCTCGTTTTTAAAAATATTGTTAAGAACCATTCCCAAATGTACCAAAATTTGCTAAAATAAGTCCATTTATCTGATTGCTCATGCCGATAAAATAAGGACGATTTTATGACCAACATCACCGCCCGCCTAAACCAAACCCTTGCCCGCCCACAGTTTACCCCCAATGATGACACGACCATTTGCCATTTTGTTGGTGTAGAAGGGCTGACACGCCCACAGCTTGAAGGGATTATTGATAAGGCGATGAGCTATTTTGATGAAAGTGGACGACTCATTAACACCGATGAGCTGTCGGGCAAGACGGTGATGAACTTGTTTTTTGAAAATTCCACTCGCACCCGCACGACCTTTGAGGCGGCTCAAAAACGGCTGGGGGCGAACGTGCTAAACCTTGATATCGCACGCTCATCTACCAATAAGGGCGAGACCTTACGTGATACCTTATGGAACTTGGAAGCGATGAGTGCCGATATGTTTGTGGTGCGTCATTCGTCCAGTGGGGCATCGCATTTTATGGCGACCGAAGTTACCCCAAATGTCGCCATCATCAATGCAGGCGATGGTTGGCACGCCCACCCCACCCAAGCCATGCTGGATATGCTCACGATTTACCGTGAGAGCAAAAAGAGCTTTGATGAGCTATCGGTGGCGATTGTCGGCGACATTAAGCACAGCCGTGTGGCTCGCTCGGACATCTCGGCTTTGACGACTTTGGGGGTGCGTGATATTCGTGTCATCGCTCCTAAGACTCTGTTACCAAAAGGCATTGGGCGGTATGGTGTTTCGGTGTTTAATGACATTGATAAGGGCGTGGCGGACGCTGATGTGATTATTGGCTTGCGTATCCAAAATGAGCGTATCGGTTCGCCCCTGTTGCCGTCTACCAGTGAGTATTTTAAGATGTATGGCATCACCGAAGCCCGTGTAAAACTTGCCAAGCCAAACGCTTTGGTCATGCACCCAGGTCCCATGAACCGTGGCGTGGAGATAGCGTCTGGCGTGGCGGACGGCAGTCAATCGGTGATTTTAAAGCAGGTCAATAACGGCATTGCGGTGCGTATGGCGGTCATGGCAATGGCAATGCGTGGGCAGGAAAGTTTGAGAAATTAAAAATGATAATCACCCCTTAAAAAAAGCCGTACAAAAATTATCCGAAGTCTTAAAAATGACAGATAATTTAGTAAGCGAAAAACCGCAAATTTTCTTTATTGTTATAATGATTTGTGTACCTGTTTGTGCATTATTGACTTATGTGGCGGTTGGTTTTTTCCAAGCCTTTATGGTTGGATTTATTGGGCTAAGGTTAATTGTCTTTGCTTATGTTGCCCAAAGAGATGAAAAAGTTAGAGATGAAAAGGAATTGGAAAATGAACACTTTGCTCTTGTAACAGTTATGCCGATTTTTATGATTGTGTTTGGGTTGTGGCAAGGTGGATTTTTTGGTAGAGAAGATTTTATATTAAATAAAAATGAATTAAGCCATGTTTCTGGCATTATTCCTGAAAAATACACTTATGTGGGTGGTTATAGAGCTCCCCATAGATATTATCTAACAATCAATGATATTAGATTAAATTGTGCGGAAAACAACAAAGATTATTGCAAAGATATTTATCATTATGCAGGCAAAACTGCCACTGTCCACTATCAGCCCAATGCAAGAAATGGCAATTTGGTTTATGAAATTGTGATTGATGATATTAAGTCTTTTGTTTTATATGGTTTTGATGGGCAATTATATGATTTTAAAAAGGCACGCCAACAAGAAAATCTAAGGCTTATCGCTTATTTTGTGATATTTTTTATAATGTATTTTATATTTTGGTTTGGTTCTCGTGATTTTTCTGATTATTTGGAGATGATGAATGATGAAGAAAAAGCAGAATATGATGCAAAACATAAAAAACCACAAATTAGTTACCCAAGCATAAGAGATTTTAGATTTTTGGGTAGTATAATGTATGTGGTTGGATTATTTGCGATTGTGATTTCCTTTCTTGTTGGTGCGTATGCTCTTTTTGTAAAACAATTTACATTATTATTGGTTTGTGTTATTGTTTTAACCCTTTCTGTATTAATGGTGCAAAAATCAGAAAGAGATGCCGAGAAAAGACATAATGAGCGTTTGGGTATTGATAGTGGCGATTAAATCAATTATTTTGAAATAAATGTTAGGAAAACCTATGAAAAACCTACTTCCCCACTTTTAGATAACGACTTAACAGACGGCAAGTACTCATCAATTTTTAAGGACTTAATATGACTATTATAAATGACTATTTAACAGGCTTAAAACAAGCCTACAATACTATTGCCGACCCCAAATCAAATTATTGGCAGGGATTTGAACATCGCATACATGGAGCAAGTGATACAGACATCATCAAATTAAAAGAAAAATTCCCACTCATTCCACAATCTTTAATTGAGTTATTAAAATTTGTGGACGGCACTTATTGTCGGGAATATCACGGCGAACAAATAGCCTTTTATATGTTTGGTTCAATCCCTGATGAATTTGTATATCCTTGTTATTTAAATTCTTGTGAGCAGATGTTAAATGGCGATGATGAATTTTCATATTTAAAAGATTATATTAACAGAGACATAGACCCAGAATGGGGCATATCCATTGATGATAAAATCATTGATGATTTTGATAAGGTGAATTGGCTACATTTATCAAACTGTGCTAATAATGGCGGTACATCACAGTTGTATATTGATTTTTCGCCGTCCGATACGGGCAAGATGGGGCAAGTGGTTATGTTTTTACATGACCCTGATGAGCTGACCGTGATCGCTGATAGTTTTGATGAGTATTTACAGTTATTGATGGACAGCGAATTTGCCTTTATTGATGCAGACATGGCAGATGAATTTTATTGGGATTAACTTATGAAAAACCTACTTCCCTCCACTTGGCAGTTACCGAACTTAGATGGCGTGAATACAGATGGCAAATGGCTCATACCGCCCATCGTGGATTTGTGCGGTCGCTTGCGTGAACCAGGACATCAGTCGCATGGCACATTATCCAGCGAAGGCAAGACCGCTCGCATGAACGGCATTTTGCACGTTGTCTTACCGCCTGACACCAACCCTGTGCTAGAAAACGGCTCGCTGTTAAAAGGCTTAAAGCAAAAAGCATGGGCGGACGGGGGCATTCATCTACACGTTTTAGGGGCGTTGAGTGCAGGACTAGACGGCAAACAGCCTGCCAATCTTGCAGGGCTAAAACAAGGTGGTGCGATTGGCGTAACCAACTGTGCTAGGGGTTTTGAAAATGACCTAGTCATGCTCCGTACGCTAGAATATGCGTCCACCTTTGATTTGAAAGTGTTTTTTTATCCTGATGAGCCAAGTTTGTCGGCAGGAGGCGTGGCACATGATGGCTACATTGCGTCTTTTCACGGCTTGCAGGGCATTCCGTGGCTTGCCGAGACCATTGCCTTATCCAAGCAAATCCTGATGGTAGAAGAGACGGGACTGTCCGCCCATTTTAGCCAAATCACTTGCCGTACGTCTGTGGAGCTGATTCGCTGGGCAAAACAAAAGGGTTTGCCGATTACTTGTGATGTTGCCATGCATCAGCTACATCTGACTGATGACGACATAGAGGGCTATAACGCCCATGCCTACGTGCTACCACCCCTTCGCTCAAACACCGACCAGCAGGCACTCATCAAGGGGCTACAAGATGGCACGATTGATGCCATTTGTACGCACCATGAGCCATTGTCAGGCAGTAGTAAACAAGCCCCATTTGCTGAAAGTATGGCAGGGATTAGCAATTTTGATACCTTTGTGTCGCTTGGGTGCAAACTTGTGGCGGACGGCATTTTGACCGCCGAACAGCTCGTGGAAAAAATCTGTACCAACCCTGCCAAAATTGCAGGGATTGCAGATTATGAATCTATTGGTGGAGCGGTGCTGATTGATCCAAGTCATGCTTGGACGGTGAGCAAAGATACCATGCTGTCGGCAGGTAAAAACACACCATTTTTGGGGCGGACGCTCACAGGCAGGGTGGAGCAGGTGTTTTTTGGGTGATGTTTTTACAAATCATGATAATTTTGCTACAATAGGGTAATATTATTTGGGGTGTGGAGTAATTCACGCCCTTTTATTGGTTAGGAGCTTTTATGGAAATCACGTTAAACGGCTATTATACGCTGATTTTGGCAACGGTGGTGTTACTGCTGGGGCGTTTTTTGGTGAAAAAAATCAAATTTTTAGAAGATTTTAACATTCCTGAACCTGTGGCAGGTGGCATGGTGGCAGGCGTGATCGTGTATTTGTTGAACTTAATGTTTGGTTACAGTTTTAACATTCAAAAAGAACTGCAAACGGCGTGTATGTTGATGTTTTTTACGTCCATTGGTTTAAGTGCTGATTTTAGTCGTTTAAAAGCAGGGGGCAAACCTTTGTTTGTATTTACCATTGTGGTGTCGGCATTCATCATCTTTCAAGATGTGGTTGGTGTCTTGATGGCAAAAGTGATGGGTCTTGACCCCATGATGGGCTTGGTTTCTGGCTCTATTGCCTTAACGGGTGGTCATGGCACGGCAGCAGCGTGGGGGGCAACTTTGGAAGAAAAATATCAAGTGGTAGGAGCGACTACGGTGGGTATTGCGGTGGCGACTTATGGTCTGGTGGCAGGTGGTCTTATTGGCGGACCTGTTGCCAAAAAGCTCATCACTCGCTTAGGGGTTAAGCCTGCCGAAGTCAGTGCCGACCGCACAGAAGTAGAAAAATTGGCAGGCAGACAATCGCTTTATAGCACCAAACACAGCGAAAATGAAGACCGTGCCAATAAAGAGATTTTTGAAAAACCTGACAATATTCGTCTGATTACCGCATCGTCTGCTATTGAAACGTTGGCGATGTTTTCGGCGTGTTTGGTGTTTTCTAATGTAATGACGGACTTTGCCAAAGGCACTTGGTTTGAGTTGCCGACCTTTGTGTGGGCGTTGGCAGGGGGTGTGATTTTGCGTAATACCTTAACGATGGTGTTTAATTTTGATATGTTTGACCGTGCCATTGATGTCTTTGGTAATGCGTCTTTGAGCTTGTTTTTGGCGATGGCATTATTGTCATTAAAACTGTGGGAGCTGTCAGAACTGGCAGGGCCTATTTTGGTGATTTTGTTAGCACAAACGGTGGCGATGGTGGCGTATGCGTATTTTGTAACGTTTCGTGTGATGGGTAAAGACTATGATGCTGCGGTGTTGTCGGCAGGACATTGTGGTTTTGGGCTTGGGGCGACACCGACCGCCATTGCCAATATGCAGGCGGTTACCGACCGTTATTTGCCATCGCATAAGGCGTTTTTAATTGTGCCGATGGTGGGAGCATTTTTTGTGGACGTGGTAAATACTTCTGTGTTACAGGTATTCGCTCGTTTTTTGGGCTAAATGGCACTCATCATAAAAAACAATCCATCACGGGCTGTTTTTGCCACGATTTTGTAAATAAACACTCTTTTATGTATCTATTTGTAACGATGATTTATCATTCATGAAATAATATTTTAGATAACTTATTGATAAAAAATTATTTGTATCGTTAAGTTGCAATTCTAAATGTAACGCTATTGTTACAGTACTGGTTTGTGATGGGGGTAGATTTTCAGTATAATGAAACTGATTTGTAACTTTTTTTGATGATGTAAGGAGTTTTTATGCCACAAGTCCCCCCCATTGTTAATCATTATTTGACCAGTCCCATCGGCTCGGTCATTGGGGCGATTTTAATCTTTTTGGTTGGATATTTTGCTGCACTGATTTTGGGTTCTTTTACTAAAAAGTCGCTTGCTGGCATTCATCTTAACCAAAAAATTAACGCCCAGACGGGTAAAAATTACGATTTGCAAGGTTTAATTAGTAAAATCGTTTTTTGGTTTGTTTTTATCATTGCAGTGTCCGCATCATTAAATCAACTTAATTTAAATGCCATTTCTGCACCGTTTGCTAATATGGTGAATCAAGTGTTATCTTTTGTGCCAAATCTGTTGGCGGTCGTGGCGATTGGGCTTATCGGTTGGGTGCTTGCCATCATTGCCAAAAACGCCACGCTGACGGCATTGTCTAAAACTTCCCTTGATGATAAACTTGCCCAAGAAGTCTCGGTCAAACCCATGAGTAATACCATCGCTGATATGGTGTATTGGCTGATTTTATTGGTGGTATTGACAGTGGTGTTGGGTCGTTTGGGATTAAATGGACTGTTTGCACCGCTTGCAAATATGATGGATAAAATCTTTGCCTTTATTCCAAACATCTTTATTGCGGGCGTGATTTTCTTTGTCGGCTTTGTGGTTGCCAAGTTGGTTAAAGGCATCGTATCGGGATTGGTGCAGTCTTTAAATATCCAAGCTCTTGCCACCAAAGCAGGCATTAGCGAAAAAAATAGCTTACCAAACATCGCAGGTTCGCTCGTCTTTTTGGTCATCATCATTCCTTTTACCATCGCTTCGTTGGACGCATTAAAGATTGAAGCCATCAGTCGTCCTGCCACAAATATGCTTGATGAGATTTTGACCACATTGCCAAACATTTTTACGGCGGTGGCGATTTTGGTGGTTACTTATTTTGTGGTACGCATGATTGCAGACATCATCAAAGGCTTGTTGCAAAGCACTCAGGTGGACAGCTTGCCTGCCAAACTTGGTGTGCAAGACGCTTTGGGTGAACAAAAAGTCTCAGGTTTGGTGCGTTGTGGTATCATCTTTTTTGCCATGTTGCTTGCGTCTGTGGCGGCCGCTGACGTGCTTGGCTTTGCACAAATTAGCGACATTGTTAGCACCTTTATCCACTTTGGTGGTCAAGTGATATTAGGGGCGGTAATTTTGGTCATCGGTTTTTGGTTGGCTGGTGTTGTGGCAGGTGTCGTGGAACGCTCTCAACAAGGCTCAAAATATCTAGCCAACATCGTACGTATGCTCATCATCGGGCTGGTGCTGGCGATGGGTCTAAGAGCGATGGGCATTGCTGACAGCATCGTAAACCTTGCCTTTGGTTTGACGCTTGGTTCGGTGGCGGTGGCGTTTGCCTTAGCCTTTGGTTTGGGTGGGCGTGAAGCAGCGGCTCGTTATTTGGCTCATCTGCAAGACAAATTAGACATCAAAAATGACAAAACCGCCAATCCTAACAGCGATGACACACAAAAATAATCGCACCATAAAAAACCCAAGAATTGCTCTTGGGTTTTTATATGAGTGTACATCACACCCGAGACAGGTATTCGCCTGTGCGGGTGTCTACTTTTACCACTTCGTTTTGTTGGACAAATAGTGGCACACGCACCACCGCCCCTGTTTCTAGCTTGGCAGGCTTACCGCCACCACCCGATGTGTCGCCACGCACGCCAGGGTCGGTTTCAATGATTTCAAGTTCCACAAAGTTAGGGGCGGTTACTGATAATGGTGCACCATTAAACAATGTAATGGTACAAAGAGCATTGGAGTTTTCTTTTAGCCACTGAGCTGATTCTCCCATTGCATTTTTGTCGGCGGACAGTTGTTCAAAGGTTTCAGGGTGCATAAAGTGCCAAAACTCGCCATCGTTATACAGATAGTTCATCTCGGTATCTACCACGTCCGCCCCTTCTAGGGTGTCGCCTGATTTGAAGGTTTGTTCTAGGACTTTACCTGTTTTTAGGTTGCGTAGTTTGACACGGTTAAAGGCTTGACCTTTACCGGGTTTGACGTATTCGTTTTCTAAGATGGAGCAGGGATTGCCGTCTAGCATGACTTTTAAGCCGGCTTTAAATTCATTGGTAGAAAAACTTGCCATGACATTTACCTTTAAAATAAAAAGAAAAATAAACCGCAAAATGCGTTATAATGACGCACTAAACTTTCTATTATACTGAAAATTACCGAACTTTGTCAAAAATGAACGACATTTTTTTTAATGAACCAAATTGGCAAAAAGA
>JAUMUJ010000029.1:3241-20487 GCA_030530785.1 Moraxella sp. | reverse complement strand
GAAAGTTTGGCGATTTCACAAATTACAGAAATGACAAACAACCAACACTCCCAAACAAATCCAACCACCAATAAAGCACGCCTAATGGGGCAATTGCTTGCCCCACAGGTGGAGCTGTCGGGACAATGGACGGCAGAAAAATGGGATTATTGGGTCAGTCAAGCCCGACAGCAGGCATGGCTGTCTGCCGATGAGTTGGCTTTGGTGAGTCGTGCCGTCATGACAGGACAGATAGATGGTCAATGCACGCTGAATATGCCCAGTCAAAACAAGCAGGCTGTTGCCAGTTTTAATAATTTTGCAAAAAAATATGCCCGTATTATGCCTAAGGCTCATTTATCTGGATATGAATTGTGGGGTGATGATGCAAGCGAAAACGCCACCCCTGCCACCAAACAAATACAGCGTCAGGAGTCTGTGGCGATGGCGGTGGAGCAACAACTATTAAACAGCCCTGTACTGACCCACCTGTGGCAGATGGGTTATATTGAGCCGTCAGGAGCATCTATCGGGGCGGTTAAGCTATTATTGTAATCACATGGTGTAGGTGGATTTATCCGATGATATTTCGCCTGCCAGTAAGCGTTCAATTTCGTTTTTGAGTTTTAGGCTGTTTGGGTCATTACCAAATTGCATACCAAACCCAGCAGGTTTATTGCCAGAGCCTTTTTCGCTAACCCAAACAACTTTGCCGTTTAGAGGATATCGTTCGCTAGAATTGGGCAGGGTAAACGCCACAAACACATCGTCGCCAATGGCGTGCTTGCGGGTGCTGGGTACAAATATGCCCCCGCCTTTAACAAAAGACATATAACTGTTATACAAAGTGTGGGTGTCGGCGATATGGCAAGTAATGATACCGCCACGCATGGGCATGACCATAAAATACTCCTAAAATAAAGTTTATTTTAGCATTTTATGGGGGCGGTGGGGGATTTTTATGCCTAAACTTGGGTATTTTGGCGACAAAAACCATCACAGCCAACCTGCTTTTCTAAATTTGTAATACAGATACACACACACGCTCAGCACCGAGCCGACCACCATAAAATACCCATATTTCCATGTCAGTTCGGGCATAAACTCAAAGTTCATGCCATAAATCCCTGCCACCGCCGTAGGCACAGCCGCTATCCCTGCCCACGCTGCCAGACGGCGAACCACGTCATTTTGACCCATCGTAACCATCGCCATATAAGTATCCATCGCCACCGACAGCATTTCATTAAGACCATTAACCGCATCAATGGAGCGGAGCAGGTGGTCGTTTACGTCCCGAAAATAGGGTTTGGCAGCAGCAGGAAAGGCAGAGACCAGCTCATTTTTTTTGTGATTGATAAAAAAGTTACATACGTCTTGGACGGGTAAAATGACCGCTCGCATATGCACCAGTTGTGACTTTAATTCGTACAGATGACGCAAGGTGGTTTTGTTAAATTCTGATGAAAAAATGTTGCGTTCTTGCTCACGCAGGTAGTTGCCCAAGCGGTCGGTAATCGGCAGATAGTTATCCACGATAAAATCCAAGATGGCATGAAGCACAAAAATCGGGCCCAAACGCAGTTTTTCAGGTCGTCTGTGGCAATGCTCACGCACGGGCGTATAAGAGTTTGATGCACCTCGTCTGATGCTGATGATGAAGTTTTTGCCCATAAAAATGGCGGTCGTGCCATAGCGGATTTGGTTGTCTTCTAATTTGGCGGTACGCACCACCACAAAAATGGTGTCGTTGCCGTAGCTTTCTACCTTGGGGCGTTGGTGGTCGGCAAAAGCATCTTCTAAGGCAAGCTCATGCAAATCAAAAGCGTCTTGGACTTCTTTTACCGTCTCAAAGCTCGGATTATAAAGCCCAAGCCACACAAACTGACTGTTATTGGTCAGCTGTCGGCTCACTTCATCAATGTTGAGTGTGTCCACAGGCTCACCTGTTTTGCGTGAATAGCTGTAACAAACAACCGTCTCATCGCTGGCAGGATTGTCTTCTAGGTCTTCAAAACGGTCAGCGTCAGGGTCGTAGACCGTCATCGTTTCTAGGGTGTCTTCATCGGTCGCATCAGCGTCCCCGTAGATGTAGCTGTCTTCTTCATCATGTAAATTTAGCTCATTTTGGGTGTCTGTTTGTTCGCCAGTGATGTCATCGCTGGGGGGCTGACGTGTTTCGTGGTTAAGTCGGTCAGGCATGGCATTCCCCCTTAAAATCAACAAGGCGTTTAAAAATGTCAGATTTGTGATGTTTGGCAGTGAAATTTTAACAAGCCTGATATTATAACAAAATTTTAAACATTTGATAGAATAAATTAAACACCTTTTAAAAAATTTTAAATTTTGCACCTAGCCCGCTCGGGCTTTCTGTGGTACACTAGGGGCGAAAATTTTTGCGAAGTGCTGTTATGACATTAAAAAATCATTGGCTGTTGCCAGATGGTGTGGTGGACGTGTTGTTTGACCGTGCCCAAAAACAAGAAAGTTTGCGTGATGCTTTGTTATTTATTTTGACAGCACACGGTTATCGCTTGGTTGCACCGCCTTTGATTGAGTACACAGACACGCTGTATCGCCACGCTGATGATGAGCTAAAACGCCAAACCTTTAAGCTTATAGACCAGCTCAACGGTCGCACGATGGGACTTCGTGCTGACATTACGCCACAGGTTATCCGTATTGATGCACAGCGTGGCGTGGGAATTAGTCGCTACTGCTACATCGGTCAGGTGGTCAAAACGCTACCAGCAGGGCTGTTTGGACTGCGTACGCCCATGCAGTTGGGGGCGGAGATTTTTGGTATAGAAAGTTTGGGCGATAAGGTGTCGGCGGAGCTGTCGCTCATTGATTTGCTGGTGGCGTTGTTTGATGAAATTGGCATGAGCCGAGCGTTACTTCATGTGGACGTGGGTCATGTGGCGATTTTTGACAGATTATGTGCATTGCACGGTATTGATAAAGACAACGCACAGACATTGATGGCACTATATAACAAAAAAGCCTTGCCAGAACTTCATGAATTTTGCCAAAATCTGACAGGTGGGGCGGACTTTTTGGTGCTTGCCAAACACACCCTAAACACCCATAAAGCACCGTCTGCTGATAATATTTTAAATAAACTGTCAAGCACTGCCCAAGCGGATAATGTCATTCAAAATGCTTGTCATGAGATAGCCACATTGGTTCATCATATCCAAGCGGTGGGCATGACGGCCAGTGTGGACACGACAGAATTGTCGGGTTATCATTATCATACGGGACTTGTCTTTCACGTGTATTTAAATGATACAGATACGGTGCATACACAAGTGTTGGTGCGGGGCGGTCGTTTTTGGGCGATAGGCGAAAGAGAAGCCACAGGGTTTAGTATGGATATTAACCGTTTGTTGGATTTTGTACAGCTTGAAAGCGATACCGTTATTTGGGTAGATTTTGATGATATTCAAAAATCCAGTCTTGATGAACTTGTAGATTTGACCAATCAAATCAAAACCTTACAAGATGAAGGCTGTGTGGTCATTAAACCCTTATCGCTTGATGATAAGCCTGCCTGTGTTGATGGCGTGTTATACCGTGATAATGGACAATGGGCGGTCAGATTGGTGGGTGATGGCTAAAAATTTATCACACTGATGTGTATTGGCATGATGCACAAATCCATTTAATTGTTATCAAAGAGAGTAAGTTATGGGTAAAAATGTCGTTGTCTTAGGTAGCCAATGGGGCGATGAAGGCAAAGGTAAAATCGTGGATTTATTGACCGAAAAAGCAACAGCTGTTGCCCGTTATCAAGGCGGACACAATGCAGGTCATACACTGGTTGTCGGTGGTGAAAAAACCGTGCTACACTTGATACCGTCTGGAATTTTGCGTGATGGCGTTACTTGTTTTATCGGCAATGGTGTGGTACTCGCCCCTGACGCTCTTTTAAAAGAGATGGCAGGACTTAGCGATAAAGGCGTGCCTGTGCGTGAGAGACTGCGTGTGTCGCCTGCTTGCCCGCTCATCATGCCTTATCATGTCGCCCTTGACCAAGCTCGTGAGTTAAAGCGTGGCGATGGCAAGATTGGTACGACAGGGCGTGGTATCGGTCCTGCCTATGAAGACAAAGTGGCTCGGCGTGGCTTGCGTGTGGCTGACCTGTTCCGTGATGATTTGGCGGATAAGTTGCAGACGATTTTAGAATATCATAACTTTGCTTTAACCCAGTATTATGGTGTTGATGCCATTGATTATGATGAGACGTTGGCACTTTGTAAAACTTGGGCAGAAGAGCTAAAAGCGTTGGTCGTGGACGTAACGGACGAGTTAGAAGAGCGTCGCCAAGCGGGCGAAAACCTCATGTTTGAAGGGGCTCAAGGCACATTACTTGATATTGACCATGGGACTTATCCTTTTGTAACCAGCTCTAACACCACCGCAGGGGGTGTGGCGACAGGCACAGGTCTTGGGCCTTTGTATTTTGATTACGTGCTTGGCATCACAAAAGCGTACACCACCCGTGTGGGGTCAGGACCTTTTCCAACCGAGTTGTTTGATGGTGTAGGCGAACATTTAGGTAAAGTCGGTCATGAGTTTGGGGCAACCACAGGGCGTAGCAGACGCTGTGGCTGGTTTGATGCAGTGGCATTAAGACGTGCGGTGGTACTAAACTCCATGAGTGGCATTTGTTTGACCAAACTTGATGTGTTAGATGGACTAAGTGAGATTAAGATTGCCACCGATTACGTCTTGCCAGACGGTGAGATTAAGGGGGCGTATGATGCCACATATTATGCCAAAGTTACGCCCGTTTATGAGACTTTGGCAGGTTGGAGCGAATCTACGATTGGTATCACAAACTTTGATGACTTGCCCAAAAATGCTAAGATTTATATCAAACGCATAGAAGAGCTGGTTGGTTGTCCTGTGGACATCATCTCAACAGGGGCGGACAGGGCTCAGACCATTGTGCTAAAAGACCCTTTTGATGTTTAAAATGCTCACAAAACCACCTGCCGTTTGGTGGGTGGTTTGTTTTTGGAGTGGCAACGATGTTTAATCTGACTTTTTTGGGCACATCAAGTGGTGTCCCCACTCATGAGAGAAATACATCGGCATTGGCGATAGAATGTGTGGTAAACCCACAGGGAAAACGCCATGCGTGGATATTGGTGGATTGTGGTGAGGGTACTCAGCATCAGCTGTTAAAGAGTCACTTATCGCCCAATAACTTATCTGCCATACTCATCACGCACACACATGGTGACCATTGCTATGGTTTGGTGGGACTGTTATCAAGCCTAAGCATGAACAGACGCACCAAACCTTTAACGCTCATCGCCCCAAAAGCCATCAGTAAGTTTTTGGAAGTTGTGTTTGACCTAAGTGATACCCATCTTGGTTATCTCATTGATTTTATTGAAATAGAAGAGCATTTGGGTAAGGAGCTATTATTTGGCTTTAATGATGAACACACCCTAAACATTTGCATACACGAGCTGTCACACCGCATACGTTCATACGGCTTTGAGATAACCCAAACGCTAAGCAAGGATAAGCTCATTACCGACAAGCTGACCGATGACGGTGTGCCAAACAGGTATTGGAGCAGTATCTTAAAGGCTGACAGCTCAATCATAATAAACGACAAAACCATCAATCCTTACGATTATAAAATCCACATCCAAAGCACCACCAAAATCATCGTTGCAGGTGATAATGACACGCCAAGCCTGCTAAGTCATGCCGTCAAAGACTGCCATGCTCTAATTCACGAAGCGACTTATACAGACGATGTCATGCAAAAGATAGTCGCTAAACCCGCCAAGCAAGGTGGATTTGACCCTAAGCATTCTAGTGCCAAAATGGTTGCCAAATTTGCAAAGACTCATAAAATTCCTACCTTGATACTGACCCATTTTAGTGCCAGATATGCTCTCTTTGACGATGAAAATGCCAAACAGCCCAACATGGGGCATATCCGTAGCGAGGTAGAGCGGTATTATGATGGTAAGCTGATTTTGGCAAAGGATTTTTTGCAGGTGGCGGTAGGATAGGGTTGTTTCCTTGATATTGGTAAATTTGTCCAAAATGATTTTTAAAAATGCCAAAATTGTGTTACAATGTCAGACCTTTATCACATGATATGGTGATTGCATTTTTTAAGGCATACTATATATTGATTATTAGAGAACATCATGTACTATTCCATCTTTCCCCAGACCAAAAACGACCCCCTAAAAGAACCCATGTTTTTTGGGCAAGCGGTAAACGTGTCTCGTTATGACCAACAACGCCACCCGATTTTTGAACAGCTCATAGAAAAACAGCTTTCTTTTTTTTGGCGACCCGAAGAGATAGACGTCAGTCGTGATAGGATTGATTTTAGTGAATTGTCTGCTCCCGCCCAGCACATTTTTTTATCCAACCTAAAATACCAAACTTTGCTTGACAGCATTCAAGGACGCAGTCCCAATGCGGTGCTATTACCCATCGTCTCTTTGCCCGAATTAGAGACGTGGATTGAGACATGGAGTTTTAGTGAAACCATTCACAGTCGCAGTTATACGCACATCATTCGCAACATCGTCAATGACCCGAGCGTGATTTTTGATGACATCATGGACAACGAGCATATTCTGGCTCGTGCCAAAGACATCGCCGTGTATTATGATGAGCTGTATGAAGCCAGCCAAATGTATAATCTCACAGGCAAGGGCGATTTGCGTGAGCTTAAAAAGAAACTTTACTTATGTATCGTGGCGGTCAATGTCCTTGAAGCCATTCGTTTTTATGTGTCATTTGCCTGCTCATTTGCCTTTGCTGAAAATAAAGTCATGGAAGGCAATGCCAAAATCATCAAGATGATTGCCCGTGATGAAGCCTTACATTTAAACGGCACACAGCACATTATCAACCTGATGAAAAATGGCAAAGACGACCCTGAGATGGTACAGATTGCCAAAGAATGTGAAGCTGAGGCAATCCAAATTTTTCGTGTGGCCGCCGAACAAGAAAAAGACTGGGCGGATTATTTGTTTAAAGACGGCTCTATCATCGGGCTAAACCGTGATATTTTATGTCAGTACATTGAGTATATCACCAATGCTCGCATGAGTGCCATTGGACTGCCTACCATTTTTGATGCCAAATCCAACCCAATCCCTTGGATAAATGCATGGCTGTCGTCTGATAATGTCCAAGTCGCTCCCCAAGAGACCGAGATTACCACTTATTTGGTCGGTCAGATTGACAGTGATTTGGACGATGTGGATTTGGACGATTTCAAATTATAATTGTCATGAGTTGGGTATTTACCAAAGAACAGCGATTTTATCTGCATGATGGCGAAACTTTGTTAGATGGCATGATGCGTACTCATCATTCGGACGTGCGTTATATGTGTCGGCAAGGCTATTGTGGGGCGTGTAAAATGCAAATAAAATCCCATGCAGGGCGGTTGCGACACAAAAACAGACCGCTTGCCCAGCTTGATGATGATGAAGTGTTGGCGTGTTGTTGTTTGGTTGATGGCGTGATAAAGGTCAATTATCGCTAGGCGGGTGCGTCAAAACCTTGTATGATGTCTGCTTTAAAATTCATCAATAATGGCAATACTGTTTCTACTATCCAATCATGCCGATAACCCATTAAGCCATCAGACAGGGTGGTTGGTGGTGTGTCTTGATAGACCAAATAGAGCAGTTCGTTTATCCAGCGACCTTTGAGCAGTAGGTTTGGGGGAATACCCAGAGCTTGACTGTGTTCATAAACAGTCTTTTCTAGGGCATTTTTAAAGGGTTTGCGTTTACTGGTGTAGGTGGGTGGGGGCAGGGCGACAAGCTCATGCTTGGGTAGGGATTTGGCGTGCCTGATGAGTTTGATGATTTCTTGACCATATATACGCAACGCATGGCGATTGATGGTGGTGCAAGCAAGCTCTTTGATGGTGGTGGGCATTTCAAGGACAATCTCACGCAGGGCTTGTTTGCTGATGATGAAGGTGCGTGGCTCGTTTTTGGCTCGTGCAATCTGTTCCCGCCATAAAATAAGGGCGTTTAGGACGGTGATTTGTCTTTGGGTGTAGTTTGGGGCGATAAATTCAAGGTGCAGTTTGTCATCGCTGATGTGTTGTGCGGCGTGCAGTTCTTTGGCGTATAGGTTACTGTCTTCTGCCACAAAGGGCAAGATATTTTTTTGGGTCAAAGCATTTTTAATGACATCGTACAACGCAAGCAAATAACGAACGTCATAATCGGCGTAGCGTTTTTGATTGTCGCTTAAAGGGCGAGCAAGCCAATCCGATTGACTTTCGCCTTTATCCAGACAAATGCCCAATACGTCATGAACCGCTTGGCTGTATCCCATTTGAAGCTGACCTGATAGGTACGCTACCCCGATTTGCACATCAAAAATATTGGTCAAGGGCGGACAGTCAGTCAAAAGATAAAAAATCCCCAAATCTTCGCCACAGGCATACCATACCATAACAGGCACTTCGGTTAAGGCTTGCCAAAATTCGCTCAAATCTAATCTGGGAGCATCTATCAGATAAACTGCCTTGCCCGTATTGACCTGAATGAGTGCCAAAATGGGATAATAAGTGGTGCGTTTGATGAACTCTGTGTCCAACGCCACCACATCACTGCCATCAATCTCATCAACCAACCGTGCCAACGCATCGGCATTATCTACCCAATGTCTGGGCAGGCTGTCTAATGCGTCTAAATTGGCGGGCTTATGGGGTAGGCAAAATGTCGTCATGATAAAATTATAAAAATGAGCGGTTGTTTAGAGCTTGGTGTAAGGTCAAGCTGTCCAGATAGCTAAGCTCCCCACCCATAGGAATGCCTTGGGCAAGTTTGGTGATTTTTGGGACGTATTGACTGACAGTGTTGTGAATAAAAAAGGCGGTGGTTTGACCTTCGCTGGTTGCCCCTGTGGCGAGTATCAGCTCATCAATGGGGTGGGCTTTGACCTGTGCCACCAGCTCATCAATGTGTAAATCGTCCGCTCCGATACCGTCTATCGGAGATAAATGACCGCCCAGCACAAAGTATTTGCCCTGATATGCCCCACTTTGTTCTATCGCCATGATGTCCGAAGCACTCTCCACCACACAAAGCAGTCTGTCATGACGGCGAGTGTCGGCACAAATCGGACAAATCTCATCATCGCTAAACGCATGACACAAACGGCACTCTTGAATTTCGTTCATGGCAACCCGAAGAGCGTCCGCCAATGCCAGCCCTTGAGGGCGTTTTTTTGATAATAAATGTAGTGCCATGCGTTGGGCAGATTTTTGTCCAACGCTGGGCAAGACTTGTAGAGTTTTGACCAGTTGGTCAAATTTTGGGGTGAGCATTAACCAAACAGTCCTTGCATGCCTTTTGGCAAACCGATGCCTGTGGTTGCTCCTGCCATCACTTCTTCGTACAGCTCATCGGCTTGACGAACAGCATCATTTACGGCCGCAGCCACCAAATCTTCAATCATGTCAGGCTCATCACTCATCAGACTGGGGTCAATGGATAGGCGTTTGATGACATGGCGACCTGTCATGGTAACTTTGACCAAGCCATTGCCCGCCTCGCCGTGAACTTCTTTTTGAGCAAGGCTTTTTTTGGCAGACTCTACATTTTGTTCTACTTGTTTTTGCATGGCTTGAGCTTGTTGCATGAGTGCTTGAATGTTCATAACATCTCCATTTAAAAAACTGTCATTATACCTTGCCCAAGGACAAACTTTCAAGCATGAGATGTATTTTGATGATGAAGTTGTGGGTTAATGGTTGTTTTTTGGGTATCAATGTATTTTTAAAAAAATGAGATTGTTGCTATAATGATACAATTCACGCTTTTATGGAAAAATCATCATGCCCAAACCTTTCAGATTAAATAGCCAAAATCACGTCATCATCATTGGCGGTGGTCATGTGGGCTTATCTTTTGCATTATTGCTTGCTCATCAAGGGATTTATAGCACGCTGATTGAGTCGGTCAAATACCCACAAATTGACCCAAATCAAGACACGAAACGCCAGTATTACCTAGACAGCCGTAACACTGCTTTGTCTCGGCGTAGCGTACAAGTTTATACTGAAATTGGACTTTGGCAACGCTTGCAAACCCATGCTTGTCGCATTGACGGGGTAAAAATCAGTGAGCTTGGCAGTTTTGGGCGGGCAACTTTGGATAAAGGTGCTGAAAAGGTAGAAAGTTTTGGGTATGTGATGGAAAACGCATGGCTGGGCAGACAGCTTTTACAAGCAGTGAAAGCCAGTGAGTTTATTACGTTGCTTGATGGTACGGACGTTACGGACATTGCTCAAAATAACGATATTGTTACCGTTCGTGCCTGCAAAAAAAGCCCATCTCATGCTGGCGAGAATAATGGCAATGTTTCATTGATGGAAGCTCCGTTGGTGGTGGCGTGCGATGGTCAAGATTCGCCCATTCGCTGTTTGCTTGGCGTAAAAACCAAAGTGCATGACTATAAACAAGTAGGCATTGTTGGTGTGGTGGAGACGGACACACCACATGAGCATATCGCCATTGAGAAGTTTAGCAGTGCAGGTCCTTTGGCGGTGTTGCCATTGCTTGATGAAGTGAGTAAAACAGGCAAAGTGAGCCATCGCCGTTCGGTGGTGTTTATCTGCCCAAAAGGCGATGAACAGCGGTTTTTAGACGATGACGAGCATTTTTTGACCACTTTACAGCAGGTATTTGACAATGACGCAGGGCGGTTTATCAAGGCAGGACAGCGGGGGGCGTATCCTTTAACGAAAGTTTTGGCGACCCGTCAGGTTATTGGGCGTTGTGTACTGATGGGTAACGCTGCTCATACCTTGCACCCTGTGGCAGGTCAAGGTTTTAACTTGTGCCTAAGAGACGCTCACGCATTGGCAAATATGTTGGGCGATGTGCTTAATAATCATGATGGGAAGTTTGATTTTGGCGACCAAGCCCGACTGTTGGCGTATGAGCAAGCCCGCCAAAAAGACCAAAAGCGAGTCATTCATTTTTGTGATACGGTAGTGAGCAGTTTTACCAATACCAACCCTGTTATGAAATTTGCCCGTAATGTGGGGCTGATTGCCTTTGATAAAATCCCTGGTATCAAGCCTTTGGTGGCAAGCTATGCGATGGGTCTAAGATCTTGATTAAAAAAACCGCCTTAGGGCGGTTTTGGTCATTTTTTGATGACGGTGGCGGAGTTAATCACAATCGGCGTGGTGGGTACGTCCGAATGATAGCCATAACGCCCTGTCGGTACGCCTTTGATTTGATTGACCACGTCCATGCCGTCTGTAACCTTACCAAAGACCGCATAGCCCCAGCCTTGTGGAGTTGGGCTTGAATAGTTCAAAAAATCGTTATTTTTGACATTGATAAAAAATTGAGCAGTTGCTGAATGTGGGTCAGACGTGCGAGCCATCGCAATCGTGCCGATGTCGTTTTTTAGACCGTTGTCGGCTTCATTTTTAATCGGTGTGCCAGTACGCTTTTCGTTCATGTCAGCGTCCATGCCACCGCCTTGAATCATAAAGCCATCAATCACACGATGAAAAATCGTGCCGTCATAATGACCGCTTTCTACATAGTCAAGGAAGTTTGCCACCGTAACGGGGGCTTTTTCGGCATTCAGTTCAATGATAATCGCACCGTGTGTGGTGTCAAACTGCACAACAGGCATATCCATAAAAACTCCTTAGAAAAACAAAAAGACGATTATAGCACATTACTTGAAAAATTACACCAAACCAAATAAAATGAATGCTTTCACAGCCCTATTATGAGTATTTTTATGAAAGTTAAAGTGTATTTTTCTCTGACTGCCATCGCCTTGTTATTGGTGAGTAATCCTGCATGGTCTCGGTCTCATGATTGCGAATTGCCAAAAATGACATCAAAAAATTATGAAAAAGTGGGGTGTTTGCGTGATGGCTTGGCAGTGGTTGAGAAAGATGGTAAATTTGGCTATGTCAATAAAGATGGCAAAGTGAAGATTGCTTTAATTTATGATGATGCGGGGTATTTTTTAGGTGGCATTGCTCGCATCAAACAAAACAGCAAGTATGGCTATATAGATACGAATAATAAAATCGTCATGCCAATCAAATACGATGACATTGAAAATCTTAACTTCACCACTTATCTGACCAAAGAAAATGACAAATATGGCTTTATTGACAATGCAGGCAAGGTGATTGTTCAACATCAATACGATGAAGCTCGTGGCTTTTATGTAAACATCGTTAAAGTCGCCAAAGATGGCAAATATGGGCTTACCGACCATGTGGGTAACATTATCCTGCCGGTGGAATATGATGAGATTGAACGTTTTTCACCAGATTTGAAATTTAATCATGGTGGTATGACTTATACCATGAAATCCAAGGTTAAAAAAGACGGAGAAGTCTTTTATATTAATGAGCAAGGTTGGCGTATTGATTGAAGTCATTTTGGTCTGTTGTTAGCCAAAATTATATTTTGGCGGTAAAAGCGATGAATTTTTTGTTAAAATTGTGCTAGAATAAATGGTTTATTGACAAATTTGGAAATCTTATGACTGACCTACCCGAAAAAAACGACTTTATCCGCCAGATTATCCGTGATGACCTAGCAAGTGGTAAACACGACAGTATTTTAACCCGTTTTCCGCCTGAGCCGAACGGCTATTTGCACATCGGGCATGTCAAATCCATTTGCTTAAATTTTGGCGTGGCACAAGAATTTAACGGTGTGTGCAACCTACGATTTGATGACACCAATCCCATTGCTGAAAAGCAGGATTATGTGGACAGTATTAAAGCAGACGTGCAGTGGCTTGGCTTTGATTGGGCGGGGGAGACACGTTATGCGTCTGATTATTTTGACAAATTGTACGAATGGGCGGTTCAGCTTATTCGTCAAGGCGATGCTTATGTGGATTTGCAAACCCCCGATGAGATTAAGCAAAATCGGGGTGGATTTGGCAAGCCGTCTGTGCCATCGCCACAACGCAATGCCACGATTGATGAGAATTTAGCTCGTTTTGACGACATGAAAAACGGCAAGTACCCCGAAGGTGGGGCGGTACTGCGTGCTAAGATTGACATGAACAGTCCCAACATGAATATGCGAGACCCTGTCATCTATCGGGTCATGCATGCAAGCCATCACCAAACGGGCGACAAATGGTGTATTTATCCGATGTACGACTACGCCCACCCCTTGTCGGATGCCTATGAAAATATCACACATTCTATTTGTACCTTAGAATTTGAAGATCATCGACCGTTTTATGACTGGGTTGTGGAAAAAATTGGCTTTGATAAACCGCCTCGCCAATATGAGTTCAGTCGTCTAAATATTGACCACGCTTTAACGTCTAAGCGTAAACTAAAACGCCTTGTGGACATGGGCGTGGTATCAGGTTGGGACGACCCACGAATGCCGACCATTGCAGGCATGAGACGGCGTGGCTATCCTGCCGAAGGGCTTAGGGATTTTTGTGAACGTATTGGCGTGTCTAAGGCGGACGGAGTGGTAGATTTTCGCCAATTGGAGTTTAGCATTCGTAACGTGTTGGAAAATACCGCCAGTCGTGGCATGGCGGTACTAAATCCTTTGAAAGTTACCATCACTAACTTTGATGAAGCGGTTGCCGATTTTGAAAATCTCAAAAAAGACACGGTCAAAGCTTGCTTGGACAATGGCGTGTTATGGCTTACTCAACCCAAGCACCCCCAAGCAGATAATGGTGAACGTGAAATCCCTTTTACTAAGACCATTTATATTGACAAAGCCGACTATGAAATCACGCCCCCAGACGGCTACAAACGTCTGTCACCCCAAAACCCTGAAATCCGTCTGCGTAACAGTTATGTGTTAAAAGTAGAAAAGCACATCACGGACGATAATGGCGATGTGGTGGAGCTTGTTGCTACTATTGACCCAAAAACACTTGGTAATAACCCCGAAGGACGTAAAGTTAAAGGCGTTATTCATTGGGTGTCGGCAACTCATGGCGTGCCTGCTACTGTGCGATTGTATGAGCATTTGCTCTTTGAGGATGATGAAATTTCGGACGAACACATCGCCAAAATTAAGGCGGAAAATCCTAGTGCTGATGATGACACGCTGTGGGTGCTAACTCATGTTAATCCCGATTCTGTCAAGGTTGTCAATGCCATTGTAGAACCGTCATTGGCACAGGCAACAGGTGATGACAAATTTCAGTTTGAGCGTGAAAGCTACTTTGTGGCGGACAGCGTGGAGCATAGTGCCGACAAGCCTGTGTTTAATCAGATTGTGGGCTTAAAAGACGGTTTTAAGCCGTCATGATGATTATTTAAAATATGGGTAGCCGTCCAAAAAGTATGCTACACCCACCCATAGTTGATATAATGAAACACCAAGTCAAATGCTTTTAAGTGGCTTTCTAGCTTTTTAGAGAAACAACAAGTCTTTCTAAATGCTCGCCTAGCAAAGTTTCTCAGTCTTGTGTTGTTGCCTTCAATGCCAACGGTAAAGCGTTTGCCAACTTGTTTAATGGCGTACTTAAAAGCACTAAGAAAGCCGTCCCAATCATCACAAGCAATTTTATCAAAGCTCACACCTAAACTTAGAAGTTTTGATTTTAACTGCTTGGCAGTAGCAAGGTTTCGTCTGCCCCCAACATGGGCAACAATTTCACCTGTGTGTCTGTCAAAGCTTGATGAGCCAAACTTTGTTTTTCTTATTGCCAACATAAGTCCAAAACTCATCTACTTCTAGGGTGTTGTAATGCTTTTGTCTTGGTTTGATTTGGTGATTACTGTTTGCAAGTACGCTAAGTACTTTGCTCTTACTGACTTGTTCAAGTATCACAATGTCAGCAATGCCACAACCACGAGCCAACATTAGGCGTATTTTGTCATCTATGTGAGCTTGACAACCCTTGTAAGTAAGCTGTAAATGATGAACAAACTGTCTGTGGCAGTGTTTACAAAAATGGTTCTGCTTGCCATAGCTTTTTATGCCATTTTTCTTTATATTAACAGACAGGCAACTTGGGCAAGTAATGGTAATTTGTGTCTTCATAACCCTAAATTACCAATTTTTGTTCAAGTTGTCTTTTTAGTTTTTGTTACAGCATACTTTTTGGGCGACTGCCTAAATATATTTTAAAAAACCACCAAATACCGCTTGAAATTTGGCGGTTTTGGCTTTATATTGACAGGGCAAATCGTTGATTTGTATTTATTTATTTATTCCACAATGTTATTAAGGAATTGTTATGTCATTTACTTTGCCAGAGCTTGGTTATGCCTATGATGCTCTTGAACCGCATTTTGATAAAGAGACGATGGAAATCCATCACACTCGCCATCATCAGGCTTATGTCAATAATGCAAACCTAGCCCTAGAAGGTACGGAGTGGGCGGATAAACCTGCCGAAGAGATTATCGCCAATCTTGACAAACTGCCTGCTGACAAGCAGACCGCTGTACGCAACAATGCAGGTGGACACGCCAACCACAGCCTATTTTGGACAATCCTAAAAACTGGCACGGAACTAAACGGTTCACTCAAAGATGCCATTGTGCGTGATTTTGGTTCAGTAGAGGCGTTCCAAGAACAGTTTGAAAAAGCTGCCCAAACTCGTTTTGGCTCTGGTTGGGCATGGCTGGTAAAACAAGGCGACAAACTTGCCGTGGTCTCTACTGCCAACCAAGACAGTCCACTCATGGGTAAAGATGTGGCAGGCTGTGAAGGTGTGCCTATCATCGGTCTTGATGTGTGGGAACACGCCTATTACCTAAAATACCAAAACAAACGCCCTGACTACATCAAGGCATTTTGGAATGTGGTAAACTGGGATAAAGCTCAAGAAAACTTTGATAACGCCTAATTTTGGCAACAAAAAGCACCTCATGGGTGCTTTTTTTATTTAAAAATAAACCGCAAGGGTTACTTGCGGTTGGTCATTAGGTTTAAGGACCATCAACTCTTTCAATGCTGACGTTACCTACGCCTTTTTGGGTCATGCCGATGGCTTTGGCGGCCCCATAGGATAAATCAACAATGCGATTATCCTTAAACGATGTGCGGTCATTCACCTTAACAATGACAGATTTGCCGTTGTCTTTGTTGGTAACTTTGATGTAGCAGTTCATCGGTAGGGTACGATGGGCAGCGGTTAAGCCGTTCATGTCAAAAGACTCGCCACTGGCGGTTTTGCGTCCATGAAATTGTCTGCCGTACCATGAAGCCGTGCCAGATTGTTTAAATTTACTGACGGTGTTAGACGCAACTGACGTGAGCTGACCTAACACATTACCATCTTGGGCTTTATTGGCTTTGGGTGGGTTTACCAAAGTGCTACTAAGTGCCAATGATGTGGGTTGCCTCATGTTTTTAACAAGCACAGATGAGTTGTTTTGTTGTTGGGACAGTTCGCTAAGCACTCTGTCAATGTCAGAGTTAGAACTGTTGGCATGAGTGGGCATAAAGACACCAATGCCAAAAGCAATGCTGACTGTGGTAAGCAGTTGTGTGCTGTTTACTGGTTTCATGGTTTGTACCTCTTGGTTTTTTTATTTAACATACTGCCCAAATATAAACCAACAAATACTTGGTTATCATCTTAGATGACCAGTATGTCCCTGCTCAATACCTGAGCTGACTTTTGTAAGTCGTTCCATTTATTCCCAAAATGATGGGTTAGATTTACCACGCTGATGGGTGTAACCTAAGTTAAATGGGGGTATTTTGATAAAAATCAACCAAAACGCCCATCTTAAAAATGAATAAGACATTTATACCAAAAAAAGCATAAAAAAACAATCAGTAATTTTTGATGATGATAACTTATTTTTTAATAAGTTTTACAAATATTATGCCGATTTTGTATTAAGATATGCTTTATTTTAGCTTATTTGGTGTATTTTAGCGAGTATTTTAGTAATTGGCGGTTGTTTGGTGGGTATGAATACACATTAACAATCCAAAGCCTGCCATCAGTGTGATAATCGCTGTCCCACCATAGCTGATGAGTGGTAAAGGCACGCCGACCACAGGTAAAATACCACCAACCATGCCCATATTCACAAAAATATACACAAAAAATGACATGGCTAATGACCCTGCTAACAGCCGACAATAGATGTCAGGGTTGATAAAGGCGATATAAAACGACCGCATAAGCAAACAAGTATAAAAAAACAGCAAAAGGAGTACGCCTGCCAAGCCAAATTCTTCGCTAAACGCAGCGATGATAAAGTCAGTATGACCTTCGGGTAAAAAATGTAAGTGAGA
>JAUMUJ010000029.1:0-3231 GCA_030530785.1 Moraxella sp. | reverse complement strand
GCCTGTCAAGCCCCCCGAACCGATGGCAGTTTGGGATTGAATGATGTTCCAACCTTTGCCCAATGCGTCCGATTCTGGGTCAAATAAGGTAATAACACGGGTTTTTTGGTAGTCGTGCATGATAAAGTTCCACATCACCCACAACAAAGGAATGCTGACCGCCACCGCACCACCAATGAGCCACCAAGGCAGTCCCGCCAAAAACAGCACAAAAATACCGCTTGCCATGACCAAAAGGGACGTACCCAAATCAGGCTCTTTGGCGATGAGCACCACAGGTATCACGATAATGACAAGCGTGGTAAAGACAGTGGGTAGCGTGGGTGGCAGGTCTTTTTTGGACAGATACCACGCACACATCATGGGCATACCCAGTTTCATGAACTCTGACGGCTGAACACTACCAAAACCAGGAATGGCAATCCAGCGTTTTGCTCCCATGCGTACTTCGCCAATGATTTCAACCAACACAAGTAGCACCAAGCCTAACACATAAAAAATCGGTGTCAAAGTGCGATAAAAATTAGGAGGCAGTTGTGCCATGACAATCATGATGACAAAGGCAATGCCATAACTTATCATCTGACGCATGACCATAGCAACATCTTGGGTGGACGCACTATACAGCACGGTCAGCCCAATAAAGCAGATGCTGATGAGCAACAAAGCAAGCCAAGGGTCAATGTGTAGCCGTTGCCAAATGTTGGGCTCTAAGTCTCTGCCGACAAAATGATGACTGTGCCGAGAAAAACGGTATTGTTGAGTATTCATGGATTTTTAGGTGGCGAAATTTTGAGTGTTTTGTGTTATACTATCATGCTATCTTATGTAAAGATACCAATGGGTGATGTATTTTAATTCATCTTGGTGTATTTTGGTAGTCTAATTTGCATCACCATCTAAACAAAGGGTTTGTTATGATAAAAAAATCATCATGTGCATTAAAAGTGTGCTTGTTGTCGGTGATATTGGTGGGTACACACGCCCAAGCGGGTATGCTCTCTTGGCTGTTTGGCGATAAAAATAAAGATAATAAAAGCACACAACCACAAGACACCAGCGAAAATCGCCGTGTCATCGTGCGAACGGTGGGCAATATGGGTGAGCATGATGGGCATGACCACAGCCATGGTCATAGCCATGAGATAGAACGTAATGTCGGCACACGAGCAGATTATGAAATGTGGCTAAATCAGAGCAGTTATTATCGTCAAACCGCCCAAGCCTACGAAAATTTTTTAATACAGCATTTGGGTAAAGACAACGTACCGCCCATGCACGAGCTTTTGACGACTGCCCGTTCTTGGCAAAAATGCGGGGCAGAACCTTACCAAGTGCCACCCAGCGACCTTTGGGGGCAGATGTTGCCCACCATTCGGCTGTATAATCACTTAAAACAGTCGGGTATTTTGCCTGCCCACACCCAAATCCGCTCTGTCTATCGCAGTCCTGAACTTAATCGCTGTGCGGGGGGAGCTCCTGCCAGTAAGCACATCACGAATGGAGCGATGGACATTTGGATACCAAATTATTCGGTGGGGTCATGGGAACTAAATAACGTTCAAGACAAACTGTGTCAATACTGGATAGATAATGGCGAGAGCCGTCAGTTTGGTTTGGGGGTTTATGCCACAGGGGCGATACATCTAGACACACAAGGCTATCGTAAATGGGGTGGTCAGTTTACTCGATCAGGCTCACCATGTCGCCATGTCATTGAAAAAAAAGAAGTGCTGTACATAGATGGGGTTGGTTGGGCAGAATGATAGACCGTATCTTTGGGTAAAAAAGGGAGTGTATGCTCCCTTTTTGTTTTTTTACATTTCTCCTAAAAATCCGCCCGACTGCCTTGCCCACAAACTGGCATAAACACCGCCTTTGGTAATCAGCTCATCATGACTGCCCATCTCTATGATGCGTCCTTTGTCCATGACCACGAGTTTATCAAGGCTTGCGATGGTGGACAGACGGTGAGCGATGGCGATGACGGTTTTGCCTGCCATCATCATATCAAGGCTTTGGGTGATGGCGTGTTCTACTTCGCTGTCTAGGGCGGACGTGGCTTCATCAAGAAGCAAGATTGGGGCGTTTTTTAAGATGACCCGAGCGATGGCGATACGCTGACGCTGACCGCCTGATAGCTTAACCCCACGTTCGCCGACTTGGGTATCAAGCCCTGTGTTGCCATGTTTGTCTTGGAGTGTTTGGATAAATTCCCATGCATGGGCCTTTTTGGCGGCCATGATAATCTCATCATCGGTGGCGTTAGGCTTGCCATAGGCGATGTTTTCACGCACGGTGCGGTGCAGTAGGGCGGTGTCTTGGGTAACCATGCCGATTTGTTCACGCAAAGAGTTTTGGGTGATGGTGCTGATGTCTTGACCGTCTATATGAATATGACCGCCGTCCACATCATAAAAGCGAAGCAGTAGATTAACAAGACTGGATTTGCCTGCCCCACTTCGCCCAACCAAGCCGACTTTTTCGCCCGCTTTGATGTGTAGGTTAAAGTCATCAAACAGTCTGATGGTGCTGTCGCCTTTGCCATAATTAAATGACACATCACAAAAATCTATCTGTCCACGATTGACCACAAGGGGTTTGGCGTTTGTTTTGTCGGTAATGGCGTGGGGGGTGGTGAGTGTTTTCATGCCGTCTTGGACTGTGCCGATGTGTTCAAACAGGCTTGCCATCTCCCACATAATCCATTGCACCATGCCTTTTAGACGCAGAGCAATGCCCCCTGCAATGGCGATTGCCCCTGCTGTTACCTTGCCGATGAGCCACAGATAGACTCCGATGGCGGTGCTACCGACTATCATGACAAGCGACAGTACTTCGGTGGTTGTGCCAAGCAAAGAGACCCATCGCATTTGAGTGTGTACGGTTTTCATAAAGTCTTGCATGGCGGATTTGGCATAGGTCAGTTCTCGGTTTGAGTGGCTAAACAGCTTGACTGCTCCGATGTTGGCATAAGCGTCTGTGATGCGACCTGTCATCAAGGCTCGTGCGTCTGCTTGGTTGCTGGCACTTTGACGTAGGCGGGGCAAAAAAAACTTCATGATGAGTGCCACGCAGGTAAGCCACCCCAAAAATGGCAAAAATAGCCAAAAATCCAAATTAAATAAAATCACCGCACTGGTGATGAGATATGCCAGCACAAAGGAAGCCATCTCTGCCATCGTCATGATGGTATCACGCACCGACAGGGCGGTTTGCATGACTTTGGCG
>JAUMUJ010000028.1 GCA_030530785.1 Moraxella sp. | reverse complement strand
GAACTTTGTCAAAAATGAACGACATTTTTTTTAATGAACCAAATTGGCAAAAAGAGTTGTCAGATGCCATCACTGATGTGGCAAGCCTTTATGAGTTGTTGGAGCTACCTTTGCCGAGCGAGTGTTACGCCCCCACCAAATTCCCCCTAAGAGTACCACACGCCTATGTTGCTAAGATAAAAAAGGGCGACCCAAACGACCCCTTATTACGTCAAATATTGCCTGACATTGCCGAGATTTTGCCTGTGGCGGGCTATACTGCCGACCCGCTTGATGAAAATGCCCATAATCCCATCAAGGGATTATTGCACAAATACCAAAGCCGAGCCTTGATTACGGTAACGGGGGCGTGTGCGATACATTGTCGTTACTGTTTTCGCCAGCATTTTGATTACGGGGCAAATTTGCCAAACAGCCAAGACATTCGCCAAATCTGCCAATACGTCGCCAATGATAACAATATCAATGAAGTGCTATTAAGTGGGGGCGACCCATTAAACATTAGTAATCGGCGTTTTGGCGAATGGATTGGGGCATTGTCTGACATTGATAATGTTAAAACCATTCGCATTCATACCCGAATGCCTGTGATATTGCCAAATCGTATTGATGATGAGTTTCTTGCGATATTAGATGGTTGCTCCAAAAATATCGTCATGGTATTACATATTAACCATGCCAATGAAATGGATAACGCCCTTGCTCAAAAATGCCAAGCTCTAAAAAATCATGGCGTGGTATTATTAAATCAAAGCGTGTTATTAAAGGGCGTGAATGATGACGCACAGACATTGTGTGAATTAAGTCATGCCTTATTTGATGTCGGTGTGTTGCCCTATTATTTGCACATTTTAGATAAAGTGGCAGGGTCGGCTCATTTTGATTTGCCGATTGGCAGAGCGATTGAAATTTATTGGCAAATGCTAGAAAAACTGTCAGGCTATCTTGTGCCAAAATTGGTGCAAGAAGTGGCGGGCAAACCTTATAAAACCCCCATTGACATTTATCAATTTTATCAAAAGGAGTAATGATGGGCATCAATTTTCGTTTACAATGTGTCAGACAGTACCTCACACGCCACCACATAGACGCTGTCATCATACCAACCGCTGACCCACATATGTCTGAGTATTTGCCTACGCATTGGCAAGCTCGGGCGTGGTTGTCAGGTTTTACGGGGTCGGCGGGGACGGTGGTGGTTACATCGGATTTTGCGGGATTGTGGACGGACAGTCGCTACTGGGTGCAAGCACAAATTGAGCTAAATGGTACAGGCATTGAGCTTAAAAAGCAAGGACAAGATAAAGACATTGCCCCATTTTTGTTGGATTTGTTTCAAAACAGCCCCCATACTCCAACGGTCGCCATTGATGGTGCGATGTTATCGGTGGCACAGCAGGAAAATTTTAAAAAAATCTTTACCGATGACATCAGTCTAACGACAAACAAAGACGTCATCAAGGCGTGTTGGCAAGAGCGTCCGCCCCTACCCCGTCATGACATCATGGTGCATGACGGTCGCTTTGTGGACATGACTGCTTGCCAAAAACTTGCCCAAGTCCGCCAAAAAATGAGCGAGTTGGGGGCGGATTTTCATCTGATTTCAAGCCTTGATGATATTGCGTGGTTGACCAATCTGCGGGGGTCGGATGTGGCATTTAATCCTGTGTTTTTATCTCATTTGCTCATCGGGATTGATATGGCAACTTTGTTTGTGGATAAAGACAAACTGACCGACCCTGCCATGTCTGCCTTAGAGCAAGCAGGCATCGCTGTTGCTCCTTATGATGATGTCGCCCAAGCTCTGGGGCGATTGGGTGGGGTGCTACTGATTGACCCTGCCAAAGTTTCTGTATCTACTTTGTCGTTGCTTAATCATGACAATGTCGTACACGCCACCAACCCCAGCACATTATTAAAAGCCATCAAATCCGACAAAGACATCGCCCACATTAAGCAAGCCATGCGTCAAGACGGCATGGCGTTGTGCGAGTTTTTTGCCGAACTTGAACACAACTTGGCAAGTGGCAAAGCCATCAGTGAGTTGGACGTGGCAGACAGATTGACACACCATCGCAGTCAGCAGGCGTATTATGTCAGCGACAGCTTTGATACCATTGCAGGGTTTGGTGGTAATGGGGCGATTGTGCATTATAAAGCCACACCAGAGCGTTTTGATTGGTTAAAAGGCAATGGTTTGTTATTGATTGACTCAGGGGCTCAATACCAAAATGGCACGACCGACATCACTCGCATGGTGGGTATTGGAGACATCACTGATGAACAAAAAACCGACATCACTCACGTTTTAAAAGCCCACATCGCCCTAGCGAGTGCCCATTTTCCCAAAGGTCTGCCATCGCCCCAAATAGACATCGTGGCACGGGTTAAGCTGTGGGGCGTGGGCAAGGACTATGGTCATGGTACAGGTCATGGCGTGGGGTATTTTTTAAACGTCCACGAAGGTCCACACGCCATCAGTTATACTGCCCCCCAGACCCCAGAGCGAGCGTTGCAGGCGGGCATGATAACCAGTAATGAGCCAGCGTTATACCGTCAGGGCAAATGGGGCATTCGCCTTGAAAATCTGCTGGTGGTACAAAAAGCTCCCGACAGTGAGTTTGGCGAATTTTTGTGCTTTGAAAATTTAACACTGTGTCCTTTTGACACTCGTTTGATGTTGCCACAGCTTTTAAACGATGACGAAAAAACATGGCTAAACGCTTATCATCAAACGGTGCGTGATGAGCTAATGTCAGGATTGTCCGCCCAAGCGTGTGCGTGGCTGATTGAGCGGACACAGCCCATTTAAAATTTGGGGTGGGTTAGGGCGTGGATAAAATGTGGTAACACGGCAGGTTCGGTGATGATGGTTGCCACCACGCCAAAGCCTGCCCCTGTCAGGTGTGCCAAATGCCCGATGTTATCATTGCCCTTTTTGTAGGCATGGACACTATAACCGACATATAAGATGGCAAAAATGATGGCGGGTATGGGAATGATGGCAAAAAAGTAAATGAGCTTCCATGGCATGAGTAACACAAAGGCGAACAGCACGGCAGACACACCTCCTGATGCTCCTAACAGCACCGTGCGAGTGTGTGAGCTTTTGGCAAAGTCAGGCACGACCGAGACGATGATTGCCCCAACATAAAACAACAAAAAGCCCAAATAGCCAAAATTATGAATGTACAGTCGTTCTATGGCTTGCCCAAAGAAAAACAGCGTAAACATATTAAAAAACAAATGCCAGCCATGAGCATGAACAAAACCGTAAGTGATAAAGCGGTCAATCTGTCCTTGTTTGACCATCACGGGGTCAAAAACAAGGCGATGTAAAAATTTTGGCGACTGCCAAGCCATCAGGCTAATGATGACCGTGATGATGATGATAACAAGTGTGTGAGTCATAACTTTATCAATGATAAAAAAGCGTTATTCTAGCACAGTATCCCCATTAAAGCCCTAAAAAATCCACCACAAATTCACTGTTGGGGCGAGCAAATAGCTCATCAGGCTTGCCCATTTGCTCCACTACGCCATGATTCATGATGATGATGATGTCCGACACGGCAACAGCCTCTTCGTGGTCATGCGTTACCATGATGGAGGTAATGCCGATGTCTTTTTGGATTTGGCGTAGGGACGTGCGTAGCTCTTTACGCACTTTGGCGTCCAATGCCCCAAATGGCTCATCAAGGAGCAATAATTTGGGATTGGTGGCAATCGCCCGAGCCAATGCCACACGCTGACGCTGACCGCCTGACAGTTCATGTGGGTAGCGGTTTTTGGTGTGGGGAAGTTGAATTAAATCCAGCAGTTCGGTTACACGCCCATCAATCTGACCTCTTGTGAGGCGTTGGGTTTTGGGGAGCAGTTCTAAGCCAAATGCGATGTTTTGGGCGACTGTTTTGTGGCGAAATAGGGCATAGTTTTGAAACACAAAGCCTATCCCACGCTGTTGTACGGGCGTGTCGGTAACGTCTGTGCCATCAAAATAAATCCGCCCCATGTCGGACGTTTCAAGTCCTGCAATAATCCGAAGTAGGGTGGTTTTACCACAGCCTGATGGTCCTAAAAGCGTGGCAAGTTTGCCAGAATTTACCGAAAAACTCACGTCATTTAAGGCGGTAAAATCGCCAAATTGTTTATGAATGTTTTTAATGTCTATGCTCATGGCGGTGTCCGATTTTAACAATAAATTGATTTTATCATGCAAAAATTATTTGATAAATGGCGGTTGTGGGGTAGTTTATTCGCCCAATTTTAAATTTTTATTGAAACATTGTCATTTATCCTATAAATTTTAGGTGGGATTGAGGGGTTGCATTTATCCGATTACCCCCAAAATCTGCCCAAAAACTCAACTTCGCCCAGTTTTTTTACGGCTCATCACATTTTGTACGGCAAGAGTAACCAATGCCAAAAGAGCCAGTAGGCTTGACAAAGCAAAAGCGGTGGTAAAGGCGTATTCGTTATAGGCAATCTCAATGAGCAGTGGCATGGTGTTGGTCTCACCTCGAATATGACCCGACACGACCGACACCGCCCCAAATTCGCCCATCGCCCGAGCATTGGTTAAGATAATGCCATAAAGCAGAGCCCATTTGATGTTAGGCAAGGTGATGTGCCAAAACATCTGCCAACCACTTGCCCCCAGCGTCAGGCTTGCTTCTTCTTCGCCGTCGCCTATGGACTGCATGAGCGGGATAATCTCTCGGGCGATAAAGGGAAAAGTTACAAACAGCGTGGCAAGCACGATGCCTGTGGTGGCAAAGATGATTTTGATGTCCATGCTCTCAAAAAACGAGCCGATGAGCGTATTTGCCCCAAACAACAGCACAAACATCAAGCCCGCCACGACAGGAGATACGGCAAAGGGTAAGTCAAGCAAGGTTGTGATGATAAACTTGCCCCGAAATTTATGCCGTGTGATAAGATACGCCAACGCCACGCCGATGATGGCGTTAATGGGTAGGACAATGGCGGTGGTAATCAAGGTCAGTTTAATGGCGTGCAGTGCGTCAGGGTCGGCAAGGGCAGACAAGTAGGCGTTTATGCCGTCTTTTAGGGCTTCATAAAACACAGCAACAAGTGGCACGACAAGCATGACCGCCATGAATGACACCGCCAAAGCGATGAGCGTGTATTTGACCCATATGGGGTCTTTGGTGGCGGGGTGATTCTGGTAGTCATAAGTGGATTGGGTTGCCATATTTTTTCCGTTTTTATTTTAAAATTGATGTTTACCAGTGGGTCAGGTTAAATGTTTAGTGTGTCTTTGCCCCAAGCCGTGATGATAATTTCCATTGGGCAAAGTTAATCCCAAACAGCACAACAAGCGACACAAGAAGCATAAACAGTGCCACACAAGACGCACCCGCCACATCAAATTGCTCTAATTTTGAGACAATGATGAGCGGTAGGATTTCTGACTTCATGGGAATGTTGCCTGCGATAAAAATCACCGAACCATACTCGCCTGTGGCACGAGCAAACATCATGCCAGAGCCGATGAGCATGGCAGGGGCAATCTCAGGCAGAATAACCTTAATAAAGGTGGTCAAACGATTTGCTCCCATGACGGCAGATGATTCTTCAAATTCCACTGACAGTTCTGCCAGTACAGGCTGTACCGCCCGCACAATAAAAGGAAACGACACCACCACCAACGCAAGCCAAATGCCGATGGGTGTAAAAGCGATGCGTATCGGTTCGCCTGTTAAAACTGTACCAAGTTTGGTGAACACTTGTCCAAACAGTCCGTTGGGGGCATACAACGTGGCAAGAGAGATTCCCATCACCGCAGTAGGTAGGGCAAAGGGCAAATCCACAAGGGCGTTCATGAACGACTTACCCCAAAAGTCATACCGCACCAACACCCAAGCGATGAGCGTACCAAAGATGAGATTGGTTAAGGTCGCCAAAATCGCCATGGATAGGGACAATTTAATGGCATAAAATACCTGTGGCTCTTTAATAGTGCTGACAATCTCACCCATGCCCATGCCAAGTGTGGTCAAAACCATCATAACAAACGGCAAAACAACCAGTAGCGACAACGCAAACACGCTTATGCCTAGACTTAGCCCAAAAAACGGCATGATACGTCTTTGCTTGTTGCGGACAGGAGCGGTTGGCGTGGTCGGTGTGGCGTGGGTTGTCATGGTATCTTGTATGCAATAAATGGTAGGCTTATTTTAAAAGATTGGCAAAATTATGATATTGACAAAAAGGAATATGAATTTTCGGTTTTGGGATTTTGTATAAAAAGCCCGTACATTGACGGGCTTGGTAAGTTAGCGGTATTGGCAGGCTCGTAGATGACCATTTTCACAGGCTTTGGCAAACCATTGTTTGGCGGTGCTTGGGTTTTGATTTACACCATCTCCGTTGTGATACATCACCCCAAGAGCAAATTGAGCATTGGCATATCCTTGACTGGCGGATTTGGTAAACCATTCAAAGGCTTTTTTATAATCTTGCTTTACACCTCGTCCTTTGTGATGCATCACCCCAAGACTATATTGAGCTTTGGCATTTCCTTGATTGGCAGATTTGGTAAACCATTCAAGGGCTTTGGCGTAATCCTGCTTTACGCCATATCCATTATGATACATTACTCCAAGATTATGTTGAGCTTTGGCATCTCCTTGATTGGCAGATTTGGTAAATAGCTCAAAGGCTTTAATGTAATCTTGTTTAACGCCCTGTCCATCACGATACATCACCCCAAGATTATTTTGAGCTTCGGCATCTCCTTGATTGGCAGATTTGGTAAACCATTCAAATGCTTTTTGATAATCTTGTTTTATACCGTGTCCGTTGTAATACATCACTCCAAGATTATATTGAGCTGGGGCAAATCCCTGATTGGCGGATTTAGAGTACCATTCAAAGGCTTTAATGTAATCTTGTCTTACCCCATACCCTTTTTCATACATCACACCAAGATTATATTGAGCTTGGGCATATCCTTGATTGGCAGATTTAGTAAACCATTCAAGGGCTTTGGTATAATCTTGTTTAACGCTCTGTCCATCACGATACATCACCCCAAGATTATTTTGAGCTGGGGCAAATCCCTGATTGGCAGATTTGGTAAATAGCTCAAAGGCTTTAATGTAATCTTGTTTAACGCCCTGTCCATTATGATACATTACTCCAAGATTATTTTGAGCTGGGGCAAATCCCTGATTGGCAGATTTGGTAAATAGCTCAAAGGCTTTAATGTAATCTTGTTTAACGCCCTGTCCATTATGATACATTACTCCAAGATTATGTTGAGCTTCGGCATGCCCTTGATTGGCAGATTTGGTGTACCATTCAAAGGCTTTTTTATAATCTTGCTTTACACTTTGCCCAAAAGTATACATTGCCCCAAGATTATATTGAGCTTGGGCTAATCCTTGATTGGCGGATTTGGTGTACCATTCAAGGGTTTTGGTGTAATTTTCTTGTAAATAATAAGCCGTGCCTAAATAAAACTGCAATTCGGCATTATTAGGATTTTGTGCAAGCTCATTTTGACAAATAGTAATGGCGGGTTGGGGATTAGTAAGATAAAGCTCCCTGCAAGTATTGGCGTGTGCTGTTGCACCGATTAGGCTAAGAGTTAGCAGGGAAAATAGGGTGAGAAGTTTGGTTTTCATAAAATTACCTTAGAACTATCTTAAATTTTGGCTATATTAACCAATTTTTATCAAACAATCAAACAGTAAAGCAATCAAAGCGATGTCAAATGGGGTGATGTTTAAATATTACAAAACATTACAAAGACCTAAAAAATATGGCGTAAAATGAGAGTGAAGCATTGTTTATCAAAGGAAAATTCCATGACCCCAACCAAACTTAGCCTTGCTTTAATGACATCGGTTTTGGTGGTATCTGCCACTGCCAGCCCTTTGCAAGGGGTTTATTTTTCGCCCAAACTTGGTGAGAGTGATGAGTATGTGGCGAGCGACTGGGAACTTGTCTGCGATAATATTCATACTTGCCGAGCCTATGGTTATTATGATGACGATAAGTTTGATTGGGACGATGACAAAAACCAAATCATCAGTATGCTTATTAAGCGACAAATGGGTAATAAGGCACAAGGATTCATCAATTTTGGTATGCAAGACGACCAAATGTGGGAGCGGTTTTTTAATGACGTGATAAAAACTCAAAACAAAACGCCCGAGCTGTTTGTTGGTGGGGCATCTTATGGGCAAGTGGGGAGCTTGACAGATGCGGGCATTGCTGGTTTGACCGATGGGCAGTTGTCGGCGATTTTGTCGCAGATGGGGTCTGATTTTGATGTGTATTTTGTCTTGGGTAATTATCGCTGGACGTTGTCGGGTGTGGGTTTGATGTCGGTGCTTGACAAAATGGACGAAGTGCAAGGTCATGTTCATACGCCTGTTGCTTTTATCCAAAAAGGCAGTCAAACTGCCCCCACCCAAAAATACGCTTATCCTGTCTTAAATGACAAGCCTTTTTTGTCTAATGATGAAAAGACCATCAAACGCAACAGTAAAGAAGGTCAAAAACTAATCAAACTATTAACATCATCGTTACCCAAAGACAGTGATTATGCCGAATGCACCGTGCTGATGGACGATAAAGACATTGATGAGTATGAGCGTGATGAGACCGATTTTACCTCCATCAAGGTGGCCAAAGACAAAACGCTCATCATGGGACGTTGTTGGAGTGGGGCGTATAACTTAGGTCTGGGGGCGTGGCTTGTGGACAGTCGCCACACCAAACTACATCAAGCCATTGATTATGCTGTCTCTTTTGTGGATAAAAATCAGCTTATTTCGGCACAAAAAGTGCGTGGCTTGGGTGACTGTTGGTCGGATTCGGCATGGACATGGGACGGCACAAAGTTTGTGCAAACTTATGACGGTCATACGGGGCAATGTCGTGGTTTTGTGGGTGGTGCTTGGCAACTGCCCGCCCTTGTGGTGGACGTGATGAGTGATAAAGGCGACCTAAACAGAGTATTGCAATACTGAATCTCTCTTAACTCGCCTTATGCAGGCTTTTGGTGGGGTTTATGCTTGGTCTACTGTGCCACTTGCCCTGTCGCCCCGACCGCCAACTTATCATATACGCCACCTTCTTTAAAATAGGTCTCCATGATGGACTTCCAGTCGCCAAAGACATCATTGGGAAAAAAGGTCTGCATTTGGGGGAATTTGTCAGTGTGTTTGGCAAGAATGTCAGGATTGCTTGGACGTAAGAAATATTTGACCGCGAGTTCTTGGGCTTCATCGCTGTATAGGTGTTCTAGGTAGGCTTTTGCCACGTCCGTTGTGCCTTTTTTGGTGGTAACAGTGTCCACCACCGCCACAGGATTTTCGGCATTTACCGTATAGCTTGGGTAGATGATTTGCAGATTGTTAAATTTTTCTTTGATGACGTTGGCTTCGTTTTCAAAGGTAATCAGCACATCGCCAATCTGACGCTGGGCAAATGTCGTGGTTGCCGAGCGTCCGCCATTTTCAAACACTTTGACGTTACCTAATAAACCTTTGACAAACTCATGTGTTTTGCTTTCGTCTTTATTAAAAGTGTGTAGCCCGTAGCCATATGCTCCTAAGAATGCATAACGACCGTTGCCTGACGTTTTTGGATTGGCGATGATGATTTCGTTACCATTTGTCGCCAAATCTGACCAATCTGTAATGCCCTTAGGGTTGCCGTCTCGCACGATAAACACGATGGTGCTGGTAAAGGGAATGGCGTTATTGGGGAAGTTTTGTCGCCATTGGCTGTCCACCAGCTGACTGTCAGCAAGCAACTCCACGTCCGAGCCTTGATTCATCGTTACCACGTCTGCTTCTAGTCCGTTTTTGACCGATAGGGCTTGCTTGCTTGACCCGCCATGCGACTGCTTGACATTGACCTTGATGTCAGGGTTTACGCCTTGATAATGCTTGATAAAAATGGGATTATAATCCTTATAAAAATCCCGTGCCACGTCATAGGAGACATTTAGAAGTTCCACTTGACCATTTGCGGTGGTTTTATTGATGTTTTGAGAGGAGGTGTTTGCTGTTTGATTATCGCCACAAGCGGTCAGCACAAGGGTGGTTAGGGTAAAACTTAGGGGTAAAAGAACGGTTCTCATGATGTGTTCCAATTTAAAAAAGATGAGTTATTGTAAAATACAATGTTTAAAATGATTAGGGTAAAAATGGGAAATCGTTATTCATTTTGGGAATTTGTATGGTTGGCATAAAAAAACGCAAGACTTACCTTGCGTTTTTAAAAATATGGACGCTAGGGACAAATCACATTCGTCCTTGATAATACCGTTTTAACACCGCCAACACTTCGGGTCGGCTAAATGTCTCTGGCACATCTTGCCCGTTTGATAGGGCAACCCTTAGGGCTGTGCCTGAGATTTTGACGTGGTAAGATGGGTCGTGTGGGCAGGTTTTGGCAGAAGCCATGCCCCCACAACCATGACAATAAAACGTCCAGTCAATTTTTAAGGGTTTGGTAACGAGTGCGTCTTTATCAATGGTGTCAAAAATCTTTTGAGCGTCAAACGCCCCATAATAGTCGCCTACGCCTGCATGGTCTCTCCCCACGATGAGATGACTGCACCCATAATTTTGGCGAAATAGGGCATGAAGCAGGGCTTCTTTTGGTCCTGCGTATCTCATGTCTAGGGGGTAGCCTGCTTGAATGACGGTGTCTTTTTTAAAATAATTGTCAATCAAAACGCCAATGGCTTCTTGGCGGACATCGGCAGGAATGTCGCCCGCTTTTAGCTTGCCAAGCAGTGAATGCACCAGTACGCCATCGCCGATTTCAATGGCGATTTTGGCAAGGTATTCGTGTGAACGGTGCATGGGGTTACGGGTCTGAAAGGCACTGATGGTTTTCCAGCCTTTTTGTTGAAACAGCTCACGAGTCTGGGCGGGTGTTTTATAGATGTCGGGGTAGTCGGTGGGAAATTCGCCTTGACTAAACACTTGTACTTTTCCGCCCAAATACACATCGCCACCATTTAGCACCTGTGATACACCCACATGGTTGGGGTCGGTCGTGCCAAAGGTGGATTGGCACTCACGTTTTTTATCAGGCGTATAGATGTCGCTGATGGTAAGCGTCCCCATGATTTCGTGTTCGTCCACCAAAGCCACGCTGTCGCCCACACTCAGGGTGTTTGCGGTGGCTGTGTCGGTGGAGAGCGTGATGGGAATGGGGAAAAATACACCCCGATAAGTGCCGTCCACACCGCCCTTTGACAGCGTCATGTTTGACACCACGCCTTCATAATCGGCTTGCCCCATAAAGCCATCAAGGGGTGTAAACCCACCAATGCCAAGCATGATAAGGTCGCCACGCTCACGGCTAGATAGGTGGATTTTGGGTAGGTTTTGGGCGTTTTGTAGGGCTTGGCTAAGCTCATCGCCCATCAGCACAAGCGGTTTTAACACATCGCTACCGTGTGGTGGCACCAAATTGGTATAAATGTCGTGCGTGCTAAATGCTTGCTCATTTTGAGCAGATAGGGTGTTGGTCATGGCGTGTTCCTGTGGGTTAAAATAACTTTAAAAAGTGGCCATATCTTATAAAATTTTGTCAAATTTGAGCTATGCCAAATGTTGATAAAGATAGGCAGATTTTGAATTTTGCCAGAATGTCGGGGTAGGATATGCTGTGTTTTGCAATGATGAACCAACTTAGGAGAGTGTCATGTCAAAAACCATCGTCAATGAACAAAATCTTGATGAGTATAACGCTTCATTAAATGGCAAATCGCCAAAACAAATCGTGCAATGGGCATTGTCCATTGCCAAAAACCCCATCATCACGACCAATTTTCGCCCCTATGAAGCGTCCATTTTACATCTTGTGGCAAGTATTTGTCCTGATATACCCGTGTTGTTTGTGGATAGCGGGTACAATACCGTGCAGACTTATAAACACGCCCAAAAATTGATAAAACAGCTCAATTTAAATGTCATGACTTATATTCCTGCCCAAACCCGTGCATTTCGTGATGTGGCGTTTGCAGATGTTGCCTTAAACGGCATTCCTGATGTGGACAGCTGGCATCACGAGGAGTTTACTGAGCAGGTAAAATTAGAACCCTTTCGCCGTGCGTTGGCTGAGCTAAATCCTGATGTATGGTTTAATGCCATTCGTAAAGACCAAACCGAATTTCGCACGGCATTAGATGTGTTGAGCTTATCCAAAGACGGTGTTTTAAAAGTTGCCCCCTTGTTTTATTTATCGGCAGATGAATTAAATCAATATCAAGCGGATAATGGCTTGCCAACGATTGATGAGTACGGAGAAAATGACTATTTTGACCCAACAAAAGCACTGGCTCACAGAGAGTGTGGTCTGCATACGCAGTTATGATGTTGTAAGGTGGGCGTTTTTGAGATTTGCTTGCAATCTGATTTTTATTTTGTTAGAATAATCGGCTAATTTTAGACAGCAAGCGGTGTCATTTTGATACACAAGCAGACAAAATTTCATTTTTTAAGAGGCTAGGCAGACGACTGCTTAGCCTTTTTCGGTTTTTTTATACCAAATTCGCTAAAAAGGGGCAAACCATGTTACGCATAAAATATGACGCATTAACCTTTGATGATGTGCTACTTCTGCCAGCTTATTCTGAGGTATTACCAAAAGATACCAATCTTAGCACTCGGCTAACCACAGGCATTAACCTAAATATCCCCGTCATCTCAGCGGCGATGGACACCGTTACCGAGGCTAAGATGGCAATCTCTATGGCACAACTGGGTGGGCTTGGCATTTTGCACAAAAACATGACCATTGAACGCCAAGCCAGTCGTGTTCGCCACGTCAAAAAATTTGAAGCAGGCACGGTGGCTAACCCCATCACTGTCAGCCCAAACGCCACAGTCAGAGAACTGCTCCGCTTAACCACCGAAAACAACATTTCAGGCGTGCCTGTGGTGGACGAAAATCGCCAAGTGGTTGGCATCGTAACACATCGTGATTTGCGTTTTGAGACCAATCTTGACCAGCCTGTCAGCCACGTGATGACTCCCAAAGAAAAACTGGTTACCGTCAAAGAGGGCGAAACCACCGAAAACATCAAGCGACTGCTCCACGAACATCGCATTGAAAAAGTGGTGGTGATTGACGATGATTTTCACCTAAAAGGGCTGATTACAGTTAATGACTTTACCAAAGCTGAAAATAACCCAAATGCGTGTAAAGATGAAAAAGGTCGCTTGCGTGTTGGGGCAGCCGTTGGTACGGGGGCAGACACGCCCGAGCGTGTGGAAGCGTTAGTATCAGCAGGCGTGGATGTGATTATCGTGGACACTGCTCATGGACACAGTCGGGGCGTGATTGAGCGGGTGGGCTGGATTAAAAAGAATTTTAACGTACAAGTCATCGGCGGTAACATCGCCACAGGAGATGCAGGACTGGCACTCATGGACGCAGGAGCAGATGCGGTCAAAGTGGGCATCGGACCGGGTTCTATTTGCACCACTCGTATCATCGCAGGGATTGGTGTGCCACAAATCAGTGCCATTGACAATGTTGCTTCTGCCTTAAAAGACCGCATTCCACTCATTGCCGATGGGGGCATTCGTTTTAGTGGCGACATGGCAAAAGCCATTTCGGCGGGGGCAAGCTGTATCATGGTGGGCAGTTTGCTCGCTGGCACAGAAGAAGCTCCTGGTGAGATGGAGCTGTATCAAGGTCGTTACTATAAGGCATATCGTGGCATGGGGTCTTTGGGGGCGATGAGTGGACAACATGGTTCATCTGATCGCTATTTCCAAGATGCCAAAGACGGTGTGGAAAAACTTGTTCCCGAAGGCATTGAAGGGCGTGTGCCTTATAAAGGTTCGGTCAATGGCATCATCAATCAGTTGGTGGGTGGTTTGCGTTCGTCCATGGGTTACACGGGTTGTCGTACCATTGATGAGTTACGCACCAAGACAGAATTTGTCAAAGTTACGTCTGCTGGTATGAAAGAATCGCACGTTCATGACGTACAGATTACCAAAGAAGCCCCCAACTACCGCCAAAATTAGGCTCATCATCGTTTTATGTCAAACCCACCTTGCATTTAGGTGGGTTTTTTGTGCGGTTAATCGGTAATTGTGTGATGTTTTGTTAAAAATGCCCAATAACCACGCTAAATCGCCCGTTATTGCTTGATTGGGGCATATTATTTGCATTTTTGGTAGTGTGTTATAAATGACAATTTGTGTTATCAAAAAGAGATTGATAAAAGGCGAGTGATTGCGATGATATTGATGTTTTTATTATTGTTATTGGTTGGCGTGGCGTGGTTTATGCCAATCATGTGGGTGGCAGTGGGCGTGTTCATTGTGTTTTGGGTTGTCAATAAAATAGCTGACGAAAAAATAGCTAACATGACATCACAGGTTCAGGCTCATCATAAGAACCCTGATGATTTTTCTGCCATCAGAAGCATGGAATAAAAAATCCCCCATGATTGGGGGATTGTCAGAATTAGCTGGCTTTGACTTTGGTGCAATCTAATAAGACGCTGTCGTCAAGTGCGGTGATTTTGGCGTTATCACCATCTAGGACAAGTGCCATGCCTTTATCATCGCCTTGTATGCCGTCATCGGTGGTAAAACGTCCTTTGTTTTGTACGTCTTGTTCTAGGTCGTAGGTAATGTTATCAACGGTTAGGTGGGCTTCAATCTCGCCTTCGTGGTCGTGAATGGTAAGATAAACTGTTTTATCGCCACATTGAAATTTTTCTTCGTGGTCGTAAGCGTGGCTGTGGTCATGTCCTGCATGACTGTGGTCGTGAGCGTGTTCACCATGAGCGTGGCTGTGTTGCTCGGGCGTGGTGGCAGAAGTGCTGTCAGCTTGTGGAGCGTTGGCTTGTGGCGTGTCTGTTTGGGCAGGACTGCTTTGGGCTTCGGCAGGTGTGTCAGCAGGTTTTTGGCACGCACTCAACCCGATGGTAACAGCTAAGGCAGGGATAAGGAATTTTTTCATTTAAGTTACCTTTGTGTTAAAGAAATCCGATATATTATAGCATATTTTTGGGGAAATCAAGCCTACCCATTGGTTATTTTTGCCAATAAAACAGCGACAATATCCCCGCTGCAATGAGTGGTCCGACAGGTACGCCCCGCAAAAACGCCACGCCCAGTACTGTACCGATAAGCAGTCCTGCAATGACGCTTGGCTCGGTGGTCATGAGTTTGACCCCACGTCCGCCCAGATAGGCGACCAGTAGCCCCACACCGATGGCAAGCAAGGATTTGGGGCTGACAAAGGATTTGATGATTGTCTCGCCGTCCAACTTACCGCTGGCGATGGGGGCAAGCACACCAATGGTTAAGATTAAAATCCCAAAACTTAGCCCATGTCGCTCCACAAGAGGCATGATGTGGTCATTTAGGGGGCTGACCTTGACGATGATGAGCAGGGCGGTCGCCATGATGATGGTGTTATTTTGGCTAAATACCCCAAGACCTAATAGGAGAAACAGGACAATCAGACTGCCATCAAGGGTGTTTAACATCTGTAAAAAGTTTGACATGGATTATTTGTGGCAAATGTCTGTCTTGCCATCTTTGGTCTTGTAGCAAAACAGTACATCGGTGTCTTGATTTTCTTTTAATACTTTAAGGGTTTTTGGATTTCTGGTGTATTCAATGACATCTATTGGGTTTATGTTGATATTGCCGTTTGGGTAATAAAACGTGGGTAAATCTTCATTGGTGGTGTCAGTTTCAAATAAATACTGTTTTTTACCCACGGTCAGACGAGTGGTGATACCGCCCACGCCACCGCCACCGTTTAGCACACAAGAAGATTTATTGAGCAGTCGGTGGTTTAAAAAAGTGTAGCAAGTGGTTTTGCGTGTTGAGCTTTCCCAAGCAAAAACCACATGACTCATAAAAATAAAAAACATGGCTAATGATACTTTTTTCATAAAAACCCCCACTTATTCATCGTCATTAAGGCACAAATGCACCTTAATGACTCACAAATCTAGCTTACACATTAAACCTAAAATGCATGACATCGCCATCTTGGACGATGTAGGTTTTGCCTTCTAGGCGGGATTTGCCTGCCGAGCTTGCTCCTTTTTCTCCGCCATATTCAATAAAATCATCATAGCTGATAACTTCGGCACGGATAAAGCCCCGCTCAAAATCGGTGTGAATGACCCCAGCTGCCTCAGGGGCGGTCGCACCCACAGGCACCGTCCACGCACGCACTTCTTTAACCCCTGCGGTAAAGTAGGTTTGTAGGTTTAAAAGTTCATAGCCTGCCCGAATCACACGGTCAAGCCCCGCTTCACTCATGCCCATCTCTGATAAAAACTCTGCCTTTTCGTCTTCGTCCAGTTGGGCAATCTCGGCTTCAATTTGGTTGCATAAAGCCACGACAATGGCATTTTCACTTTGGGCAAATTCACGCACCGCATCTAGGTGGGGGTTATTTTCAAAGCCGTCTTCTGAGACGTTGGCGATGTACATCACAGGCTTTAATGTAATAAGCCCATAAGATTTAATGAGTTTTTTCTCGTCATCGTCCAAATTTGCCATGCGTGCAGGTTTGCCGTCTGCCAAGAGTGGCTCAATCTTTTGAAACACCGCCAAAGTTGCCTGAGCATCTTTGTCTCCGCCTTTGGCTTTTTTATTTAGGTTGGTGATGGCACGCCCCACCGCTTCTAGGTCGGCAAGGGCAAGTTCGGTGTTGATGGTTTCAATGTCGGATAGGGGGTTTACCCGCCCGTCCACATGAATGACGTTATCATCGTCAAAACAGCGTACCACATGGGCGATGGCGTCCGTCTCACGAATGTTGGCAAGAAATTGGTTGCCCATACCCTCGCCTTTGCTCGCCCCTGCCACAAGCCCTGCGATGTCCACAAATTCCATGCTGGTTGGTAGCACACGTTCAGGCTTTACAATCTGTGCCAACGCCTTTAAGCGTGGGTCTGGCACAGGCACGATGCCCGTGTTAGGGTCTTTGGTACAAAAGGGGAAGTTTTCGGCGGCAATGCCTGCCTTAGTGAGTGCGTTAAATAGGGTGGATTTACCGACATTTGGCAGACCCACGATACCACAGTTAAAGCCCATGAGTTGTCTCGCTTTTATAAATAAACTGCTCATTATAGCAAATTTACCGATATAAATTAAGTCTGCTTAATAAAATTTGTGCCATGAGCGAAAAAATTATGCCAAAATATTTTTAGGCTGTGTATTCTTGTAAAAATGGGGTATAATCGCCATCGTTAAAATTGATAAAAAGGTGCAAAATGAACGCAGTATTGTTGGCGGTCATCATCATGGTCGGGCTTTCTTTGGCTCGGGTTCATGTGGTGTTAAGTTTAATCATCGGGGCGGTTGTGGGTGGTTTGCTTGCAGGACTGCCCTTGACGGACGTAGAAAATGGAGCAACGGGTGTGCTGACCCATTTTCAAGACGGCATTAAAGGCGGGGCAGGCATTGCCTTGTCATACGCCATGCTTGGGGCGTTTGCGATGGCAATCGCTCACTCAGGCGTGCCTAAGGCGTTGGCGGATAAAGTCATTTTGGCGGTCAAAAATGCCAAACATGGCGGTGTCAAATGGGCGGTGTTTGGCGTGATTGTGCTGTTTGCTTGCCTTAGCCAAAACTTAATCCCCATTCACATTGCTTTTATCTTACTGCTTATTCCACCGCTTTTGACAGTGTTTAACGAATTAAAGCTGGACAGACGGCTGGTTACTTGTTTGATTACCTTTGGTTTGGTCAATACCTATATGTTTATCCCTTATGGTTTTGGGGACATCTTTTTAAATGGGATTATCATGGCAAACCTTGACAAAGCGGGGCTTGACACGTCAGACATCTCGGTGATGAAAGCGATGGCAATTCCTGCTCTTGGTATGCTGACGGGTCTTTTGGTGGCGATTTTTGTGAGTTATCGTAAGCCCAGAGAGTATGATGACACCAAAACCCAAGCAATCAAAGGCGATAAATCCCAAGCCCGTGATGATAAAATGGGTTTTAAGGTCATCGTAACGCTCATTGCCATCGTGGTGGCGTTTGTCATTCAACTAAAAACCGACTCGCTGATTTTGGGGTCGCTGTCGGGCTTTGCTATTTTTATGGCAAGTGGGGTGGTCAGTTGGAATAAGGCAGATGATGTCTTTAACGAAGGTATTAAGATGATGGCAATGATTGGTTTTATCATGATTTGCGCCCAAGGGTTTGCCGAAGTGATGAAAGCCACAGGACACATACAGCCATTGGTGCAATCAGCGGTGGACGTGTTTGGTTCTAATAAGGCTCTGGCAAGTCTTGCCATGCTCATTGTGGGGCTTGTCGTTACGATGGGCATTGGTTCGTCATTTTCTACTGTGCCAATTATTGCCACCATTTATGTGCCACTGTGCATGGCGATGGGATTTAGCCCGATGGCGACTTTGGCATTGGTTGCGACCGCAGGCGTGCTGGGGGATGCAGGTTCGCCCGCTTCTGACTCAACGCTAGGGCCGACAATGGGGCTAAACGTGGACGGTCAGCATGACCACATCAAAGACAGCGTGATACCAACCTTTATCCATTATAACATTCCACTCATCATATTTGGGTGGGTGGCTTCGCTTGTTTTATAGTGCTAATAAAACCGCTCTTAGGGGCGGTTTTTTAAAATCTTAAAATCGCTTTATCGGTTATCACCATGTCCACGCCTTTATCCCATTCATTGACTGTAAGATTTTCAACGATTTGAAAATGATAACACCACCCCACCTTTAATCCACGAAAACCAGCAAAGGTGCGGTCATAAAACCCGCCCCCCATGCCAAGCCGATTGCCTTGTCTGTCCGTTGCCACCAACGGACAAATGATGATGTCTAATTTATCGGCACGGATACCATGTTTGGCAAAAGGCTCTTTCATGCCAAGTCGGTGGCGTTTTAGGGGTGTTTTGGCTAATGGTGAAAAAGCAGGGGCAAAGCGTAAAGGCTTGCCTTGAATGGTAATCGGCAAAAATGGTGTAAAACCATGCTTTTGACAAAACGCCAAAATCGGTGCGGTGGGCAATTCACCAAAATCGTCCAAATATAACCCAATCCGTGCATTTTTGGGCAAATGGGGCAACAGTTTGGGCAGGTGCAAACTTGCCATAAGAGCAAAATTGGCACGCTGTTTGGCGGATAGGGTGTTACGTTGTTTGCAAATGCGTTTACGAAGTGGGGTGTTTGGCATGGGTTTTTCCAATAAATACTATTAAAAATGATAATGATTTTTGATTGAAAATAATTTTTAATGGTGGTATAGTAACCCAATCATTGTAGCAAATTTTATCCGCCAAACAAGGAAAATCTGATGAGCGACTTTCGTATTGAAAAAGACACAATGGGCGAAGTACAAGTCCCTGCCGATGCCTACTTTGGGGCTCAAACTCAGCGTAGCCGTGATAATTTTAAAATCGGGGGTGAGACTTTACCACGCCCCTTGATTGTCGCTATGGCAACCGTCAAAAAAAGTGCGTCAATTGTTAATGCCGAGCTTGGGCGGATTGAGAACAGTCAGCGTGATTTGATTGTGCAGGCGTGTGATGAAGTGATTGCAGGGGAGCTTGCCGACCAATTTCCACTTGTCGTATGGCAGACAGGTTCTGGCACGCAGTCCAACATGAACATGAATGAGGTTATCGCCAACCGAGCCAATGAGATTGCAGGCAGCCCAAAAGGCACTTATCAGCCTATCCACCCCAACGACCATGTGAACCACGCCCAATCCACCAACGACAGCTTTCCGACTGCCATTCGTGTGGCAAGTGCGGTAGAGATTAACCGCTTGCTTATCCCTGCGGTCAAGGCATTGCGTGATACCCTTGCCAAAAAATCTGCCGACTTTGCCGACATTGTCAAAATTGGACGCACACATTTGCAAGATGCCACACCGCTTACGCTTGGACAAGAATTTAGTGGTTATGTGGCACAGCTTGATTTGGCACTGGTGCGGATTGACAACGCCTTGCAAGGTTTGTATCAGTTACCACTTGGCGGGACAGCTGTGGGTACGGGTCTAAATAGCCACCCTGAGTATGCCGTCAAATCCGCCCAAAAAATCGCCGAGCTGACAGGTTTGCCCTTTGTAACCGCTCCCAATAAATTTGAAGCCTTAGCAAGCCGTGATGCCGAAGTGTTTGCATCAGGGGCATTAAAAACGCTGGCAGACAGTCTGAACAAAATTGCCAATGATGTACGCTGGCTGTCTAGTGGTCCCCGTTGTGGTTTGGGCGAGATTACCATTCCTGAGAACGAACCGGGGTCGTCCATCATGCCTGGCAAGGTAAACCCTACGCAGTCAGAGGCGATGACGATGGTAGTCGCTCAGGTCATGGGTAATGACACCACGATAAACATGGCGGGGGCGAGCGGGAATTTTGAGCTCAATGTCTTTATGCCTGTCATTGGCTATAATCTACTGCAATCCATTTGCCTACTTGCGGACGCTTGTAACAGCTTTAATGACAACTGTGCGGTGGGTATTCTGCCTGTGCGTGAAAAGATTGACCATTTTTTGCACAATTCACTCATGCTGGTTACTGCCCTAAACCGCAAAATCGGCTATGAAAACTCCGCCAAAGTCGCCAAAACCGCTTATAAAGAAAATAAAACTCTAAAACAAGTGGCGGTGGAGCTTGGGCTATTGACCGAGCAGGAATTTGATGAATGGGTACGACCTGATGAGATGGTTGCACCGAAGTAAATGAAGGGCATTTTAAATTTTGGGGGAGATATGGCATTCCCCTAAAATTTTTTGTAAAATGGCTTGACAGATTTTTGGATAAAGGGCTAAACTGA
>JAUMUJ010000003.1:68202-113371 GCA_030530785.1 Moraxella sp. | reverse complement strand
GATTAGATTGTCTTAACAAACAACCCAAAAAGTCAAACAAAGCCCCTGCCAGATGGTGGGGGTTTTGCGACTTTAAAAAAAGATTTTTATCCCCATCATCAAGCGATTATATCATCAAAATTAAAAGACAAATCATGGCACACGAGTTTATCAGCATCAAAGGGGCAAAAACCCATAACTTAAAAGACATTAACGTGGACATTCCACGAGATAAATTGGTCGTGATTACGGGATTGTCAGGTTCGGGCAAATCATCGCTTGCGTTTGATACGCTGTATGCCGAAGGGCAAAGACGCTATGTAGAGAGTCTGTCCGCTTATGCTCGCCAATTCCTATCACAAATGGAAAAACCTGATGTGGACAGCATTGAGGGCTTGTCGCCTGCCATTGCTATTGAACAAAAATCAACCAACCACAACCCTCGCTCAACGGTCGGCACGATTACCGAAGTGTATGATTATTTGAGACTTTTATTTGCTCGTGTCGGTACGCCCCATTGCCCAGAGCATGGTTTGCCGATGGTTGCCCAGACGGTGAGTGAAATGGTGGACGACATTCTTGCCAAACCTGACGGCACCCGTCTTATGCTCCTTGCTCCTGTTGTGCGTGAGCGTAAGGGTGAGCATATCGCCTTGTTAGAGAGTCTACAAGCACAGGGCTTTACCAAAGTTCGCATTGACGGCATGGTATATGACATGGACGAATTGCCAACCCTTGCCAAAACGCACAAACATACCATAGACGTGGTGGTAGATAGATTTAAGGTGCGAGATGATTTGGGTAATCGCCTTGCTGAGAGTTTAGAGACCGCACTCCGACTGGGTTTAGATATTGCCATCTTGCACAACATGGACGATGAGAGTGAGATGGTGCTGTCTGCCAAACATTCTTGCCCTGCCTGCGACAGAGCGGTGAGCGAGTTAGAGCCACGCTTGTTTAGTTTTAACAATCCTGCGGGGGCGTGTCCGTCTTGTGATGGGCTTGGTAAACGTCAGTATTTTAGTGCCGAACGTATCGTTACCGAGCCTGCCAAATCCTTAAATCAAGGAGCGATACACGGCTGGGACAAACGCCATGCCTATTATTTTGGGCTATTGACAACGGTTTGTATGCATTTTGGCATTGATATGGATAAACCGTGGCAAGACTTGACCAAAAAAGAGCAAAACATCATCTTAAATGGCTCAGGCAAGGAAAAACTCACCTTTAATTTTACCGATGAGCGTGGTCGCAAAAGTACCAAAACCGTGCCATTTGAGGGGATTTTGCCGTATTTGGAACGCCGTTATCATAGCACCACAAGTAATATCGTGCGAGATGAGCTTGCTCAATATCTGTCCGACACGACGTGTAATGCCTGTCATGGCGTGCGTTTAAATGACATTGCTCGCAATGTCAAAGTGGATGGTCGTGGCGTGGGCGACATCATTCATCTGCCGATTGGCGAGGCGTGGCAGTATTATGAAAACTTGCACATCGGTGGACACAAAGGCGAAGTGGCAGATAAGATTTTTAAGGAAATTCGTGAACGCTTGGGTTTTTTGACCAAAGTTGGGCTTGAATATTTGACCCTTGCCCGCTCTGCTGAGACCTTGTCGGGCGGGGAAGCCCAACGCATCAGGCTGGCAAGCCAAATTGGGGCGGGGCTGATGGGGGTCATGTATGTGCTAGATGAGCCGTCTATCGGTTTGCACCAACGGGACAACGACCGCTTATTATCTACGCTGACGCACCTACGGGATTTGGGTAATACTGTCATTGTTGTGGAGCATGACGAAGATGCCATTCGCACCGCTGACCACATCATTGATATTGGTGTGGGGGCGGGCGTACATGGTGGGTGTGTGGTTGCCACAGGAACGGCAGACGAGATTGCCAAAAATGAGAACTCATTAACAGGGCAATATTTGTCGGGTAAAAAATCCATTGCCATTCCTGCTGTTCGTCATACTGCTAAGATGGGTGAGATTAAAAAAGGCAAAAAAACCGTTACCGAACCGTTATATGTCCGCCTAGATGGAGCGAGAGGCAATAATTTAAAAAATGTCAATCTGTCTATCCCAATCGGTGTGATGACCTGTATCACAGGCGTATCAGGTTCGGGCAAATCCACGCTCATTAACCGCACGCTCATGCCACTGTCTGCCACACACCTAAATAACGCAACCACGCTTGTGCCAGAACCTTATGACAAAATCACAGGGCTTGAACATCTTGATAAAATGGTGGACATAGACCAAAGCCCAATCGGTCGCACACCACGCTCAAACCCTGCCACTTATACGGGCGTGTTTACGCTCATCAGAGACCTATTTACCCAAACCCCCGAAGCTCGGGCGAGAGGCTACAAGGTGGGTCGGTTTAGCTTTAATGTCAAGGGCGGTCGCTGTGAAGCCTGCCAAGGGGACGGCATGATAAAGGTAGAAATGCACTTTTTGCCTGATATGTATGTGCCGTGCGATGTCTGTCATGGCAGTCGTTACAATCGTGAAACCCTAGAAGTCCATTATAAGGGCAAATCCATCTCAGACGTGCTGGGCATGACGGTGGAAGATGCGTTGGCGTTTTTTGAGCCAATCCCTGCCATTCATCGCAAGCTAGAAGCTCTGATGCAGGTGGGGCTAGGTTACATCACACTCGGACAATCTGCCACGACCCTATCAGGGGGCGAAGCCCAACGGGTGAAACTTGCCAAAGAGCTTGCCAAGCGAGATACGGGGCAGACCTTGTATATCCTAGATGAACCAACCACAGGGTTGCATTTTCATGACATCGCCAAACTGCTTGACATCTTACACACCCTTAGAGACAAGGGTAATACGGTGGTGGTCATTGAGCATAACTTGGACGTGATAAAGACCGCTGATCACATCGTGGATTTGGGCTACGAAGGTGGCGATGGCGGAGGACAGATTATTGCCACAGGCACGCCAGAAGAGGTGGCGGAAGATGAAAGGTCGCATACAGGTCGGTTTTTAAAACCGTTACTTTGTCGTTAAAGGCTTGCCATGAAAAAATCCACCATGCTAAAATGGGCGACAATCATTGGATTGTTATTGCTGATACGGCGAAGCAGTCCAAATAAATCCCAGTAATCGCCTGATGAATCATGAGATATTTTTTAGCATTAGTCCTATGGGTAGGGTGTTTGCCCGCCCTTGCCAACCATTTTTATGTAGAGTCCAAATACATCAATACAGGCAATGATTTTAATAAATTGTGCGGTCAAACTTGCCCTGCGATTAACTATGGGCTGATTAGCAGTAATGACTTATGGGTTCAGCACACCATCAATAAAAGCGTACTGAGTGTTTTTGCTAGCACAGATGCCAACACAGCACAGGATTTATTATATAAAGAATTTACCAAAATCACTGCCCCCAGCGATAAAGAGCTGACAGATTTTTTAAGGCAGTCTGAAAAAAACCTTATCAATGAACACAAAAAACTCATTAAAGATAAGGGCGGTCATTATTTGCCGTTAATTGACATTTCATCACGACCTAACTATTTGGGTCATCGTGGGGATTTAGAGTTATTCTCTATCAGTGAGTTTTATCAATTTGATTCACGGGGGACGGGGAGTATTTATTATTATGTGTTTGATATTAAACAACAACGTCAATTAACCCTAGATGATATTTTAATACCCAATCAAAAAGAAACATTGTCTGTCATCATTAAAGATAAATTTCACACCGCTTTAAAAAAAGGTGGGGTTAATGTTAAAGAACACGAAAAAAAATGGCGATTTTTTTTAACAAAGAACTTTATTTTTACCAAAGATGGCATTAAGTTTTTGTATCAGCCTGATGAGATTGCTCCTTATGAAATGGGAATGCCAGAGTTTATCATCAGGTATGCGGATTTAACAGGCATTGTCCAAGAAAAGTATCTCAACTAAGCCATGTATTTATTTGACACCCACACTCATTTTGATGTGCCTGAATATGATGATGAGCGTGATGATTATAATCACACTGCTTTTTATCATGGCGTGCGTCATGTGGTGCTAATTGGTTATTTGGCAAAGTATTTTGACAGAATGAGACAGATTAAGGTATATGCCGATGACCATTATCCAATCAAGCACCATTTGGCGTGTGGGTTGCACCCATTATATATCCAAGACCACAGCGATGATGATTTGGGTATTTTGGATGATTATCTAAAAACTTACCCCAACATTGCCATCGGTGAGATAGGGCTTGACACTTATTCTGATGAATTAAAATGGGCGGACATTTATAACAAACAATGCCGATTTTTTATAGAGCAAATCGGCTTATCAAAAACCTATGATTTGCCCATTTTATTACACATTCGTAAATCACATGCTGATACCATTAGGCTATTAAAAGAACAAAAATATAATGCCCACAATCAAGGTGGTATTGCTCACAGTTTTAGTGGTGGCGAAAATGAAGCATTGCATTTTGCCAAATTGGGTTTTAAAATCGGCATCACAGGGCAAATCGCCAATCCAAATGCCAAAAAGTTACGCCGAGCGGTAAAAACGGTATTTGATAAAATTGGCATATCTGCCTTTGTGATTGAGACTGACTGCCCTGATATGAACCCCATTCCTGCCCAATTTATTAATGAGCCAAAAAATTTGATTTATGTCTTAGACGAATTATCAGTGTTATTTAATATGGATAAAGAGATGTTGGCATATCAGATTTGGCAAAACAGTAATGATGCTTTTAGAACCAATTTTAGCTATCTTTAAATAAAAGGCAAGCCATGACCGACCGCAGATTTATAGGCACACGCACGCTGTATCAAGACAATTTTGATAAATTTACCAACGCTCATGTGTATATTATTGGCATTGGTGGCGTGGGGTCGTGGGCGACCGAAGCCCTTGCTCGTACTGGCGTGGGGGAGCTGACGCTCATTGACATGGATGTATTGGTGGAGAGCAATGTCAATCGCCAACTGCCTGCTCTAACTGACACTTTTGGCGAATCCAAAATTGGTGAGATGGCAAAACGAGCGATAGGTGTCAATCCTAATATCAAAATTAACGCCATTGATGAATTTATCACACCTGACAATGTCCATGAGTTATTGCTAAACACCGAGATGATAAAAGACCATAAAGCCAAAAAAAGACCGCTTGTGATATTAGATTGTACAGACGACATGAATGCCAAATTGGCAATCGCCCTATATTGCCGATTTAATAAAATCAAACTCATCATTTCAGGTGGGGTAGGGGGTAAAATTGACCCTTTACACATCAAGGTTGGTGATTTAAAAGATGTCTATCAAGACCCCCTGCTTGCCAAATTGCGTCAAAACCTTAGGGATAAAAACATCAATAAATCTCTAAAAGAAAAGTTTGGCATGAAATGTGTCTATTCGTCTGAACCCTTAAAACTTGCCAATGCCTGCCAAAGCGGACTAAACTGTGGAGGTTATGGCTCGGCAGTAACGGTAACGGCAAGCGTGGGCATGATGATGGCAAGTGAATGTTTAAAGATAATCGGCGGTCAATGATTGTTTTTAGAAAGGATTGTGTTATAATACAATGAATTTATCAAAATGGTTTTGTGATGAAAATTTTAACGTCAAAATATTATTACCCACAAAAGGTATTTAATGAAAGCTATATAAATAATCATTATCAGATTATTTCACAAGATTTAGATAAGGAAGTTACAACTTATGATAACCCTTATTATCAGCTATTATCATCGCTCATGCCCAGAGTGGATTTTAATGATATGGTCATTAAAAAAGAGCGATTGACCGATTTTATAAAATGTACCGATTATTACCCTGTGGCATTTGACAAAAATAACCAGCATTTTTATGAAAATGAAGCCTGTTATTTTTATGAACAATATGGTCTATTCATACTGACCAGTGAAGATTTAAGTAATGAATATGACAAGACAATCTTTGATGCTGGTTTTTTAAGAGTGGAGCATATCTACTATGACCCGAGAGATAAAAACTCTTTAAACAATATCCGTGCTTTTTTTAATGAATATTTAGAAAAGTATGTTTCAAAAGACAGTAAAATTTTATTACTTTTAAAAGAAGGTCGGGATTTGGTTTTTAAGCATCAAGGTATTAAGCCTTATGCCTTAGATTTGCATACGATGTATAATGATGATTTTTTACCTGTGCATACTAAGATTAAAGATGAGCTAAGCCAAAGTAAAAAAGGCGTGGTATTATTACACGGCTTGGCAGGGACAGGAAAAACCAATTATATCAAATGGCTAACCGCCCAAATTCCTGATAAAGATTTTATCTTTGTACCAAACAACATGATTGGCGAGCTTGCCAAACCTGAATTCATGAGTATGCTCATTGAACAAAAAAATTCGGTCTTGGTATTAGAAGATTGCGAAAATTATATTGCCGAGCGTGTGGGCGGTGGTAATCAAACAGACGTGGTGGGCGTGATTTTAAACATCGCAGATGGAATATTATCAGACGTGTTAGAATGTCAGTTTATTTGTACTTTTAATGCTGATTTAATGAACATTGACCACGCTCTGTTAAGACGTGGACGACTGATTGCTGAATATCAATTTGGTAAACTGTCCATAGATAAATGCAATGCCTATTTAAAATCCATTGACAAAGACACAAAAGCGGATAAAGAGATGACATTGGCAGAATTAACCCACATTGACGAGATTGAATATAAAGAATCGGGTCATAAAAAGGGCGATTTTGGGTTTGTGTCATCATAAAGGTTAATGGTCGTTTGTGTTATTTTAAGATAATCATTCTCATTTTGTGATTTGGCGGTGGACATAAATCTCAGAGTGTGTTTTAAAGATTTGGGATTTATGCTACAATGACATCGCTTTTGTAGCATTTAAATTTAGCCAGATTTTTAGCCAGCCACAAGGAGATGACCATGACTGTCATCAAAAAAGACGACTTTATCCAGTCCATTGCAGACGCATTTCAGTACATCAGCTACTATCACCCTGCCGATTTTATTAAGGCTGTGTCCGAAGCCTTAGAGCGTGAGGAAAATCCCGCTGCCCGTGATGCCATGACTCAGATTTTGGTAAACAGCCGTATGTGTGCCGAAGGCAAACGCCCGATTTGCCAAGACACAGGGATTGCGACCGTGTTCCTAAAAGTGGGCATGAACGTAACGTGGGAGTCCGACATGAGTGTGGCAGATATGGTCAATGAAGGTGTTCGCCGTGCCTATAACCACCCCGATAACACCCTGCGAGCGTCTGTGCTTGCCGACCCTGCGGGCAAACGGGTGAACACCAAAGACAACACCCCTGCGGTCATTCATATGGAAATCGTAGCGGGCGACAAGGTGGAGGTTACCTGTGCTGCCAAAGGGGGCGGTAGCGAAAACAAATCCAAACTTGCCATGCTAAACCCATCTGACAGCATTGTAGATTGGGTATTAAAAACCGTGCCAGAGATGGGGGCGGGGTGGTGTCCACCAGGTATTTTGGGCATTGGTATCGGCGGTACGCCCGAAAAGGCGACACTGCTTGCCAAAGAGAGTCTCATGAGCCACATTGACATTCATGAACTAAAAGCCAAAGCCGAAAGCGGGGCAGAGCTGTCTGCCACCGAAAGTTTGCGTTTGGAGCTTTTTGAAAAGGTAAACGCACTGGGCATCGGGGCTCAGGGTCTGGGTGGGCTTACCACCGTGCTGGATGTGAAGATTTTGGATTATCCCACGCACGCTGCATCTAAGCCTGTGGCGATGATACCAAATTGTGCCGCCACCCGCCACGTGGAATTTGTGCTGGACGGCACAGGAGCGGTGAACCTGGAACCGCCAAGCATGGACGTGTATCCTGACATTACTTATAACCCTGATAGTGGTAAGCGTGTCAATGTGGACACCTTGACCAAAGAAGAGGTGGCGACGTGGCAAACGGGTGATGTGCTACTACTAAGCGGTAAAATCTACACAGGGCGAGACGCTGCTCACAAACGCATGACTGACATGCTAAATAATGGCGAAACCCTGCCTGTGGATTTCACCAATAAGCTCATCTACTACGTGGGACCTGTGGATCCTGTGCGTGATGAAGTGGTGGGGCCAGCAGGGCCGACAACCGCCACTCGCATGGATAAATTTACCCGTCAAATGCTAGAACAAACAGGTCTTTTGGGCATGATTGGTAAATCCGAGCGTGGTAAAATCGCTTGTGAAGCCATCGCTGATAATAAAGCGGTGTATCTCATGGCGGTGGGCGGTTCGGCATATTTGGTATCCAAAGCCATCAAAAATGCCAAAGTGGTCGCTTTCCCTGAGCTTGGTATGGAAGCGATTTATGAATTTGAAGTCAAAGACATGCCCGTAACGGTGGCGGTGGACAGCAATGGCGTATCGGTACACGCCACCGCCCCAAAAATCTGGCAAGCCAAAATCGGTAAAATCCCCGTAATTGAAGCCTAATGACAAAAACCCAACTTAGTGTTGGGTTTTTTTATTAAAATAAAACGGTGCAAAATCGTCTTTGCTGGGGTCATTTTGCCAAAGATATTCGCAATGCCGAGCGATGTCGTGAGCGGTGTCAATGCCTGCCATATCAGCGATAAAGCCCAGTGTCATGTCCATGCCCGCTGATACGCCCGACGATGTATAAAATTTACCGTCATGTACCCAGCGAGCATGACTTATCCAGTTTACGTTTGTGCTTTGGGAGATGACCCATTGCCATGCTTTTTTGTTGGTGGTGGCACGGTGGTGGTCTAGCCTGCCTGTTTTGGCGATGAGTGCCGAACCTGTGCAGACTGACAACACAATACCCGCAGCGTCAACCCATACCCCCAAGCGACTGATAAAGGCTTTATCATCAACCAAAGATCCACCAACCACAAGCAAGACATCATTGGCTGTCGGTGCGGGCATGGGCTTGGTATCTATGGCAAAGCCTTGTTTGCTATAAATTGGTCCGCCATGTTCCGACACATAATGTAGCGTGGCATCAGGTAAGCGGTACAAAAATTCTACCGCCCCCATATAATCTAAGGTTTCATAATCGTCAAAACATAGGCAATAAATGTTCATCAGTGCTTTCTCTCCAAAAAACAACCCAAACCTACCCATGGATAAATTCGGTGTTTTATTCCTATTTTATAAGTTTTTGTCATTTATGACCGCACAAATGGTCTTACAAAAACTCCACAAGCTAACACAATGGAACTCACCGCTTAACCTTTTAAGTGATGGTTAAAATTTTGTTGGCATTTGCTAATTTCGTGCTTTTAAAGGCAATTCATCTGTCTGATTGATGATGACCAATAACGGTAATTCTTGGGGTTGAGATAAACTCATCTGGATTTTGGTGGTTTTGCTCCATTGGGTCGCCTTGTTGGGACTTGACTGTCCTGTATTGAGGCTTTTGATCACCCATCTTCTCTCTCCTTTTTAATTAAATTACTCCACGCCTAATCGCTGGCTGGAAAACGAATCTAAACCTTTTGCCGCATCTATGGTAATATAAAATTTAAATGCACCATGATGCTTTTCCCATGAATCACAGTCTCCTGCCTGACAATGCCCTCATAGGAGCATATGTCATTCTCATTCCTGCACTTCATGCCCAATTCGGATACAGTTTTTTAATATTTTCTTTTGAGTAGTTTTTATTCAATTTTTTCTCAATGATGTATTTAAAATTAGTAGGATTATTAGGATAAACCTGCCAGATATATTTACTGATCTCATTGTCAGGCAGATCCGATTCATCTGCCTTTAATCTTGGGAAACCCGAATTACATGATGACAATGTGATGCATATACATACCAACAGCGCCGCTAAAAATACATGCTCAAGCTTTTGTTTCATAAAACTCTCCGTCCATGTCAAACCTTAATCTGTCAGTTAAGATGATGGTTTGGGCGGTGTTGGCTCAATCACCACAGGCAATACCAATCCCTTGCCAAAACTATCAGCAAACACATATTCTGCTTTATCTGCTACGACATCAGATGTGGTCGTGATGATGAGCATCATGTCCGCCCCGTCCGTTAGGCGATGGGACAGATATTTGCCGTCTTTTAATTGGTCTAGCACCTTACCTAGCACTTCAGGACTTGCCATGCCGATGACGATGCTGTGTTGGGCTTCTTTATCCGTAATGTTATGGGCTTGGGCATAGTTTTTGACGGCACTGCTGTTAAGGGCGATGGGATAATCATAAGTTGCCACGTCCGCCCGAGTGGTTTTGGTGTGGATGAGCGACCAATCTATCTGGGTTTTGCCGTCTGGTGTGATGATGGGTTTGATGTCGGGTATGTCATCAGGGGCTTGATGGGCATTAAGCTCATTCATTAAGGCGGTCAGATGGTGCGGGTCATCGCTGGGGGCTTGTTCGGTGGTTGATGGCTGATGTTGGCTTAGGTTGTGTTCGGTGGCTTGATGGTCGCAGGCGGTCAAACCCATCAATAAAATCAATAAGACAGCGTGTTTCATGAGTGTTTTACCATGTTGTTAAAGTATTTTTACTAGCACCTTAGAATTTCGCCCATTATGCCATTTTTCATAACGCTTTGGCGGCAGGCTCTCTGGTGTGGTCTCACAAAAGCCTTGCTCCATAAACCAATGCAAAGTGCGGGTGGTCAGGGCAAATAGGCGGGTCTTACCCAGTGTGCGGGCTTTATTTTCTATGAATTTTAATAAATTTGCCCCCCGCTCACCACTTCGGTAGGCGGGGTCTATGGCAATACTGGCAATCTCGCCATCGTCTTTGCCTAAGTCGTATAAGCAAGCACAGCCTAAGATTTTGCCGTCTCGCTCTATCACACAAAAATCGTCTATCTCTGCTTCTAGTCGCTCTTTTGGGCGGGGAATTAAAATCCCTTCATCTTCTAGGGGCTTAATGAGCGACATGATGCCCATCACGTCATGGGCGACAGCTTGGCGTATGGTGTCATAGGGGTCTTGGCTTATCATTGTGCCAAAGCCATCGGTGGTGAACAGCTCTTTTAATAATGCCCCATCATCGTGATGGCTGATAAGATGTACCCGTGATACGCCAGAAAGACACGCTCCGATGGCGTTTTTTAGGGCGGGAGTGGCGTGCATGGGGTGGGCTTGGGCTTGTTTGGCGGTCATCTCTTTGATGAGTATGTCGTTATCAAAAATGCCTTGTTCTTGACCAAAGACGATGAGTTTGTCGGCATTTAAGGCGATGGCGACCGATTTTGCCACATCAAAGGCTTCCAGATTATAAAGCTCGCCCGTCAGAGAAAACCCAAGCGGGCTGATGATGATGAGATGGCTAAGGTTGTGAGCGATGGCGGTTTTGTCCACTCGGCGAACTTCTCCTGTCAGGTGATAATCCACGCCATCACGCACGCCAAAGGGTTTGGCACTCACAAAATTCCCGCCGATGGTGGTGATGTTTGAGCCAAATAAAGGCGTGTTGGCAAGCCCTCCACAAAACTGGCTTTCTAGTTTTAGACGAATGTCGCCTACCGCCGATGTGATGATGGGCATGGCGTGGGAGGGAGTGATACGCACGCCATCATAAAATTCGGTGGCGATGTTTGCCTGATGTAGAGCATCATCAATTTGCCGTCTTGCCCCATGCACGATGACTAAGCGAATGCCTAAGCTGTGCAGTAGGGCGATGTCTTGGGTGATGGTGGTAAAATAAGGACTGTCCACCGTCTCACTACTTAGCATGATGACAAAGGTTTTGCCCCTGTGGGTGTTAATGTAGGGCAGGGCGTGGCGAAACTGATGAATGGTGCTTGGGTTCATGATGGCTTGATTGGTCAAAAGATGAATTGTACCACTAAACGTCCAAAAATACCCGCCTTTAACATAAATAAACGGACGCTTAACGAAACTTTTAATTTTTCGTGGTATGATAATTAACCTTTTATTGACCAGTCATTATTTAGGAAAACAATCATGCGTTATTTGCCCCTTGTTGTGTTAATGTTTGGTGTGTCAGCGTGTGCCATGCTCCCAAATCCAGCAGATACCGTCAGTTATACTGCTAACACCAACGCCAAGCCCAATGCCCCCACCTTAAATACCAATGTGCCATCAGTAATGCCACCAACCAATGCTTCATCGGCAACCATGACCAATGTGCCAGCCACCATCTCTGCCAACCCTTCATCAGTCCCTGCAAGCACATCGGATTTTATCACGGTGGTGAATGCTTTTGTTGTTAAAAGCGAAAATGGCGTGGAGACGCTCGTTCCTGTTAATGCCAGTACGCCCGTCAAATCAGGCGATGTGCTAGAATATCAAGGTCTGTTTACCAACACAGGCGACCGAGTGCGTAAAATGGACGTAACGCTCAGCATCGCTGATGGGCTTGAACTGGTGGGTGGGGTTGTGCCGCAGCACGCCAGTGCCAGCGTGGACGGTAATCGCTTTGTGCGTATGCCCATTCGGGTCAATGTCGGCGGTCAGATACAAAACCTGCCCCTTGCCCAATACAAAGCCCTGCGTTGGACGATAGACGATGTTGGTTTGGGTGGGACGGCGGTGGTAAAATACCGTGCAAAATTAAAATAACCCAGCTAAAACGCCAAAATGTCCTTATTTTTGTAAAATTATGATAAAACTTGACATTATCAAGCAACAATATTGTAAAATTAACCCGTTTTTTATGATAACTGTTGTTAAGGCGAGATTATGCGTAATGTGATAGATGCTTATCTTAGGGTAGGCGTGGTACCGCTCATCGTGCTTGGGCTGATTTTGGGTGTATTAACAGGGTGGCTTGTGCCTGATGTGGGCATGAGTTTGGGCATTTTGGGCGATGTGTTTGTTGGGGCATTAAAGGCGGTTGCTCCCGTACTTGTGTTTTGTTTGGTCATGTCTGCCATTGCAGGTTATAAGGCAACGGACGGCAAGCCACAGATTAAATCGGTGTTGGTGCTGTACATTGTCGGTACGTTTTTGGCGGCATTGACAGCGGTGGTGGCAAGTTTTGTGTTTCCCACAGAAATCATCGGTCTGGCAACCCAAAGTACCACCGAGCAGTCCGCTCCCCAAGACCTAAAAGAAGTGCTGACCAATCTTGTGATGAATTTGGTGGCTAACCCCATTACTGCTTTGGCAAATGCCAATTATATGGGTATTTTGATGTGGGCAATTTTGGTGGGGTTTGCCCTGCGTGGAGCGACAGACACCACCCGTCAGGTGGTGGTGGATTTGGCGGGGGCGACTACTCATGTGGTGCGTTGGATTATCGCCATTGCTCCTTTTGGTATTTTGGGTTTGGTGGCAAGCACGGTGGCCGAGACAGGTTTTGATGCATTAAAAGGCTACGGTCAGCTTTTGGTGGTGTTGGTCGGCTGTATGGCGTTTGTGGCACTGATCGCCAATCCCATCATCGTACTGTTAAAAACGGGCAAAAATCCTTATCCTTTGGTGCTGACCTGCTTGCGAGAGTCGGGCGTTACGGCATTTTTTACCCGTTCATCGGCAGCAAATATCCCCGTAAACATGAATCTTGCTAAAAAATTGGGCTTAAATGAAAGCACCTATTCGGTCAGCATTCCACTTGGGGCGACCATCAATATGGCGGGTGCTGCCATCACCATCAATGTGCTGACGTTGGCGGCGGTGCATACGCTTGGAATAGATGTCAGCTTTGGCTCGGCGTTATTGTTGGCTGTTGTGGGTGCGGTCAGTGCTTGTGGAGCGTCGGGCGTACCAGGTGGTTCATTACTGCTCATTCCGCTGGCTTGTGGCTTATTTAACATCTCTAATGAAGTTGCCATGCAAGTGGTTGCCATTGGGGTAATCATCAGTGTCATACAAGACTCAGCAGAGACGGCACTCAACTCATCAACGGACATTTTGTTTACGGCAGCTGCCGACCCCAAATACGCCCGTTCATAAACAAAAAATCGGACATCACGTCCGATTTTTTAGCTGTCTTTGGGTCTAAACCCTGCGGGGCGTTCATAATCGCCGTTGTCTAGGAATAACTCACGTTGCTCGGCGATGAATTTTTTGGCATCTTTGTCCACCATACTAAGGTGCTTTTCGTTGATAAGCATGGTTTGTAGTTCTAGCCACTCACTCCATGCCTTAGCCGAGACGGTGTCGTAAATCTCTTGTCCTTTGGCATTGGGGAAAGGGGGTGCAGGCAGTTTGGGTAGGTTTTGTTGGTATTTACGACAAAAGACCAAGTTGGCTTTGGGGTTAAAGATTTCCATGATTTTTTCCAAATGATAAAAAGGTATTATAGCGGATTTGGGGTTGTCAGTTTATAAAAAATCAGGGGTAATTGCAAGGCATTATTTGATTTGTCATCAAGCCAACACCCCAAGTGTTTTAACCACGCCAAATACCGCCAACATTAACAACACCAAACCTGACAATCTGCCTACCCATGCAATAAAGGTTTGATTTTTGATTTTAGCAAATATCATGCTGTATAATGACAAAATGCCATAATCCAAAATTACCCATATCAGAGTTAAGATTATCATGGCAATGCCGATGTTATTACTGACATTAAAAAACAAAGGAAAAAACGCCATAAAAAACAGCACGTCTTTTGGGTTGCTGATACCCACCAAAAACCCTTGTTTAAAATAAACTGACAATGTCTTTTGGGTATTATCAGCGTTATTTAATGATAAGGTTTTGGCATAAAAATTGTCTTTAATCATCTGTATGGCAAAATACAGCAAATACAGCGAGCCAAACAAGGTAAGCCGCCATGTCAAAAGATGTTCGCTCACCGCAAATACGCCATATAATACCAAAAACGACACCGCAATCAATGCCAATGATGCAATATTCGTCCCTGCAATGGTGGCAAATCCCGCCAAAAATCCCTGCTTTGAGCTGTTATTAACCACCATGACCGTTACAGGACCAGGGGTTGATAAAAATAGCACCACCGCACCCATAAATGCTAATAAAACATTAAAATCAATCATTGTTGTTGTTCTCAATATTTAAATATGGGTGTTGAATTTGTACATTTTAACAATTATATTTTATCCTTTAAATGCTAAATTACCAAACCACCATTAAATCATAATTGGCACAATGCTTATCAGAGCTGATAAAAGCAAGGTCATTGGCGATTGCGTGAGATATTAGCATTCTATCAAAGGGGTCTTTATGATAAAAAGGCAGGTTTTGTAAAATTTTTATCATATCCCATGTCATGTCTAATTTTGCAATGTCTTTTTGTGCCAATAGTTTTTCAAAAATATCTTGCCAATTGTCATCAATGATAAGTTTGCCAATACTTGTTTTAATGGCAATTTCATTCATGCTAAGTAGGCTGTAATATAGGGGATTATTGGGATTTTGAATGATTTGTTTGGCTTTATTGGATAGTTTATCAGGTTTACTCAATAGCCATATAATCGCTTGAGTGTCTAACAAATAACCATGCATCACATATAATCCCCAAATTCATCTAACGGCTCATTAAAATCGTCCGCCATATAGCTTACCAAGCCTTCTGCTCCGCCAAGCGTGCGTTGTTTGGGCTGTTTTTGGTCAAGGAATTGGCGAAAGGCTTGTAATATGGATTGCTCATTTAACAGTCCAATTTCACGAGCTTGTTTGGATAAATCGTCAGGAATATGCAGGGTAAGTGTTGTCATGGCTTATCCTTATTAAAAATATTACCCCAATTTTAGCACATCTTTTTGATGATGAATATGCCAAATTGGGGTAATGGTTCAATCGCTCTTTAATTAGCCTTTAATCCGACCACGACCCCGCTCAATCGCCTGTAACACCTGCTCTGGGGCGGTACCCCCGATATGATTGCGGGCGTTTAGTGAGCCTTCTAAGGTTAGGCAGTCAAAGACATCATCGCCGATGAGTGGGCTAAATCCTTGTAACTCATCAAGGCTAAGCTCACTTAAATCCACGCCTTTTGACACGCCAAGTGCTACCGCTGAGCCGACCACTTCATGAGCATCACGAAACGGCAAGCCTTTTTTAACCAGATAATCCGCCAAATCTGTCGCTGTGGCGTAGCCTTTCATGGTGGCAGTACGCATATTGTCTGCATTTGGCGTGATGTTGGGTAGCATGTCAGCAAAGGCGATGAGTGAGCCTGTCAATGTATCCACGCAGTCAAAGAGTGGCTCTTTATCTTCTTGATTGTCCTTGTTATACGCTAAGGGCTGATTTTTCATGAGTGTCAGTAAGGTGGTCAGCTGTCCAAACACACGGGCACTCTTGCCACGCACAAGCTCAGGCACGTCAGGGTTCTTCTTTTGGGGCATGATGGAGCTACCTGTACAAAAGCGGTCAGGGATATGGATAAAGCCAAACTGGGCACTCATCCACAAAATCAGCTCTTCGCTCATGCGAGATAGGTGCATCATAAGGATAGATGCATTGGCGGTAAATTCAATGGCAAAATCACGGTCGGAGACAGCGTCCAGTGAGTTTTGACAAATACCATCAAAACCAAGCAGGCGAGCGGTTATCGTGCGGTCAATGGGATAAGTTGTCCCCGCCAGAGCTGCCGAGCCTAGTGGCATTTGGTTAATGCGTGTGCGAGTTTGAGCAAAACGTTCACCATCACGGCTAAGCATCTCAAACCACGCCATGACATGATGAGCAAAACTCACAGGCTGAGCGGTCTGTAAATGCGTAAAACCTGGCATGATGGTGTGCGTGTGTTTGCTTGCCAAATCAAGCAGACCGTGTTGTAATTTGCCAATCAAACCGATGATTTTGTCGGTTTCATCTCTTAAATATAGGCGAATGTCGGTCGCCACTTGGTCGTTACGACTACGCCCTGTGTGTAGTTTTTTGCCGACATCGCCAATTAGGGCAGTCAGACGGCTCTCCACATTCATATGAACGTCTTCTAATTCTACACGCCATTCAAATTCGCCACGCTCAATCTCACCTTTGATTTGGGTCAGTCCGTCCACGATTTGACGGCTTTCATCGGGTGTGATGATGCCACACTCACCAAGCATGGTGGCATGGGCGATGGAGCCGGCGATGTCTTGGTTTGCCATGCGTTTGTCAAAATTGACCGATGCGGTAAATTCAGCGACAAAACGGTCGGTGGCTTCGGTAAAGCGTCCGCCCCACATTTGGGCGGTTTGGGTGGTGGTCATATGATGCTCTCAACAAAAATTTGCACTATTTTATCACAAATTGACACACGCATTTGAGAGTATTTTTTGGGTGGGGTTTTGTGTTTTTTTTATTGGGGTGGCTTTTGTTTTTTTGCGATAAAAGTTGGTAGAATCGCCATTTATCTAGGAATGACTGCCAAATATCGTCAGAAAAAATGTCTATTTTTTCATCAGTTTGTAAAGTTTTTTAAAAATATTTGCTTTTTTTTAAAAAAAAGGTATGATTATTGCATGAAGTAAAATATAACCATACATCGGAAGTTTATCGCCCTTTGTAAGGTGGTCAAAATTAAAATTGTAACCGAGCGGTGCAAAAAAGGTTATAGATGATACTGTTACGTTACACAGTATTATTTTTAACCAAACCATTAAAGGTCTATTTTTATTGACTTTATCGGTTTTGTGGTGTGTTTCGTTGGTTTTTTTGTAAACATGATAACAAGTGTTTTGCATTTGGCTTGATTTGTCATCATCAGCAACTAAATATTCACAGCGAACATGGTCATTGAATGTGTTTTAAAGTGTCCTGCGGGCAATCTACTTAAAACCAAATTGATTAAATTAGGTGTTTTATATGCAAGTCATCATTTGTGATTCTGAATTAGCCGTGCGTAAGCATTTAGCAGGCTTGGTGGAGAGTCTTGGGCATGAAGTAACCGCTCAATTGGAGCGACTTGATGAGATTGTCCCAGAGATTAAGGTGCGTCAGCCTGACGTGGTGCTATTGAGTGCCCATGCCCCAAATGTGCATGAGTTTTATCAGGTGCTGACCCGTGAGTTCCATAACCCGCCTGCATTGGTGTTTTCTGGTCTTGATGACATCACGTCTACTTTAACTGCCTTAAAATCAGGAGCGGTGGATTATCTGCTTATCCCTGTCAATCAAAATGACCTCAAAGTCGCCTTAGAAAAAGCCTGTCGTCTAAATGCTGCTCAGCAGACCGCCTTAAACATCAAAGAAGGCAAAACCGCTCGTCCACGACAGTACATCGCCGCTCGCACACATCGGGGCGTGGAACTCATTGCTTTGACGGATGTGTATTATTTTACTGCCGACCAAAAGTACGTCAAAGTCCGCCACAAAAATGGCATGGTACTGATTGATGAAACCTTAAAAGACTTAGAACAAGAGTTTGATGGGGTAATGTTCCGCATTCATCGTAATGCGTTGATAAATCTTGATTATTTGGATTTGTTGGAGACGGTGGACAGCGGTCAGTATCAGGTGCGTTTTCGTGGCATGAGTGAGACATTGGCGGTCTCTCGCCGTCATCTGCCCATGCTTCGTGAAAAAATCCAAAACATCTAAACCCATCAAAAAAAGCATTGGCAATCCCAATGCTTTTTTATTTGTCTTTATTTTTTGATAAAATCAGACACTTGATGGCAGACGATGTCCCACATACGCTGTTGGGCATTTAAACTTCCCCATGCGTTGTGGGGCGTGATGAGTACTCTGGGGTGGTCTTTTAGGGCAAACAATGGCTCATCGGTAGGGGGTTCTTGTTCTAGCACATCGGTGGCATAACCTAAAATCTTATCATCTGCCAATGCCTGTACGATGGCATGACTGTCCACCACCGCTCCTCGGGCGACATTGATGATGAGTGGGCGTTTTGTCATCTTGGCGATGGTGGCATCATTGATAAGATGGTGGGTATCGGCAGTGAGCGGGCAATTGAGGCTAATCACATCAGAGCGTGCCAGCACGTCATCAAAGGCGGTGTGGCTGTCGTCTCTGGGTGGTTTGCCTTGACGTTCGGCATACAATACTGTCATGCCAAAAGCGGTGGCGATACGCCCGACCTTTTGCCCGATAGCCCCTTTGCCGATAATGCCAAGCGTCTTGCCTGCCAAATCCAAAATTGGCGTGTCTAGCAGACAAAACTTGCCACTTGCTTGCCATGTGCCATCGGTGGCTTGGGTATGATAAGTCTTGACCGCTCGCATGGCGGATAGCATGAGCATGAAAGTATGCTCTGGTACGCTATCGGTAGAGTAGCCCACCACGTTATATAATAAAACACCAAACTCATCGCAGGCGGATTTGTCCACATTGTCCATGCCTGTGGCGGTGAGCTGTATGAGTTTTAGCTTGGGCAGGCGAGCGATGACATCACGACCAATGATGACTTTATTGACGATGATGATGTCAGCATCATGGGTGCGTTCTGCGATGATGTCGGGGTTGTTTGGGGTGCTGTCAAAACAGATAAATTCACGCACGCCATCGGGGGTGGTGAGACGAACTTCACAAGAAAAAGTGGCTTGGTCTAAAAATACCGCTTTCATGATGGTTTCCAAAAGACGACAGTATAACACACCAGCTTAAAAACTTGACAAAAGCCCAAAAATTTAAGTGTAAAAATTTGTCATTTTTAGTAAAATAAAGAGTTTCACATAAAAATAAGCCTAAGGTTACACATGAATCAATTTGCCATCGGTCAGCGTTATCTCTCCGATACCGAAAGTAGTTTGGGTCTGGGGGTGGTCATTGACATGGACGAACGCTCTGTTCACGTCCTATTCCCCCAAAGCCAAGAAACTCGTGTCTATGCCAAAGCGTCCGCCTTATTATCTCGGGTGGTGTTTGGGGTGGGGGACACCATCAAAGACCAAGACGGCAATGAGTTTGTTGTGGCAGAGTGTGAAGAGATTGCCAGTGTGATGAAATACCATCTGACCTGTGGTAAAACACTCATGGAAACACGACTTGGGGCGAACATCACGCTTGCCAAACCCTTAGAGCGACTGCTCGCTGGACGTATTGAGAATCACGAATGGTACGATGTTCGCCAAGATGTGCTAAGATTGTCTGCCATACATTCACGCCACCCTTTGCGTGGGCTGATTGGGGCAAGGGTGGACATCATCAACCATCAGCTGTACATCGCCCACGAGGTCGGTAAACGCCTAGCTCCCCGAGTGCTACTGGCTGATGAGGTGGGGCTTGGCAAGACGATAGAAGCAGGGCTTATCGTCCATCAACAGCTCATCACGGCCCGGGCAAAACGGGTGCTTATCCTTGTGCCTGACAGCTTGCAATATCAATGGATGATTGAGCTAAAACGCCGATTTAACCTAGATTTTGCCATCTTTGACCTAGTGCGGACAGCATCTATCAAAGAACACAACCCTGATGAGAACGTCTTTGACACCGAACATCTTATCATCGCCAGTATTGAGCTGTTGCTTGACCATGCTGACCTTTATGAGCAAACCTATGCATCGGGCTTTGATTTGCTTGTGGTGGACGAGGCTCATCATCTGGCTTGGGACAGCGATGTGGGCGGTAACGACAAATACGAGCTGGTAGAGAGTCTTGCCCAAGTCATCAAGGGCGTGCTACTTTTAACCGCAACGCCTGAACAGCTTGGGGTGGAGAGTCATTTTGCTCGCCTGCGACTGCTTGACCCGCATCGTTTTGATGATTTGGATGATTTTTTAGCAAGCCAAGACAGCTTTTCGGACGTGGCAAGCGTAGCAACGGTACTTATGGATAATGAGTTGTTAAGCGACAAACAAATCCAAGCGATGGCAGGGCTGATTGGGCTTGATGCGGGCAAACTTGCTGACATTAACGACAATGACCGCACCCGCCAATTTGTACTTAGCGAACTCTTAGACCGACACGGCACAGGGCGTGTGTTGTTTCGCAACACTCGTGATAGTGTGCAAGGCTTTTTTGGGCGTACCAGCATTCCTTATCCGCTACCTTTGCCAACAGCGTGGCAAAACACTCCCTACACTAACGGTAAATTGCGTGAACAACTGTGGGGCGAAGAGCGTTTTTCTGATGGCTCATGGCTGGAAGCCGACCCACGAGTCAACTGGCTCATTCATCTTTTAAAAGAACCTTTAAAGCACAAAAAAGTACTGCTTATCGCACGTTCGGGGGCGACCATTGAAAGCCTAGAAGCGGTGTTGCGTTTGCACGCAGGTATTAAGACCGCCATTTTTACCGAGCAGATGAATTTGTTAGAAAGAGACCAAGCGGCGACGTATTTTGCGGACACGCATGGGGCTCAGATTTTGCTGTGTAGCGAAATTGGGTCAGAGGGGCGAAATTTTCAATTTGCCCAAGACTTGGTGTTGTTTGATTTGCCTGCCAATCCTGATACCTTAGAGCAACGTATCGGACGACTTGACCGTATCGGGCAAACAGGACAAATTGTCCTGCACGTCCCTTTTGTCATGAATACCGCCCAAGAGCGACTGTATCACTGGTATGACCACGCCTTAAACATTTTTAATCAAATCAGTCCCACCGCTCAAACGGTACAAGAGCATTTTATCGCCGACTTAAAGCCCCTATTAGAAGGACAAGGCACGCCCGATGAGTTTGCCGAGCTGGTGGCAGATGCAACGGCATTGCGTACACAACTAGAAGCTGAATTGCAAGCAGGGCGAGACCGTCTGCTAGAATACAACTCATGTCGCCCCACAGTGGCAGAACGTATCAGCGAAGCCATGCGTGAGCTTGATAATACACCGATTTTGCCAAGATTTTTGGAGCATTATCTAGAAGCGACAGGGCTGGATTATAGTGTGCAAAGAGACGGTTCATGGGTCATTCATCCCATTGATGGCAGTGAGACCGAAGGCACAGGAGTGGAGGGTTTGCCCATTGACGAAAATGGCATGACCTTGACTTTTGACCGCACCCAAGCCCTAGTTCGTGAAGACATCGCTTATATGACCCTAGAACACCCGCTCATCACATCCATCATTGAGACGGTCAAATCAGGCACGTTTGGTAACACCCAAGTTGCCATGCTCCGTTCGTCCGCCATACCCCAAGGCACACTCATGGTAGAAAGTCAGTTTAGGGTAGAGGTCATCGCCCCTGCTCATCTGAACTTATCTGCTTATCTGCCCAAGCAGGTCATTCGGGTACTGCTTGCCGAAAATGGCAGTAATTTGACCAACATCGCCACCACCGACAAACTGTTACCACTCATTGAACGGCTTGAAAAAGCCAAAGCCCGCCAAGTCATCAAAGCCCGCCAAGCTCTCATCGGTGAGCTTGCCCAAAGTGCCAAAACGTCCGCAGGCGGTCAGCTTGCTGACATCGGACATACCGCAAGTGTGCAGTTTGCTGAGCATTTGGACAGAGAAATCGGTCGCTTGACACGCCTACAAACGATTAACCCTAACGTGCGTGATGATGAAATTAAAGCCCTGATTGACATGAAAGAACAAGGTCTGTCCGCCTTTGCTCATCTGTCGCTTGTGCCTGACAGTGTACGTGTGCTGGTGGCGGTCAAACCCAACCAATAAGGAGCGTTTATGCCACATCTGACCTTAGAATTATCCAAAGATTTAGCAGTCGCTAACGAAGCGGATTTGCTTTTAAAGTTAAACACCGTCTTGTTTGACAGTGGTCAATTTGCCAAATCCAAAGACATTAAGACGTGCTTGTATCATAGCGAGCAAAGTTTGATTGGCTTTGGGGGTGATGACGGTGAGCATTTTGTGGTGGCACATTTGGCGATGATGGCAGGTCGCACCGATGACATCAAGGAGGATTTGGTCAGGCGTGTGATGAGTGTGCTACAAAGCGAAATTGGTAAAACCCACCAAAATGTCCAATACGCCATCAATTTGACCGAACTGTCAAACGTCTATCAAAAAGCGATAATTTAATCCAACAGAGAAAACCATGAATTATTTACAGTACATGGATTATTTGGAGCAAACCCATCAAGTAACCTTGCCAAGTTTATATAAACAGCTTGCCAAAGATGGTATGCTAGACACGCAAACTGGCGTGCCAGATTGGTATGCAGACGTGTTTCCAACATTGGCACAAAACCCGCCTTTTTTATTGGTGTCTGATGGGTGCGAAGTGTATTTGCCCGATGAGATGATTGCTCATGCCAAAGAATTTTTACCCAGCCAAGATGATGGTGATTGGTATTATTTAAAGTCGGATTATCAAAATCGCCTAGTGATATTTGCCCACTGTGGCAATGGCGATGTTTATGCTTTTTATTATGAGCATGACAAACACAGCGAGCCACAGGTGGTCAGAATTTGTCATAATGGCGACAGTGAATTTGTGGCAAAAAATCTGCAAGAATTCATGGTGTATAAAATGCTTGAAGTGGTGCTGATTGGCGAGCAGGGCGACCCAGACACTCTAAAAGAGCATTTATTGGCACAATTACGCACGCACAGTCCTTATTTAACGCCCAGCCAAATTAACTGCTTAAATGATGTTTATCAAAAAGAGTTCATCAAAGACAATGATGGCTATTGGGCACTATTAGATGATGATGAATTTAACACATTGATTGATAAGACAATTCCTTTTAATAAAAGAGATGAAACGTTTGAGCCTTTTGAATATAAATAAAGGTGGTTTTGTTGTTATTTGTGATTAAATTGAACCAATTTTATTGTTTTTAAGAAAAAATCATGTCCTTTGCCCAAATTCATACCCGTTCTGTCATCGGTCTGATTGCCCTGCCTGTTACGGTGGAGGTTCATATTTCACAAGGTTTGCCTGCTTTGACGATGGTGGGTTTGCCCGAAGCCTCTGTGCGTGAGAGTAAAGACCGTGTTCGTTCTGCCATCATCAATAGCGGTTTTGATTTTCCCAATCGCCGTATTACGATTAATCTTGCCCCTGCCGATTTGCCAAAGGACGGGGCTAGACTTGATTTGCCCATCGCCATAGGGATTTTGACAGCAAGCGGGCAGATTGATGAAAGTGTTTTGGACAAATTTGAGCTGGCAGGCGAGCTTGCCCTAAATGGTGATTTGCGTGGTATCACAGGCTCTCTGTCGGTGGCTCGTGCCTTAAAAGGCGGTGATCGGACACTTATTTTGCCGAAGATAAACGCAAGTGAGGCGGTGCAAGTGGCGGACATTTGTGTGTTGGGGGCAGATAATCTGTCCCAAGTGTGCCGTCATCTTAACGCCATCAATGGTGGTAACCTTGATGACAGACTGACCCCGACCATCATGCCGACTGCCAAAACGATGGCAACTTATCCGCTTGACTTGTCTGATGTCAAAGGGCAACATCACGCCCGCCGAGCCTTAGAAATCTGTGCCACAGGTGGGCATTCTATGCTGTTTAAGGGTTCCCCCGGTTCGGGCAAAACCCTGATGGCAAGCCGACTGCCGAGCATTTTACCGCCTTTGACCGATGATGAGGCCCTAGAAGTGGCAAGCGTGTATTCGGTGGCAGGCTTGCCTTATGACTTTGGTGTGCGACCGTTTCGCCAAGTTCATCACACGGTATCGGCGGTGGCGTTGTCAGGGGGTGGCTCACGTCCTAAACCTGGTGAGATTAGTTTGGCTCATCAGGGGGTGTTGTTTCTTGATGAATTGCCCGAATTTAACCGTAAAACCTTAGAAGTCATGCGTCAGCCACTTGAATCCAAAGAGATTGTCATCAGCCGAGCCAATGCCCAAGTAGCCTATCCTGCCAATTTTCAGCTGGTGGGAGCGATGAATCCGTGTCCGTGTGGCTATCATGGCGACCCGTCCAACCGTTGTCGCTGTACGAGTGAGCAGGTTCGCCGTTATCAGGACAAAATCTCAGGACCTCTGCTTGATCGCATTGATTTGCATATCCATGTGCCTGCCATGCCGATAGACGACCTACAAAACGCCCCACAAGGTGAGCCATCTTGTGTGGTGCGTGAACGTGTCGTGCGTGCCAGAAATGTCGCCCTAAACCGTCAAGGCAAGCCCAACAGTGAGCTGACCCCGAGCGAAATTGACACGCACATACCGCTTGGTGCAGCCGAAAAACAGCTTCTTGCCACCGCCCAATCACGACTCAATCTGTCCGCCAGAAGTTATCATCGGGTGTTAAGGGTGGCTCGCACCATCGCCGACCTGGCAGGGGCGGAGCGTGTGGGCGTGGCTCATTTGGCAGAAGCATTAAGTTATCGCTAACACATCAGAACCATCAAACGTTCTTACATAGGACGTACATAAAAACACACAAACCAGTAAACACCTGTGTATAATAAAAAACACCCAAACCAACAACCATCTCACCTGCTGTTGTTTTGGGCATTTGTCAGCCATCGGTATGAACTGATGGTTTTTCATAACCTTAAAACATAGAAAATGTCATGAAAAAACTCTCAATCCTAGCACTGTGTGCCACCTTAGCCATCACTCCTGCGTTTGCAGGGATGACTGCTTATTATAACACACCGAGTGTAGGTACTCAATCTGCCCCATTATCCCAAACAACTGTTTCTGCCACAGTTCCACAAAGCGACCTATCTTTTGCCTTTAATGACATAAAAATCTGCAAGCCGTTGCCATGACTGATAAGGAGATGAAAGAGACGGAGGGGGCGTTTTCACTGGTCTCAATCAATACTTCTTTGGCGGGTAGAGGTACGTTAATGGGAGCTAATATTGCAAATTGGGAATATCTCGGTGGTGTTGTTGCGGGTGGTGATTACAATCCGTATACACACGCTTTTCATGTGGGTGTGGGTGCAATGGGTGGGGCATACGCAGGAGCTGTTAAAAAGACTGTGCCAACACCCACTCAACACTATATAGCAAGCCGTCTCGGTGCAGTATTATCAGCGACCGAACAAAGATTAAGTCAGATAAATTATTAAGGTTTATCATGATAAAAGTCATACTCTGTTTTTATAAAGTAAGAGTGTGGCTTTTAGGTTAATACTATGCAGAAATCCTATCAAATTGCCTTATTATTGGGTATCTTTTTATCGGTGTATTATGAAATAATACCAAAAAAATATATAAAAAGATTTGGCGGTTATATCATGATTGGTTGGTTATTTTTTGGTTTGTATGTAGTCAAGCATCATATAGATTCAGAATTAAACACCATAACAGAATTTGTAATAACATTTGGGATTTTTTTAATATCTGCTTTTATGTGTGCTGTAATAATAAGTATAATCAAAAAACTTACCAAACCACAGGGTATTTGATAAAAACGCTCACTATCTACTACGCCAATCCCTTGCAGTCGATAATTTGTTAGCATTGTTGGTGTGTATATGAAAAGCTACCTCTTAATGGTGATTAGTTTTGAATGCCGACCTAGCAGGGGCGGAGCGTGTGGGTGTGGCTCATTTGGCAGAAGCATTAAGCTATCGGTGAATAAAAATGTTATATCATTACTTATATTTATGATAGAGATAACTTTTATTCATTAAAAAAACTGATTTTATGGATTGATGATACTTGACAGGTACAGTTGTTATTATTATAATCAAAAAATAACCAACACCAAGACGATAATCTTACCCATCATCATCTCAGTGTGGTTATTAGCTATCGGCTTAGACCGATGGTTCTTTATAATCTCAAAACATAGGAAAAATGTTATGAAAAAACTATCAATCCTAGCACTGACTGCTACCGTAGCCATCGTCCCTGCATTTGCAGAGACTAATGTTAATTATAACACACCTAGCGTTGATATACAACCTGACATCTTGCTTGATGTGTCTCAACAATCCACCTTGCCTACTACTGCACAGGCGGATTTATCTTTTGCCTTTGGTGATGTAGAGAATTTGCAAGCCGTTGCCATGACTGATAAGGAGATGAAAGAGACGGAGGGGGCCGCCATTCATCCTGCTGTATTCATTTATGGAGTAAGATATGGCATACCAGCAATGTATGCTGGGGCAAGATGGCTAAACGCAAATAGCCATAATGTTCAGATTTGGCAACATCGGACACGCAATCTTTGGAATAAAAGGTAGTTTTTGATTGGTATAAGTAAGTGTGCTATGTTTGTCAGTTGAACGTTTTTGTTCAACTGACAACTTAATTGATATTTTTATTATGTGGTTATTTATTTTAGAGTTTATTCCAGAGATTTATTCTGGTATCAGAAAGATGTATTATAAAAAAAATTATTATGGAATTTTTTTATTGCTGATACTATTTTTGTGTTTTTGGTGTATTTACTATGATTTTTATAGAAATTATATTATATCAATATTGATTTTATTTTTTTGTATTGAAATAATTATAAGAGTTAAAGAGTGCTTAAAAGAAACAGTCATGGATGATATTTCAGTACAATCAGAAGTCTGCTTACAAGAATGCAGTAAGACAGTTACTATTGGGTATGCTCATCTTACAAAGGATGGTTACCATCATTTTGTTATTGATGATTATGATATTGCTTTTTTTCTACCGGTACAAAATAATAAAAGTCATATCATCATCAATAAATCAACAATATACAGTGTTAAGTTGTCTCCAATACGTAATTTTGGTACAATGTTTATGCAAAAAATAATAGATAAACACCACAGGACATTTTTGGTTAAGATTAGATTGAAAGGTGTCTTTAAGCCATACTTTCAACTTGATGTCAAAAACCTTAACAAATAAAAGAACTAACTCAGTAAATACGGTAATCTGGGAGTAAATAATGGATGATAATCTAATAATAAATTTATTGATTATGATATTTGGTGGTCGCATTGTTCATTTTATTATGGATAAAGATAGGGAAATCAACTTACCATTTATTTTAGTATACTTTATTTTGTTTTCCATCATATACCATGTGGGATTGTTATTTTTTTTATTGGTTTTTTTTATAAAAAAATTTCCAATTATTTGGGGAGAGTTGTTTATTACCAGTATGTTGATAAGTATATTTTCGTCAATGGTTCTTGTTCTTATAGACAGACTTAGGAAGACAAAATGATTTTTATTAAGAAATTGACTTTGCTGTCATGTTTGACTGTTCTGCCAATTGTCGCCCACGCCGACTTACCTTTAACCGTTGATGATTTGTTGGCGGATAAAAAACGTTTTAGGCTAGATACTGATGTTAGCTATTATAATCATCACAAATCATCAAGCACCACACAAGGATTTGATGTGGTGGATTTAGGCAACGGTCGCACTGCCTATTTGCCGTCCATCGGTGAGAGTAACACCAACACCGACAGCATAATCATGGGGCTGGGCTTACGCTATGGTGTGAGTGATAAACTTGAAATTGGTGTTAAAGGCAATGGCATATATCGCAATGCACGCCATCAAAATGGGTCAGAACTTACCAGTAATAAAGACACATATTTACAAGACATCAGCCTTAGCACCCAATACCAAACCACCAAAAATCACGCCAAATTACCAGACAGTTTGATTTTTGGTGAATTGTCCGTCCATGATAACACACAAGGATTAAAACACGAAAGCGGCACATCGGCACTGGTTGGCTTTACCACCTACACGGTCAATGACCCCATCGTGCTGAGTTTGACAGGGGCTTATCAATATCGGGCAAAACGTGAGACCAATGCAGGCAATCGTATGGATTTGGGGGACACCGCCACACTAAGCGGTTCGGTGGGTTTTGCGGTCAATCCTGACATCACGCTGACAGGCGGTGTGGGCGTGCGTCATAAATGGGCGGATAAAAATGAGCTGGGTAGATTAGAAAATAACAGCACCCAAACCACGCTAAATCTAGGGCTTGCTTATGCACTTAATGCCAGAAGCAACCTAACTGCCAATGTTCGCACACCCATCTCTGGCGATGGCGGTAGTACGCTATCAGTGGGATTGACAACCAAACTAGGAGCATTGCCACCACCTCTATCCCAAAAATACCGCCAAAACAAATCAGACACCGCCAACTGACATGACACATTTTTTAAAAATTGGACTGATGACATCAATCATCATGGCGACATATGCTCATGCTGATTGGCACACACCAAGCCTCCTTAGTACAAAAACCACTTGGAAAGACATCAAAGACAGTAAGCTCACCAAGCAAGACGTGGATTATTCATGCGGTGCGTCATCTTTATCCACCATTTTAACGTACTTTTATCAAACCCCAAAAAGCGAACGTGAGATTTTGGACGACATGGCATTAGATGATGTGATGGCATCATTTTTGGATTTGGCACAGGTCAGTGAAAAATACGGCTATACCGCTCGTGGCATGACAATGGATTATGACACGCTTGCCAAACTTAAAATTCCTGCCATCATCTATGTCAATCACAAACGGAGCGACCATTTTAGTGTGGTGCGAGCCATTGATAAATACAACGTTTATCTGTCAGACAGCAGTTGGGGTAATCGCACGCTTACCAAAAAGCAATTTGAAAAAATTTGGCTTACCAACGATGACAACACGTCAGGTAAAGTTTTGCTCATACTGCCCACCACTGACCACCAAAAACAGATGAGTGATAAGGATTTTACCGCCGTACAGGATACCCAAACGCTATTAAAACAAAGTCCTGTATTGTTTAGGCGATTTTTGTAAATCTTAATGTCGGGTTGGGCGATTGAGATTTGTGGTAAAAATCATCAATCCGTCTTATTGGTAATGCGTTAAAATAAAATCAACCAAATCCCCAAATCCACCAAACACCCCATCAGGGCAACTGTCCACTATCGGCTCTCCATAGTTATAGCCATAGGTTAGAGCAAGGGCGGTTATCCCTGCGTTTTGTCCTGCCAAGATGTCATTTTTTGAGTCGCCCACCATCACCACTTGCGAGGTGTTCACGCCAAGTGTGTTGCAAATGTGCAAAAGTGGGGCAGGGTCGGGCTTTTTGGTGGGTAGGCTGTCGCCTCCGATGACGCAGGCAAAAGCGTTCTCCCAGCCCATGTTTGCTAAAATGTCGGGCAAAAACTGAGCAGGTTTATTGGTGCAAAGGGCAAGCGTCAAGCCTTGTGCTGATAAGCGGTTTAAGCCATCTGTTACGCCATCATATTCTGTTGTTTTGCCTTGACAGGTGGCATATTCTGCCAAAAACAGCTCATGGGCGTGGTGCAAATTATCAAGGGGTAGTTTTGCCCACACCAACGCCCGCTCTACGAGTTTGGTAGAGCCATTACCCACCCAGCTTCGCACACGCTCCACGCCAGCAGGGGGCTTGTCAAAATGAGCGAGCATTTTGTCCACGCCGTCCGCCAAATCAGGCACGCTGTCAATGAGCGTGCCGTCTAGGTCAAAGATGATGAGCGATTTTTCCATAACTTATCCTAAAAAGTGTAACCAAGCCATTCACAAAGGACGGTATTTGTAACAAAAAATGTCAAACATTCGGGATTTTTGAGCAAATGGGCTAAAAGTTTTGCCAAAAATGGTTATTTTTAAACATATTTTGATAAAAATCAAGCCAAAACAGCAGGCGATTTTAGGCGAAATCAGGCGATTTGGGTAATTTTTGCGTAAAAATTGGCTGATTTTACAACATTGAGATGATGATGGTGATAAAGTGATTGATTTTTAAGCGTTTATGTTACGATTTTTGCAAAACTTTACACAGCTTGCCATAAACAAGCACACTTTTTAAGAAATATTTTGTTACTATTAACACATCAACAAGATGGTTTACCATCATTCATAAACGGTGCTTGCACCACTATCGGAGAGAACACATGAAAGCATTAGTAAAAGCAATCCTAGCCGTAGCCACCACTTCTATCCTTGCCCTAAGTGCCAGTGCAGCCATCAGTTATGGTCAGGCAGGTCAGGCTTATATCGGGGTAAAAGCAGGTCAATTTGACATTGATAAAATCGTGGGTCATAACGGCGATTTGACCGCTTATGGGGTGTACGGTGGTTATAACTTTGACCAAAATTTCGGCATTGAGGCTGAATATCAAGGCTCTGAAAGCGATAAATACGTTTATCGTGGCAGTGAGTATGAACTAAAAGCCAAAACCTACGGCATCTATGGCACGTATCAGCACCAGTTTGTAAATACCCCCGTCTATGTCAAAGGCAAATTGGGTGTGGCAAGAACCGAAGTAGAAGATAAGAGCGTTGGCAGTAATTCATATCGCTATGAGACAGATGATACCAGTTTGGCAGGCGGTGTGGGTGTGGGCTTTAAGCCAACCAATAACTTTGGCGTGGAAGCCACCTACAACTATCTTGGTTCAGATGCCAATGTGTGGGGTGTGGGAGCTCACTTGGCGTTCTAATCATTGCCACCAATGTTACCAAAAAACAGCCATAAGATTATGGCTGTTTTTGTGTTGGGTTATTGTTGGGCATTAAGATAGCTCATCAGTAGCGGAACGGGGCGACCTGTTGCTCCTTTATTTTCGCCACTGACCCATGCCGTGCCTGCGATGTCTAGGTGAGCCCATGCTTGACCGTCTTTGATAAAGCGTTGTAAAAAACAGCTTGCCGTTACCGACCCTGCTTCTCGTCCTCCGATGTTTTGTACGTCAGCGATGGGTGATTTTAGTTGGGCATCATAAGCATCATCTAGGGGCATTTGCCACACTAGGTCGCCTGATGTTTCGCCAGCTTGTTGTAGGGCAAATAGGGTGTCTTCATCGTTGCTGTACAGTCCTGAACGCACCGACCCCAACGCAATCACGCACGCCCCTGTCAAGGTGGCACTGTCAATGATGGTGGCAGGCTGATAAACATCTTGGACGTAGCACAACGCATCGCACAGCACAAGGCGACCTTCGGCATCGGTGTTTAAAATCTCAACCGTCATGCCATTCATGGCGACTGCCACATCACCGGGGCGGGTGGCTCTGCCTGATGGCATATTTTCGGCACAAGCAAGCACCACCACGATGTCAAGGTCAAGCCCAGCTTCGCACACCGCCTTAATCGTGCCAAGCATACCTGCCGACCCACCCATGTCAAACTTCATCTCGTCCATGCCAGCAGATGGCTTTAAGGAGATACCGCCTGTATCAAAGGTAATGCCTTTACCCACAAGAGCGATGGGGTTTTTGAGTTTGGCTTTTTTGCTTTTGCCTGATTTGCCAAAATACTCAATGACCACCAGCTGACCTTCTTGCTCTGAGCCTTTGGACACCGCCAAAAAACAACCCATGCCCAGCTTACTCATCTCTTTTTCGCCAAGTACATTGACATTAACACGGTCGGCATAATCCTTGCCAAGCTGTTTGGCGACTTTGGCGATGTGGCTTGGAGTGCAGATGTTGGGGGCTTCGTTGGCAAGGGTGCGAGCCAGACTTTGTCCGATAAAGGTCGCTTGGGTTAAATCCAACACGCTTTGGTAATCGTTGTCGGCTTGGTTGTTGATAAAGCTGATTTGGCTGATGGTGTCTTTGGCTGATTTTTCGCTTTTATAATCAAAGCGATAGCTGGCGTTTAGTAGGCTTAGCACAAACTGCCCAAAGTGCTTTTGGCAGATGGTATCGCCCCACAAAATCACCGCTTTTTTGGTAGATTTGATGGTGTTATAGGTGGGTTTGCCCAGTTTTTGGATTTGGTTTGCCAGTTTGTCTGTCGCACCGACCCCGATGATGGTCAAGGCGGGATTTTCGCCATCTAGGGCGTGGTCGCTGACTGTGTCGCCAAGCGAGCCTTGAAAGTTTGATGCCTTAATCAGGGCGTTGGCACGTTCTAAATAATCGCCGTCCAAATTGCCCAAAATGTTGCCATCTTTGTCGGCAAATAGCACCAAATGGGGCGGATTTTTGCTTTTTTTGGGTTTAAAGGTGGGGGCGACACTCAGGCTAAAAGGAAGTTTGGACATATCAGTCTCCTTAAAAAATGAATGGTTAAGTGTAGCATATTTTTTGGGCTTTGGCATGGGGATACTGCTTTTTTTACCAAAATAAAATGCCGTCTGTTCAGCGGTAAAATCACTTACCATATACGCTGACTTGATGGCTTGTGGTTAATGAACCTTAGTCATCAAGTGCAAAACGCTGATGGATAAACTGTGTCCTATTATGTTGTTTGGACGGCGATGTAAAGGCTAAGATTTGTCAGGCGGGTGGGGTGTTAAGGTGGTTTGCGAGTAAATTTTTATTTACAAAAAATCTCTTGTGATTATCAAAATAATCGTTTTTAATTAAAATCCTAAGAAGGTAAGAATGTCAAATTTTACATATAAATTAACCAACATATGTATGGTAATCGTAATTTCTTTGATTAGTGCAACAAATGTTTATGCCAACCCAAAAAAAGTTCAGCAACATCAAAGTCTGCAAAAGAGAAAACAGCTCAAGAATGCAGGGTTTATACAGACAAAGCGGATAGTCAAGTAAAAATTGTAAAGCATAGATTTTATGATTTACACAGAGGCATTCATAAATTGTACCCCAAAATACAATACTGCTTCACACCCGCAGGGACACGGTACTTATCAAGGTCATATTGGTAGGTACAATAAAGAAAGAAAAGATTTGGGGCAATACATTACAGAAGCTACCTTATCCAAGTGTGAAAAGTATGTTTCTGCTGAAGCCAGAAAGTTAAGAGACCAAGTTTTCGCCCAAAAAACCTGAAAAAAGTGTTTTAGCAGAAATTGGTGAATAACGGAGGTAAATTATGCAAGTTGAAAAAATTGAATATGATAACCACACTCAAATTCATTATCATAATGATGGTATGGGTTATCGTGTTTTGGTATTGGATAACAATTCCAATGTTATTCAAGATGAGATTTCTGAATATGACCATAACGGAAAACATATTGCTGATATAGTATTTGGTGCAGACCATACCACCATTATTGGTATGCGTAAATATACAGAAGATGGGTTTGAAGACTATCGTAGAGTTGGTAGTGAATTGGTTTTGGTTCAATACAAAAAAAACCATTGGATTGTACCAAATCAAAAACTTAAATCTGAATTTTATAATGAAAAAGATGAACTTGTTTTCTACAACATCTTTGAAAAAGATGAAGATGAAAGCATTGGTATGGTGAGTATGGGTAATTTTGATGCAAACAATGTTGTTTTTGGTTGGGATAACCCCCCGCATCAAGCAAAAATTTTGCAAAGTTATTCTGATTATTAATCATAGAACATCGCTTATTTAAGCGATGTTTTTACTGTGGCTTAAAATGTGGGCGCATCAACTTTTCGCCCAAAATCTGGACTTCACAGGCGAACAGGTAACCAATCATCAAGCAAACTTGCACTCAGTTCTCATCTGGCACTGCCAAAAAGGCCATCATCTTATGCAACGATAGCAGGCATGGCATCAAATGGGGTGGCTTTTGGCTTGACTAAAATTTCCAAGCAACAAACCGTTTCATTGCAGATGCAGTGGTTTTTAGTTTTTTAAAAATCCAGTAGAATTTGTTATAATAAATGATTTATTTTGTTGGAAATGCGTTGTGATTTTACGCCGTTATATGATGAGCCAAGTGGCGACCACCACCGCCTTAGTGTTGGGGTTTTTGGTGGTGGTGCTGTTGGGGGGTCGCCTGATACGTTATTTTGGCATTGCTGCCGAAGGAGGACTTGATGTTGGTGTATTGTGGACGCTTATCGGTTATAATCTGCCGTACTTTTTGGAGCTGATTTTGCCGTTGTCATTTTTTATTGCTTTAATGCTGGTGTTTGGGCGGTTGTATGCCGACCATGAGATGGCGGTATTAAATGCAGGTGGCATCAGTCGGGGCATGGTGTCAAGATATATATTGCCACTTGTGTTGGCGGTGTTTGTCATACAAGGTTTTATCACGCTCATCGCCAAACCGTGGGGTGTATCAAAGGCGACCAACTTATGGCAAGAGCAGTCGGTGGTGGAAATTTTTGAGCTGATTCGCCCTAAGCAGTTTATCAGCAGTGGCGATTATCATCTGTATGTGGGTGAAGTGGGTGAAAACAAAGACTACCTAAAAGATGTCATCGTCATCAGCATGAATGGCAAAGGCTCACTCATAGAAACCCCCACTAAAAAAGACAACATCAGCGACCAAAGCGACACCCAAACCACCGATTTGACCGACAAAATCCCCCAAGTGCTCATCAGTCAAAAAGATGCCATCATCTATGCCAAATCCGCCACACAAGTGGACAGCGATGATGGGGTAATGCGTTTGGATTTGCACGAAGGACGGCGATATGAAGTGGATAGCCAAACCCGTGAATATAGCCAAGTGGGGTTTGGTCGTTATCGTATCAGCTTGGTCGCCCAAAGCAAAGACCCCAAAACCATGAAAATAGAAGGCGTACCCACCACCGAGCTTGCCACACGCACTGATAATGAAGCTCATGCCGAGATGGGTTATCGGCTGTCTTTGCCGTTTTTAATCATCATCGCTGTGTTACTTGCCACGCCACTTGCCACCGTGCGACCCCGTCAGGGCAGATGGCTTAGGCTCATTCCTGCCATTTTTATTTTTGTGGCAAATGTGCTAATACTCATCTCTTTAAAAGAAACCATCACCAAAGGTAAGGCAGGCGTATGGGTCTATCCGATGGCGGTGGGATTGTTGATGGCATTTTCTGTATATCTGAATCATCATGGGTATTTGATGACAAAACTGCGCCTGTCTCGTCAGCCTATCAAAGGAGCTTTGTGATGGGGATTTTAGCACGTTATGTCATTAAATCTGCTCTGTTTGCCATGCTTGGGGCGGTGGTTGGGCTGTGGCTGTTGCAGATGGTGTTTGCTTATCTGTCAGAGCTTGAAAATTTATCTGACACTTATACTTTTATAGATGCTTTAAAATTTATTCTGTATCGCTCGCCGTATTTTTTGGTGCAATTTATCCCTACGGGGGCGTTATTGGGGGCGGTCATCGGGCTTGGGCTTTTGGCAGGTAACAGTGAGCTTGTCGTCATGCGGGCGGGGGGCGTGAGCGTGTATCGGATTATCGGCTGGACGATGATGCCTGCGTTTTTGTTTGTGTTGGTGTCGCTTGGTATCAATCAATTCATCTTACCAAAAACCAACCAAAAAGCATCCGCCATCGCAGGTTATTTGCCTGATACCCAACGCATCTCAGTGCAAGGCTATTGGGCGGTGCGCCAAAGCGATGATGGCATGGACATTACCTACATCAGCTATGCTGACAATCAAGGCAAGCTGGGACAAACCAAACGCTATCATTTGGACAGCGATGCCAACCTGACGTATGCCTTGACCGCCCAAGCAGGCGACTATCAGGGCGGTGCCTCGTCAGGTTATGTCTGGCAATTGACCGATGTCAGCCAAGTTACCATCGGCTCATCGGGCGTGGTGCGTGAACATCAAGACAAAAGTCAGCTTGACTTGCCGATTGCTCCGACAGAGGTGCATCTTTTAACCACAGATGCAGATGATTTGTCTTTGTCAGATTTATACGTTCATAAAAGACTGATGGCACAGCAAGGTACTCGCTCACTTCGCCATGAGCTGAGTTTTTGGCAAAAGCTCTTATCGCCCTTTGCCATTTTGTCGCTGGTACTTGTGGCATCATCGTTTGTGTTTGGGTCGCTTCGCTCACAGGGCTTAGGATTGCGAGTGGTGATGGCATTATTGACGGGGCTGTTATTTAGCTATTTGACAGACTTGTCGGGTTTTGTGGCACTTGCCACAGGCGTATCACCGCTGATGATGGCGGTCATGCCCATCATCATCAGTGCCATGTTTGGGGTGTGGTTTTTACAAAGACGGCATTAGTGGTTGAGCGTTACGCTGTCTTGGATAAATAATGCTTTTTCAAACTCGGGCAAAGCACCTTTCATCAGACTGCCTGACACCATTTGTGGTTCGCTTGGGGCAAATCCCATCAGGGCTTCACGGTCAGCAATGCGTTTGGTGGCTTGCTTAAAAGCGTCTTCTATGCTGGTGGTGTCTCGCAGAGCTTCGGCAAAAAATGCCCGCCCAAAGTAAGTCAAATCAGCATCGTCATGGCAACCAAAGGACGCACGGTCAGCTCGTGAAGCGGTGATGATGGTGGTGGTCGGCGAGCTTAGTTTGTCTATAAACGTTCCAGAGTAGCACGCTGAGATGACGATGACTCGCCAACGTATGCCCGAGTCGTCTAGGGCTTGTCTTAGCCAGTCAGGGTCAATGTCATCAAGTTCAAGTGGGGCATTATCTAGCACCAAATCGCCCAAGATTTTTCCGCTTTCGGACACTGCTCCATGTGAGCTGATGGTCAAAAACAGTACATCTTCGCTAGGGTTCATTGTTTGCCCTACATGGTCTAGGGTTTTTTGTAGACTGGTTTTGCTGGCGATGGGATCGGTTTGCCATGTGGCGGGGTTATTGATGAGAGCGATGGACTTGCCCTGTGTGCCAAAACGCACATCAAACAGTTGGCGAGCTTCGCTGATTTCACTCATAAAGACATTTTGACCGCCATAGCCTGCCACTCCCACAAAATACCAGTCGCTGACTCCTTCGTTATTTTTGGCAAGTTCAGACAATTTTTCTTGTAAAATTAAGGGCTGGGCATAAAAGTCAGCTTCACTGATGGTGGTGGTGTCGCTTGTTTTTTTAAAAATAGGCTGAGCTGAGACGTTGTTTTGCCACACCCACAGCATTGCCACCGCTCCGATGAGCATACTGACTTGCTCCCACCATCGCCAGCCGAGTTTTTTGGCAAAAACCCATAACAAAGATGTCGTTTGCCACACAAACAACACAACAAACAGCACCGAGATGATGTCATAACTCCAACTGGGTAGCCAGCCTTGTATGTCCACGAACGAAATGCCACTTTGAAGCAGGATAAATAAAGTATCCGCCGTCAGCCACAGTATGGCAGGAACAAACAGCAGGCTGTCGTTTCGGTAGCGTTTGGATAAAATGATGCCTGCAATGAGCATGATCATAGGCCAAATCAGATAGCTGATAAGACCTTGTCTGTTTAGCTGACTGCCTGTATCTGCCATCAGCCATGCAAATAAGACATTAGCACTTAGTGCCGAGATACAAAGTAGCACAAACTGCCCAAAGCTTGGCTTAACCCACTCAAAGGCTTTGATTGAGCCGATGAGCATGAGTAAACTTGCCATGATGTTGGCGGCAAGGTTGAGTGAAAATCTGGGCAGGGACTGGGTTTTTAACGATGATAAACTCAAAGCAAGCTCTTTTTGGTCTGGGCAGAAAGGTTAAAGACAGAAACTTGTCTAAATAATATACATTCTGGATACCTATTTTCTCAAACTATGCCCATTGTCGCAACTGTTTTTTTATCATCTTAGGAAAAAATGATTAAAAACACATCAAATTGCACCATACCGTGCCATGATTTGCTCTATTTTCGCCCTAAAATCGGTCATTTGATGGGTAAAATTTGTTCTTTATTTTTTGGTGGCGTTGTGGTGATGAAGGGGTCTGCTGTCTGCCTTAATAAATCAAGCGACAGTTTTGGCGTGTTGGATGCAAAAATAATCAAAGAGTTTGGTAGATTGTCAGTTTAGGGCGACCAGTTCCATTTTGTCTTTTAGGCTGATGAGTGTTAGGGTGTTGTCATGATGAGAAAAACTGTGTAAATCTCCCAAAATCCGCATGACGCTATCGCCCACATCGTGCGTACATTCGTGAATTTTGCGTTCTAGGTTGATGATGGTCAGCTTGCCCGACAGTGCTTTGCTGATGTCAAACTCAAAAAAAATCTCATCGCAATCGGTGTGGGCATGACCTTGTGCTTTGGCAAAGTGGGTTAAGTCAATGATGACATCTGTGCCAACGGGGATATGGTTGATGTTTTTTAGTTGCCATTTGCGAGCCATAAAGTGCATCAGGGCATTTTGTTGCCCTTGAATGACGACTTGATTGGGGGCAGATAGGGTTGGCAAAGGGGCAAAACTGGTGTCAGGAGCGTGGTGCAGAGCATGAATCTGCTTGGTGTTTTGGCTGTCGGTACAGCTTGACACAAAAACCCCGACGGTAGGAACCAGACACAAAGACACGCAACAGGTCGTGGCACGCCATGAAGTGGTGCGTAAAAAATGGGGTAAATTTGTCCACAGGCGTTTCATGTTCAGGTCTTCTTAACTTTAAAAAAAAGTGAGCTAAGTGATTATTTGTGCTAGCAATTTTAACACTTATTGTTGCGTTAATCTTGTGCAAATGGTGGCGGATTTGTTGTGTTATTGTAGTTTTAAAAAACAGTAAGATAAACGGTGTTGATTTACTGTCTGAATGGTTGTATTTGGGGTTTTTTGTTAAAATTTTGCCCAATAATTTTACAAAAATAAAGACGTGGGTAAATTTTTACATGATAATCAATGTGATTTTGCGAAGCTGTTCGGGGCTTTTGGTGGTTTTTGTTGGGTTTTGGTTTTATAATAGGCGGGTGTGATTTGTTTTGTGTAAACAATAACTCAAAAAATGTGATATCATGTTATAATACCCTACCATCAGTAGGGTGATTTTCTAAGGGACTTTATGGTTAGTATCTACCTGCTCATTCCGCTTAGTCTGATGTTATTTGTGGTGGCGATTTGGGCGATTTATTATGCCGTCAAATCCAACCAGTTTGAAGACTTGGATAACGCACCTGACCAAATTATTCTAGACGACCGTCAATCCAGACGGCAAGTACAAAACACAAGTTCTCACGAACCAACCAACAAATAAGAGAGTAAAATATGAGCATGACATTATTAGCTCCTGCCTTGTTGATGGGGCTTTTAGGGTCGCCACATTGTATGGGTATGTGTGGTGGTATTGTTACGGCATTTGGGATTTCTATTAAGGACTTATCTTCACAAAAACGAGCGGTACTCATCGGCTCATACCATGTGGGGCGAATTTTAAGCTATATGGGACTTGGGGTGTTGGCGACTGTCTTTGGGCAAGAGGTGTTGGCTCCATTTTTGACCGACAACGCCCTGCCACGTATTGTGCTTGGTTTGGCATTGGTGTTTGCATCTTTGCTCATGCTGGGTGTGCCATTTTTAAACCGTCTAGAAAAAGTAGGGCTGGGACTGTGGAATGCCTTAGCACCCATTCGCCAAAAGGTGCTACCCATGAACAGCATACCAAAAGCCTTATCAGCAGGTCTTTTGTGGGGGCTGTTGCCTTGCGGGTTGGTGTATGGGGCGTTGGTGATGGCGGTCAGTGTCTCTGCCACAGGTTCATCAGGCATGGGTGTGCTGTTTATGCTGGCGTTTGGGGTGGGGACGTTACCCATGTTGATACTGACAGGTGGAGCATTGTCGTGGTTGCAAGCTAAGGTAAAGGCGGTTAATCTGCGTAAATTTAGTGGGGCGGTCATGCTTGTCTCGGGGCTATTTGTCATGTTATCGCCCACTGCCATGCATTTCATGCATGGTCATGACCATCATCATGCCACACTCAACGAGCACCAGAGCCATGCAGGGCATGACCACAGTCATCATGGTCATCACCATTAAGACCAGACCATCAATGCTGTATTTTGTATTGGGTAGTTTTTTTGATTCCCGTCATTGCCTGTTTTCGTCAATACACGCTGGTTTATTTTATTTTGGTGGTCATCATTGCCATGCTGATGAACTTGGTTCAACAAAATGCCCATCACCTAAAAAGTGTGGCGAGCGATGATTATGAAATTGTGGTATTCGTTGGGGTGCTGTGGCTTCATATGGTGGCAATGGTTTGCCAGTAGTTTATTTGCTAAACTTGCCCAAAAAAGTACAAATGCCACCTTTGCCACATATATGCCAAAAATATGGCACGCTTATGTGTATGTGATGAGTGCATTCATGCTGTTTGTGATTTATATGTTATTTGTTAGGGGGCTTGTCTATCAATGACAAGCCCTTATTTTATAAAAATCTGGGGTGGCGGGGCGTGCCATCTGGGTTGGTTAGGGTGTTAATGAATGCGGTGCTTTGGCGAATTTGTTCATCAAAAACCACAGGATTGGTCTTGCTGGTGAGCATTTGCCATCTTAGATAGACCAACCAAGTATTTAGTACATCGCTTTCGCAATAGGTGGTCAGTTTTTGCCATTGACCTTGCTTGACCATCGGCACAACTTGCGAGCCGTCTACATCGCCTTTGCCTGCAAACCCGCACAAACTGGCGATGGTGTCTAGTTTTTGTTTGTTACCCCACGTCCCAAAGCTGAATTTGTCCATCAAATCAATGTGATTTTCGCTGTAACGATGAAGATAATCGTGCTTGCCCACGCCTGCATTGGTAATGAGATGGGCGTTTAGTTTGTGGTGTGTCATGCGATACAGCAGTACAGGCAGGTCAAAATTCGCCCCATTCCAAGAGACGATGGTGGGTTTTTTGGTAAAGGCTCTTAAAAAGGTGCTTAAAATTTCCGCTTCACTCATGGTTTCAAGCGACAGCGAACGTAGGGTAAATTGCCCATTTTCCACCCACAAAAACGACAAACACGCCACCTGATGTAGGGGCAGACGCATAAAATCATGACCCGCTTCGGCTTGGCGTAGGGCGATAAGGGCGCTCAAAGCGTCATCATCATTGGGGGTGTCTATACCATATAGCACACGCCCTGTGGCAAGGTCGGGAATGGTTTCAATATCAAATACTAAGATGGGGGCGGTCATAAGTAGTCCTTTTGTGGTTAAAATAAGAATTATAGCATGATATGCACGGTTTGGGCAGGTTGCACAAATTGGATAAAGCTGTGGTGTACTGGCGGTGGCGTGGATTATTTTTCTTGATAAAATACCCTAATACTTAGCGGTTCAACCGAGCAAGCTCTTTCAAATAATCGCAAGCGGTGTTCTCACCATTATCACAGGCTTTTTGATACTAATGCTTTGCTCATTTGTCGCTTTGTTTTACGCCTTGCTCGTTTGGATAGCGATTGCCTAGATATGGTTGGGCGGTTGGGTTGTTTTGATTGGTGTATTTTTGATACCAATAGACCGCAGGCACGCCGTTGCCTTGATAATACAGCACGCCTAAGTTTAGCTCGGCATAGGCAAAGCCTGATTGGCGGACAACTCCAATCAATAACGTGCTTTGTCAAAATCTTGGTTTACACCTGTACCTGTGTAATAAAACTCGCCCATGCGGTATTGGGATTTTGCCATGCCTTGCTCGGCAGATTTTTAACACCAATATATCATGCGGTCGGCATTGGGATTGTGCGTTTGGGCGGTAACTTCACACAAAAAAGCCTGCGTGTCTTTGTCGCCTTGTTCAGTCTTGATTTGGATGTCGTGGTCATCGCCATGACCTATAATTGGCATGAACAAAGGCACAACTACCCAATCCAACTAGGCACAGGGCGATTTTGGTATAAGATTTAACGGCAAAAATGGATAAAACATAAATAACTCCATGTTTGGCAAGATAATGATTGGGCGTAAACACGCCCAAAACCATAAATCTAACCCTGCTTTTATACCCCAAACAGCCCCGTAGATAAGTATCTGTCGCCCCTGTCGCAGACGATAAAGACAATCACCGCTTTTGGGTCGGCCGCCTTGATTTGTTTGGCGATTTGGTAACTTGCCCAGCCTGCCCCGCCACTTGACACCCCACAAAATATCCCCTCCGTGCGTGCCAATGACCGCATATAGTGTTCGGCGTCTGTTTGGCTGATGTCCATCACCGTATCCACCCATGATTTATCAAAAATCTTGGGCAGGTAGGCTTCTTCCCAACGGCGTATTCCTGCGATGTTTGAGCCGTCTGATGGTTGCAACCCGATGATTTTTATGTTGGGATTTTTTTCTTTTAGGTAGCGAGAGACACCCATAATCGTGCCTGTCGTCCCCATGCTACTGACAAAATGGGTAATCTGTCCGCCCGTCTGTTCCCATATTTCGGGGGCGGTGGTTTGATAGTGGGCTTGCCAGTTGTCGTCATTGTTAAATTGGTCAAGGACAATGCCGTCTCCGTTTGCTTGCATGGCAAGAGCCATATCCCGAGCGGTTTCCATGTTTTCTGCCTCAATGAGTGTCGCCCCATAGGCACGCATGGCATCTTTACGCTCTTGGGTGGAATTAGACGGCATGATGAGAGTCATCTTATAACCAAGCATGGCAGACACCATCGCAAGGGCAATGCCCGTGTTGCCACTTGTGGCTTCTATCAGGGTATCGCCTTGCTTGATTTGTCCACGTTTTTGGGCTTGATATATCATGTTAAAGGCGGGACGGTCTTTGACAGAGCCTGCGGGATTATTGCCTTCTAACTTGGCAAAAATATCAGCATTGACATCATTAGCAAGGCGTGTCAGGCGAACCAAAGGCGTATGCCCCACAGTATGGGGCAACGTGGTGGCATGATGAATAAAATTGCTCATGATAATCCTAATTAAAAAAAGATGTTATTATAACTGTATTTTTCTCAAACAAAAATACCAAAGCGGTCTTTTGGACTGACTGTTTAAATGCTCACATGGCGTTTTAGTTGCATGACGATGTGGTCTTTGTCTTTTTCTTTTTTGATGATGTCCCACAGCTTATCGGCTTGCTTATAACCTTTGGTAAGCATACCCAGCCACTGTTTGTAGCGACCGATGAGTCCGCTTTGGTTGTCGGTGGGGTCATTTAAAAAGGCGATTTGGTGGGAGATTAACTCCACCCAGCTTAGCACCGCCTTAGGGTCATCAATCTTTGCCACAAGGTCGGGACGAGTTACCGCCCCACGCCCGAGCATAAGGTGCGGTGTACCCGCTTGGTTTATGCAGTCGTGAGCATGAGCAGAGTTCCAAATCTCACCATTGGCAATGACGGGCAAGCCAAGCTTGGTAAAGGGAGCGATTTTATCCCAATGGGCAGGTGGTTTGTAACCTTGTGTTTTGGTGCGAGCATGGACAGTGAGCCAGCTTGCGTTGGCACATTTGACCGCTTGTCCAATTTCATGCATTTTACCCATGTCGGTATAACCTAAGCGAATTTTGGCGGACACAGGAATGTGAGCAGGGACAGCCTTGCGTACCGCACAGATGATGGCATACATCGTGTCAGGCTCATCAAGCAGTACCGAACCACCTTTGTGGTTATTGACCGTTTTGGCGGGACAGCCAAAGTTTAAATCTATCGCACACGCCCCAAGCGACACCGCCGTTATCGCACTTTGGCTCATCGTCTCAGGGTTGTTGCCCAGTAGCTGAATGTGAATGGGTGTGCCACTTGCTGTGCGACCACCCGTATGCAGTTCTGGTGCATGTTTATAAAACACATGAGCGGGCAAAGGATAGTGCGTTACACGGATAAACTCACTCACCGACCAATCATAGGGGCGACCCAAGTCATGAGCAATCTGCGTTAAAATTCGTCTCATGAGTGGGTCGGTCAAGCCTTCCATCGGGGCAAGCAGGCGAACAGGGTGGCTAAAAAAATGAGAAAATGGCATGGCGTATTTTTGGTTTGACAAATGACACATAATAGTACAAAATCTTGCCTTTTAAAGCAAAAATATCAATGTGGGCAAATCATGACTTCACAAGATTCGATGTTTAAATTTTTGGTGGGCATGGCATCATTGGTGGTGGTGGTGGCAGGCATTAAGCTGGCGTCTACGCTGATTGTGCAGTTTTTGACGGCATTATTTATTGTCATCATCTGCTCGCCACTCATTAACTTGTTGACTCGCCATAGAGTGCCACACTGGGTGGCGATTTTGGTGTTGTTTTTTATCATCTCGCTTGGGCTTGGGTTTTTGGGTAACCTAATTAACCTATCCATTACTGAATTTACTCGCTCCATACCAGAGTATGAACGTTTGTTATTCACCCGCCTAAACGAGATGACCGCTTTGGCAGAAAAATGGAAACTGCCTTTTGAAATTAATACCGCCATCATCACCGAGCATCTAAACGCCAAGTCGGTTTTTTCGTTTGCCAGTAGCTTGATGGGGGGCGTGTCAAGCCTTGCTTCTAGTATGTTTGTGTTGGTGCTGTTGGTGCTGTTTATGCTCTTTGAAGCCAAAGATTTTAGAAGTAAACTGGCGTATGTACTTAGTCATCACAAACAAGATGGTTTTGATAATGATAAGGTCAGCTTGATTTTGCAAAGTGTCATTCGCTATCTTGGGTTAAAGGCTCTGATTAGTCTATTTACAGGGTTGTGCGTGTGGGCGTTGCTTGTGGTCTTGGACGTGCAGTATGCGGTGTTGTGGGCGACCTTGTGTTTTTTGCTCAATTTTGTGCCAAACATCGGCTCGGTCATGGCGGCAATCCCTGTGGTACTGCAAGCCTTTTTGTTAAATGGCTTTTCTATCGGGGCGAGTGTGATGGTAGGGATTTTGCTCATCAATATCGTCATCGGCAACTTGCTTGAGCCTAAAATCATGGGCAAAAACTTAGGATTGTCCACGCTCATGGTGTTTTTATCGTTGCTGTTTTGGGGGTGGCTTCTTGGTGTGGTGGGTATGCTGTTGTCTGTGCCTTTGACCATGACCTTAAAGATTGTCTTAGAAGCCAACCCAAAAACCGCTCATTATGCCGTACTGATGGGCGATGATACCAAAGAAACGTTG
>JAUMUJ010000003.1:63987-68102 GCA_030530785.1 Moraxella sp. | reverse complement strand
CCGTTTGTTGCCACAGATGGGCTGGGCTTTGAGATTGCTGACACGCAAGGGCGGTTTAGCTGTGGGGTGTTTGATTTGAGCCAATGGGGGCTAGATACATCTGTTCACATTGCGTCTTTATATCTGCCATCTGGCTCATCAGGCGATGATGCCCAAGCTCGCAAAGATGAGTTTTTGGATAAATACAAAGCCATTTTAAAGCGTTGGCGAGACGAAAACAAATCCATCATCGTCTGTGGCGATTATAACATCGTCCATAAACGCATTGACATAAAAAACTGGTCGGGCAACCAAAAAGCGTCTGGCTGTCTGCCCCACGAGCGGGCATGGCTTGACCACATTTATGATGAGCTGGGCTATGTGGATACCTTTCGGGTGGTGCGACATGACAGCGACATTTATTCGTGGTGGTCAAATCGTGGGCAAGCCCGTGCCAAAAATGTCGGCTGGCGGATTGATTATCAAGTATGCTCACCCGATTGGCGTGAACGCACATTAGGGGCGTGGGTTTATAAGGATAATTGGTATTCTGACCATGCTCCTGTGGTGGTGGATTATTTGATTAAAAAATAATATCAAAAGTTGCAAACTGATTAAATGAAAATCACTCAAACCCGTATATGGGCTAGGGTGATTTTTTTATGAGCAATGATGAAATGGGTGGCTACAAAAAATGAAAAATGGTAACTAAAATCATACAATTCCTAAAATCGGCTATTTTTAGACCATTATTGTCCGCCATCTTTTGTGTGATAAGGGCTTGAAAAACTTGGTGTAAAGCCGATGTTACCATTGATACATAAAAAAACACCAAATAGGCATATTTTTACATTTTACAGTAGCTTAAATTTTTGAAATGTTTTATTATTATGTGTTAATAGTCAAGATATAATTTTTTTCATGGTTGGTTTTTATGGTAGTATAAAAACTAACCACACTAAGCAAAAGGGTACGAATATGCAACAAATTATCGTCAAAACCAATAATGCCACCCAAGCTGTTAATCAAACTCAGGTTGTTACCAAAAGTGGACAACCAGCCATCATTAAGGCGAGCCATAATGCCAACTATGAGTTCATTAAAGAAACAACAGGCAGAGCTCCTGACCATGTCATCACTAAGCGTGTCGGTAAGGACTTGCACGTATCTTTTGAAGAAATGGGTCAAGAGTCTGACTTGATTATTGAACAATTTTATGATTACAAAGATTCTGCCTTGATAGGTCAGGCAGAAAATGGACAATACTACTACTATATTCCTGACACAGGTGAAGTGGCAGACTATGTGACTCAGCTTAGTGCGGGGGCAGTTGAAGGTCAAGCATTAGGCGGTCAAAGCCTAGCTAGCCCATGGTGGGTTGCCAGTGGCTTTACCAGTGCAGGCTGGGGTGGATTTGGCACCATTCCTTGGGTTGTGGGTAGCGTAGGCAGTGTGGCAGCTGTTGCCAAAAATCAAAGCAATAAACGAGGTGCCGAAGAGCCCAGAGCTCATATTTCCATTGAGATGGTTGCCAAAGACGACGTGGTAAACGTAGATGAGCGTAATACCATCGTCGATGTGGTGGGTGCGGTGTCTGGTTATTATACACCAGGAGATATTGTAACACTTGTTATCAATGGTAAGACTTATACTGGGGCGGTTGGTGCAAATGGCTTGTTTAGCATTCCTGTACCCGCCGAAGAGTTGGCTCAGGATAGCGATTTGGTCATTGAAGCAAGTGTGGCAGCAACACACCCTGTGGGGAACTTTACCGCAACCACTTTGCACCCTTACCGAGTGGAAGACATACCCACCAACAATCCACCAACGGCTCAGGACGACGTTGCTGCGGTTGAGTATCAAACCGCCACCACCATCGACGTGTTGGCCAATGACACTGACCCTGACAATGACCCATTGACCATCACCGATGCCAGTGTGCCTGCCAATCAAGGAACCGTGGCGATTGTGGGCAATGAGCTTGTCTTTACCCCAGCAGATGGCTTTGTTGGCGATGCCACCATCAGCTACACCATCAGCGATGGCAAAGACACCAGCAGTGCCACTGTCACAGCCACTGTGGCGGCCGCTCCTGTGGTTTCCATCGCAGGTGATGCCCAAGTGAACGAGGGCGAACAAGCCACCTACACTGTCAGCCTAGACAAAGCTGCCAGCCGTGATGTGGTGGTACAAATCAGCTTTGTTAATGGCTCAGCCAATGACCAAGACGTGTCAGGCGTGCCTGTCAGTGTCACCATTCCAGCGGGTCAAACCCAAGTGGTCTTTGACATCGAAGCGATTGCTGACCAATTAACCGAAGGTGATGAAGATTATCAAATTCAAATCACCGATGCCACCAATGCCGCCTTGGGCACAAACAGCGTGACCACCACCATTGTGGACACCTCCACCACACCAGCACCAGGCAACCAAGACCCAACGGTTACCGTGACGGTTACCATTGCCCCAGAACAAGGCAAAGCACAACCAGGTCAACAAGTTGCCACCAGTGATGGCAATGACCCAGAAGGTGAGCCTTTGACATACAGCCTAACCCCAGGCTCTGACCCTGAGGGCTACTATGCCATTGACCCACAAGACGGCACCGTTACCTTAACACCAAAAGGTGCTGACCATGTCAATGCAGGTGGCGACCTACCACCGGTACAAGTTACCGTAACTGACCCACAAGGTGGCACAGGTTCTGACAACGACAACACCGTGCCTGCCACCATTGTTGATGTCAACAATCCACCAACGGCTCAGGACGACGTTGCTGCGGTTGAGTATCAAACCGCCACCACCATCGACGTGTTGGCCAATGACACTGACCCTGACAATGACCCATTGACCATCACCGATGCCAGTGTGCCTGCCAATCAAGGAACCGTGGCGATTGTGGGCAATGAGCTTGTCTTTACCCCAGCAGATGGCTTTGTTGGCGATGCCACCATCAGCTACACCATCAGCGATGGCAAAGACACCAGCAGTGCCACTGTCACAGCCACTGTGGCGGCCGCTCCTGTGGTTTCCATCGCAGGTGATGCCCAAGTGAACGAGGGCGAACAAGCCACCTACACTGTCAGCCTAGACAAAGCTGCCAGCCGTGATGTGGAAGTGGTAATCAACTTCAATCTAACAGGCAGTGCTGGTCCAGATGATGTGAAAAACTACCCAACCACAGTAGTTATCCCAGCCGGTCAAACTTCTGTCAGCTTTACTGCGGACATTGTGGCAGACAACCTAACCGAAGGTGCAGAAACTTATGCTGTTGGCATTGCAAGTGTGGTTGGTGGTAATGATGTGGCTCGTATCAGCTCTCAAAATCGTGTTAGTACTGAGATTAAAGATACGTCCACCACGCCAGTTACGCCAACCCCTGCCCCAACAACAGCTCCTGTGGTTAAGATTGTTTTAGATGACAATCCAGACAATGGCTATCTTGTTGCCAGAGAGGTAGGTAAAAACACCACAACTGATGTCACTATTACTGTACCTAATGATGCTCATGATGGTGATGTCATTACAGTTGTTGATGGTGCTGGTAAAGAGTTAACTACCTATATTGTAGGACAGTCTGGTGTTACAGCTGGTTCTGTGCAAACCATTACAGTAAATATTCCTGCTCATGGTGAGCGCTTAACTGTTACTGCTACCTTATCTAATGCTCAAGGTGAGATTTCGGGTAATGACACAACCTTGGTAGATACCAAAGCGGGAATTAATAACAATATTCACATCACTGCCATCAGTGATGATACTGGCACACCAGATGACTTTACAACCACAGACCAAACCTTAGTTATCTTAGGAACACTGGACAAAGCCCTAGAATCTAGCGAGTTTGTGGAAGTTAGCTTAAATGGTGGTCAAAGCTTTGTTCGAGCAACCGTTGATGGCACTAACTGGACGCTAGATGCTACAGGTACCACCTTGCCTGTGGGTACTTACAATGTGGTAGCACGCATCATTGATGCTCATCGCAATATTGGTCCTGAAACTAACCAAGAAGTGGTAGTGCAAAGCAGCGGGACAACACCAATACCAGTGGTTGCCCCAGAAGTTAGCTTGGCAGGCGACACCCAAGTGAACGAGGGCGAACAAGCCACCTACACTGTCAGCCTAGACAAAGCTGC
>JAUMUJ010000003.1:18720-63887 GCA_030530785.1 Moraxella sp. | reverse complement strand
AAAATCGTGTTAGTACTGAGATTAAAGATACGTCCACCACGCCAGTTACGCCAACTAATATTGCCCCAAGCATTGACGGGGCGGCAAACGTGGCAATCTCCGAAGAGGGTCTAAAAGGCGGTATCCGTGATACCAAAGGTGTACCAACTGACACCACAGACTCAGCGTCAGCCACGGGTCGCTTGGTATTTACCGACCCTGACAGCGACACCTTTACCGTCACTTTGGAGGGTACGAGCAGTATCAATACGTTGGACGGCACACCTGTGGCGTGGGCTTGGAATGCGAACAGTAATACGCTGGTGGGCAGTGCCGGTGGGGCAAACGTCATCACCATTGAAGTTGCTGACCCTGTGGCAATGGGTGGTGATAAGTTTGGTGCAGACTACACCGTAACCATTCATCAGCCCATCTCGCACCCAGAAAACAGCATTGAGGACATCTTAAATCTTGGCTTTAACATCAGAGTATCTGATGGTGTTGCAGAAGCTACCACATCATTTACTGTGGCGGTTGAAGATGATATGCCATCTATTGAAGAAAATGCAGTGGTGGACGTAGTGCTACAAAGAGAGCCTATCAAGACCAACTTGTTGGTAGGTTTTGATGTGTCAGGTAGTATGGAGGCAACTTATACTGACCCTGATGGCAATGTGGTGTCTCGTCTTGAAGTTGCCAAAAAAGCTCTGGAAGACACCATTAACCAGTACAGTGCTGGCGACAACCAAGTGATGGTGAAATTGGTGCTGTTTGCCCAAACCGCAGGCATTGTCGGTGATACGTGGATGACCGCATCTGAGGCATTGGCTCAGATTGATGGTATGGTGGATTATGCCACCAACCATAAAGACATCATTCGTGCATCCACCAACTACGAAGATGCTTTAACGAACATGATGGAGGCCTTTGCTCACACTGGTAAGTTTACCGATGGCGATGCCAATAACATCTCAGTATTCTTAACAGACGGACATCCAAACGTGTCTATGGGTGACGGCACTTCTTTATCTGGTGCGATAAATACAGGTTCAGACAGCCCATACATCAGCCCAGAAGAAGAAGCCATTTGGACACAATGGTTGATTGAAAATAACATTAAGTCCTATGCTTACTCGGCTCATATTGGTGAAGACTCCACGGCGATTGACCCAATTGCTTATGATGGTACGACATTAACTGATATGGACGGTTCGGCAGCAACGGATACATCAGGCTTAGCACAAAACCTAGCAGAGCATACCACATACAGTATCCAAAGTGTAACCGCCACAGGCGATGGCTCAGTATTTATTGATGACCATACCATTGCAGGTCAACTGACAGGTTTTGGTGCAGATGGTGGTTATGTTCAGCAAATTACCATCGCAGGTCAGACCTACACCTTTGATGGTAATAACACCATCACCACGCCCACAGGCACCATTGCAGGCTCAGTCATCGGCATCATCACCGAGCAAGGTGGCAGACTGGCGGTGAACATGAATACTGCTGAGTACCGCTATGCGTCAGCCGTTGGTAAAAACACCTACCAAGAGCAAATGACTTACAGAGTGGTGGACGGTGATGGCGATGGTATGGAGTCTGTACAAACGTGGAATGTGTATGTCAAAGATGCCGATGGTAATATCTCCATTACGGGTACATCTAGCCTACAAGCCATTGATGGCAGTGCCTTAGGTCTAAATGCCGAGTACTATGGTTATAATGATACTGTAGTAGCAGGTAATAAGGTCTATGCTGATGATACTGCTTATGGTAATCTTGCATTTATTGCTGACATGGAGGGTATCATTGATGGACGTAATGGTTCTGATATTGTAGGTACCAGTACTCCTGCTTCTCAGGGTGTACCTGATGCTCGCTTTACTGCTACTAAAATTAATTATGATGGTGTTACCAATCATATGGGGTACAACATTGATGTGCCAGCAGGTGGCGATGCCAGTGTATTGAATGCTGACAATAGCAACTTGTATAAGTTCACTTCTTTTGAGGGTAATACTGACAGTCGGTCTATTGTTAGCGAGGCAGGTATTGGTCATACTACAGATGCAGGTTATCGTATCACAGGTCAAATCTATCTAGAGCCTGGTAACTATGATTTTAGAGTAACCTCTGATGATGGTTTCCGCTTGATGTTGGATGGTCAGTCTGTGATTGAGTATGACAATAACCGAGCTAGAGCCGTAAGTGCTGCTGATGGTGTTGCCATTATTAAGGGTGGCTTAATACCTATTGAGATACTCTACTGGGAGCAGGGTCATAATGGGGTGTTACATTTTGAGTATAAGTCAAGCGACTCTGATACTTGGCAAACCTTAGATCTGACCGACACTTTGATGATTAAGGACAGCTCATTTAGCCTAAATGACCTACAAGACATCGTGATGATAGATGATGTTTGGAATGTCCGCACAGGCGATGTGGTGGTTGGTCATTACGCTCACGAGAATGGTCATCACGATCATAAGCAGGATCTTCTCACAGGCTCTGATGGCAGAGACTATATCTATGGTGGTGGCGGTAACGATACGCTCATCGGTGGTGACGGTGGCGACCGCTTCATTTACAGCACTCAAAAGGATAATGATGCTGATGTCATCAAAGACTTCCAAGTGGGTGTAGATAAGATTGTGTTTAGCGATGTGATTGATGTCAATGCCGAAAACTTAGGTCTTGACCTGGATAACCCAGCATGGGCAGGCAAAGACAGTGTCAGCAACATGGCTTGGAACGACACCACTAAGACGCTCAGCTTTACCACAGCCGATGGTGGTGGCAACAGCATTACCTTTGAGAATATGACTGAGTCGTACACCGACCTAGATGCATTCTTAAAAGCCAACGCCATCTTGTAACATTAACCTAACTAAAAAAGCCCGCAGGTTCGCTTGCGGGCTTTTTTGTGATGAAGTGATGGTTTTTGGTATGATATTTGCTAGTGATTAGGGGAAAGATGTAAAAAGCCTAACAGAAACTGGCTCAAAGTCAGAATAGATGGGACAAGCGTTGCAGTAATTTGGCGTAAAATTTGCTATGATAAACAGATGTATTGACCATAAATATAATCGGTGATCGTTGTGCTGACAACAAAAATTTCAAAACTTTGGCTGAGCATTGTGATAATCATGACATCATGGGGTGCGTCTGCTGAGGTAAACCCGTTGAACATTGATGAGCTGATCATCAAGGCGACCAATACACACCCGTTGGTGAACTCTGCTCGTGCCGATGAATTGGCAGCTCAGGAGGGTGTAAAAGCCGCCAAACTGAGCCTATGGGCGACACCCACCGTCAGTGCAGGGCATGACAGTCAAGATGGCGTGATTAGTACCGTTACCATCAGACAGCCTGTGTGGACGGCAGGTCGGCTGACCGCCAACATTAACCAAAGCATTTATGACGAAAAAGCGGCAACGGCTTACATTTTTGACCAACAAAACATCGTTGCCAAAAATACCATTGATATTTGGCAAAGCTACATCTATGCCATCGCTTTGCAGGAGCTATACACGGCCAATCTTGAACGCTTGCGTGAGTTTGAAGCGATGATGAAACGGCGGGTGGAGCATGGTGTTTCTGCACGCATTGAGCTGGATTTGGTCAAAAACCGCATTTTACAAGATTACAATTCTTATCAAGGGGCATTAGAGCAAGAGCGGGTGGCAGGAGCAAGATTGGCTCAGCTGGTCGGGGAGAGTATCGGCACAAAAGAGTATCACATCACCTTAAATATGCTGACCGACTATGCCAAAACGCAGTCAGCCAATTTTGAAAGCATGGTGTTTAACAGTTCGGGGGCGACCCACCCGAGCGTGGTACGACAGTTTTATCAAGTAGAATCCGCCAAACAAGAAGCCAAATCTCAGCTTGCCAGCCGTTATCCGAGTATGTATGTGCAATATCAGCACACCTTTAAGCTAGAACAGCGAAGCGATAAGGGGGATTTTTCGGCAGGCATGAGTTATGACCCAGGGGCGGGCTTTTCTAACATGGCACTGGCTCGGGCATCACAGGCACGGGCGTTGAGTTTATCCCAAAGCCAAGAGGCCGCCCGCCGTAACGTCATGGAGAGCTTGCAGACGCAGTATCAGGAGTTTATCTCCGCCAAAGATAAAGAGCGTTCTTTGACATCTGCCATTGATGGGGCTCAGATTGTCGTGGATTCGTACGGTCGGCAGTTCATTGCAGGGCGTAAATCGTGGCTAGAAGTGCTAAATGCGGTGCGTGAATTGTCCGATTATCAGCGTCAGCTCTTAGAAGTGCAAAGCCAGATGGTGGCAAGTTTTTATAAATTACAAGTGGATTTTGGGGCGATGCCTTGGCAAAAAGGACACAAATCCATCATTGAGCCTGTAACGGAGTTTCGTCCTTATCGGGCATTTGTGGATTGGACACAAAGCCAAAAAGGCAAATTGGCACGCCCAAAAATTACCCCATCGGCACATGATGAGCCGCTGCCTGAATGGACGCTTGATGAATCGGCTTTTGCCAACAATGATGCCCAGATAGATACCGACATAGATGGTGGCGAGGGTGTGGCGGTAGAGCCAACCGAGCCATGAGTGAGATTGAAAAATAAGGAAACTTATGTCTTCTTTACAGACGAGTGCCATTAGTATTAGACAAAATTTAAGCGAATTGGGTTATGCCACCGCCACGCTGTTAAAAGAACAAGGCGTGCCTGTGGATAATAACCGCCTACATTCGGCGGTTGGTGGGCTTGAAGAGATTCACGACCCCGAAGGACAGCTTTTGGTGTTGCTGTCGGTGTTGGGCATCGCTGATTTGCCCTTTATTCTAAGCGAGCCTGACCCTGCGTATATGCCACTGTTAGCACATCATACTGAGCTGGGTTATGGACGGATTGTGGCACAGGTGCAGTCGGGGCTTTGGACCTTTGAACAAGAAAAGGGGAAGTTTACTTGCCGTACGTCTGACCTAGATTTTGTGGCAAAAATTACCCTGACCGATGAACATATTGCCCAAAAAAACATCACGTTTACCCAATTGCTCCATCAGCAATTACGCCAGTACAAATGGGTGGTGGCAGAGACGGTGGTGGCTTCCTTAATCATTAACTTGCTTGCTCTTGCCATCTCTTTGTTTTCCATGCAGGTTTATGACCGTGTCATTCCCACCAGCAGTAAGCACACGCTTGTGATTTTGTCATCGGGTGTGGCACTTATTATTTTATTTGAGCTTGGCATGAAGTTTGCCCGTTCTAAGGTTATGGATAAGCTGGTCATCGGGCTAGACCAAGGTCTGTCTCGCAAGATTTTTGAGCGTCTATTAAAAGTGCGAATTGACCAAATGCCTGGCACGGTGGGCAGTTTGGTAGCACAGCTTAGAGGCTATGAGCAGGTGCGAAGCTTTTTTACCGCCAGCAGTCTGTTTACCATCGTTGATGTGCCGATGAGTTTATTATTCATCACCATCATTGCCACCATCGGTTCGCCTTGGGTGGCGTTAGTGCCAGTTACGGCAGCATTTATCGGGGTGTTTTTGGGCTTAAACAGTCGTAAAAGAATGGATGCGGTGGCAGCCGAGGGGGCGGCGGCATCTTATCTAAAAACGGGGATTTTGGTAGAAACTGTTGAGGGCATGGAGACCATTAAGGCAGGGTCAGGTAACTGGAAATTTTTGTCCCGATGGCTCAGCGTCATGGACACCACCACCAAAAATGACCTAAAAATGCGTCGCATTAACGACAATCTGACTTATAGCGTACAGATGCTCCAACAGGTCAGCTACATTGGCATTGTCATCGTAGGGGCGTATGTCGTCATGTCAAAGGACATGACCACAGGGGGGCTGATTGCGTGTACCATCTTGGGTGGGCGGATTTTAGCGCCGATTATGAGCTTGCCAAACTTGTTGGTTCAGCACTCACACGCCAAAGCTGCCCAGATGAACATTGAGCGACTGTTTGAGCTTGCCCAAGATAATGATAACGTCAGCCACCCCTTGTCGCCCAGCCGTATTTATGGCAACTATCAGTGCGACCGACTGCAATTTAAATACGGAGAAAACGACCGTTTGGCGTTGGATGTGCCCAGATTGACCATCAATGCAGGCGAGCGGGTGGCGATTTTAGGGTCTATCGGTTCAGGCAAATCCACCTTATTAAAAATGCTGTCGGGACTTTATGCTCCGACATCAGGCAGTGTGTTAGTAGATGGGCTAGACATGAGCCACATTAGCCGTGAGTCATTAAATCACCAAATCGGTTATCTGCAACAAGACCACCGTCTATTTCAAGGCACACTAAGAGAAAACTTGCTCATCGGTATGCCAACTCCCAGTGATGACGTACTGAACAAAGCCTTGCATCGTACAGGACTCATTCGCTTGGTATCGGGGCATTCTAATGGCTTGGATTTGCCCATCAGTGAAGGGGGTAAGGGCTTGTCGGGTGGTCAAAAACAGCTGGTGGCATTTACCCGTTTGGTGCTGACCGAACCATCGGTGTGGCTCATGGACGAGCCAACCGCTTCTATGGATAATCAGCAAGCCCAGCAGTGCCTAAGGGTGATTGCCGAAGAGTTAAAAGACCCGTCAAAAACGCTCATCGTCTCAACGCATAAGATGGAGCTACTGGCATTGGTAAATCGCATCATCATCATGGCAAATGGTCAAGTAGTGATGGACGGGCCAAAACAGATGGTGCTTAATCAGCTGATGAAAAACGAACAAAACGCTCACGACCGCCAACAAATATCAGGTCAAAGCCAACCGCTAATCCAAGACAAATAGCCTTGATGGAAATCGTTTATGAGTGAATATAATTACCGACCAACCAAACCCGAGACAGGTAAGTTTAGCCTGATTATTTGGGTGACGTTATTGATGCTGATTATCTTGGTGGTGTGGGCATCGTTTGCTAAGATTGACCAAGTAACCCGAGCGACCGCCACCGTTATTGCGTCCGCCAGAACCCAAGAAATTCAAGCGGTGGGCGAGGGCGTACTGTCTGAGCTTTTGGTCAAAGAGGGCGATGATGTCAAAAAGGGCGACCTTTTGGCGGTGCTAGAAGAAGAACGGGCAAAAGCGTCTTTGGATAATTCTGCCACCAAAGTGGCCGCCTTGCAAGCAAAGGTGGTGCGATTAGAAGCGGAGATTTTTGATAAACCTTTAAAATTTGGGGCAGATGTTCAAAAATATCCCGAATACGTCCATAACCAAACCGAGCTTTATAACCGTCGCCGTCAAGCCATTCAGCAGGACGTGTCATCGCTTGAAAATATGCTCAGACTTGCTGAACAAGAACTGTCTTTAAATGAACCATTATTAAAATATGGTGATGTCAGTCAAGCGGATGTGATTAAGCTTCGCCGTCAAGTAGCGGACATACAAGCCCAAATCACCAACAAACGCAACAAATACTTTGAAGACGCTCAAACCGAACTGACCCGAGCCCAAGAAGAACTCCAAGCCGAGCAAGAGCAACTAAGAGACCGTACCCAAGTGTTAGAAGAAAAACGTCTGTTTGCTCCCACAGACGGTAAAGTCAATAACATTGCCGTAACGACCATCGGCGGGGTGGTGCGAGCGGGCGAGACCATCATGCAACTGCTTCCTACTAGCAGTGATTTGATTGTGGAAGCTAAGGTAAAACCTGTGGACATCGCCTATGTCAAAGAAGGTCAGACCGCCAGTGTGAAGCTAGATGCGTACGACTTTTCTATCTTTGGGGCGATGGACGGCGAAGTGGTCTATATTTCGCCCGACACCTTGATGGAAAAAACCCCACAAGGTGAAGAGCCTTACTATCGGGTGCAAATTCGCATCGCAGGGGCTCAGTATGAAAACCGTGCCAAAGACATCGTCATCAAACCAGGTATGACCGCCAGCGTGGACATCAAGGCGATGGAGCGGACGGTGTTGTCTTATTTGACCAAGCCGATTACCAAAACCTTATCAGAAGGCTTGGGCGAGCGTTAATCATCAGTGGCATCTGTGTGGGCTTGGGCGTATTTGGCATCATAATTGGCTTTTTGCAGTTTATAGATTTCAAAGACGCACAGCTCATCACAGCCATTTTGACAGCATTCATCATCTTCAGGGAGCTGAGGTGGCTCTGGAATTTGCTGGTGCATGGTTTTTCCTGAAAATAAACAGATGGCTTTAAGGTGGGGTGCGTTTACAAAAATTACAAGTCTATAAAAAATTTGTACTTTTTTGTATAGATGGCTTGCCAATAGTGGTACTTTGGTGTTAATCTTGTGCATAAAAATCTTAAAAGGATATTAACATGAAATTCACCATCAACAAACAATCCTTATGTGTGGGCTTATTAAGTGCCAGCTTGATTTTGCCGATGTCGGGTTGTTCTAGTACCACCGAAGCGGGGGCGGTTGGGGCAAACCGCAAGCAGTTGTTGCTTGTGTCTAGCGAAGAAATATTGGCATTATCCAATCAAGCCTATCAACAAACCCTTGCCCAAGCCAGACAAGCGGGCAAACTTGACGTGGATACCGCCCAAGTCGCTCGCCTAAGACGCATTGCCAACCGCCTAATTCCACACACCACCATCTATCGTCCTGATGCGGGTATGTGGCGATGGGAAGTGCATTCCATTAAGGATAACACCATCAATGCTTATGTCATGCCAGGTGGTAAGATTGTGTTTTATAGTGGTATTATAGACAGATTACAGCTTAGCGATGCTGAGATTGCCGCCATCATGGGGCATGAGATGGCACACGCCTTGCGGGAGCATAGCCGTGAAAAAATGAGCCGTAGCGTGGCGACCAGTAGCATGATAGGCATTGCGTCTGCCGCTTTGGGTTTGTCGTCAGGTCAGGCAGAGCTTGCCAGTTTGGCGGGCAGTGTGGGATTGGATTTGCCTCATTCACGCACCCAAGAATCCGAAGCGGATAAAATCGGACTTGAATTGATGGCACGGGCAGGCTACAACCCAAGCTCTGCCATTACCCTATGGCGAAAAATGCAACGAGTTGATGGAAGCAGTAGTCCACCACAGTTTTTAAGCACGCACCCCAGCAGTGAAAGTCGCATCAAGCAGATCCAAGCCTTGCTACCTTCCGTCAATCCTTTATACCAATCTGCCATCAATAAGCGTTAATATGACTGTCGCCAATCTTTTAACAAACGCTCTGTCTGCTCTAAGTCCTATGCATTTGACCTTAGATAATGAAAGCCAAATGCACGCAGGATATTATGATGGCAAAGAGAGTCATTTTAAATTAGTCATCGTCTCTGATGAGTTTGTGGGCAAACGCCTAACTGCTCGCCATCAGGCAGTCTATGCGATTGCACGACCTTTTTTGATGACCAATGGGGGCGGTATCCATGCCTTAGCCATTCATGCTTATACACCCGATGAGTGGCAGGCGTTAGTGTCTGCTCCTGACAGCCCAAACTGTGCAGGGCAACACAAAGATTAGTTTGGAAAATTTATGAAAAAATCACTTCATTTGAGTGCCATCGCAGGCGTGCTTGCGTTGGCAGGCTGTGCCAGTACAGGTACGATTGCTCCCCAATACATCAACCCCAGCAACTATCAGCACCATGATTGTGCTACCTTACAATCAGAGGTTGCTCGTATCAGCAAACTTGCCAAAGACACCGAAAATCAAAGCATCTCGCTAGGTACGGGCGTGGGTGTGGGCATCTCGGCAGGTCGGGGTGGGATTTATCCGTCCATTTCTGTGGGAACAGGCGTGGGCAGTGGGCAACGCCAAGCCAAAAAGAACACCCTAGCTCGGCTCTATGGCGAACATGATGCGATGGTATTGGCAGGTCGTCAAAAGGGCTGTGCCTTTGTGCAAGGTATAAAAGTCTATGGTGAATGACTTTTTTGCCCTAAGCGATGAACTCGCCTCATCGCTTGATGATGAACTTTTGAGCATTTGTCAAAATTTGGCAGATAAAGGGCTGTCTTATGGACAAATCTGTGCCGTTTTTGACGCACGGGGGCTGTCTTGCCCCATGCCCTTATTAAAAGCAAAAGTCGCCTTGCGTGGCGTGCCAGATGGTAAGGGTTTGTACTTGATTGCCAGCGACAAAAACAGCCAAACTGACCTTGTCGCCTTTTGCCAAAAACAAGCCCTGACAGTGCAGACGTGGGCAGATGACGGCGTTTATCATTTTATCATCATCAAGTCTGGTTAAGCTGTTTTTCTCAACCATCAAAAATTGTTAAATTGTTTATCAATTTTAAAAATCCCCTAGCGTTTCGCTCATCAAAGCCTTACAATAGGATAATTTTTTTAATTGCAAAATACAATGACCAAACCATACAACCATGCCGAAGATGACAGCTTTGGCGATTATGACGATGAGCTTGATGTGGATTTTGATGAGTATGATGATTTTGACGAAGACATCGCTCGCCCCATCGTTATCCGCACCGATAATAAAGTTTCCCACGATGTCGCCACCAAAGACCTAGTGCCTGCCATGCCCACCCACCTGACCGCACCAGGTGTGAACTTGGGGGCGTATATTAACACTGTTCATCAAATCCCCATCTTAACCCCCAGCGAAGAAAAAGAGCTTGCCGAACGCTACTACCACGAAGGAGACGTGGAAGCGGCACGGCTATTGGTCATGAGTCATTTGCGTTTTGTGATACACATCGCTCGCAGTTATTCGGGCTATGGCTTGTCGCAGGCTGACCTTATCCAAGAGGGGAATTTGGGTTTGATGAAGGCGGTCAAACGCTTTGACCCTACCAAAGGCGTGCGATTGGTCAGTTTTGCGGTGCATTGGATAAAGGCGGAGATTCATGAATTTGTCATCAAAAATTGGCGGATTGTCAAAGTTGCCACCACCAAAGCCCATCGCAAGCTGTTTTTTAATTTGCGTAGCCTAAAAAAATCGTCCAATCAGCTTACCTTAGACGAAGCGACTGCCATTGCCAAAGATTTGGGCGTAACGGTTAAGCAAGTCTTAGAAATGGAAAGCCGTCTGACCAGCTATGATGCGTCTTTTGAAATGCAAGACACGGACGAAGATGACGGACGCTATGCCCCACAGTTGTTTTTAGAAGATGCCATAGACCCTGCCGATGTTGTAGAAGATGCCGACTGGGAAGAGAACACCACCACCGCTTTACAGTCTGCCATGCAAAACCTTGATGACCGCTCACGAGACATCATTACCCAAAGATGGCTTGCCGACCAAAAAGCCACCCTACATGAGCTGGCGGCGGTGTATAATATCTCAGCCGAGCGGGTGCGTCAGATTGAAAAAAATGCCATGGACAAAATCAAAGAAGCCATGACGATGAATACCATGATTTTTGATGACTGATGATGAACTGTGATGAATTGGCTTAAAATTTCTGCCCTTAATTTGGCACTGGCGGTGGCACTTGGAGCATTTGGGGCTCATGGCTTAAAAAAGATGGCAGATGTTTATGCTCAACAGATTTGGCAAACCGCCACGCTGTATCTATTTATACACGCTTTGGGACTGCTGGCACTGGGCGTGTTACAAAAATTGGGCCACCATGTTGCCAAAGTTGCCTTGTGCTTACAAATCGGTGTGGTCATATTTAGTGGCACGCTGTATTTGATGGCACTTGGGTTGCCCAGATGGCTCGGGGCAATCACGCCCATCGGTGGCACACTCATGATTATCGGCTGGCTTTTGCTTGCGTTTAGTACCTTAAAAAAGGACAATGTATGAATATTATCTTAAATGGCACGCCCATGCACACCACTTGCCAAACACTACTTGAACTTTTAGACAGTCAAGGGCTAACAACAGGGAGATTTGCGGTGGAAGTGGACGGCATACTCATTCCCAAAACACGCCTTACCGATACCATCATCACAGATGGTATGAGGGTAGAAGTGGTGCAAGCGGTGGGTGGGGGATAGCACCAGCAGTCATTACAGGGTGCGTTTATACACTCATCTGATTGATGTAAATTCTAGTGCGGTATGCACTCCACGTATCTAAATTGACAAAGGTTATTGACAATCCACCGTTTGACAGCTTTCACTAAAACGTCTGGCATCTAGTTTACCGTATTGCAGATAATCTTGTATGTTTTGTTGGTGGTAAGTTTGCTCCGATGGGTGTTTGAGGTTTGTTTGAATATAATTATCTTTTTGCATGATAAAACTTTGATATAGGTTTTGACCGTGTTTTTCATACAGCATATGACACGTACTAACAGGGTCAATGCTTTTTTGAAGTTGGACAGTTGCGGTCGTTGTATTAAATGTGTCAAATAACTTTTGTTCGTCCACTAAACGAGTAAATGCTGTCAGTCCATTAAAAGTTGTGGTATAGCCCATCATAAACAGTTCATTAGGTTTTGCACCATTATTTTGATGAAAATAACTATCTAGGCAGTGTTGAAAACAGATTTCAAATAATATACAATATGTTTAATTATAAAACATATTAAGCATTCAATGATACCAATTTCAAGCCTAAACAAAGACTTCTACAAACCTCGTGATGTAGTAGCTTTGCTCGGTGTATCATTACCAACCGTGCAAAATATGACAAGAGATGGACGGCTTGTTGCCATTCGTTCTGAAACCAATCGCCGTCTTATCACTCGTGAAAGTCTTATTCACCATTTACGCACCATTGGTGTGCTTTATGAACAAGAAAATCGCTCTGATGTCATCTATGCTCGTGTTTCCACCCACAAACAAAAAGAAAGGGGCGATTTGGATAGACAAATTACGGCTATTTCATCTTTTGTCATTCACCAAAATCCAAAAAACTTACAGATTTTATCTGATGTAGGTAGTGGCTTAAATGATAATCGCAAATCTTTAAACAAACTCATTACAATGGTGCAAGACAACAAAATAGATAGAATATTTATTTTATACAAAGACCGTCTCACTCGTTTTGGTTTTAATTACATTAAAGCCATTTGCGATAAACACAATACTCAAATTATTATTATCTCTGATGATGTTTTGGATAAAACAATGAATGAAGAATTGGCAGAAGACATTGTTTCAATCATTCACTCATTTAGTGGAAAAATGTACGGCTTACGCAGTAAAATTAAAGAGCAAATCAAAGCAGACTAACAATGGATTACTTGGTAGAAAGACACATCATCAGCCCAAATCATCAATACTTTGATGATTTGGATAAGCTATGCTTTTTATCAAAAAATCTCTACAATGCCACTTTGTATGCTGTCCGTCAAGAGTTTTTTAAAGATGGCTCATTTTTAAATTACAACGCAGTCAATAAGCTTTTTACTCATGGCAATCAAGTAGATTATAGGGTTTTACCTGCCAAAGTTGCCAAGCACACACAACAGCTTGTTGATAAAAATTACCGCTCATTCTTTGGGTTGATAAAAAAGGGCTTAAACGCCAAAATCCCCAAATACCTGCATAAAGAAAAAGGTCGGCAAGTCGTCCATTATGAAAAAGGGGCATTGTCCTTTAAAAAGCAAGGTTTTATTCACTTATCCAAAACCAACATCTTTATCAAAACCAAACTTGACAAATCCCTAATTAACTTTGTGCGTGTTGTACCAAAGGGAAATCATATTGTTGTAGAAGTGGGTTATAAATCAACTTATCAAACACTAAAAGCAAATAATCAAAAATATGCCAGTATTGATATTGGTCTAAATAATCTAGCAACCTTAACATCAAATGTCGCAAAACCCATCATCTACAATGGCAAGCCCATCAAATCTGTGAATCAGTATTTTAATAAACAACTTGCCCAAGAAAAATCCAAACTGGACACAGGGCAAAAGCAAAATAAAAAACGATTGCACCATCTATTTCTAAAAAGAAAAAACAAACTTCAAACCTACTTGCATAAAGTTTCTCGCCAAATCGTGAATTACCTGGTTTTGCACGACATTACCACTCTAGTCATCGGTAAAAATGTCGGTCAAAAACAAAACATTGAGCTTGGCAAACAAAGCAATCAAAACTTTGTACAGATACCTTTTAATGACTTAATTAGTCAATTGACCTACAAGTGCAAACAAGTTGGTATTCGTGTTGTCTTGACAGAAGAAAGCTACACTTCAAAATGCTCATTTCTTGATAACGAACCTGTACAAAAACACAGTAAATACCAAGGCAAACGAGTAAAGCGTGGACTGTTCAAATCCGCACAAGGCAACCTTATCAATGCCGATATTAATGGCTCATTAAACATTCTAAGAAAATACTTAACCAGCCAAGAAGCTTGGAATGACCAAATTTGGTCTAACCTAGTAGAGGTGTGCAGTACGCCATCTGTTCAAAGACTTACCCCCTGTTGGTAGAGATTTGGGCAGTAAAAGTGGATTATATATTTTATATGTTTTTTGCTAACTGTAGTTTACCCAAAGCAATAAACTCGCCTAACGCCACTTCATCTGATTTAAGTTTTTCTTGAACCTGTTTTAGGGAGATTGACTGAGCATGGGAAGTGCAGGCACTAAACATCAAAGCCAAAATACATACCAAGATCACTTTCATGCTGACAATTCCCAAAAAGAGACGGTTCTGCCTGTGGTGATATAATTATTGCTACCAATAACATTTCTATATGCACCTAACCACAGTGTTGCATGACCTGATACGCCACTAAAATTGCCAGATATAAAATAGACCCCATTTCTGTTGCCGATAATATTGGCAACTTTGGCTAAGTTATTGGCATTACAAATAATAACATCTGGTTCGCCCCAATAATGTGGTTTGACTAATGGATCTCTAAGGGTGGAGGCAATCGTTTCAATGCCCTTGCCTGCATGTGGGTGGGATTTATCTTGTATCAAGAATGCTCGTGGAGAAATGGTTAATCCAGCATTTAATAAACCGAGAGAAACCCTTGTTGCACAAGCGTTCGTAAATTTCGTCTTATTGTAATTTTTTCCAAAAATAAGTTCAAAGACTTGATTGCTTTCTAAGTCTTGCGGAATTAAAAAATCCCGTGATACTCTTTTGGGGTATCCTGCATACACTTTTGCCCAACTTGGACGTTTTTTAAGTTGTAGGGCAGTTGCCTTAACATTTTTGTCTTTGCACTTTCGGTTGGTGGTCATAACAAGGCTTCTCTTTGATAAACTTTTGAGCTATGAGCCTATTGTTATTCAAAAAGAATTTAATTACAAATGATTTTTATTTATATATATTGATAAATTGTATAAAAATTATTCATAATGACAGGGGTGTGAGATAAAACCCCGAAATTGGGATTTTAAACTTAGTGTTTACGTACAGCACATACCTCTTGCACCATAGACAGCAGAGCGATTTGTGGTGGACGGGTACATTTGGCAAACACCACCATCACAGACGGCGGTGCAAGCGGTATGCCATAAAGATTATTGTGGCTTTTTAAAAAACAGTTGTCGCTCTTTGATGACGAGAAATACGGCAATGACCATTAAAATGACTGTTTGTATTATTTTGCTGTCAGGGTGGGTGGCAAAGATTTCATTGCCGACATTGGCGGATAAGTGAAACAAGCAAGCAATGGCGATACTGCGATTGCTTTTTAGGTACAGATGGTTCATCAGTATCACAAAAACAATCATACTGACCACAAAGTTGACAGTATATGGCCAACCAGATGCAATCAATTCGCTGTGATAATAGCCCTTAATAAATCCCAATGGTAAATGCCATATTGCCCAATACGCCGTAAAAATCAATGACGTTACAAAAAGGTTAAAACGAGCCAGCAGAGCGTCTGTGCCATAAGAGTGCCATGCCCACTCTTCTACCACTGCCGCCAAAGACACAGCCACCCAAGGGTTTAAAATGGTGGAACTAAAAGACGCTTGACCTGATATATAAAACTGTGTTGCTTCATACCCAAATAATAAAGAGATGAGCTGAGCTGCCACCAAAGATAGTGGCGGGAGTAATATGGCCAGCCACAGATAGCGTCCGGGAAAGCCTGACAGTCGGAAAAATCTGGGCATGGTGTCAGCAAACAGATGAGAGTTCTGACGCACCAACCACAAGCTCACCACACAAGGAACAAATAACCCTGCCAATATCAGCACGGTCAGTAATGGACTGCCTTCGTATGCTGGTTGATGGCTTAAATGGGCGACCGACAACCACAACCCCCAAGGAATTAGCAAAGACAACGTAAAAAATAAGGCAGGTCTGTATGGTGTGTCAGTATGCATAAAGAATGCTCATAAAAAATAAAGGACACAGAAAAACCCCAAAATTGGGGTTTTTAAATCAGTATTTACGCACGGTGCGTACTTGCTCACGCCATACTTTTTTCTTATAACGCTTAACGGCGGCTGCTTTTTTGCGTTTACGTTCTTGGGTGGGCTTTTCGTAAAATTCTTTTTTGCGTACGTCAGCCAGCACACCTGCTTTTTCGCAAGCACGCTTAAAACGGCGGATGGCAATATCCACAGGTTCGTTTTCTTTGACCTTTACTAAGGGCATAGTTTACTCCATATCAAGACTTCGGACAAAATCTGGCTGTGTTATTGATATATAGCTTCACGGTCTTGGGGCGTGGGCATCAGCTCAGATTGGGACAAAATGAGCCTGACATTATAGCAGTTTTTGGATAAAATACAAGGTTAAATCATATTTTTTTGACGATTGCCACGATGGCAACGATGACACAGCCTGCGATAAAGCCTGCCATGCCATGATACAAGCTCTCGGTCAAACCGCCAAACACACCCGATAAATGTGCCAAATGCTCGGCTTGATGGTGTAGTACGCCCACGCCGTGTACCAAAATCCCGCCACCGACCAAGAACATGGCAAGCGTGCCTGCGATGGATAAAAACTTCATGAGTTTTGGGGCAAAGGCGAGCAAGAGTGAACCTAATTTTTGGCGAAAACCATCGCTTTTTTGCGACAGGTGTATGCCCACATCGTCCATTTTTACAATCAATGCCACCAAGCCATAAACCCCTGCTGTCATGATGATGGCGATGACAGACAGGGTCAGTGCTTTTAGGGTGAGTGTGGCGGTGGCGACCGTACCCAGTGAGATGACGACAATCTCAGCAGATAAGATAAAATCGGTGCGGATTGCTCCTTTGATTTTGTCTTTTTCAAGTTCCACAAGGTCTGCTTCGTCAGCGTTGGCTTGCAGGCGAGCTTGGTGGGCGTTATCATCGTCTAGGTCGTGCGATAACAGCTGTGGGGCAAATTTATGAACGACTTTTTCAGAACCTTCAAAGCATAAAAACAGTCCACCCACCATCAATAAAGGCGTGATGAGTATGGGGGCGATGGCACTGATGATAAGGGCGGCGGGTACTAAGATACACTTGTTTACCAAAGAGCCTTTGGCAACCGCCCACACCACCGCAAGCTCCCTGTCGGCACGCACGCCTGTTACCTGTTGGGCGTTTAGAGCCAAATCATCACCAAGCACACCAGCGGTCTTTTTTGTGGCGACTTTGGTTAAAACGGAGATGTCATCTAGTACGGTGGCGATGTCGTCTAATAAAAGAAGCAAACTGCCTGCCATAAATTACCCCAACTAAAAAATAGACCTATTTTACCATAAATCAAAGGGTTTATAAATTTGTAACAATTTTTAGAAAGTGCTATCAAGATGATATTATTTTGATAAAATAACAGCGTATTTTTTTTGTTTAATCATAGGAAGACGCCATGAGTCTTTTACAAAATATCGTAACCAAAGTCATCACCAATGCCGTAACAGGTAATCAGCCCCAGCCCCAGCAGGGCAACTTAGGCGGACTGCTTGGTTCTTTGGCAGGTGGTCAAAATAACGCCAATCTGGGCAGTGTGCTAGGTAGCGTGATCGCCAGTCAGATGGGTGGTAACAAAACCAATGCAGGCTTGGGTGGTGTGTTGGGCAGTGTGCTAAGCGGTGGACAACAGCCCAGAGCGGGCGATTTGGGAAGCATACTTGGCAGTGTGGTCGCCAGTCAGATGGGGGGTAATCGCACGAGTGCGGGCTTTGGTACACAAAATCAGCAAGGTGGTTTTAATAAAGGAGCGTTACTGCTAGCACTGTTGCCGATTGTGCTTGGGCTTATCCAAAGTAACGGCGGTCTGTCGGGTCTGTTGGCAAAATTTAATAATAACGGCTTGGGCAATAAAGCCCAATCATGGGTAAATATTGACACCAATAATGATGGATTGGACGCAGGAGATATTTTGGGACTGTTCGGTCAAGAGCAGATTGACAATGTCTGTCGCCAAGTGGGTGCTGACCAAAGTCAAGTCTGTCAAGGCATTGCCGAGCTGTTGCCCCAAGTGGTCAATGACCTGACCCCACAAGGCAACCTACAAAATGAACAAGAAGCCAACAACGAGATTAGCGAAATTTTAGCTCAATTTCAAAAAGCCTTTTAATCCGATGGGTGGATAATTTAGCGGTATTAGTGGCTAAGTTTGTCTTTGCAAGTTGGCTACCATGTTGCTATAATCTTACCATAAAGATAAACACCTGTTGCCTAAGGGCTCATCAAAACTTTCATTTAGGCGTGTTTTGGTGAACTCTTAGGCATTTTTTTATAAAAAATCCTTAAATTTTATAAGGATTTATCGTTTGATTTTTAGGGGGTATTATGCCGTTTAAACCGATACCTGCCATCATTGCGGTGGCGATAACCTTACTGATTTGGTTTGTGATTCCTGCACCCGAAGGGGTTACGTCTGATGCGTGGCATTTGTTGGCATTGTTTGTGGGGACAATCGTTGCCATCATTGGTAAAGTGCTTCCCATTGGGGCGATTGCCATCATTTCGGTAACATTGGTGGCCTTAACGGGGGTTACGGCTGACACACCAAAGCAGGCAATGAACGACGCTCTGTCTAGTTTTTCTAGCTCTTTGATATGGCTTATCGGGATTTCCATCATGATTTCACGGGGGCTGATAAAAACGGGATTGGGAGCGAGAATCGCCTATCGTTTTATTGAGATTTTTGGTAAAAAGACCATCGGTATCGGCTATGCTTTGGCATTGGCAGAGCTGTTAATTGCACCTGTTACACCGTCTAATACTGCTCGGGGCGGGGGCATTATTCACCCCATCATGCGTTCTATTGCCGACAGCTTCAACTCCAAAGCGGACGAGACACGGCATCGTATCGCCCGATATTTATCGCAAGTAAACTACCACACCAATCCCATCACGTCTGCCATGTTTATCACGGCGACCGCCCCTAACCCGATGGTGGTTGATGTGATTGCCAAAGCCACCGACAGCGACATTTCCATCACTTGGACGACTTGGGCGGTGGCGATGTTCTTGCCTGGTATGGCATGTATTTTGCTCATGCCGTTGGTGATTTTTTGGCTGACCAAACCTGAAATTAAAGAAACCCCGAATGCCAAGCATTTTGCCAAAGAAAACCTAGACGCTATGGGTAAATTATCCAAAGACGAAAAGATTATGTTGGTGGTCTTTGGTGTTATGTTATTGCTTTGGGCAAACATTCCTGCTTTGCTATTTTCTGGTATGCCTAAATTTGATGCCACCGCAGTTGCCTTTTTGGGTCTGACTTCTTTGTTATTAACAGGTGTTTTAACGTGGGAAGATGTCTTAAAAGAAAAATCTGCGTGGGATACCATTGTGTGGTTTGGGGCTTTGGTAATGATGGCGTCGTTTTTAAATAAACTGGGCTTGATTACTTGGTTCTCAGATTCTATTAAGGAGCTTATCGGTCATGCAGGTGTGGGCTGGGTAGGAGCAGTGGCTATCTTGACACTTGTGTATATGTATGCCCACTATTTCTTTGCCAGTACGACCGCTCATATTACCGCCATGCTTGCCGCTTTTTATGTGGTGGGTATCAGTTTGGGAGCACCGCCCATGTTGTATGCTCTGATTTTGGCGGCGACCAGCAGTTTGATGATGACATTAACGCACTATGCCACAGGGACTGCTCCCGTCATCTTTGGTTCTGGTTACAGTACGCTTGGCGAATGGTGGAAAGTCGGCTTTGTGATGAGTGTCGTGAATCTGGTGGTGTGGATTGGCGTGGGTCTCATCTGGTGGAAAGTGCTTGGATACTACTGAGCCTTATAAAAAATCGGGCAAATTGTCCGATTTTTTTTATGGCAAAGACAAAATCATCACAAAAAATGCGTTATAATATCCCAAAATCTAACCTTATGAGAAAACGATGAATGCAGAGATGATAATGAGTCTATGCTTGGGTATTGGGCTGTCAGCAAGTTCAGGCTTTCGGGTCTTTGTGCCGTTATTTGGTATGTCGCTGGCGAGTTATTTTGGAATTTTGCCATTAAATGAAAGTTGGGCGTGGCTAGGCAGTACACCCGCTTTGGTGATTTTGGCAACTGCCAGTATCTTTGAGTCCTTGTCATATTTGATACCCTTTGTGGACAATCTGCTAGATACCATCGCTGTGCCGTTGGCAGGTGTGGCAGGGACGGTGGCGATGGCAGGGAGCTTAACCGAGCTAAATCCTGCCTTAACATGGACACTTGCAATCGTGGCAGGGGGTGGCACAGCAACTGCCATCAAAGCCACATCCGCCACCACCCGAGCGGTCTCTACCGCCACGACCGCAGGGATCGCCAATCCTGTCATTGGGCTTGCTGAGACGGGGACAGCGGTGGGGTTGTCGGCACTTGCTATCTTTGCTCCTGTGGTGGCAGGCGGTGTGGCCTTGATTGGGGTGGTGGTGTTTATTTGGCTGATGATAAAACTAAAAAATAAAGCAAAATCATCAAGTTAGTTCTGATATCGGTTTTTAAAGGCATTTTAAAAAATTGACAAACTTAGGCTTAGGGCAAATTTTTATTTTTTTTTAATGTTCATCAAAGTCATCTAGGCTCATCTTTAACGCATCAAAACATACCCCCACATCAAAGCCCCGATACTGCAAAAATCGCAGTTGGCGGGCTTTGTCTTTGGGGTCTTTGGGGATTGTGTCGCCGTATTTTTTACAGCGAGCTTCTACGGCGAGTTTCAGCCAGTTTATCTCATCATCTTTTTTGTCGTCATCGTCCAATATTGTGCCGTCTGCCACGCTGTCCACATCACTCATGGCGACAAGTTCGTCCATGCCCCCAAAATCCTTAATATCAAGCCCTGCTTTTTTTAGGGATTCTGTGATGTATCGCACGCCACGCCCCTTACGCACGGCTTCACGCACCATCATGGTGGCACAGCGTGTGTCCGACTGGTAGTCTTTTTCGGCAAATTCGTCAAGCAGCTCATCTACCGCCACAGGGTCGCAGTCTTTGGCGATGAGCTTGGTTTTAAGCTCGTGGCGGGACAGTTCTTTTTTTGATAAATAATAAAAAGCAAGCCATCTTAGGTGGCGGGTGGCTTTGTCTGGCAGTGCTAATTTTTCTATCTCAACTTGGCTTAATAGTTTTAAAGAATTATCGTCAAACACCGTTTGGCTGTCGTCTTTTAATAATAAATCCACCGCAGATGGTTTGTCATCGCTTGTTTGGGATTTGTGTTTGTGTGGGGGTGTTGGTATGTTGGTTTGGGAATTGAGATTTTGGGTATTTTTAATTGATTTTTTAGATTTTTTAAAGGGGTGTTTGGCGGTATTGGTTAAAATTTTTGGTTTATTAGATTTTTGGTGTGTATTGCTGTTTTTATTGTCCGCTTTATCGGTTTTTTTATTATTTTGATTATCCGTGTTTTCGTTCTTTTTATCAAAAGTTTTAGCAGACACAGATTGCTCCATGTCTGCTAAGATGTCATCTAAGGTTTGGATATTTATGGGTTTGACCATAACATCACTCGTCCATGCCCTCTGCATACTCTGGCACGTCATCGCCATCATCGGCTGTGGGGCTAACTTCGGTGGTGGCGAGTTTGGCTTGACGGATTTTTTGCTCAATCTCTTGGGCGATGTCGGGATTTTCTGCCAAAAATGCACAAGCATTGGCTTTACCTTGACCGATTTTTGAGCCATTATAGCTGTACCATGCCCCAGATTTGCCAATCTCACCAATCTCCACGCCCAAATCCACAATCTCGCCCAAGCGGTTGATGCCTTGACCGTAGAGAATTTCAAATTCGGTTTGGCGAAATGGGGGGGCCATTTTGTTTTTGACGACTTTAACACGGGTTTCATTACCCAAAATTTCATCTTTGTCCTTGACCGAGCCGATACGGCGAATGTCCATACGCACGGACGCATAGAATTTTAGGGCATTACCGCCTGTGGTGGTCTCAGGCGAACCGAACATCACACCGATTTTCATGCGGATTTGGTTAATAAAGACAACCATGCAGTTGGCACGCTTGGCGTTGCCGGTGATTTTACGCAGGGCTTGGCTCATCAGGCGGGCTTGCAGTCCCATGTGGCTGTCGCCCATTTCGCCTTCAATCTCGGCTTTTGGGGTCAAGGCGGCTACCGAGTCCACGACAATCATGTCCACCGCCCCAGAACGCACAAGCATATCCACGATTTCTAGGGCTTGTTCGCCGTTATCAGGCTGTGAGACCATCAGTTCGTCCAGTTTTACGCCCAGTTTTTTGGCATAAATCGGGTCTAGGGCGTGTTCTGCGTCAATAAATGCACATTTTCCACCCATCTTTTGGCATTCGGCGATGGCTTGTAGGGTCAGTGTGGTTTTTCCTGAGCTTTCAGGACCAAAAATCTCTATGATACGCCCCTTGGGTAAACCACCGATGCCAAGTGCGATGTCAAGCCCCAGTGAGCCTGTGGGAATGGTTTCTACGTCCACTTTGATGGACTCATCGCCTAAATTCATGATGGTGTTTTTACCAAAGGCTTTTTCAATCTGAGCAAGGGCGACTTCTAGGGCTTTTTCTTTGTTAAATTCGGTGCTGTCGCTGTCTTTATTTTTTGGGGATTTTGCCATGATGTTACCTGTCATTGAGTAAAAAAATTCGCTTTATTTTAGCATTTTTTGTGCCGAAATGGGGATAAAAATCCCCACGAAGTGATAAATTTTTTGTCTAAAAAATCATCAATACCGTTCGTCCCGTTTAAATACCCATTCATCATGACTGCTTGCTTTTTCATCAAAATAATAACCGTCCATGTCAAAGTTTTTTAGCTCATTGGGGTCTTCAATTTGGTTTTTGGCACAATAATTCATCATCATGCCACGGGCTTTTTTGGCATAGAAACTTATGATTTTGTATTGTCCATTTTTTTGGTCTAAAAATTTGGGCGTGATGATGTCTGCATGAATTTTAGCGGTATTTACTGCTTTAAAATATTCGCCTGATGCAAGGTTTATCAATATGTCCGAACCGCTGTTTTTGATATTATCATTGATGATGTCTGTGATGGTGTCGCCCCAATAGCCGTATAAATCATCGGCATGAGAGGTTTTTAATTTTGTGCCCATTTCAAGCCGATAGGCAAGCATATTATCCAGTGGTTTTAAAATGCCATATAGCCCCGATAAAATCCCTAAATGCCGATTTAAATATAAAATCTCATCAACATTTAAAGAATAAGCGTCAAGCCCTGTATAGACATCTCCATCAAATAAATAAATGGCGGGCTTTTTATTATCGCCAAAAGGATAGACCCAGTTTTGGTTGCGTATGACATTCAGTTCGGCGATTTTTGCAGATATGCCCATGAGTTCTTGCAAGTCTATCACGTCTTTGTTTTTTAGGGTTTTCATTAATTCTATGGCGTGATTGATAAGGATGGGGTTGCTTAAATGACTGTCCAAATGAAAGGGTGGGGTGGTTTTTTCGTCTAGGTTTTTGGCAGGAGAGATAAGACAATACATGATTTGCTCTGTGATAAAAAAAATTTTATTATAAAGTGAATGTTGGTGTTTTTCAATTTAAAATCATCAAACCCTAACATTAAAAAAATCCGCCCAACATGGGCGGATTGTGTCATTTACTTTGGGTTTGACCATCTTTTGGTGGCGGACAACTGTTCTTTTTGCCATCTTTGGGTGGCATGGGTTTGCCATTAGCATCTTTTGGGGGTTCGGGGCGGTCGCCAGTTTTGGCAGGTTTTTCGCCTTTACCCTTAAAGTCATGCGGTGGCTTGCATTCTTGGGTATCGGCTTTGGTGGGTTTGGTGGTGTCGGCATGGGCTGTACCGAATATGGCAAGCATGGCAACGATGGCTGATGTGGTGATGATTTTGGTTTTCATATAAACCTTAAAAGGAAAAATGGGATTGGACATATGATAAACCATTATTGTGTGGTGAGTATGAATAAAGTGATGTGATTTGTCATACAATCATAAAAATGTGTGATAAATTTTACCTAAGTTTTACCATCATTTCTAAATCATGTAATCGGTTTTGGTGTGCTTTATGCTTTCACTTTGAATGACGATGACCAGTTTTTAACTCTAAGTGTCATTTGATAAATCTTTTATTAAAAAACGTATATTGAGCTTGGTTAGTGTGAGTAAGTTTTGTTGATAATGCCCTGTCTTGGTCAGCTAAACACCAATTAAGACAAGAGAAGTAACCAGAAAATAAAAAACCACCCCATAAGAAGTGGTTTTTTGTCAAAAATTCAACGCTGACAAATCACATTTTGGGTGGCAGACAGCTTGCCAAGTGCTTGGCGGGGTCAGACTCATACGCTTTGATGGCGTCTTCTAGTGTCAAACCTAAGGCTTTGGCAACCCCTGTGCCATAATCAAAATGGCAGGCGTGGCAGTTACGGATATGGCGATATTTGATAAAGTTTGGTGCATCACTCATCGCTCTGGCGGTGTTATCAAACAGAGCTTGTTTTTGCTCATCACTCATTAGGTTAAATAATGCTCTTGGCTGACTAAAATAGTCATCATCATCTTCACGAAAATCCCAATGCTTGGCATCACCGTTGATTTTAAGTGGCGGTTCGGCGAATTGGGATTGTTCTTGCCATTGGCTAAAACTGTTTGGTTCATAATGTGGGCGACCGCCATAGTTGCTATCCACTCGCCCCTGTCCATCTCTGTGATTGGAATGCACAGGGCAACGTGGGGCATTAACGGGGATTTGGTGATGATTGACACCCAAACGATAACGTTGTGCGTCAGCATAGTTAAATAGGCGAGCTTGGAGCATTTTATCAGGAGACACACCAATGCCAGGAACTAGGTTGCTTGGGGCAAAGGCAGATTGCTCCACATCCAAAAAGAAGTTCTCTGGATTACGATTGAGCTCAAATTCACCCACTTCAATGAGTGGAAATTGTTTTTTTGACCAAACTTTTGTCAAATCAAAGGGGTGGAAGTCTACCTCGTTTGCCATTTGTTCTGGCATGACTTGTATGTACATCTTCCATTTTGGAAAATCACCACGTTCAATAGCCTCAAATAAGTCTCGTTGATTGCTCTCACGATCTTTGGCAATAATGGCTTCGGCTTCGGCATCTGTCAAATTGGTAATGCCTTGCTGGGTGTGAAAATGGAATTTTACCCAAAAACGTTCATTATTGGCGTTGATAAAGCTGTAAGTGTGAGAACCAAAGCCGTGCATATGGCGATAAGATTTAGGAATGCCACGGTCGCTCATGACAATCGTTACTTGATGAAGTGCTTCGGGCAGGAGTGTCCAAAAATCCCAGTTGTTGGTGGCTGACCGCATATTGGTGCGTGGGTCTCTTTTGACCGCTTTGTTTAGATCGGGAAATTTTTTAGGGTCTCTTAAAAAGAACACAGGCGTGTTATTACCCACCATGTCCCAGTTGCCCTCTTCGGTGTAGAATTTTAGAGCAAAACCACGAATATCACGTTCAGCATCTGCCGACCCACGTTCACCTGCTACGGTAGTAAAGCGAGCAAACATTTCGGTTTTTTTGCCGATTTTACTAAATAATTTGGCACGAGTATAGCGAGTAATGTCATGTGTTACGGTAAATGTACCAAACGCCCCAGAACCTTTGGCGTGCATACGGCGTTCAGGAATGACTTCACGGACAAAGTTGGCAAGTTTTTCGTTAAGCCATAAATCTTGGGCAAGCAGTGGGCCACGAGAACCTGCGGTAAGTGAATTTTGGTTGTCAGCAACAAAAGCTCCGTTGTTCATGGTTAAGGGTGTGCCTAAGTAGGGGCATTTTGGGGTGTCGGTCATGATGGCTACCTCTTTTATTGAAGATGGAGGGTATGATAAGAGCAAATAATTATTGAGTAAATTATAATAATTTTATATTTTCATTTTATTTTTTAAATTAAAAAATACTTCGCATGACTTTAATTCTGCCATCAATAACGTGCATTTGGCTTGTCATAATTTTTGTTTTTGTGTTATGATAGGACAAACCTTTGTGATAAAGGAAATATAATGACGCTGAACTGGCACGACACCCTAGACATTGCCATCGCCTTATCCGAAAAATACCCTGATGTGGATGTTCAGTATATCCGCTTTACCGACTTGCATCGTTATGTGTGCGAGCTTGATGGTTTTGTGGGTGAACCTGATAAGTCTAACGAAGCCATCTTAGAAGCCATTCAGATGGCATGGCTTGATGAGTTGGATTGATGGTAAAAAAGACGGTTTTTATACCGTCTTTTTGTGTTTAAGCAGTCAGCTTTTGTAAAATTTTTTCATAAATCAGTGTTAATTTCTCCAAATCATCTACTGCTACTTTTTCATCAATCTGATGAATGGTGTCGTTTAATACGCCAAGCTCAACCACTTGGGCATTCATAATCGGAGCGATAAACCGCCCGTCCGATGTTCCTCCCGATGTGGATAGCTTGCTGTCCGTGCCTGTAATGTCCTTGATGGCGGACACCACCGCATCCACAAACTCGCCTTTTGGGGTCAAAAATGGCTCGCCTGATAAGCTCCATTCTATCTGATAGGTCGCTTTCTTGTTTTTAAAATGCTTATCTAAAATGACATGGGTTTTTGCCTGTAAGCTCTCGGCGGTGTTTTCGGTACAAAAGCGAAAATTAAACAGTACGTCCACGCTACCTGCTATCACGTTGGTCGCCCCCGTACCACCGTTTATGTTGGAGATTTGCATACTGGTGGCAGGAAAATAGTCGTTGCCTTTGTCCCATTCACACGCCACAAGCTCGGCAAGGGCGGGGGCAAGCTCGTGCATGGGATTGACCGCCAGATGTGGGTAGGCGATGTGTCCTTGTTTGCCCGTTACGGTCAGGCGTGCGTTGAGTGAGCCACGTCTGCCATTTTTGATGACATCGCCAAGTGTTGCCGTGCTGGACGGCTCGCCCACCAAGCAATAATCCATACGCTCGCCCCGTTTGGCAAGCTCTTCTACCACTTTGACTGTGCCATTAATCGCCACGCCTTCTTCATCTGCGGTGATAAGTAGAGAGATGTCGCCTTTGTGGTTGGGGTGTGTTTTGATAAAATTTTCACACGCCACACAAAAACAAGCAATTGCCGTTTTCATATCACTTGTACCACGCCCCCACAGATAGCCATCAGCAATCGTTGCCGAAAATGGGGGATACGTCCATAGGCTTTCATCGCCCACAGGCACAACATCGGTATGCCCTGCAAAGCACAAATGAGGAGCGGTGGGGTCAGAGCCTTTTTTCTTGGCATAGAGATTTTTGACTTGGGTGTTTTTGCCTGTATCATCAGGGTTGCCAAAGTATAAAAATTCACAATCAAAGCCCAAGTTACCCAAAAATTCTGCCAAGATATTTTGGCACTCAAAATCATTGGGGGTAATGGACGGCTCTTTTAATAGAGCGGTGGATAGGGATAGGGTGGGGGTCATTATTGTTCCTTAATTTGCTTCATTAAGACGCTATTTTTTAAAATCAAAATAGTGTCCAATGTAAAATAAAAAATCATCTTTCTTTATATGATTGACATCAATATCAAGACATTTGTTTGGTGGCTCATCTAACAATGCAACCAAGTCCCAATCATTCACATAACTATCAAGATGATAGCCTTGATTAACCATATTTTTGATGATTTGAAATAAAAATTTTGTATTTAATACATTATCACAATCATCTGTTTCATCATGCCATTCTTGTAGGGCATTTGGATTGTGTTCTAAATCACGAGTAAGTGTCGTTTCATCATAAATGCGAAAATTACAACCGCAATTTTTGGGTAAAAAAGTCGCCACTCTATAATGATTGGGATATTTTAGCATTTTATGATTGTCTATTTTCTCAAAATACACCCCAACTGTATCAAATTTTGATAAATCATCAGGGTAATTTGTGCTTAAAATGACTTCAAAACACATGGCTACGCCTTTGCCAATCTTTTTGCCAAAGTCAAAATATGCTCACACCAATACACCTCATTGACCCAATGTTTAGGAATGCCAGACAGTCCATAATACGCCCCTGCAATCTGTCCTGTAATCGCCCCTGTGGTGTCGGCATCATCGCCCAGATTGACCGCATTTAATATCGCATCTTTAAAATTATCCGTATGATAAAACGCCCAAAGGCTTGCTTCTAGGCTATCCACCACATAGCCCGTCCCAAAAATCTCATCACGGCTTTTGGTTTTAAAACTGCCATCTATGACTGCTTGTACGTTGGGCGAAAAGGGGTAGCCACTGGTGGGGGTAAGCAGTTTGTTTTTATCCGTTTCGCCATGCAGGGCGTGATACAGCACTTCGCCAAAATAGGCACAGGCGGACAGGCAGTCGGGACTGGCATGGGTAACTTTTGAGCTTAGCACAGCGTATTCTAGGCACTTTTGTAAATCATCATGATAAAAAATCGGTACGGGAGCAAGTCGCATAAGCGAGCCATTGCCAGAGCTTTTGGGATTGTCCGAACCTGCATAAGCTCCGACATATTTGGACAGCGTTAAGGCTTGTAAAACCGTTTTACCCATGCCAAAACATCTGCCCGTTACCGAATTTTCGCCCCGCTCATACCAGCGAAGGTAGCGTGCCATCTGGTCGGTAGGGTCAAAGCCACCACACGCCACAAGGCTGTCCGCCAAGCACAATGCCATAGACGTGTCGTCCGTCCATTGTCCTTTTTTAAGGTTAAAGACACCGCCACCCACCATATCGGTGATGGGCTCAAAGCGGTCTTTGACTTGAAATTCTACGGGCATACCCACCGTATCACCAATGGCAAGTCCGATGAGTGAGCCTTGTGAGCGGTTTTGTAGGGTCATGGCTGTCCTCTTTGATGTGTTAGGTTGTAAATATAGCTTCGCCTGTTAAGCTGGTGGTGCTTAGGCACTCTTCATCGCTTAAATTTTTAATAAAAATACAGCACTCATTTGGATAACCGCCGACAAACTCCATCTTGGGCATTTTGATTTGTTTGGCGTTATCAATCCATAAACACAGCTCACTATCCACCCAAAAATGGGTAAAAAATAACGTTTCGCCTTGATAAATGATGGATTGATTTAAAAGTTTTTGGCACATGATGGGGTAATTTTAACAGAAGATGTGTTAGATTGGCATTAAAAAATCGGACATTTGCCCGATTTTTATGAATTATTCGTCTAAACTTTCCAAACGAATGCGAACCACAGGTTCTGCCACCGCTGATAGGGCTTCTATCTGTTTGATGGCTTTATTCATCTGTTTTTCTAGCACAGGTAGGGTTAGGATAATGACAGGCACGAGCCCTGATTTGTGAGCGTCTCGTTGCATGATGGCATCAATGTTAATGCCGTTTTCGCTTAAAATGCGAGTGGTGTCCGCCAGCACACCAAGCTCGTCTTTGACCGTTAAACGCAGATAGTAGCCACAGGTCATCTCATCGGCAGGCAGTATGCGGGTGTCAGAGAGCTGTTCTGGGATAAAGGCAAGATGTGGCACGTCAGTGAGCGTGTCGGTGTCATTATCAGGTGTGGCTTCTATGACGTAAATCAAATCCATCACATCTGCCATCACCGCAGATGCTGTCGCCCCTGCCCCTGCCCCATCGCCATAGTACAGCGATTGCCCTAAGGGGTGAGCATCCACCATCACGGCATTTTTTACGCCATTGACATTGGCAAGCAGGGTGCTGTTGGGAATCAGCGTGGGGTGTACCCGAAGTTCAAAGCCATTTTTACGGCGAAACGCAAAGCCTAAGTGCTTAATGGTGTAGCCTAACTCCTTGGCATAGACCACGTCTTGTAGGCTGATTTTGGTAATGCCTTCACAATACACCTTGTCAAACTGTAATGGTATGCCAAAAGCAATGGACGCAAGCAAGGACAATTTATGCCCAGCGTCAATACCCTCCACATCAAAGGTGGGGTCAGCTTCGGCATAGCCCAACTCTTGGGCTTCGGCAAGCACATCGCTAAATTTGCGGTTTTTAGACTGCATTTCTGATAAGATAAAATTGCCCGTGCCGTTAATAATCCCTGCCACCCAGTCAATTTTGTTGGCCGCCAAAGCTTCACGAATGATTTTGATGATGGGAATGCCTCCTGCCACCGCTGCTTCGTATCGTACCTGCACGCCATGCTGTTCTGCCAAAGCAAAAATTTCGTTGCCGTGCTTGGCAAGCAAGGCTTTGTTGGCGGTAACCACGTGCTTGCCATGTTTGATGGCGTGGATAATCACGTCTTTGGCAACGTCTGTGCCTCCGATAACTTCAATGACAATGTCCACATCGTCCGATGACGCTATCGCCAACAAATCATCGCTTTGGGTGATGGCAGGGTCAATGTCGGTGCGATGTCGGCGTGTGCCAACGTGGGTGATGTTTAGTTGATAACCTGTACGGCGGGTCAGCTCTTGGACGTTGTCTTTTAGCAGATGAACCACGCCTGTGCCAACCGTACCCAGACCGAGTACGGCAAGATTGATGGATTTACTCACAAAAAACTCCAACAAAAAATAATAAAGTATGATGGTTAAACCGTCTAACTTACCACAACTTTTTATCTTATGCTAGGGTGTTTACAAAATATTTTATCAAAATGTCGTGATGGCGGTGTGGGTGTTTTTGGTGGATTTGTGCTAAAATTGGCTTAAACGTCATCAAACTTGTGGTAAAGATGGCATGATGAAATTTACAGGATTTACCTTAATTTAGGGTTGTGTCTGTGATGGTCTTGCGTTTAAAATCGCCAACGCTGTTTTTGGGTGAAAACTTGGCGATGCTTTTGACAAAAATGCCACATGATTGTATTACCATCATATGAATAAGACCATGACCATCATTAACATGATAAAACATGACAAATCACTTGATGTAATTTATAAAAAAATAAAAAACAAAACATGAATAAAAAAGACAAATCACTCACAGGTATTTTAGCCCCGATAGGTAAGATTATCATTTGTGGCTATATTCTTTATATATTCTTTTTTGAAAAAAACCTAAGAAGGCATACCCCGATGGATTTAGACGGCATATTGATGTTGATGTCGGCAATATGGCTTGTCAGTGTGATTTCTGACAGTTTACATCAGATAAAAAATGATTTAAAAACCAAGAAAAAATAAAGGAGAAAATATGATAAAGTTGATTTTAGGTGTGATGTTATCTATGATTGTTATGGTAGGTTGTGAGCAAAAAAATACAAAAACCATTAGCGAAGCGGTTAATATCGCCATTAAAAATGAGCAAAAAAACGGAGAGTTTAACCCCAAAGACTTACAAAACATCACTGATTTAATAAAAAACGGAGCAAATCCGGCGGTTCGTGAAAATAAAAAAGAGCATTTTTCGCCTTTGATTTATATTTTAGTACACCCTAAATCCGATATGCTAAAAGCGTTATTAGATGGCGGATTTGACCCGAATTTCGCTTTTGTGTATGACGAACTTGGCGAAACCAGAGTTCCGATGATTTTTGAAACCGTTAATGACATCAGCCACGAAAACTTTAAACTTCTAATAAACAGCGGTGTTGATGTTAATGCTAAAATAGAAGAAGAAAACAGATATCTAATTTTAGAAACGGCTTTAATTGCTCCGAAAAATACGCTTTTTTTGTTGGAAAAGGGAGCTGATTTTGAGGTAAAAAACAATAATGGGCTGTCTGTTGCATATTTAGTTCATAAAAATATTGATGAGCGGGAAACGCCTATCACCCAAGCCCGACTACGGGAAATTTATCCAAATATCACGCCTGAGCAAATCGAAAAAAATATTTTAGCACAAAAGCAAACTCTGGCCGAATGGAAAAAAGTAAGAGATTTTTTGGTGCAAAAAGGGGTTAGTTTTCCTCCCGAAACGCCAAATTTTATAAAAGAAAGCGAACAAAGTAAGCAAAAAAAACCGAAAAGATATGATACTAATTATTAAAGGAGATAAAATATGAAACTAATTAACACGGCATTTAGAGAAAATGAAGAAATTTCTTGGCAGGACTTAGAAAATTTATTAAAAGAAGGCATTTATGAAGAAGAGTTTTTGGTTTTATCCGATAGTAAGCATCCAGATTATGTTCAAATAGCAGAAATAAACGGCGATTTTGTTGTGAAAGTAAGGCTTTATATGGAGGATAATAAAAATTTTCAGCATTTTAAAAAGCATTTTGATGCCGCCGAAGATAGCATAGATATCTTTAAGGCTTTGTATCACGATGAAGCTCTTAGCTATGACGACTGGGAGGATATAAGCGATCAATTTAATTAAAATAAGGCAAATAATATGAATGTATATGAGATTAAATCAAATTTTGACGAATTTTTATATTTGATTCATGAAACACAAGATGATTATATTGCAACTTTGGATAAAGAGGGAGAGTCATTTAAGCAGTGGGTAGAGCCTACTTGGGTCATCTACTATCCAAAAACAAAAAAAGAGAGAAAGGGAAAGCGGGAGGATTTTAATGCGAGCTGTTTTTTTAACGGAATTTTGCTTATTTGGGAGGATTTAGCCAAAAAAATGATTAACGAGTTTGATGTTACGGCGGAGCTTTTGCTCATAAATACTCCCGAGATTAAAGAAAAATTTGTTTTTGTCAATATTTTAGGAGGCATTCCTGCTATCACACAGAGCTTTTGGTATAGCTCCTATGAGCTTTGGGCGGCAGAGCATATGCCTAAAAGCCTTACTAAACCCGTTTTTCCTCAACTGCAAGGAAAATTTGCATTTGATAAGGAAATTTTGATGAGAAATCCCGTTTTTAGAGATAAAAAATTTAACAATTGTTATTTTTGCACCGATACTTTTGTGCAATGGGCGAAAGCTAACGATATAAAAGGGTTACGCTTTGAAAATGCGGGGATCGTGAGATAGTTAAAAGCAAATTAATCTAAACTAGGAAGTATTATGAAAACTAAACCAATAATATTATATATTTTAAATCCGATATGGGTATTTTTTACTATAAAAGAGTTTCTATTTGAAGAATTATCTTATTTTGATTTAGAGATTATATTGATGATAATCGGGATAGCGGGATATAGCGTTTTTACCTATTTTTATCCCAATAAATATAATAAAATAGTGTATTATATTTTATTTTTGGTGTTAAACTCTATTATTGTTCTCACTTCTCCTCTTGGAATTGCGTTTGCCTTAATATCGGGCTTGCTATTTACACTTAAAATATTGTTGTTCTTTTACCTTCCGCCGTTACTGCTTATTATTTTTAATATGAAACAACTAATGCAAATGAGAACAAAGAAAAAATAACCGCTTATTGGCGGTTATTTATGGTGGGGCTATTGTTTGTTAGTGATGGCGGATTTGATGAGTTCGGGAGCGGGCAGATAACCGCCAAGTTGTACGCCATTTTCACCAAAGATGGCAGGTGTGCCAGTGATGCCTAAGCTGTAACCAAGTGTCACATGGTCTTTGACAGGGTTGGTGCAGGCAGGTGTGGTGATGTTTTCGCCTTTTTTGGCTCGGGTGATGGCGTCTTTCTTGTCATCACTACACCACACCGCTTCGGCAAGAGGTAGAGGTCTGTCGCCACGAGGCCATGCCAAATAGTGGACGGTAATACCCCCCGCATTAATGTCATTGATTTCATCATGGAGCTTTTGGCAATAGTGGCAGGTGGGGTCGCTAAAAACATAGATGGATGTTTTTTCATCTTTGGCGGGGAAAGTTATCATGGTGGCTTTATCTACCGCTGATAGAGCTTTTTGGGCGGCAGTAGAGCGAATTTTGACCGTGATGTCCACAGGACGCTCCCCACCAAGTTCCACGATGGTGCCATCAACGATATATTTGCCTGTTTTGTCCACAAATACAGGTGATGCCCCGTCCACGCTTGCCCAGTAGATGTCGGGCATTTGGGTGGGGACGACAGACGTAACGTGGACATCGATGCCTGATGCGTTTAGGTTGTCTTGTAGGGCTTTGGCGATGTCGGCTTGGTGGTTAGGGTCGCTGTTTTGGGCAGGGTGGTTATCTAAGGGGGCTTTGGTGTTTTGTGCTGTTGTGGATTTGTCTGCATGGTCGGCAGGCGTGCTTTGGTTGCAAGCACTCAAAGCGGACAAAGTGGCAATCAATAAGGTGGTTTTTAAAAATTTCATGACGATGATACTGCTAAAAATGGCTATTATACCCAATAAATGTGTTGCAGAAAAGAGATTAAGAAGTATAAGCTCAATAAAAAATTAACCAAGTGCTTGCTGTAAAACCAAAAGTGTGTTAGGGTACAAAAATCATTCAATCGTGTGAGAGCGGTCGTCTCTACTTGGCGTTTGTGTGTTCATTTATGAGGCGGTTATGTTTGCAAATGCGACACATTGGGTAAATCTTTTAAAAGCTCATCAAGCGTTAAAATCTACCATGAAAATCATGATGGACATTTAAAATTTTTCCTTTGATCTTTTTGCTATGCAGACAATAAAAGTTAAAGTAACACAAGGCACGCAGTTAATGCCAAAAACAAAAACCAAGACCCCTATTTTTGCAAAGATAAAGTCAAAAACAAAACCTTAAAAGTTTTCCAATTTTTTGGCTAAATTGGCAAACCTTAACGGTTAAAAATAGGGCGAACATTTATCAGACGAATCCCAAATTCGTTGCATTTCTGCGGGAGGCTACTAGCCATATTAATTTTGCCTTGTGCTACTTTGGTTTTGGGTATGATTAAACTTATAGGTCAAATTTAACCAATCCCAGGAATTATATTTTATGTCTTTTTTTTAATAATTCGTCAATGGTATTTTTAAATTCATTAGGAATGATAATTTTAAAATTGGCAATTTGGGATTTTACTGCGGTTAATGCTTGTGTTTTTGCTTTTACTCGCTCATTTAAGATGGTGTTTCTTTCATTGTGCAGTTGATTTAAAGTTTCTTCATAACACACTTGGGCTTGGTTTTCAAAATCACGAAATTTGGCTTTATAAAAGTTTACCGTATTTTCATGTTCTCTATGTTCTGCCAAAAGATAATTTTGTGTTTGTTGTAATTCATCAATCTCATACAAGGGCGTGTGATGAATTTTAAAAACTTGATTTTCGCCCACCTGTTTAAAACTAATGTGTTCTTGTTTAGTGAGTTTGTGGCGAATGTCATCAAAATTATGAATAAATTTGCCAATGTGTGATGCCCGAGATTCGGCAGTTTTGTAGGTAATGACATCAGATAATGGTAACGTTAAAAGAAAATCGTCCATATCCACACGGCGAATTTTATCTAATATCTTCATGTCAATGTCTTCTAATAGAGCGTCTTCTTTTTGGCGAATTTCACGAATTTTGTCATTGATGATATTGATACGCTTTTCTTTTTCTTTGATGGCGGTACGCAAAAAGGCAGAAATGGCATACAGCTCACCAATGAGCTTTAATTTATCGTCAATATTTTCTACCTTTTTAAAGCTATCCAATGGCTCACCGTCCAAAGTGGCAGTGTGCGTCTCTAACCCATTGATTTCATCTTGAATGGGTTTTAAGGTTTCTTTAATGCGTTCACAGATATAATTGGCTTCTGATGAAGTAATGCCAGACACATTAAAATAAGGGTTTTTGGTTAAAAGGGTATGAATAAATTCTTGCTCTTTCATCATTTGCTCCAAAATGTTTAGATTATCATATACCAAATAAATCATTCAATCAAGCCATTTATTTTTTTCAATTCATGCTTAATTAATAAATGATTTGTCATCACATCATCATTTAAAATAATCTCATCATGACTGCCAAAATGCGACACATTGGGCAAATCTTTTAAAAACTCATCAATATCATCAAGCGTTAAAAACCTGCCATGCAAATCCAAGCCCACATTTAAAATTTTACCCTTAATCTTTGCCATGCGGTCATGAATATGCCCATGCAGATGATAATATCCCTTATGACAGCCGTCCCATTCATCAATGGGATAATGACATAAAATAAGTGTGCGTTTTAATTCTTTAAAACTTAATTTTAAATAATCCTGCACTGATGACAGTATGGGATTGCCATCATTTTTGAGGGTCTTTAAAAATCGCTCTTTATGGCGGGCGATGAGACCATCATGATTGCCCAATATCAGATGATGTTTGCCATTTAAAGTCGATAGCGTTTTTTCAATCGCTTTTAAATCATGACTAAATGATACATCACCTAAATTATACACTGTATCATCAGGGTTGATGCTGGCATTCCAGCGTGCCACCAACTCTTTATCCATATCATCAATATCATCAAAAGCCGTACGAAAGGTTGGGCAAAATTTAACAATATTTTTATGGCTAAAATGCCAATCGGAAGTAAAATAAATCATGGTTAATCCTAAATTTGTTTCAAAAAATCTTGAATAAATGTAATCTTATCCAATTCTGATAAATTATTAAACATCTCTTTATTTTCTTTGATATAATCAATCAACGGATAATATTCTTCATCAACGTGGCGTTTGTCAAGTTTACGCCCAATATTACCTGCATTGCTACGCCCCAAAAACTTAGAAATCAAATAATATGGTGATTTTAATTTAAATAACAGCTCTTGGCTGGCACTGTCAAAAACCATAAATCCTTCGTGCTCTACGTTTTTTAACAGTTTTTTTAATTCACCAAAAGTGATATTTTTGATAATATTTGGACGGATAATTTTAATATCATTGCCTAGCTTAGCTTGCTTGGCATTAAACGCATTAGCTATATCATCAATCTCGCTTTCGCTAAATTGTCGCCCACTTGCCACATCAATTATCCCAATTAAAGTCTCGCCAAAGGTTTCTTTGATGATATGCACGTCTTTTTCATCGGTAATCTCAAACAAGAAAGTATGATTGGGGTATTGTTTAAATAAGGGTTCATATTTTTCACAATGATCCTTATTCATCTTGGCAAAATTACTGTCTAATGACCCTGTGGTGGAATACAGCACCTTTTTATTAAAACTGGCATGATGGTTTGGGTGTGTCTCTGGTAAATCTACATAAGTGCATACACCCAAAAAGCCATTAACCTTTAAGACGGCATCCACAAGATGGCTATCATCAATGGTAATCGGATATTTGGATTTTTTGGCGATGCGTTCATTATAATTAAAGACCTTTTTAAAGGGGCGAACGATGATATTATGATATTCATCAATCACTGTGCCACGCATTTCAAGCAGGGCATTATCAAAAGTATTATTAAAAAATACATCTCTTTTATATTTTAAAACAAATAGCTCTGGATAGGTTTTTGATTGTTTGATAATAAAATTTCTTTTACCATATTGTAAATACTCATCACTGATATAGCTTTGACGGTTTTCATCAAAGGGAATGTCTTGATTATTAAATGTACTTATTTTTTCAAGCTCTTGTTTAATATCATCGCTCATTGGGTAAATTGGCTCTATATGAATTTCATCACGCAGTTTATTATTGTTTAATTTGACATAAGCGGATAATACATCGGCTCTTTTAACATTATGCACATTATCAAAAAAATTATGCAGACGATAAATTTCTGTTACCAATCCACGTTTACGAGCCGATTGTAATAGGTGAATACAGCTTGATGATTTTTGATTGGTGTTGGAGTTAATTACCAGTATATCCAAATTTGGATTGGATTTGGCTTTATCAAAGGCATTTTTCATCATTGATTGCCCCATGCGTACTGCTTTATCAATACGTTCTGGCGACCAATGATATACGCCATTTTCATCGGTTAAGAGTTTGTCATTTTCAATATGAACAATTTCGCCATTTGGATAATCTTTTTTAAATTCGGCGATTTTTTCATCGGCGAAGGTGGATTTGCCAGAGCCTTGATGACCCCGAATTAAGATGAATTTTTGCATTGTACTCTCCTAAAAATTTGGTGGACACGACGGGATTTGAACCCGCAAAATACCATAACTGTCGTTTTTAGTCGCACAGCCAAGTCATTTATTGGAAAAAGTGCGCCAGTGTTTGACTGCTTACCCCAGCCAGCACCTGCAATCCGTAACCGTGCTAAATAACCTGCTTGCCTATGGTATCAGCTTTTACGCTGTCGCCCATAAGTACACCTTTTTGGCGATGACGCTCCGTTTGTGTCAGCGTGCCCATGCTTTTGATTATCCAAATGTCGTGCCAAATTGGTAAAATTTGCCAAAAATAGTATTTAACTGATTGATTTTTAATAAATTAAAATTTTTAAATTAGTTAAAAACAAAAATCACCTTGTCAATATTCTTGTAAAAACCTATAATAAAAGATAGATTTCTATCTAAAATTATAGGAAAATTTAAAAAATGAATGCAGACTTTTTGCAAACCGACATACCAATTCACAATTCGCCCACGACCAAAGGGCGATTTGATGATGTTTTTGGTATTTTAACCGCCGAACAAGGGGGCAACCATTGAAGAGATGAATGAAACCATAGCTTAATGTGTGTGTGAATTTGACGAAGATTTGGAAGATTATCCATGAAAAAATCAGTGATGATAGGCTTTCTTGGCACGGTATTAGATGATGGATTTAGCCAAAGACGGCACGCCAAATGGCGACCCAATGTCAATGTCCATAAGGTGATGGCGTTTGACCGTGTGGAGATGTTTATCGCCCCACAATACGAACGGCTCGCCCTGCAAGTCGTGGCAGACATTAAGGAAATACGCCCCGACATCACAGTCAATCTTATCCATATGCCCCTTGCCAATCCTTGGGATTTTGGGGAGGTGTATGATAAACTTGCCGAATGGGCGGACAGCTATCTTTTTGATATTGAAAAAGAAAATTATCTTACCCACATCACCACAGGCACGCACGTGGCTCAGATTTGTCTGTTTTTGCTCGTAGAAAGCAGACAGATTCCCAGCACCATTTTACAAACCGCCCCACCAAAAGGCGACACGACAGATTGCGGTGTGGAAGTGATAGACCTTGATTTGGCTCGCTATGATGCTCTTGCCAGTCGCTTGGATAAGGTCAAAAGCGATGCGGTCAAATTTTTAAAAACAGGCATAGAAACTAAAAATCCCGCCTTTAACCGCCTTATCAGGCAGATAGAGCAGGTCGCACTCGGCTCAAATTCGCCCATGCTCATCATGGGGGCGACAGGGGCGGGCAAATCTCGGCTGGCAAGGCGGATTTTTGAGCTGAAAAAATCTCGTCATCTCGTCTCTGGGTGGTTTGTGGACGTAAACTGTGCTACGTTGCGGGGCGATATGGCATATTCGGCACTGTTTGGGCATAAAAAAGGGGCGTTCACAGGGGCGATGACGGCACGAGATGGCTATCTTTTAACCGCTCATAAGGGCGTGCTGTTTTTGGACGAGATTGGCGAGCTTGGAGCGGACGAACAGGCAATGCTCTTGACCGCCTTAGAAGACAAGGCGTTTTATCCGATGGGGTCGGATACGCTTGTACACAGTGATTTTTGGCTCATTGCAGGGACAAATAAGGATTTAAAAGCGTGCGTACGGGCAGGGACGTTCCGTGAAGATTTGTATGCTCGTATCAATGTGTGGCAATACACTCTGCCCGCTTTGGCTGACCGCCGTGAAGACATCGCTCCCAACATCGCTTATCAGCTTGTGGCGGTATCCCAAGAGCTTGGGCGTGCGGTGCGGTTTCGCCCCAGTGCCTACGAGCGGTATTTGGCGTATGCGATGAGTTCTCGTGCGGTGTGGTCGGGTAATTTTCGGGATTTGTCGGCGAGTATTTTACGCCTTGCCACGCTTGCGGGCAATGGGATTATTGATGAAAAACTGGTTGTTGATGAGATTGGGCGATTGGACGAACTGTGGGAGACCGATGAGACGAACACGGATAAACATGGTAACATCAGTTCTGCTCTATATGCCAAAATCCATACCCAAGACATTGATGAGTTTGATAAAATGCAATTGCTCTCTGTCATTAAACTTTGCCAAACCCACCCCACAATGGCAAGTGCAGGACGGGCGTTATTTAACCATTCACGGCTTGATAAAGCAAGTGGTAATGACACTGATAGGTTAAGAAAATATTTGGCAAAGTTTGGAATTGGGTGGGGGGAGATTAAATTATAAGGCAATTTATATGCTTTTCATCTTATTGCTTTGCAAATAAAAACAACTGATTTTTTGCATTATACGGTATAATCTGGTATGTCTCGTCTAACTTTATCATCACTAATTATTTTCTTTTTGCTCTTGGGGTAAATTTATTGTATACAACCTTAAAGCTACCAGAAGCCCAATTTGAACTGTATTTAAGGTAAGCCTCTCATCTTTTCTTAATAGCTTCATCGGTTGTTATACACCAAGTCTCATACTTCCCGCTATTTATATAATCAATTCACCCCAAAATAATACACCAACCCATCTTCCACACTATCAAACTTTGACAAATGACTTCTCAGCCATTTCTTAATGGTTGCCCAAGTGTGTTCTATGGGATTTAGTTCAGGTGAGTAAGGTGGTAGTGGTAGGATAATGTGGTTGTATGTTGTGTTATTGATAATCTCTTGCAAGTGTTTCATTCTGTGAAACCTTGCATTATCCAGGATAACAATGCAAGATCTACCTGTTTGTTTGGTGTGATTATCAAGACAAGGCAGTAGCATTTGTTCAAACCAAGTTTCAAATAGACTGCTTGTCATTGTATTGTTATTAAAGAAGTGGTGCAATCAAGTGTTTGGCTTTGTTGCCTATTTGTCCTGCCACCAAAGATACTCGTTGATAGTATTTACCACTGACCTTATCATAGACTTTTTGACCTTTTAAACTTCTTGCATAAGCACGGTGTAGATAAGTGTCAATGCCTGTCTCATCTATATAGATAAGCTCGCAGTCTTGGGTGCTTTGTAACCCATTTAATCTGTCTTGGTAGTCTTTGACCTTGTTTGGGTCTTGTTCAAAGTAGGTTGTGGTCTTTTTTTATGTGTGATACCAAGAGATTGCAAGGCGTAAAAGATGGTGCTTGTGCCACAATCAAACACTTTGGCAATTTCGTGCAAGTAAGCGTCAGGATTTTGCTCTACATAGGTTTTAAGCTTATCTCTATCCACCTTAAAACCACGACTGCCACCACTTTGACAAGACAAATCTCCTTGTTCTTGTTTTTTAATCCAAGCATACAAGGTGCTTCTTGAAATATCATAGGCAGTACAAACTGCACTAATGTTGCCACATTGGTCTAAGTAGACTAATGCCTTTTGTTTGAGTTCTAATGAATATGCCATAATGGAGATATGATAGCATAGAGTTGTAGGGTTTTGGGGTGAATTTAGTATAATAATAAAGAAAGTATTGTTAAGTGGTATGTTCTGTGATTGGCTCTTGACTGATTTGAACCGACTGAATAATTTGCCAAGAGTTATTTTCTGACAAAAGTTTATTGCCTGTCTTTAAGAGATAAATCTAGGATATAAGATGATTTTAAAAATATTGCACATCTCAGAATTGCTTGAAAGTTTATTTTTCATAATAAAAATAAACATTTTCAAAAAATGCAAAATGTTCTTTGATGATGTCATTGGTATTGATATTCATTATTTTAATTGGCTTATTATTTTCATTACCATTCCACGCCACGAAACTATCCACATCATGACCTTGATTCACCAAATTTGAAATGACATCAAATAAATAAACGACATTGTCAAAACTTTCATCTAATGTTTCGCACCAATCTTGAAACGGCACAAATTGATATTCAAAACTGCCCGCCATGTCATCGCCAAAAATACGAACAGAACAGCTACAACAATCAGGACGCATGGTGGCGATACGGTATTGATGCGGATAATGTAAGTTATGACAATAATCCTGTTTTTCTAATTTTTCAAAATACAAAAGATGATGTTGGTTAAATGCTTTTAAATCATTTTCATAATTGGTGCTGATGATAAGTTCGTAACACATGGTTATGCTCCATCAATGGGCGATTTATCATAAAAAATCACCCTTAATTTTAATGATAAATAAAATACCGTCTAAGCCCACCAAGTAAAAGCTCCTTTTCCACCGCCAAAGCATCATCAAACTGTGCATTTATCATGTCCGCCCCGCCTCCTGTTAGCGTCATCTCAAAATCAGGATAATCCGCACGCACCGCACGCACCGCCCCCACCACGCCAAACAGCACGCCGTGATTGACCGCATCAAAGGTCGTCCGTCCAAGCTCGGTGCTGTCAAACCGTCCCGCCTTGACCGCAATCTGCTGAGTGCCTGCATATAGGGCGTGGCGTTGCATATAGACGTTGGGCAGGATATATCCGCCCAAATGCGTGCCATGTTCTATCAAATCAATCGTCAAAGCCGTGCCACAGCCCACCACGCATTGTTTTTTGGTGCTATCTACCACGCCCAGCATTTGTAGCCATCTGTCCACGCCAAGCTCTTTGGGGTCGTAATGGCTTGATAATAGTGCGTGATTGGCATTGACGGTGGCAAATTCAAAAGATACGTTAAAGTCTTGTAGGGTTTGACTGATTGCACTGTTAATCTTATCACCAAGTACACTAGAAATCCCCACAAATTCAGGCTCAAAGCTTGCGAGCGTGCCAAGCAGTCCAAGTAGCAGTTCATTGGGGGCTTTTAGGTGTTCTTTTGCGTCATGGGCGATAATCGTGTCGTTATCCACAATCCAATATTTTAGGCGGGTATTGCCCAAATCCAACCAAAGTTTTTTCATGATTTTTGCCTTTTAATGCGAAATGATTTTTGCCATACCTGCAAATATCGGCTGAATATCGCCATTATCATTTAATAACAATTCGCCTTGATTGCCAATGCCAAGACATTTACCCTTAGCATAAACATCGGTCATGTTATTTTGTATAAAAATATGAATGTTTTTACCTTGCAATATATGATTTTTATTAAAATCAATAATAAATTGCCTGATATTTATTTCATTTTTTAAATGATTACAAGTTTGCACTGCTTGAAATATCGCATTTGCCATCGGGATATATAAATCTTGGGCGGTTGTTTTTATATCAGATAATTCTTTTAAACAGGTTGTTTGGTATAGACCGTCTTTTATCACAGGCGAATGACCGACATTTAAGCCCACGCCGATGACCATGCCCACCAATGTATTTTTATCTGGGGTATTTTTATCCAATGTTTTAAAAACAGGCTCAATTAAAATACCCGCCAATTTTTTAAAAAATCCTGCTTTATCATCATAAACTCCCACGTCATTTGCCCATTTTACGCCAATGGGGGGCAGATTGTCCGTTTGGCGGTGGGCGTTGATGGTTTGCATGATGGGCAAATTGGCAAGCTCATATCCGACCGTCAGTGAAAGCATTCCTGACAGTGCGTGTGGCTCATACACCCCATGTCCAATGGGAACATATAAGCTCAAAAAAACATTGTCCACACCACTCACCCACGTCCGCCCATGCTGTCCACGCCCTGCTGTCTGGTGGCTTGCTGTGTATAGGTGGGGGGTGGTATGGGGGTACGTGCCGTCTGCGATGGCACGGATAAGCTGGGTGTTCGTGCTGTCAATGGTATCAAAATGGGTGTGAGCAGTGGCGGTCAAAAAATCTGACATGGGGTGGTTTTGGGTTTTTAAAAACGGATAAAAATGGGCTATAATAACATAATTTTAAGTGGAAAATGTAAAATGTATCAGATGTATCTGTGGTTTGTGGCGGCAGGAGCGTTTGCGGGGGTGTGTGCAGGGCTATTTGGCGTGGGTGGTGGGCTGATTATCGTACCTGCGTTGGTATGGATTTTGACCGCTTATGGTATGCCTGCCGATGTCGTGGCTCATGTGGCGGTGGGGACGGCATTGGCGACCATTATTTTAACGTCCATCAGCTCCATGTCAGCTCATCATCAGCGTGGGGGTGTGCGTTGGGATATTTTTAAAAACATGGCAAAGGGGTTGGTGCTAGGCTCGCTGGTCGGGGCGTGGGTGGCAACCATGATAGATGGCAAGGCATTGCAGGCGATTATCGGTGGTGGGGCGGTGTTGATGGCGATAAAAATGCTGTTTTTCCCCAATAAAGAAAACCCAAACAAACCTTTGCCCAAAGACCATGTCCAAAGCATGGCAGGCGTTGTGATTGGGCTGATGTCGGCGATTTTTGGGATTGGTGGGGGGAGCTTGACCGTGCCGTATCTGTCAGGGAGTGGCGTGCCGATGAAACAGGCGGTCGGCACAAGTTCGGCGTGCGGTCTGCCCATTGCCATTGCGGGGGCGTTGGGCTTTATGTGGTTCGGGCAATCGGCTGTTGGCGAGCTTGATGTGGCAGGAACGGTGGGTTTTGTGCATATCGGGGCATTTGTCAGTATCAGCATTGTCAGCTTTATCATGGCAAAAGTGGGGGCAAAATTAAGCCATGTTTTGCCCGCTCAGATGTTGAAACGGGCGTTTGGGTGTTTGCTGTTGGTGGTGGGGGGTCAGATGGTGTGGCGTGGGGTGGTGGGGTAGGTGGCTACCCCCCCCCATTTTTGTCTTTATAGGTATTTTGCTAATATTGCCTCTTTCTTTCTTTGGCTTTCATTTATAACTTTTGTATGAATTTCAATTTTTTGTTCGTAGAGTTCGGCTTTTGCGATTATTTTTTTCATTTCATCATATGACTGTAAGACTGGTATTTTAAATGATAATAAGGTTTTTTGAGTTAATTGGTTAATAGAAACAGTTGATGATATTTTTTCTATTTGTTCTGCATAGTGTTTGCTTTGTGTCCATAGGTAAATCCATTTGCTAAATTTATCACTACGACAAATTGCCATAAATGCCCCAAATGTCATCGGTTCATTTAGGTTATCTAAATAAGCAGATTTACCTAATAATTTTTTGCTTCCATTTCTAACGCAAATTAAAACATCTTTATTTTTAACAAAATACTTGTCGTTAATATTTAGCTTTACTCGTACTTGGTCATTAAAATCTAATTTTCCATTTTTAATATTTGATGAGCGTAGCACGAGAATGCCATTATCATTTATATGTTCAGGTTTATAAGTTAGTCCGATATATGATTGACAAATGTCTCCCAAATTAACCAGATTTAACCCCCCCCCCCCCTGGGTTTTGTTTTGCATTTGTTTTTGGTTTTAAATTTGCGGCTTTGTTTTGGGTGT
>JAUMUJ010000003.1:0-18710 GCA_030530785.1 Moraxella sp. | reverse complement strand
TTTTCTAAGATGGGCCGATATAGGATTGACAAATGTATAACAAAATACACATAATTACCCCCCCCCCCCTGCGTTTTGTAAACAATTTCTAATTCATTAAAAATATCCGCAATTTTTTGGCGATAAGTTTCTATTGCCATACGGCTATTTTCATATTCATCATCAATCTTTTGGCATTCATCAATAATTTGTTGTTGAATACTTGGGGGTGGTAAGGGAATTTTAAAGTTTTTAATATCATCAGGATAGACATGGGGTTGTGCCGAGCCACGAGCCAAATCAAATAATGCCTGTTGCATACTTTGTAAATAAACAAATATATATTTGGTTGCCAATTCAGTTTTGCCACGAATGGTTGTACAATCTGATGCAAATATCTTTTCTTTCCAAAAATTAACAAAACCTGCATTTGCACCAGAAGCACTAATGGTTATGGTGTTTTCATCACGATTATATTCATTATGCGTATAGGCAAAATCTTTACCGCCAGCAACAACTTTGTAATTGCCCGATATGGCATTTTTTGCAGTAATCGATTTGCCTTTTCTGATTTCACTTGGAAAATCAACTAATTTTATAAGCGGATATTTACTATTAATCTCAATTCTCTTTTGAATGCTGGTACGAATGGATTTATTAAAACCAATCAATCCAAAATCAAGCATATCTACGGTATTAACTATATATGCATATTCGCCATAAGTGTCAGCAATGGCAATATCTTTTCTTTCAAACATTTGACGGATATAATGAGCCAATGTGTTTTCGGCAAAACGATTATCGTGGTCGTATAGCTTCCCCCCTGCTTTGATTATTTGAATGCCTTCTGCCCCTTTACGATTGCTCCAATCATAGCCCAAAAATTCTTTTTGTTTGGCATTTTCTCTTGGGGCGTTGATGATAAGGGTTTTTTGATTATCCGTTAGGGCAAAAAAGGTAATTTTTTCTTTTTCTAATAATTCAAATTCTATTAAGAATTTTTTGGTAATGATTGCATTTTTTTCATCATCAGATAGGTCTTTTTGGGTTTTATCCAAACCAATTTTTGGTAATAAAGATTGGCGATGTAGGACGATATATTCGTTGTCAATGTTTATTAATTCGTCCCATGTCAATGTTTTTAGGCGAAATTTATCATAAATATCAGTAGGCACGTCTATTTTATTTAAATAGCGTTGATAAACATTGTTGTCATTCCAATTATTTAATTCTGCTTTATTAAATATAGATTGGGCATGGTCTTTGGCAAAATTGATTTGTTTTGGTGGATATTTCATTTTTTCCAAAAATAAAATTACCGTATTAGTGCCTGTTGCTCCAAATGTTTTACTGCCTAAATTGACAATAGCATGAATAAAAAACTCTTGCAATAATAATTCTCTTGCACCTGTATAGCTTGTGCTGTCATTGCTCAAAATGCTAGATGGCAGAATAACTGCGCCAATACCGCCTGATTTTAATAATTGGGCAATGCGTTCGCAGAATAAAACCTCTATTTCTCCGCCATTATTGGTAATTAAATTTAATAAAGATAATTGGTTGTTTTTTAGTTTTAGATGAGATTTAAAAGCCGAAACAGAATAGGGCGGATTAGCAACCAAAATGTCAAATTGTTCGTTTTGTATGCCTTTGCCAATATCATTATCTAATCCGTCCCCAAAAATAATATTACTGTCGCCAGCACCATTCATAAACATGGATACTTGCGAAACACGAGCCAAACGATAGTCTTTTTCTATGCCAAAAATACTATCACGAACCCAATTATTATTTGAATTGGGTTTGGCGTTATTAATGGCTTCTATGGCTTCTGTTAGAAAATGCCCAGAACCACACGCATAATCAATCACTTTTGGGTGTTTATCATCACTTTTGTTAATAATATTTTGTAGTGGCAAGCTATCCCAAATAAAACGAGTGATTGGACTTGGGGTAAAAAACTGTCCTTCGTTTTGCTTAAAACCTTTATTTAATAATTGCTCAAATAAATCGCCCAAAAATTGATGTTTTGACGGATAAACAATACGATATTTTTCAAAAAGCTGTACCATTTCCACCAATATTTTTCCGTTTTGTAAAAATAGAGCTTCGTTATGCACGTCTTTAAAAGCAAAATCGTTATTGGTATAAAACTTTAATTTGCGAATGGTGTTTTTTAATTCATCAATGGCGTGGCTTCTATCACCCCCTTGATAGCGTGAAAAAATATCTTGGGCATATTCATTGGGAATATAAAAGATTTCTTCTTTCATAAACCTATCCATGCCTTCGGTATAAAGTCGTTGCAGTCTATCTTGTAGGGTTTCAAACGTGTCTTGACCAATTTTATATTGAAATTCTACTTCGCTGTTTTCGTCTTTTTGAATTTCATCAACCAATTTACAAATAAATAAAGCAATTAAGCGATTAAAGGCATTTTCTTTATCGGATACAGCATTATGGCGTAATATTTCTTCAAATTGATTGATGATTTTGTCATCAGGATTAAAATCTTGCAAATCTTTTTTGCGAAGTGGTTTAATGCCAATATGATAAGCGGTGGTTTCATCGCCAAAAAATAGTTCTTGGTGTAATTGTCCAAGATAGGTTTCTTGCCAAATCTCGTGCAATTTTTGTTTATTATGGGCATTGTTATAAAGTCCAATGCTTTCATCTGTTTGGGAAAGAAGTTTTAGGTTTTCGTCATCGCTACATTTGATGATGTCATTTTTATAAATCAATTCATCACCAAAAATATCAGATGCGTATAAACCAAGCCATTTTACAGAGCGGTCTTGTTGCCAATAACTAAATAATTGACCGCCGTCATCTTTGAGTATTTTTAAGGCTTTATTGTATTCTGTGCCATAAGTTTTGCATTCAATAATCATCAATAAGTCATCATTATGATAAACGCAAATATCAGCCCGTCCACTTTTTTGGCTATGACCTAATGACCAGCGTTTTTCTAATTCTATATCACAGGCTTGATACCCTTTTTCCAATAAGCGATGAACGCATTCAAAAACCACAAAATTTTCATTACTGCTAAAATTACACGTTTGTTTTTCATTGATTTTTAAGTTTTTGGGATAAATCAATGTTTTGTTGTCAAAATCTACTTGTAAAAGAGTGGTTTCGTTAAATGTTTTTGTCCAAATATTTCCATGTTGGTTAAAGTTTAAAAGAGCAAGTAGGTCTGGTAGGGTTTGTGCGGTAATCATGTCAGTGTCAAAAGTTTAAAAATGGTTATTTTACAATAAAAATAGGGCAAATGGTATGAATTTTTGGTTTAATAGCAGGGTACTTTTTGCTAAAATACCCCATTTTGCCCCACAGTTACCATGCGTCTAAAATCTTTAAAACTCAACGGCTTTAAATCCTTTGCCAACCCCACCACCTTTACCTTTAAGCACGACATCACCGCCATTGTCGGGCCAAACGGCTGTGGCAAATCCAACGTGATTGATGCCATACGCTGGGTGTTGGGTGAAACTTCTGCCAAACAGCTTCGTGGCGGGGCGATGAGTGATGTCATCTTTGCTGGGGTGGAAGGACGAGCGGGCAAAAGTTTGGCGAGCGTGGAGCTGACCTTTGAGCATACCCAAGATGAGCGTACGGGCATTCGCCATGCCCTAAACCTATATCATGAGCTGACCCTACGCCGTCAAATAAACAAAGACGGCAAGTCGGATTATTTTATCAATGGGCAAAGAGTGCGTCGCCGTGATGTGGTGGACGTGTTTTTGGGGACGGGGCTTGGCTCTCGTAGCTATGCGGTGATTGAGCAGGGCATGATAGGGCGAATTATTGATGCTGATGGGGCAAGGCTTCGGGAGTTTATAGAAGAGTCGGCGGGCGTGTCTCGTTATCAGGCACGCCGAGCTGAGACCCAAAAACAGCTTGACGACACCCACGACAACCTACAACGGCTGACCGACTTACAAAGCGAACTGACAAAACAACAAAAAACCCTAGCCCGCCAAGCCAAATCTGCCAAACGCTACCAAGCCTTGACTGATGAGATGGCAACGCTACAAAAAGATGAGCTGTTAAAGCGGATTTTTATGGCGTGGCAATATTTAAACGAACAACAAACCAAGCAAGCCAACTTTGCCCAAACGCTTGTTTCTTTGGAGCAAAACGTTGCCACCGTCAAGCACACATTTGACGAACAGCACCAAAAGATGACCCGAGCGGCACAACTAAAAGACGAGCTTCGGGAAAAATACCATAATGCACGCATGGCACAAAAGACAGCAGAGCATAATTTTTATCAACTCAATCAACAACTTGAACAGACCGATGATAAGCTTTCACGGCTGATTGTTAATCAAAAAACCGCCCAAGACAGAGCCCAAAATGCCCAAAATGAGCTTGGGGAGATTCAGGTGGCACTGGCTAAGATTGTCCCTGATTTGGAGGTTGTTAAAGCCGAGATTGACGATTATCAGACCAAACTTGATGGCGTACAGCGTGCATGGCAAAACGCCAAAGCCGACACCGAGCGACTGACCGCCATGCGTCAGACGTTGGACGGTCAAAAACAGCTAGCCCAAGCAGGGCAACACCGCCTAGCTGTCGCCCGCCAAAAATGGCAAAAACGCCATGATGAGCTTATCCGTGAGCGACAAAGTTTGGATAAAATGCAGATAGATAAAGGACAAATTACGACATTAAGGGCGGAGCTGGACGGGCTGACAGTTGCCATTAACCAAATACATCTTAACGATGATAAACGTACCTTTGATGACATTGCCCGCCAAGTGGGGGCAATCAAGGGCGAGCTTGCCATCTTAGAAAAACGCCACGCCAGCTTGACGGGCGAATATGACACTCTAAATAAACTTGTCCATACCAAAAAAACCACCCCCACACCCACCACGGGCGATGCGTATCAGTACTTGACAACGCTCAAAGACGAGATTTGCCTAAGTAGGGCAGGCGAGCGGTTTGGTGCGGTGCTTGATGGGTTTTTGGGATTTTGGCTTGATGCTAAGATGGGCGATGTGTCTTGTGTGGACATCATAAAGACAAATCCCAAAACACCTACCGCCATTTTTTACCCAAGCACGCACACGCCAAGCGTGGACGGCAATTTTATCCCGTTAAACACGCTCATTGAGAGTCCAAAACTTGCCCTATTTGACCATGTGTATCTCTATACGGGGCAGGGCGTGCCAAGTGTGGGCGATGGGCGGATTGTTTTGACGCAGACAGGCTGGATAGTGGGGTCGTTTGGGACGGTGCAGGTGAGTAAATTTGGCTCAAAGAGTGATTTTTTAAGCCAAAAAACCGAGCATTTACAACGACTTGGCGTATTAAAAGACGAGATTATGTCTTTGGCTGACCAGATGGATACACACCGCCAACGTCTAAAAGCACTGAACGAACAAAAATTTCGCCTAAAAGACGATTTGGACACCCAAACGGCACGCCGTGCCACGCTTATTGATAAAAAGCACCGCACCGAGCAGGCGCTCATTCGCCTAGAAGCCGACCTGAACAATCATGCTCTAAAATTAGAAAACATCGCTAAAAATCAATCACTTCTTGACAGCGAAAAGGCAGAGCATGACGCTGAGATGATAAAGTTTGCCCAAGATGTCACCCATGCCGATAACGAGCTTAATGTACTCATGCCAAACTTGCAATCCGCCCAAGCACAAAGTGATGAGCTTGGCGAGCAAATACGGCACTTAAATCATCTGATCCAAGATTGCCAAGACAAAGCACAGGCATTGGCGTTACAATACCAGTCGTTATTACAAAAACAAGACCATGAAAACACGCTGTTTGAACTTGCTAAAACCACCCAAGCGACAACTGATGGCGACATACAAGCGACCCAAACTACCAAAGAGGCTTTGTTATCACAACTTCCCAAGCTACAAAACGCCCTGCATCTTGCCAAAGACGACTGCACCAAACAGCAAGCTCAAAGCGATGAGCATGACCGACAGCTTGCCCAACTGCAACAGGCACACGATGAATGTCAAGAGCGGTTGGCACTTGCCCAAAACGACCTAAGCCTTGCCCACGCCCAAGTTGTGCAAGCGGGGGCGGACGTGGCAGTCGCTCAAAGTCGTCTTGATGATTTAGGCGGGCAAATGCTTGGGGTGGATAATGCCTTTGATTTGCCGTCCACGTTGGCAGATTTTGGGGTAAACCCACCGAGCTTTGCTGACCACGCCAAACGCCTTGATGAAATTAAGGAGGAGCTTGATAACATCGGGGCGGTAAACTTGACTGCCATTACCGAGCTTGGCGAGCTTGAAAATCGCTTGTTGCCCATGACTGCCCAAATTAAGGACATCACCGACAGTATGGATACGCTAAAACAAGCCATTAAGGACATTGATGAGACTACAAAATCGCTGTTTTTGGATAGGTTGCAAGCGGTCAATGATGAGCTTAATGCTCTGTTTGTAAAAATCTTTGGTGGTGGGCAAGCCAGTTTGACACTCATGGATGATGATGCCTTGTCTAAGACGGACAAATGGCGGGCAGGTTTGGTGTTGATGGCACAGCCAAAGGGCAAGAAAAACAGCCGTCTGGCGGTGTTGTCGGGGGGTGAAAAAACGCTGACGGCATTATCGCTGATTTTTGCGATTTTTAAACAGCACCCCGCCCCGTTTTGTGTGCTTGATGAGGTGGACGCACCCTTAGATGATGCTAATGTGGGACGATTTACCAGTCTCATTCATGAGCTTGCTGACAGCGTGCAGTTTATTTTTATCAGTCATAACAAACTTGCCATGCAGACCGCCCATGAGTTAAAGGGGATTACCATGCCCACCGCAGGGATTTCACGCTTAGTAACGGTAAACCTACATGAAGCCCAGCAGTATGTAGATGGTTAGGGCGTGTTGAACCTTTATAACACCATTTACAATTTAGGCATATTTTAAAAATAAACCAACCGCTTTTGCATGAAAAATGGCTAAATCTTGTTTTTCATCGTCAAAATCCTTGTTGATATTTTAATATCAACTGCGGACTTTTCCTTGAAAGACGTGCGATTTTTCTCATTTTTCATTGCAAATATAAAAGTTCAACACGCCCTAGTCCACGCTGGCAGGGAAGGCTTGGGGCTTATCGGTGGGCGGTGGGGCGTACTTTTTGGGCTTGTCGCTGTCGTGTGTGTCAAGCTCATAGACCGCCACGCCGATGATGCCGACATTGCTGATGTTGCCTTGTGTGTTGTGGTTGGCGTAGCTGTCTTGGGGCGTGCCAAAGGTAAATGACGCCACCGTGTCTTTGTCTTTACGAAAGCCTTCAATCGTCAGCCGACCGTGCGGACGCAGTACATAGCCTGTATGATACACGGACGCTGTTGTGCCGTCTAGCACATCAAGCCCGTCCACGCTAGAAATAATCTCATAGTTGTTTGGGGTGTTGTTTTGATAGACAAGGCTGTAACTTTGGTCGGCTTTGGCGGACAGGTAGTATTGTCCGTCTTGGCGAGTGATGGGGTAGGGTTTGCCGTTATCATGGGTGATGGTCATGGTGATTTTACCGCCCATTAAGGACAAATTGTTTAAACTTTTGCCTTTAAATGCTTTGTCGGCATAGCGGATACTGGTGGTCAAAATTGGCTCAGGGCTTTTGCGAGTGGCGTATATTTCTTGGATAGATGAGTTAATCTCATCGCCCCACACCGTGCCGAGTTTTTCGTCATTTACCACGTTATCGTTACTGTCAGCGGGTACGACATCGGCGGACATGGTGCTGTCGGGATTGGGGGTTTTGGCACACGCCACAAGCAGTAGACAGGATAAGGCGGTCAGATATCGTTTCATAAATGCTCCTATGGGTAAATTTTTATTATGACAGTTTTTGGCGGTTTGTCAATGAGCGACTGTGTCTTTCTAAATACCACAACAACAGCACCCCCGCCACCGCAAGCGAGATGACCAACGCCGTCCAAAAACCATAAATCCCCATGCCTCCATAAAACGCCAACACATAACCTGGTAGCAGTCCACAGCCCCAAAAAGCGATGGCGTGGATAATCATGGGAATGGTCGTAACCTTGTAGCCACGAAGTACATAGCTTGCCACGCATTGTACCGCATCCACAAGCTGAAAGGCGGCGGCAAATAAGATGAGCGAGCCTACGATGGATATGACCGCCACATCATCGGTGTACATATCTGCTAACCCAAAGCGACCCACCGCCAAAAATAGTGCCGTCAAAAACGACACCATGACCGAGGTAAAAATCGCCACGCCCGAGATATAGCGGGCTTTGGTGGGTTTGTTTTGACCCAGTGCCATGCCGACTTGCACGGTGCTGGCAATGCCCATGCTTTGGGGAATCATAAAGATGAGACTGGTGATGCTGATGACGATTTGTTGGGCGGAGATGAAATTTTCGGTACTGTGTGTGCCATCAGAGCCAAGCTGTGCCACCAAAAAGATGATACAGGTAAACAAACTCACTTCAATAAAAAACGACAAGCCAATCGGTATCCCCAATCGGGTCATCTCGCCAAAGCGTTTTAGGCTTGGCAGGCTTAGCTTGTTTGTCAGACCAAAGGGTTTAAAATGGGCATCTTTGGCGATGTATGCTCCCAGCACTAGGGCATTGACCCAAAAGACAATGGCGGTGGCAAGCCCACAGCCTGCTCCACCCAAAGCTGGCATACCCAATTTGCCATAGACAAACACCCAGTTTAGGGCGATGTTAATCACAAAGCACAGCCAGCTGACCCACATGATGATTTTGGGGCGGTTTAGGCTTGACGCATAGGCGTGTAAGGCACGATGTAGCATGGCAGGGGGCATGGCAAGCCCGATGTACCACAGGTATTGTTTGGTGGTGGCAAGCGTGTGGGGGCTTAGGTGGCTAAAATACCGCTCAAAAGGCATGATGGCTAGCCAAATGATGACAAGCCCAATCAGCCCCATCATCGCCCCATACCACAAGCCTTGTCGCCCCAGCTCGCCAATGGCATGGGCAGGTGTGTCGCCTTTTTTAGATGAGCCGTAGGCTTGGGCAATCATCGGGTTTAGGGCGGTCATCACACCCATAAGCGTGATGTATACGGTAACAAATAAGCTGTTACCCAGCCCCACCGCTGATAAATCTTCGGTGCTGACAGAACCTGCCATGACCGTATCCACAAAGCCTGTGCCAACTTGGGCAATTTGTGATAACAGCATGGGCAGGGCAAGACTGACAAGGGCGATGAGTTCTTTTTTGTAGGTGGCAGGAGAGTAGCGATTGATGTCTAGGAGCATGATGATTTGGATAAAAGGCGTATTTTAGCATTTTTTGGGCGTGGTGGTGCTTTATTTTACCGTCTCCCACCATCTGCCAAAGCGGTCATTAATCCCAAAACTTTGCCCGATTTGGGGCGTGATGTGGCTGACTCCCTGTTTGTCGGCTTCTGCCACAAAGCGTTCGGCAGGCTCACGCCATGAGTGATAAGCTAAGTCATATTTGCCCCAATGTACAGGCAGGGCGACTTTGGCACGAGCGTCCTTGACCGCTTGTACAGACTGTTCTGGGGTCATGTGAACGTCTGCCCAGTTGATGTTATATGCCCCATTTTCCACAAGCATGAGGTCAAACCCATCATCGGGGGCGTATCTTTGTCCGATGTCAGCAAAATGCTTACCATAGCCACCATCGCCCGTATAGTACAGCGAAAAATCGGGCGATTTGACCACCCAACCGCCCCACAGCGTCATGTTTTTGGTGTCAAAACTGCGTCCGCCATAATGCCGAGCAGGCACAAAGCTCACTGTCAGATTATCAATCTGGTGGGTGTCATGCCACGCAAATTCACGTACTTTATTAGCTTCTACGCCCCATCGCACCAGATGAGCCTTGATGCCAAGTGGTACGACAAATTGCCCCACCCGCTGATGAATGTCCTTAATGGCTTTCATGTCCAAATGGTCATAATGGTCATGGCTTATCAGTACCACATCAATGTTTGGCAAATCGTGCGTGGCAGGCAGGTGCGTCATCTTATAGGGCGAGCCACCCACAAAGATGGGCGATACCTGATAAAACACAGGGTCGGTGATGAGTGTCTTGTCGCCCATTTTAAATAGCACGGTAGAATGCCCAAGCCAAGTAAAACGGTGATTGCTCTTGGGTAGATTGTCGCTTAGGGCTAGGGTAGGCAGTGGCTCTTTGGGGTGTTTGCCATCGGCAGGATTTAGGATATTGATGATAAAGTCCATCAAAGTGAGCCGTTCATCATCGCTCACCCCCGCACCCGAGCCATCTACAATGATGGGTTCTAAGTTATCAAATTTGCCATTTTTAAAGGTGGTCATCTTTGCCATGTGGGCAAGCGTTATGGTATCGGCTGTGCCACCAAAAACAGGCGACAGCTTTAAAAAACCAAGCATTGCCACCACGCTTGCCATCACCAAACCCACCAAATATTTTAATACGGTCAATAAGATACTCATGATACATTTGGCTAACAAAATGGCATTGATGGTGGTATTTTGTTAATTTTAAAGGTAAAATAATGAACTGATTGGTTTTTTTATGAGTATCATGAGATTAAATCGCTTGGTGGCAACCGTCCCATCTGATGAACAGCCTGAGATTTTTCCTGAATTTTTAGCGGTCATTGATGATTGGCTGACTAGCCTTTATCGGCAAAATTACTCCACTCATACCGTCATGGCGTATCAGTCAGCGGTGAAGCGATTTGCGGTGTTTTTGTGCCAAGACAGTTATCTACAAGGACGCTGGCAGGCGTGTGACAAAAAACGCTTGACTTATTATCTAAGCGACCGCTTAGAGCGTGGTGAATTAAAGGTGGCAAGCGTCAAACAAGAAGTCTCCGCCATTTCGCATTTTTATGCCCACGCCATCGCTTCGGGGCTGACCGCCACCAATCCTGCCAAAGGCTATCGCCTAAAAAACCCGCCCCGACCCCTGCCCACCATCAGCGATGAAGCACTCATGGCACAGCTATTAGACCAGCCTATCCCTGATGACCCCAAAGAAGCTCGTCTGTGGGTGCGAGATAAGGCGATGTTTGAGTTACTCTATGGCAGTGGATTGCGTCTGTCAGAGCTTGTTGGGCTTGATGTGGGTGATGTGGATTTGTCATCACGCACCGTGCGAGTGTGGGGTAAGGGCAGTAAAATGCGAATGGTCCCTGTTGGCAAAAAAGCGACAGATGCCATCATGGCGTATCTGCCGTATCGGGACAGTTGGCAAAAAAACACGCCCGCTTTGTTTGTCAGTGAGCGACTGGGGGTGCGTCTTAGTCAGCGTAGTGTGCAACTGCGTTTAAAGATATCGGCAAGTCGAGCAGGCATCGCTCAAAACTTGCACCCGCACATTTTACGTCATTGTTTTGCATCTCATCTTTTGTCGTCCAGCGGTGATTTGCGAGCGGTTCAAGAAATGCTGGGGCACAGTAACATCAGTACCACACAGATTTATACTCACGTGGATTTTGGGTCTTTAACCAAGATGTACGACACCGCCCACCCCAGAGCATTGATGGCTAAGGATAAGTGCTGATTTCAATCAAATTACCATCAGGGTCATTGATGTAGATTGATGAGATTTTGCCCATCGCTCCTGTACGTGGGACGATACCATCTATGATAACAACGCCATGTGATGTCAGATGAGTCATGACGGCATCAAGTGGCGTGTCGGTCAAAAGACACAAATCCGCTGTGCCGACCCCTGCGTGTGTGGCATTGGGTTTGATTTCTTTGCCAAGTTCGTGCAGGTTGATTTTTTGTTGTCCAAATTGTAAGGCTTTGCGGTTGTTGCCAAAAGTAACTTCTTTCATGCCAAGTACATTGACATAAAAGTCTAAGGTGGCTTGTATGTTTTTGACGGTCAAAACCAAATGGTCTAAGGCGGTGATGTTCATTTTTGTCCTTAAAATCAAACCAAAATTTCAATAAAACCGAACTCTATTGTATCCTAATGATTTTTAAAATGCTACCCGACACTCAAATATTGGCATATGTTGACGGATACGTTCCTGTTCATCTTTATCAAAATCGGCATGGATTACCCTAAATTCCCCGCCATCGGTTGTGTCTGTGCTACTGATGATTTGTCCGCTTGCGTCCACCATCATGCCATGCCCCCACGTCTGACGGGTGTGGCGTTTGTTTTTGTGGGTAAATTGATGCGTGCCACCTTGTGATGAGCCGATGATAAGACATTGACTGTCCAATGCCCGAGCGGTCAGTAGCGACTGCCAATGAGCCTTGCCGGTGGCATAGGTAAAGGCGGACGGCACGGTGATGATGTCTGCTCCCATGTCTTTGAGTTTTTGAAACAGCGTGGGAAAACGCACATCAAAACACACGGTTAGCCCCACAATTATCGCCACACCGCCCAGTACACAGCGAGCCACTATAGGTGTATTGCCCGCTTCAAAGGTACGTCTCTCATCATAACTGCCCACATCGTCCGCCACAGACGCACGAAACAGGTGAATTTTGTCATAGCGGGCGATAAGATTGCCTTGATTGTCAAATAATAGACTGCTTTGGCGAAACTTGTCATCGGTGGGCGTGCCATCAGGACGGGTGGGACAAGGAAGCGTGCCTGCCAAAATGTGAATGTCGGTGTCGCAGGCAAGGTGTGCATAAAAATCCACCATTTCATCAAAACGACCAGCAAGCTCATGTTGCGACCCCATGACGCAGGCATTTTCGGGCAGTACCACCAAATCTGCCCCGTTGTCTTTGGCGGTCATGACGGCGTGGCGTATGATGATTAGATTATGGTCTATGTTATCTTGGGAATTTAGTTGAATGTTGGCAATGCGGGGCATGGCAGTTTGTCTGTTAAAAAAAATTAACGGTAGTTTATCTGGGATTAGCCATGTGCTGAGTTTTTTTGTGATGTTATTTGGTAATATTATGTGAAGTTTTGGCGTTTTTGCTCAAATTTGAGTACAATACATCAGTTTTCAGATGTTTTTTTGGGTAAATTTAAGCAAATGAACGTTCGGTGGTAAAAATTGTACGGTTGGGCGGATTTTGTGTGAAAAAATGCAAAATTTATGCCAAAATAATCACAGCAACGCTCTTTTTGGGGTGCTAAATGGATATTTTGCAGGATTTTTGGTGTATATGACCAATAATATGTTAGAATAGAACACGTCATGATGATTCATCTGATGACAATGTGTCGTTTTTAGCTTGTCAAGTGGGGTAATCCACGTTGGCGACCAAAGAGAGTTTGGGTTGTTATTTTTAATTTAGATGGTTAGTGGTCTCATTTATGAGTGTGTCATTTGGTTTAGGTGTCAATCTTAGCACATCACAAAAGCTCACGCCACAAATGCAACAGGCGATACGTCTGCTTGCTTTGTCAAATTTGGAGCTTGAACAAGAAGTGCAACTAAAACTTGACAGCAACCCTTTATTAGAGAGGGCTGATGAATATGCCGATGACCATGATGTGTCAGAGAGCCTAAGTTTAGACGACTGGACAGAAAATAACTGGCAAAGCAAAACCGCCACCCCAAACGATGATGGTTTTGGCGATGAAGCTGAACATGGCGACAGCTATGATAAACTTGCCCAAAGCGAGATGGATTCTGATGCCACCGACAGCGATTGGGGGGACGTTTATGCACCCGATGTGGATTATGACGGTGATTTTTCGGTGCATACTAAACATGACGATGATGGCAATCAAGACTATCTGGGGGCGACCATCTCCACCGTACAAGACCACGTGCGTTGGCAGATGAATTTTAAGCATTTATCGCAGTCTGATAAACTCATCGCTGATTATTTGATTGATGCGATGGATGACATGGGTTATATCCGCCTTGATATGGAAGATTTACATCGTAATTTAAGTTTGATGGCATCTTTTTATCAATGGCAAGAATCGCAAGAAATTAGCCATGCCCACATCATGAAAGTGCTTCAAAGTATCCAAGAATGCTCACCCACAGGCGTGGGGGCGAGAAATTTGGCAGAGTGTCTAAGATTACAGCTTAATGAGCTGATTAAAGAAAATCCAGATTTGCCTTATGCTAACGAAGCCTACATGGTGCTAAGTGCCACAAACCACCTTGAAAATAACAACATTAAAGCACTGATGCAAGCCACCGAGCTAAATGTTGAGGAGATTAAAGGAGCCATGGCATTGATTAGACAGCTAGACCCCGAACCTGCGTCCACGTTTTATCGGGATAATAACGACCATAACGAAGTGGTGGACGTGCCTGATGTGTTGGTCATTGCACTTGACCATCAAGGGGGCGTTTATACCAAAAAATCACTGGCAGACACCACCGACACCAGTGCGTGGCGAGTGGTGCTAAACCCTGATGTTTTGCCAAATTTAAAGATTAACCAAGAGTACGCCAGTCTCATCAAAAAAGGCGATGAAAGCCCTGATAATATCTATTTAAAAGAGCATTTAACAGACGCACGATTGTTTATTCGTAGCATAGAAGAGCGTAATCAAAACTTGCTTAAAGTGGCAAGCAGTATCGTTCGCCGTCAGCAGGCGTTTTTTGAAGAAGGTGAGCAGGCGATGGCACCCATGACCTTAAAGGACATTGCCACCGAAGTGGGTTTGCACGAATCCACCGTTTCACGGCTGACCACCAATAAGACCATGCTAACACCTAAGGGATTGTTTTCTTTAAAATATTTCTTTTCGTCCAGTATTGGCAGTGAAGATGGCGACATCTCATCAACCGCCATCAGTGCCAAAATCCGTGAGATGATTGCAGGTGAAAACCCCAAAAAACCCCTGTCTGATGCCATCATCACCAAAAATCTAGAAGCCGAAGGTATCAGTATCTCACGGCGTACGGTTACCAAATACCGTGAGATGATGGGGATTTTATCGTCCACCTTACGTAAACAAAAACTCTAAATCCCAAGCTCGCTCATCGCCCATCTGATGTGTTCGTCCAGCATTTCGCTGATGCCCAGTTTGTGTGATAAAGCCTCTAAGACGGCATTTTTGTCGGCGGGCGATGAGTTGCCCAAAGCGATGGCGACATTCCGCAAAAACCCCAAATAACCCGTGCGTCTGATGGGTGAACCTTCGGTTTTTTCTAAAAATTCATGCTCATTCCAATGCCAAATGTCAAGCAAACCGATGTCATCTAAGCCATGACGGGGGGCATAATCACTGACGGTGGTAAGACGGGCAAATTTATTCCACGGGCAGATGAGCTGACAGTCATCACAGCCAAAGACTCGATTGCCGATGGCCTTTCGGTATCGGGTGTCTATCACGCCCTTATGTTCTATGGTCAGATAAGAAATGCACGCTCCTGCGTTTAGGGTGTGTGGGGCGATGATGGCACGAGTGGGGCAGATGTCCATGCACGCAGAGCATGAACCGCATAGGTTTTTGACAGGAATGCTGGCATTGTCATCGCTAAGCTCTAAGCTGACAAACAGTTCTCCTAGATTAAAAAACGACCCGCCATGACGGTTAATGAGTAGGGTATGTTTGCCTGTCCAGCCAAGTCCACAATGCTCAGCGATGGCACGCTCAAAGATGGGAGCAGAGTCGCTAAACGGACGAAACACAAAGGCATTTTCTGCCCCCACACCAAGCCCGTGCCAGTTTGGCAGTTCGTTTTGTATGAGTTTGGCGAGCTGTTTTAGCTTTTGACGCATGGTTTTGTGATAATCTCGCCCCCGTGCGTAGCGGGCGATGATGGCATGGTTGGGGCGGTCGTTATCCTGTATGGTGCGGGGCTTGGGCGTGGTGTACAGATAGTCCATGCGGACGCTGATGATGGTCTTAGCCCCTGCCACAAGCAGGGCAGGATTGGCTCTAAGATGATGATTTTCTTTTAAAAATTCTAATGAGCCATGTAAGTTTTGGTCAAGCCATGCTTGTAGGTGGGCGGTTTGTTTGGCAAACAGCTCATGACTTACCGATAAAAAGCCACAATCAGCAAAACCAAGCTCTAAGGCTTGGGTTTTTATCCATGATTTGATGGCATGACGATGGTTGCTGTTGGACATAAAACACGCTGTCAAAAAGCGTATTATTTCATGACAGCGTGTGTTTGTAAACTAGCCACCGCAATACTGTTTAAGGCTCTCGGTAATGCGTTGTTTTTTAGAGCTAATTTCTTGGTCGTTAAGATAGACCCTTTGACCTTGTGCGTTGGTTTCGTAGATGCGACCGCCAGTATTTAGGTTGGCAAGGTTGCTACGCATATTTTGGCAATGACGAGTCATCTCTTGGGCTTTTTGCTCTTGGACTTGTTTTTCTAGCTCAGCGATACGCTTAGACTCATCGCTTTGGGCGGGAGCGGTGGCAGGGTCGGGTAGGCTTGCCATATTGCCTGCACTGGCGGTGCGTCCATCGCTACGCATTTGTAGGGTTTCGTATTTGGTTGTGCCTTTGGGCATGAATTGTGAATACACGGTCTCACCGTGCTTGCCTGTGCTTTTATAAACGGTGGTATTGGCATGACTGGCGGTGATGAGTAAACCCAAAGCTGTCATGATGGGCATGATGTGTTTCATGAATAAGTTCCTATAAAATGGGTTTTGTGTTAAATATAATACCCAAAGATAAAGAAAAGTATGGTCATATCATCGCTCAAAATCTCAATAAATACAAGACCGATTAGTCAGATAATAGCGGTATTTGTCGCCTTTTATGCTTAAAAGTTGGGCTTTTTAGAATTTTTATCAAAAATACTTGGCAAATGGTGTTTTTTAGGTTAAGATAGTGCGTATTGTTTAGCCAATTGTGAGATTGGTGGTCAGCGTAGCTATTTATCAGAAGTTGCGTTTGTTAAACAAAGGCGGGCAGATTACCGTTTGTTCGTGGTTTGTTTGGCATTGCTTGGACTTATCGGTCTGCAAGACAAAAACTCTGCCAAATACTCTTTTGTCAGCTCTTTTGTTCGCTTCTAAACGGTCGTATTTTAATCTTAGCTACGTTTTTTGTTAAAATTTGCCCATGTTTTGGGTAAAAAGGATTAACCATGACGTACAAGACATTTCATGACAATCAAGAGCGTTTATCTCGTGGTGAAACGGTCGCCATGAGCGGAGGCGAGCTACTCGTACAAGCCCTGATAGATGAAGGCGTAACCCATATCTTTGGCTACCCTGGTGGGGCGGTGCTACACATCTATGATGCCTTATTTAAGCAGGATAAAATTGAGCACATCTTAGTTCGCCACGAGCAGGCGGCAGGTCATATGGCGGACGCTTACAGCCGAGTTACAGGACGTACAGGCGTGGTGCTGGCGACATCAGGACCTGGTGTTACCAATACTGTAACCGCCATCGCCACTGCATTTATGGACTCAATTCCGATGGTGGTCTTGGCAGGACAAGTACCCAGCACCTTGATTGGTGATGATGCGTTCCAAGAGTGCGATATGGTCGGTATCTCACGCCCTGTGGTTAAACACAGCTTTGTTGTGCGTAATCCTGCCGACATTCCTACGATTATCAAAAAAGCCTTTTTTATCGCAAGTTCAGGCAGACCTGGTCCTGTGGTGGTGGACATTCCCAAAGACATGACCAATCCTGCTGATAAATTTGATTATTTTATGCCAAGCGAGATTAACATTCGCTCTTATCAACCAACATCAAAAGGACACAGTGGTCAAATCAAAAAAGCCCTAGACGTGCTACTGTCTGCCAAACGCCCCGTACTGTACTCTGGCGGTGGCGTGGTGCAAGGCAATGCGTCTGACGAACTTCGTGAGCTTGCCAATTTATTGAAATTGCCTGTTACCAATACCTTAATGGGGCTTGGGGCGTATCCTGCCACCAGTGAGCAGTTTGTCGGTATGCTGGGTATGCACGGCACCTATGAAGCCAACATGACCATGCACCATGCAGACGTTATTTTGGCGGTGGGGGCAAGGTTTGATGACCGTGTTACCAACAATGTCAAAAAATTCTGCCCAAATGCCACCATTATCCACATTGACATTGACCCCACGAGCATCTCAAAAACCATTAACGCTCATATCCCCATTGTGGGTGATGTGAAGCCTGTCTTGACCGAAATGGTAAACATCGTCAAATCCAGCGACAAACGCCTAGACGAACACGCCCTAGCCGACTGGTGGGCACAAATAGGCGAATGGCGTAAACGTCATGGTTTGCGTTATGGCGATGACACGGACGAACCCATTCACGCCATCATGCCGCAACGTGTCGTTGAGACGCTTTGCAAACTTACTGACGGTAAGGCAATCATTGCGTCTGATGTCGGTCAGCACCAAATGTTCGCTGCGTTGTACTATAAATACGATGAGCCACGTCAATGGTTAAATTCTGGCGGGCTTGGCACAATGGGTGTGGGTTTGCCTTATGCGATGGCGGCAAAACTGGCTTGCCCTGAGCGGACGGTGGTTTGCATTACAGGCGAAGGCTCAATTCAGATGAATATCCAAGAATTATCCACTTGTTTGCAGTACGATTTGCCCGTTAAGATTTTAAATTTAAATAACGCCCAACTTGGCATGGTCAAACAATGGCAAGATATGCTCTATGAAGGTCGCCACGCCCAAAGCTACATGAAATCGTTGCCTGATTTTGTCAAACTTGCCGAAAGCTATGGGCATAAAGGCGTAAAAATCACCAATCCTGCCACGATGGAGCAGGAGTTAAAAGAAGCCCTAGAAATGGACGGTTTGGTATTTATTGATGTGTATGTGGACAGAAGCGAACACGTCTATCCCATGCAGGTGGCGGGGCAGTCCATGCGTGATATGTGGTTATCAAAAGGGGAGCGTACCTAA
>JAUMUJ010000002.1:43067-123776 GCA_030530785.1 Moraxella sp. | reverse complement strand
CTCACCGGCACAATACCACCCCAACAAAAACCAAAAACCCAAACCCACCACCACCCCTGGGGGCGGGGGGCTCATTGGCAAAATCCCAGAGGCGCTGTTTTATTATAGGCAACGACCCGATAGCTCATCGGTTACTAACACATCAAATGACAAAAAATCATCTGATAATGTGCTAAAAATATACCTAAAACATTATGATTTTTATGTAGAAAATGGCATTTATTTTCATCAAATATTGTTTAGGGGTTTTTTAAATGTGCCAATAAGTCGTTCTGTCAGTAAAAATTGGTTTAATAGATTGAGATATTATCTATTTAAAAGAGAAAAATACAATCATTTATACGGTAAATCATGAAATTATCTATTTTAATTGTAAATTACAATACTGAAAGTTTTATTTGTCAGTTATTGGCAAGTCTAAAAAACCAAACACTATCACAGTCTTTATTTGAGATTATTATTGTCAATAACGTCCAAAATGATGTGATGGACAATCTGCTAAAATCAAAAGGGTTTTATGAGAGCTTTAATTTATCCTTATATCAAAGTCAAAGTAATTTAGGTTTTGGCAGGGCAATGAATCTGGGATTTAAGCATGCCAAAGGGGAGCATATTTTGCTATTAAACCCAGACATACTGATGCGTCAAGATGATTATCTTGAAAAACTATTATTAACTGCTGATGATAATCCTGATTATGGAGCGATTAGCACACAAGTTTTAGATGATGATGGTAATGACACATCTACTTATACTGCTTATGAATTTGGACAAAACTTAGGGTTTGATGGTCAAATTTGCTGGTTTCAAGGCTCTTTATTATTAGTTCGCCGTGATGTTTTTTTACAGCTTGGTGGATTTGACCCTGATTTTTTTATGTATTGTGAAGATGTGGATTTGTGTTTGCGCATTAAAAGATTGGGGTTGGCGTTGATTAAAAATGATAAGCTGGAAGTGTATCATTTTGGTGGAGCCAGCGAACCTGCTCAAAACTATGATTTTTATCACCGCTATCACAAATCACAGTTACTATTTGCCTATAAGCACTATGATAATCATATTTTTAATGACATTGTGATGAGATTGTATAAAAAAACCAAAAATCGTCTTATATACTATAAGTTATTATCAAGGTTATCAAAAAGATATGCCAGACATTTTAATAAAAATAAATCCATGTTTGATTTAACTAAGCAAGTCATCAATCATCGTATGGATTATTTATTTTATCAGCAAAATAATAAAGGTTAATCATGAAAATTCTCCATGTATTGCTTACTCGCATACCCATACCACCTGTCAAATACGGTGGCACAGAACGGGTATTATGGGCATTATATCAAGGTCAAAAAGAGCTTGGGCATGAAGTGAGATTTTTGACAAAATATCCCAATAATCACCCTGATGCGTTGTTATTTGATGACAAAAAATCTCTGGAAGAGCAAGTAGGAGGTTGGGCGGACATTATTCATTTTCATTTTTTATATCGTGGAGAATTAAAGACCCCTTTTGTCTGTACAACACACAACCAACAAGTAACACCTGCCACTTTTCCAAAAAATACCATTTTTTTAGGAGAGCTACACGCTAAACGCAGTGGTGGCAAAGCGTATGTTCATAATGGTTTATATTGGAATGATTATGGAGAGCCAAATTTAAATAAAGGTTTGGATTATGTTCATTTTTTAGCAAATGCCAAATATAAGGATAAAAATCTTAAAGACAGCATTGATATTGCTCGTCAAGCCAATAAAAAACTCCATATTATTGGCAGTAAGCGTTATTGTTTAAAATGGAGAAAAGATGGTAAATACCAACCTTATTTTTATTTTGGCAATGATTTGATATTTCATGGTATGCTTGGTGGAGAATTAAAGAACCATGTGATTAAACATTCGCAAGCGTTAATATTTCCTGTGCTTAATTATGAAGCATTTGGGTTGGCAATGATAGAAAGTTTATATTTTGGTTGTCCTGTGATTGGCAGTCATTGCGGTTCGTTGCCAGAGTTAATCATTAAAGAAGTGGGTATTAGTACCCAAAGTAAATCACAGATGGTTGAGATATTAAAGAATGTTGGGCAGTTTAATCGCAAAACTTGCCATGAATACGCTCGTGAAAATTTTAATCATTTAACCATGAGTAAAAAATATCTTGATTATTATGAAAAAGTTTTAAATGGTCAAAGTTTGCATGACATTGAGCCAGCAGTAACAAAAAATTTACCCTACGATTTTTATTTGATGGATTAGGCAATGAAAATTTTACATGTGCTATTAACATTTTTACCCATACCACCTGTCAAATACGGTGGCACAGAACGGGTATTATGGGCATTATATCAAGGTCAAAAAGAGCTTGGGCATGATGTTCGTTTTTTATTAAAAGAAAATGTCAATAATTCGCCTTATGTGCAAGTTTATGATGTCAATAAGCCTTTGCATGAGCAGATAGATGATTGGGCAGACATTGTGCATTTTCATTTTCCCTATGAAGGTCAGTTACATAAGCCTTTTGTATGCACCGAACATAGTAACTGTGAAACCGAAAAAGAATTTCCCATTAACACCATTTACTTATCATCAAAGCACGCCCAAAATAATAATGCAGTGTGTTATGTGCATAATGGATTGTATTGGGCGGATTATGGTGAGCCAAACTTAAATCACCCACAAAATTATACCCATTTTCTGGCAAAAGCATCTTGGCGAGTTAAGAATTTGCAAGGTGCAGTACGCATTGCAAAAGGGGCGAACATTCCACTTCATGTGTTGGGTGGTCATCGCATCAATATTCGCCGTAACCCTTATTGTTATCTGTCTCCAAAGTTAAGATTTCATGGCATGGTTGGCGGTATCACCAAAAATAAACTCATTGCCAATTCTAAGGGATTGATTTTTCCTGTATTGTGGCATGAACCATTTGGTTTGGCAGTTACTGAGAGTTTGTATTTGGGTTGCCCTGTTTTTGCAACACCTTTTGGTTCTTTGCCAGACATTATCAGTCAAGAGAATATTGGGGTATTGTCAGACAGTTATGCGGTATTGACCGAAGCGGTTAAAAATATTGATAAGTTTGATAGGCGGGCTTGCCATGAGCACGCCAAAAATCATTTTAGCCATCTGTCCATGTCAAAGGCTTATTTGGAGTGCTATGAGCGAGTATTGTCAGGCGAGAATTTAAATCCCGCCAATCCACGCTCAAAAGCAAACATTAAAGCCAGATTAACCATGATTGATGAATGAGATGGTTATTGAAATGGCACGGTTTTATAAAAAGTGCGTTTGCCGATACTGCGATGTAATCTTTGATACAGTTTTTTGGCACGTACCAAAAAACTGTCTTGGGTTTGATAAATAAAAGTGTTGTTTTTACGTTCTTGTTCTAGCTGACTAATAAGATGGTTTGGACTTTGTCGGTCAGCTTGAATGGCAAGAGCAGGGTACATTTGGTAAACGGTCAGTGAATCTAATAATGCCCCAAAAATTAAATGGTCAATGGCATATAAATAATCATTGGGTAAAGATTTAAGATAATCAATGGCTTGTTTTGCAGAATGTTGGCTGATGATGTAGGCCGCTGCTCCAACGTGTGTGCTTTTTAATTGTTTTAATTGGCGATGATGAATTCCAATAGAGTGCTGATGTAAATGCACCAATTCTTGCCAAGTTTCCAATTTAATGATGTCTGCTTTAATGCCTTTTAGCCAATCATCATGATTTAAAAATAAATCAGCATTTTTGCCCAAGTATATGTCATCTTCAAATACGGCAAGATAATCAATATGCTCATCAATCATCTTTTGCCATAATGACACATGACTTAAAAAACACGCTTTTTCTCCATCAGATAGGCGTTGATTTTGTGTTAAGTCAATGCCTAATTTTTGGCAAGTGCTTTTGATTAAATCGGGCGTAACGGCATTAAAAAACTCAAAATCAATGCTTTGTTTGTCAAATTCTGCCTTGATGTGTTCTCGGCGTTCGGTGGCGGTTGTTAGGCTGATGACATAATTTTTCATTGATTTTCCTTGTGCATTTGCCACAGCATGATGTATTTGTCTAAGGTGTAGCCCAAAGATGCCACCGCCAAAATATAACCATACGCCCCACCCATAAAGTCAGCACGAATGATGTATTCACGCACAAACGAAAACCATGAACGAGCCAATATGCCCACCATGTTTACTGTTTTGCCTTTGTTGTGTTTTTCTTTTGCCCAATCGTGGCTATATCGGACATTTTTAAATAAAAAGTGGTGCAAATTATCATTGGTGATGTGGGGTAGGTAACCCTTTAAAGTGTCGCTTGGCACACCTTGTTGGTCAAGCGATTCATGCACTTCTAAATCTGAATATTTAAAATGTGTGCGAGCATAGAGCCGAGAGAGCTTGTCGGTGTACCATGAGCGTGGCTGAACCTCCACGCCACAAAAGGTATTAACCCGAGCGATGGCAAAAACCTTATTGGTTTGCACAGGCTGTTTTAGCACGTCAGCGATGGATTGACGCAGTTCTTGGTCAAGGCGTTCATCAGCATCCAGTACCAGCACATAGTCGCCTGTGGCATGGGATTGGGCAAGCTGACGTTGTTTACCAAAACCTTGCCAATCGGTGTTGATGTGCCATTTTGCTCCGTATTTTTCGGCAATTTCACGGGTATTATCGGTACTGCCACTGTCTAAAATGATGATTTCGTCTACCAAATCATGCACGGTATCAAGGCACGCTTGTAGGTGCTTGGATTCATTTTTACAAATCATGACCAGCGACAGCGTGCTTTTTTTATCTGTTAAATCAATGGGGGTCAGATTTTTGGCGAGTGCTACCGATGTTAAAAATGCCTGTTCGGCTTGATTGTGAGTTAAATCATATAAAATGGCGTATTTATTAAAGGTGTATTGGGCAAACATCAGTGAATAAATCAGCCCATACTTGCCTTGTAAAAACCGCCCGTCCACAAAATATTGTTTAAAAAATGCCCAAAATGGGTTTAACATCACTTTGCTGAATTTGCCTTTTTTGCCCTGTCCGTGTCTGTCGTCCGCCCATGCTTTGGCGTATTCTAAGCGTTTGGTTAGCCAAAATAAAGGCGTGTCTGCTGTGTGATGTCGCATAAAGCCATCAAGTGTGGCGGTCGTTGCTCCGTTTAGTATGACCGATTCATGTACTAAGTTATTGTCATAACTGTATTTTTTTGGATACAGTCGCCAATGAGCTTTAACCGCCCACAGTCTGTTATCAATCTCATGCCCAAAAATACAGTCTATGCGTTTAATGCCATAGATGGTGTCGGCAGGGGGATTTTTGATGACTGTCAGGATGCTTTGTTTTAGTTCATCGGTAATTTCTTCATCAGCATCCAGAGCAAGTATCCATTCGCCTGTGGCATAAGACTGAGCAAGCTGACGTTGTTTACCAAAGCCTTGCCAATCGGTGTTGATGTGCCATTTTGCTCCGTATTTTTCGGCAATTTCACGGGTATTATCAGTACTGCCACTGTCTAAAATGATGATTTCGTTTGCTAAGCCATCTAAGGCAGGTAGGCTGATTGCCAAATTTTTGGCTTCATTTTTGACAATCATGACGACCGATAAAGGGTATTGGTTCATCGCCAAGCATCCTTAATCCAATCACTTGGTAAAACATGACGATACCATTTACCGCCACCGCCTGTGATGGCATCTGGTGGGTTAATTTCGCCATGAAAGATGATGATTTTTGCCCCAGTTGGTTTTTTGGGTGGCACAAAATACGCCATAGGAATTTTTTGTAGGCAGTGGTATTTAAAGCTCACGCACCACGAGCTGTCCCAATATTCTAAATGATGATGTTCACGCAGATAATTGGATAAAAATGCCTGTTCGTGGCGAACTTCCGACCTGATTGTTTCAAAATTTTGTTCAAAATGGCTAAGCAGGTTTGGATAAGTGTTTTGTCCAACCTTAAAGCGATAAACCGAGCTGTTGCCGACCATTCGCCACGGTTTTTTCCAATCACGAATAATCATCACGCTGTCATCATGCATGGCTTTATGGGTAAAAAAGCAGTCAATATTATCCACAATGACAATGTCAATATCCAAAAATAATGCCGTTCCCTTTAAATCGTACAACTTTGGCTTAAAGGTGGTGAGCTTTTTCCAGCCACGTTCTGGCAGGTTGGCAGGTAGGTTTAGCTCGGGAATGGGGTAGCATTTGATGTTTTTGTTAATGCCTGTACTGTCGTCCGTCAAGCACACCATTTGAAAATCAAGGGTTAGGTGGCGTTTGACCATGTTGTATAGGCGATTGACGTATTCTGCTCCATATTTAGTACCCCATTTCATGCAGATGACGTAGCGGTTATCAGTCATGGATTTTCCTTGTTTTTGTCTATTTTATAGGATTTTATTTGGGTGTGCAAATCATCAAAGGGTAAAAGGTAGGGATTTTCGCCAAAAGGCGTGGTCTTAAACCGCCGATAACCCCACATATAATGGGTGAAATGCTCATTTATCATCATCTGCATGCTGTCATTTAGGGCGGTGGTGGCAGTGATGATGTCTTTACTGTACAGATTTTCATCATTTAAATCATAACAATAAATATGAAAACCGCCATGCTCATAAATGCACGCCAAACCGACCAATGCACAACGAGTTTTGCTGGCAAGTTTGGGGGCGAGTGTGCCTGTCATGGTGGGAATGCCAAAAAATGGCACAATCTCTCCGCCGTGTCTGTCGGGAACGTGGTCGGGAAGTAGCACACTAAATCCGCCATTTTTTAGGGTGCTAAAAATCGCCTTAACCCCGCTTGCGTCTGTGGGAACTAAGGTGGCAGAGAGTCTTTGGCGACCTTGTAGGACAAATTCGTCCAGTTTGGCATTGCCTGATGGCTTGTACATGATGGTTAAATTGCCAAGCTGACTGACATAGGCATTCATCATCTCCCATGTGCCGATGTGTGGGGCGATGATGAGCATACCATTGGGGTGAGCAAGACCTGCTTGTAAGATGTGTTCGTCATGTACCTTGACGATTTGGCGGGCTGACCACTCGGGGGGCATTGCCCAGCTTTTGGCACTGTGTAAGGTGCTGGTAAGTTGGTTTTGTAGGGCGATAAAGGCAAGTCGCTCTCGCTCATCTTTATCCATAAAAGGGCGAACAATCATTAAATTGGTACAAATGCCCCGATAAATGCTGGCGTTTGACCATTTGGCAAAATAAGACACAACACGAGCCAATGCCCCCAAAAGAGACATTGGCACGAATTTGATGAGATTAAGCATAAATCACAAGTCTATGATTATTCAGCTTTTTCTTTTTCACGCACCCGAATGCCAAGCTCACGCAGTTGCTTGTTATCCACAGGGGCAGGGGCGGAGGTCAATGGACACTCGGCAGTCTTGGTTTTGGGGAAAGCAATGACATCACGGATTGAGCTTGCTCCCGTCATTAGCATCACAAGGCGATCAAGACCAAACGCCAACCCACCATGTGGGGGAGCTCCGTATTTTAGGGCGTTGAGTAGGAAACTAAATTTCTCTTCGGCTTCTTCTTCTGAGATGCCCAAGGCTTCAAAGACCGCCTTTTGCATATCCAATGTGTTGATACGAAGGCTTCCACCGCCAATCTCTGTGCCATTTAGCACCATGTCATAAGCGACAGATAGGGCGGTCTCTGGGCTGTGTTTCATCTCATCTACCGTGCCTTTTGGCTTGGTGAATGGGTGATGAACCGATGTCCATTTGCCGTCATCGGTCTCTTCAAACATGGGGAAGTCCACGACCCATAATGGAGCCCACTGTGATGTAAGTAGGTTTAAATCATGACCGATTTTAACACGGAGTGCCCCCATCGCATCATTAACCACTTTGGCTTTGTCAGCACCAAAGAAAATGATGTCGCCATTTTCGGCATTGGTACGCTCAATCAGCTCCACCAAAACTTCATCGGTCATGTTTTTAATGATGGGTGATTGCAGTCCGCTTTCTTTATCTACGCCGTTATTGATGTTGGAGATGTCGTTTACCTTGATATAGGCCAAGCCTTTTGCCCCATAAATGCCGACAAATTTGGTGTAGTCATCAATCTGTTTGCGACTAATCTGACCGCCTTTTGGAATGCGTAGGGCAACCACACGACCTTTAGGGTCTTGGGCGGGGGCAGAGAATACTTTAAACTCCACGTTTTGCATGATGTCTGCCACGTCCACGAGTTTCAATGGGATACGCAAATCAGGCTTGTCAGAACCATAATCACGCATGGCATCGCTATACGGCATACGGATAAATTTGTCAAACTTGACACCAAGCAACTCATCAAAGAGCTTAACCGTCATGCCTTCCATCAAGTCCATGATGTCGTTATCATCAAGGAATGATGTCTCAATGTCAATTTGGGTAAATTCAGGCTGGCGGTCGGCACGCAAATCTTCATCACGAAAGCATTTGGCGATTTGATAATAACGGTCAATACCACCCACCATCAGCAATTGCTTAAATAGCTGTGGCGACTGAGGTAGGGCATAAAATTCGCCATTAGACACACGGCTTGGCACCAGATAATCCCTTGCTCCTTCTGGGGTGGCACGGGTTAAGATGGGGGTTTCTACGTCCAAAAAACCATGCTCGTCTAGGTAGTTGCGAATCAGGCTTGTAACCTTTGAGCGAAAACGCAGACGTTCTAACATCTCTGGACGGCGAATGTCTAAAAAGCGGTATTTTAGGCGTAGCTCTTCTGAGACATTAGTAAACTCATCATTGAGCTGAAATGGTGGGGTTTCGCTGGTGGCAAGGGTGTCTATCTCTTTGGCAAGAAGTTCAATTTGACCACTTTTCATGTTGTTATTTTCAGTGCCTTCATAGCGTCTGCGAACTCGTCCTGTGATTTTTAGCACATATTCAGAGCGTGCCTTGTCAGCAGTGGCAAAGGCTTCTGGCGTATCGGGGTCAATGACGACTTGCAAAAGTCCGTCTCGGTCTCGCAAATCTAAGAAAATTACGCCCCCGTGGTCTCTACGGCGGTGCACCCAACCGACGACGGTAATGGTTTGGTCAATGTAGCTTTCGGTAACACTACCGCAATATTCTGTACGCATAGCCATAAATTTACCTTATAAAAAAATATAAACGCTACATTATGCCTGTAAATTGCGTGGCGTGCAAGTCTGATTGTAAAAATTTTTAGTTTTTTGGGTAAAATGTTGGATTGACTTTTTGTGATGGACTTGCTACTCTTAGTGAATTTAAGGGGGATAAATTTGGACACATTAAACATCATCTATCTGGTGGGGTCGGTGCTGATTTTTGCCAGTATCATGACCAGTACCATCTCAGCAAGGCTTGGTGTGCCACTCTTGTTGTTCTTTTTGGGTGTGGGAATGCTCGCTGGCGAAGAAGGAATTTTGGGCATTAGGTTTGAAAATTATGAATTGGCAAACTTTATCGGTCAGGCGGCATTGGCGTGCATTTTGCTAGATGGCGGGCTTCGTACCGCCTTAAAATCCTTTCGGGTGGGGCTAAAACCTGCCATTGTGCTGGCAAGCTGGGGTGTGGTGGCAACGGTACTCATGCTTGGGTTGTTTGCGTCTTGGCTGATTGGGGTTGATTGGCGACTTGGGCTACTCATGTCGGCGATTGTGGGTTCAACCGATGCGGCGGCTGTGTTTAGTCTTTTACGAAATGGTGGGGTAAAATTAAACGACCGTGTACAAGCCACCTTAGAGATAGAATCGGGGGCAAACGATCCGATGGCGATTTTGCTCGTTACGGTGATGATTGCCTTAAATCTTGACCCTGCCAGTCATGGTATGGTCAGTATCATGAGTATGCTTTTGCAACAAATTGGCGTGGGGCTGGTGCTTGGGCTGTTGGCAGGGTTTGCCTTATCACGACTGCTCCCCAAAGTGCATTTGGCAGAGGGTATGTACGCCATTTTGATTTTGTCGGCAGGTCTTGCGGTGTTTGGGGCGACAAACCTGTTGGGCGGGTCGGGGTTTTTGGCGATTTATCTGGCGGGTGTGGTTATCGGTAACACCAAAGTGCGTGCCACCGAACACGTTCTTCGGGTGATGGACAGTTTTGCGTGGTTGTCGCAAGCGGTGCTGTTTTTGGTGCTGGGGCTACTGGTAACGCCATCACACCTATGGGAAGTATGGCATTATTCTTTGTATGTGTTTTTATTTTTATTGTTTGTCTCTCGCCCGCTTGCTGTTTGGTCAAGTTTATCGCTGTTTGGCTTTAAAGAGCGTGAGATTGGCTTTATTTCGTGGGTGGGATTGCGTGGGGCTGTGCCGATTACGCTTGCCATTTTGCCGATTATGAGTGGGGTGGACGGGGCATTTTTAGCATTTAATATCATCTTTGGGGTAGTAATTTTATCGCTACTGTTCCAAGGAGCGACCATTCCTATGATGTCAAGGTGGTTTAAGGTGTGGTTACCTACCGATAAAGAGCCTAAGGCAGAGCATGAAATTTGGGTGGGCGACCGTGCTAACATCACGCTGTATGAATTTGAAGTAAAGCAAGGAGCGTTTGCCATCGGGCGACACCCAACCAACATTTCAAATCAAGTCAATGTAGATAAACTGATGGTGTTTGCACTGGTACGTAATAAACGCCTATTGAGCATTAAAGCGGACACCACGTTGCAGGTGGACGATGTGGTGTGGTATGCCTTGCCTGATGATTGTGCTGATGAATATGCCCGAAAAATCGCCACCGTCTTTAATAATGCCGCCACCTTATACCAAAAAAACAGCGAGTTTTATGGCGATTGGTTACTGTCGCCTCACGTCAGGATTGGTGATTTGCCTTTTGAGGGGTTGGCTAATCCCTTTGCAAGACCCAGCCAGTTTATGGCAAAACAAATCCCCACTGTGGTCAGTGCCTTAGACACCCTAAAAGTCTTTCAGCCAAATAAGCTGGTGGCGGTGGACAAAGAGCTGTTAGACACCTTGACTGACATCAAACATAAAACCATCGCCGAATACATGGACGAGCATTTTAGTGCCGAACCTGTCAAGGGCGATAAGGTGTATTTGAATGAAAATTGGTCATTGGTGGTCAGGGATATAGATGCACAAGGGCGACTGCGGGGCATCGGTCTCAAACACGAAGCAAAAGATAAATAGCACCACTTTAAAAAAACGCCATCAATCCTTATTTAGGTGGCAATGTTAAATCAAAAAGGTATGTCCATGTTATTTCATTCATCAAAAAAACCGACCGAATTATCCATCATTCATCTAAATAAACTCAAAGACAAGCGTCAAGAGCAGTTAAAAGATGCTCTTAAAAACAGCCAAAAAGACGACAAAAAGTGTGGTCTGTTGGGTAGATTTTATAAAAAAGCCAAAGCAAAAACCCAAGACAAAAAAGCCGATAAAAATGTTTTTGTGCTGGACTTTGATGGCGACATCAAAGCGTCTGCGGTCGCTCATCTGCGTGAAGAGATTAGCGTGATTATCAGCTCGGCAAAAGCGGGCGATGAAGTGGTGGTACGCTTGGAGAGCGGTGGCGGTCAGGTCAATGCTTATGGTTTGGCAAGCTCACAACTGGCTCGTCTAAAAGAAGCGGGGCTGACTTTAACCGTTTGTGTGGATAAAATCTCAGCAAGCGGTGGCTATATGATGGCGTGTGTGGCAGATAAGATTATTGCCAGCGATTTTGCGGTCATCGGCTCGGTGGGTGTGGTGAGCCAACTTCCTAATTTTCACGAACTTCTAAAAAAGCACAACATCGGCTATGAGATGTTTACCGCAGGCGAGTACAAGCGTACCGTTACCATGTTTGGCGAAAATGACGACCACGACCGCGCCAAACACCAAGCCGACATTGACCGCATTCATGAGTTATTTAAAAACTTTGTCAAAACGCACCGTCCAAGCCTAGATGTGGATAAGATTGCCACAGGTGAGATTTGGTTTGGGCAGGATGCTTTGGATTTGGGGCTTGTTGATGAGATTGGCACGTCTGATGCGTATGTTTTGACACTCATGCAAGAGCATGATGTGTTTGTCTTGCACACCCGCACCAAGCCGACTTTGGCAGAAAAGTTAGGATTGTCCGAGCAGTTAGGGGTAAAAGCTGGGCAGGCGGTCGGACAAATGGTGTCATCATTGGGCGAACAACTGACCAAATATCAACGCCCTTAACGGCTTTTGCTAGAAATTTATATTGACTTAGGGTAAAATAGCGGGTTATTTTTCCGCTATTTTAGGTTTGTGTTTGTATGAAAAGATTAGAAGCATTGTTTGCCAAAGCCGATAAATTTGGGCGAGTGATTGCCAATAGATTTAATAAAATCAAAGATTTAAATGACATTCGTGGGACAGGTCAGGGCAAAACGGTGCTGATTACGGGGGCAAGCTCAGGGCTTGGGGCGATGATGGCTCGCAAATTTGCCTTTTTGGGTTATGATTTGGCGATTTGTGCCAGACGACTTGACCGCTTGGAGAACCTAAAAGCTGAGCTTGAAAAGGAATTTGGTATTAAAGTCTATGTGCGTACGCTGGACGTTACGGTGTATGATGATGTGTTTACCGTGTTTGAAGACTTTGTCAAAGACATAGAAAATGACGGTGGCATACTGGATAAAATCATCGTAAATGCAGGCGTGGGCGACAGTCGTGTCATCGGGCATGGGCGATTTGCGATAAATCGTGCCACCGCCGAGACCAACTTTATCTCTGCCCTTGCCCAATGCGAGTCCGCCATGCAAATATTCCGCCGTCAAAATAGCGGTCATCTGGTGGTCATATCCAGTATGTCTGCGGTGCGTGGACTGCCACGACACCTGACCACCTACGCCGCCGCCAAAGCAGGTTTGGCAAGTCTTGCCGAAGGGATACGGGCTGACACCATTAGCGAAAAACTGCCGATTACGGTGTCCACCATCTACCCCGGTTATGTGCGTACCGACCTAAACATCGGGGCAAAATACTTACCCTTTGAAGTGGAAGAAGACGAAGGGGCGGACGTGATTGTCAAAGCCATTGAAGCCAAAGTAGATGAAGCCTATGTCCCTGCGTGGCCGTGGCTACCGATTGGGCTGGGTATGAAGTATTTGCCGTTAAGGTTGATTACGAAGTTTTTATAAAACAACCTGATACAATAAAGAGCGGATTTCGTTCTTTTTTGTATTTAATTGAGGTGAAGTGTGGTATTTACTGTTTTTTTGGTGGCATTGCTATGTGCAGTGTTTTATGGTTTACTACATTATAGTCATCAGTTAAGAAAAAAAGACAAATTGACAAAAAATAATCCCATTTTTAACCATAACTACCAAGCCAAATCCCAAGACGAATTACAGGGTTTTAGGATTGATTTTATATTTAAAAACAAAAGATACCATAAATCTTTACTGCTATTTTATTGGGGTATTTTAATCATATTGATGGGAGTTATGATTAAAATTATTTTAGATAATCATAACCCAACAATCAGTGGCATGATGGCTGATTTGGTCAGGGTTTTAGTTCCTGTAATATTGGTGGTGGGTTTTTTAAGAAATACTCAAAAGCAATTAAATTATTTAAAAAATAGCCCATTACCAAAATATATGGACATTTCAAAAAATGGCATTGATTATTTTGATGGCTTAAATCATATGTATTTCTCTTGGTTAGATATTGATGATATATATTATTTAAAGGATAAAGAGGTAAATTGGAATGCCAACAATTATTTTATCATAAAATTAAATAACCAAGATGAGTTAAAAATTGACATTTTGCAATTAACATCATCAGCGTTTGTTTTAGATGGCTTATTGAATTTTTATTATTTAATGGCTAAAAATAAACCTTATCCAAGAATTATGTAGATGTTATTTTGCGATAATAAACCGCCCCCGCTCATCAAAAAACCGCCGAACCACCAGCACCGCCGACAGCGTACACGACAGCGTACTGCCTGCACAGATAAAAAACATGGTAACAATCTGATAACGTACTGCTTGTGTGGGGTCAGCTCCTGCCAGTATTTGCCCTGTCATCATACCCGGTAGACTGACCAAGCCCACCACCATCATGGAGTTAATGGTCGGGGTTAAGCCATTTAGCACCGCCGATTTGATAAGCTCATGCACCGATTCAAAGGGGGTAGCCGACAGCGACAGGCGAGATTTAATCAGGGTTTGTTTGTCGTGCATGGCGTTCACAAGTTCGTTGGTGGTTAAGGATATGGCGGTCAAAGAATTGCCTAAAATCAGCCCTAAAATCGGTATGACATACTGGGGGCGATACCAAGGCGACACCTTTAAAATCAACATCATGGCGATGAGTGTAACCACGCTTGTGGCAATCGACAATGATATCATGCTATCAGACAATAAGCCCTTGTAGGGGCGTTTGACCCGACCTTTTGCCGAGATGCTTGCGATGAGCGTCATCACGGTCAAAATCGCAAGCACTTGCCACGCACTCTCACGAGCGAATACCCATGCCAAAATCAGCCCAATCATGGACAATTGCACGACCGTTCGCACCCCTGCCATGATGAGCGTGCCTGTCAAGCCAAGCCGTAGATATGCCGACACGCCCATTGTGATGAGCAGTAGGGTGCTGGCTAAGGCGATGTCGGTAAGGGTAAGTGTGATTGTCATGATAAATAGATTGTGATTTAAAATGAAGTTTTATGATTTGGGTGTGGGATAGGCACATCACATTTGCCCAAAAATCTTGTCTGTTGCCAATCACACTGTCAAAACGCCATTATCCATACACCACAAATCTGCCCCCAACGCCTGCTGTTCGCTCACAGTATGTGTAACCCAAATCAAGGCTTTATGTTCATCATGCCAATCTAACACAAGTTTTATCAGTAGATTTGCCGTTTCATCATCAAGGGCGGACGTGGTTTCATCAAATAGGGCAATGGCGGGGTTAAATTGTAGTGTCCGCAAAAAGCTCACGATTTGGCGTTCGCCCCCTGACAGCTCATGGATTGACTGATTGATAAAATTGTCATGTTTACCGAGCATGGCTAGTTTTTTTAAATGCCAATCTTTATCAAAAGATTTATTTTGATGGTATTTAAAATCAAATGGGGCAGTCAGATTGTCAAGCACCGTGCCGTCCGATAGGCTGGGTATTTGATGAAATAGGGCAACGATGGAGCGGTAGTCTTGCGGGGGAATTTGGCAAATGGGCGTTTTATTTAACATAATACTATCAGCAACCGCATTATCTAATGGTAATAAATCAGCCAGAGCTTGCAATAATACTGATTTACCAGAACCAGACCGACCTACCAAGGTGACTTTTTGACCACGATGTAGGGTAAAAGACACGTTGTCTAATAAAGTGCGGTCTTGGGCATGGTAGGATAGGGCGGTGGTGGTCAGTAGGGGTAGGGCGGTCATGAGACAAATGCCATGGGTAGGCGACATGGACGAATGCCTCGCTCGCCGTTCATCACGCAGGCAAGGGTTATCACGCCTGTGGTGGCGATTTTGCCTTTTTTAAAATCATCATCATTTCGGTAAATGTGTTGGGTCAAAATGAGACTGGCGGATTTTTTGACCGCGTCCGTGATGGTTACGACCAGTACATCATCAATCAATAGCGGTAATTTATAAGTCAAATCGGCACGGCTCACCACAAAATGCACTTTGCCTGTGTGCCTGTCTGTGCCAGTTGCCATGCCATCTGTGTCAAAAAAATAGCCATCAAACCCAAGCGATGTCAGCCAGTCTCGGCGACAGTTTTCAAAAAAGGTTAGGTGGTTGGCATGATAGACGATACCGCCTGCATCGGTGTGGTTGATATAGACTTTGTAGGGGTGGGCAAATACGGGGGCTGTCATAGTTGTCCTTGCGGTGGGTTTTTGATAGTATAACATAAAACATGATGGTTTTGAGTGTCATCTTGTCAAATAAATCACCGCCCAAAATATACCTAAGATGGTGCAAACAATAAGTAAATTTTTGGCTGATTTTTTATGATAACTTATCATCGCCTGTTTGTCTTTTCTTATTTGAAAAATTCTAAGCAGATATTTTAAAAATCCCATAATAATAAACGCCCCAATCATGCCGATAAATATATGCCCAAGATGATAGGTTTTAAAAGATATGGGGATAATTTTATCATTCTTAATCTGATATTCAGAATGGCTCATATACATGGGGCTGTCATTGATATATAAATAATTACCATTGTCTAATCTTGTTAAACAACTGTCCATGCAATCGGTATCAAGTGTGGTTAATGGTGGTTTGGGATTGGTTTGATATTCTTGCCAAGTTTGGCGATAATAGCCATTATCGGTATCTGTGGCGATTATCATAAATCTATCATGGGGCGCATCATTGGGCTGATAATGCTCTGTGTTTAATTCGCTGATACCATGAGAAATCACACCTATTAAAACAAACCATAGGATAATTAACCCTATGGTTTTGATAATGGCGTAAAGGAATAATAAAAAGCCTTTTAGCATTTAATTATAATCCGACAAATAAACGTCATTAATTTCCACATTAACGCCTTGACATGGATTGCCCTTATCACCCCATAATGGTGTATGACAGCTATCACACACTTCATTATCGGGCGTGGCTTCATCAAATGCCAACTGCCAAACATTCATATTATCGCAATTTGGGCAATAAATGGTATAAAGTTTGGCGTTGGGTTTATTATTCAGCTCATAAAATTGCCAAAAATCTGATTTGATTTTGGTTAAATTTTTGCTGTGCTTTTTAGCAGTAATAAATAATAAATAGCTATCAGAATGGCTTTCTAATAATACAATGTTCGCCCCTGATTTTTTGATTTGTTTATTAAAATCAGACAGCATAAATTCTATAAAACCATCATCATCTGATTGTTCAAAATCATTTTCTAAATGTTCAAATGACAAATCAATCTCTTTTAAGGATAATTGATATAAACGATGTTTGATAAATTCCGCCACGTCTTTTGGGTTTTCGTATTTATAATCCAGTACCATACAGATGTTATCATCAATCAAAGTGGATAATAATGCCTTATCATCTTTAAATAAATTGGTGTCTATGCGTGAGAGTTCATCAGTATGGCAGATTTTTTGGAGCATGAGCTTGTGTTTCATCACATATCCTTAATTAAATATAAGCCAAATAAAAATAAGGGAACAATCGCTCCCTTATTTTAATCAATCGCCCACTTTTATTCAACTTGGCTTACATCTCTCACCGCCCCTGTGTCAGCACTGGTTGCCATTACTGCATAGGCTCGCAGTGCTTGGGAGATGTGGCGTTCACGATTTACAGGTTTCCACGCTTGTTTGCCACGCTCGTTCATGGTAGTACGGCGTTTGGCAAGTTCATCGTCTGACACATTCAGATGAATGGTACGATTGGGAATGTCAATGTTGATGATGTCAAATTCTTCTACAAGTCCAATCGCACCACCTTCGGCAGCTTCTGGGCTGGCATGTCCGATTGACAGTCCCGATGTGCCACCGCTAAATCTACCGTCTGTGAGCAACGCACACGCCTTGCCCAGACCTTTGGATTTTAGGTAGCTTGTGGGGTAGAGCATTTCTTGCATACCTGGTCCGCCTTTTGGACCTTCATAACGGATAATGACGATGTCGCCTGCCACAATTTTATCCGCCAAAATCGCCTCCACCGCACTTTCTTGGCTTTCAAACACACGGGCACGCCCTGTAAAGGTTAGGATACTCTCGTCCACGCCTGCGGTTTTGACCACACAGCCACGCTCGGCAATGTTACCAAACAGCACAGCAAGTCCGCCGTCTTGACTGTACGCAAACTCTTTGGAGCGGATACAACCCGATTCACGGTTCAAATCAAGGTTGCCCCAGACTTTGTTTTGGCTAAATGCTTGGGTGGTGCGTACGCCAGCAGGGGCGGCGATGTACAGCTCTCGGGCGGTTTGGTTACCGGGGTTCATCACGTCCCATTTGTTAAGAGCATCTTTTAGGGTGGGCGAATGCACGGTTGGCACATCGGTTTTTAACAGTCCTGCACGGTCAAGCTCCGCCAAAATCCCCATCACACCCCCTGCACGGTGCACGTCTTCCATGTGGTATTTTTGGGTGGCGGGAGCGACTTTGGATAGGCAAGGTACTTGGCGAGATAGGCGGTCAATGTCCGCCATTTTAAAGTCCACGCCCGCTTCATTGGCGCTGGCGAGCAGGTGCAAAATGGTGTTGGTGCTACCACCCATCGCAATGTCAAGACTCATGGCGTTTAAAAATGCGTCTTTGGTGGCGATAGAGCGTGGCAACACCGAATAATCATCTTGTTCATAATGGCGTTTAGCAAGCTCTACAATTAGCCGACCTGCTTCTAAGAATAGCTCTTTACGCTTGGCGTGCGTGGCAAGTAGCGAGCCGTTGCCAGGTAACGACAAGCCCAACGCTTCGGTTAGGCAGTTCATGGAGTTGGCGGTAAACATACCTGAGCATGAGCCACAAGTTGGGCAAGCAGAACGTTCCACGTTTGCCACATCATCATCGCCGATTAGGTCATCTGCTGCGTCAATCATGGCATCCACTAGGTCAAGTTTTCGTATCTTTTTGCCCGTCTCATCGGTAACGGTCTCATGGGTCGTGTGTCCTTCTTGAATGTCGCCTGCCAGCACCTTGCCTGCTTCCATCGGGCCACCCGAGACAAAGATGGTGGGGATATTTAGGCGTAAACTTGCCATGAGCATACCAGGGGTGATTTTGTCGCAGTTTGAGATGCACACCAAAGCATCCGCACAGTGGGCGTTTACCATGTATTCTACGCTGTCAGCAATCAGATCACGGCTGGGCAAGCTGTACAGCATACCGCCATGCCCCATCGCAATGCCATCATCAACAGCAATGGTGTTAAACTCTTTGGCAACGCCCCCTGCTTTTTCAATCTCACGAGCAACCAGTTGCCCCATGTCTTTTAGATGAACGTGTCCTGGCACAAACTGGGTAAATGAATTAGCGATGGCAATGATTGGCTTATTAAAATCATCGTCCGTCATGCCTGTGGCACGCCATAAGGCTCTTGCCCCTGCCATGTTGCGACCTTGTGTGGAAGTTTTTGAGCGGTATTGTGGCATAATGTGTGTTCCTTTGGCGATTGGCTAAATGGAGTAAAGGTAATTATTTTACCATTTTATCAAACAAATGGGAATTGATAAAACAAAAACCCACCATCAGTGGGCTTGTGTGGCTAAAATTCGGCATGGCTGTTTTGATTAAAATCGGCGTTGCCATAGCTGATGGTGCTTTCATCGTCATGGGGTGTATCATTGATGATGGCACGCATTCTTTCAAGTTCAGTGTCCGAAACGGATGGTTCATCATTTGGCACAAAGGCGGGAGTAGGAGTGGGTTTTGGTGTGGGCTTGGGTTCAGATGGGGGCATACCACCGATACAGTCGCTTTTTTGGGTGGGTAAAAACTCTGTCAAAACAGGCACATATACTGCACCAGCACAGTGTTCAGCACTGAGCTTTCCTGTACCGTTTTCTAGCCATAGCCATTGTGTGCCATCAGGCTGAGCGAAGTTTACGGGCGTGAGTGTCAAGCCTTTCATGTAGGCATTCCAGATGGGTAATGCTCCTGTGCCACCTGTCAGTCCGATGGGTTTGTTGTCATCACGACCGACCCATACCACCGAGACATAATTGCCACTAAACCCTGCAAACCATGAGTCTTTGGTGTCGTTGGTGGTGCCTGTTTTGCCCGCCAAGTTTAGATTTTCGCCAAGAGACAGAGCGGATTTGGCAGTGCCGTTTTTGATGACTTGTTGCATGGCAAAGTTAATTAAGTACATATGTTCGCTTTTAAAGCGAGCTGTTATGCCCAGATTGTCGCCAGCACGTTGTAGCAGTTTGCCTTTTTCACTGACCACTTGTAAGATGGTGTGAATGGGGGCGTGCTGACCACCTGATGCAAAGACTTGGTACAGACCGAGCATCTGCATGGGGGACAGCTCTGTCGCCCCAAGCAAGGCGGCAGGATAGCTTGAAAAATTGCCATTGATGCCAAATTGGTGCATTTGCCGTTGAAAGGTATTTAGTCCAAATTCCATGCCGACATTAACCGCTGATTGGTTATAAGAGTTGGCAAGGGCGGTGATGAGTGGAACATCGCCATAGCTTTTGCGATTATAGTTTTGTGGTATCCAGTCTTTACCGCCCGATGGGTAGCTGACAGGTTCGTCTTTAACGGAGCTGGCAAGATTGTATTGGCCTGACTGTAAGGCGGTCAGATAGATGACAGGTTTTAGCAGTGAACCGACTTGGCGTTTTGCATCTATGGCACGGTTAAAGCCCGTAAAGTCGCCTCCACCGCCTACGATGGCGATGAGTTGTCCTGTTTTTGGGTCAGCACTGACCAACGCCCCTTGTAGATTGCCTTTTTTACCGCCAAGTTTACTAAGCTGACCACTCATGGTGCGTTCGGCGTGGCTTTGGGCGATGGGATCAAGGGTTGAGATGATTTTTAAGCCAGCACTTCGCAGATCTTTTTCTTTGTAATACTGTTTTAGTTCTCTTTGTACTGCATCTAAGAAGTCAGGGAAGCGACTTTTGGCGATGGCAGGTTTTTCTACCACGCTTAGCGGATAACTGATGGCTTGGTCGTGTTCGTCTTGGGTAATCTTGCCCATGACCAACATATTATGTAGCACGGTGTCTCGGCGATTTTTGGCACGCTCAGGGTGTCGTCTTGGGTTATAGTAGCTTGAACCTTTGGCGATGCCGACCAGCAGAGCGTATTGGTCAAGACGTAACTCTGATAGGGGTTTGTTAAAATAAAATTCAGAGGCAATGCCAAAACCATTGACCGAGCGGTTACCGTTTTGTCCTAAGTTTATCTCATTCATGTACGCCACTAAAATGTCATCTTTGGCATAATGACGCTCCAAAAGGATTGCCATGATGGCCTCGTTGGCTTTGCGTTTTAGGCTACGTTCTGAGGTCAGATAGAAGTTTTTGATGAGTTGTTGGGTGATGGTAGAGCCACCTTGTCTTGCTCCACCTGTCAGATTAGAGACCAACGCCCGAGCCGTCCCCCGAAACGATATGCCAATATGTTCATAAAAATCACGGTCTTCGGTGGCGATGAGTGCATCTGTTAAGACTTGGGGTATGTTGTCTTTGGTGAGCAGTACTCTGTCCTCGTTATTTTCAGGATAAATGCCCCCGATATTGACAGGTTCAAGGCGAACTTGACCTGTGGCGGTGGGTTGAGTGCTTTGTAGGCGGACAAGTTTGCCATCATCAAAGCTGATTTTGATCAGTTGGGTGGGGTCGGTGTCGCTGTCTCCATAATCAAAACCCCGTGTATGTATGGTGTAAGTATTGCCACTGATGGTATAACTGCCCGTTTTGTCTGTTGAGCCTTTGTCGTAGTGCAACAGGCGTAGCCATGTTTCAAGCTCAGCGGGTTTGACGGGACTGTCTTGATTTAACACAAGTGGGCGAGAATAGACGGTGGCGGGTATGTCCCAACGGCGGTTTTCAAATTTATCCACAATCTCATCATTGAGCTGATAACTGTACATCGCCACAAAAACAATCAAAGCGATGAGTGCCACTAATAGGATAAAGCCAACCACCATAAAACCTTGTTGTTTTTTTATGCAGATGGGAGTGAAAGCGGGCATGATATGACCTTTTATGATAAAAATGGAGTGATTGTCGCCCAATCGTTGTTTTTTTGCAAGTGAAAAAATGATGAAAAAATCAGTTTTATGACAAAAGACGGTCATTTTGTGTCAGACGGGTAAAAGTTTGTTATAATAATCATTTTGTACGATTGCCATCATGACCCAAGCCACCACCGACCAGATGAAGCATTCTTTGGTATTACCCCCTGATGGGGCGTGTTTTCATTGTGGAGAGACATTGCCCAAAGAACCGTTTTTTACCATGATTTTTGACGAACAGCGTCCGATGTGCTGTTTGGGCTGTCAGCTTGCCAGCCAAAGTATCGTGGAGATGGGGCTTGAACAGTATTATCTGGACAGGCGTGAGATTAGTCCAACGGCAAGCCTGCCTGATGGCATGAATTTTAATGCCTATGACCATGACGACATTAAAGAGCAGTTTGTCTATGCCGAAGATGGGGGCAGTACGGCGGAGCTTTCGGTCATGAACCTAAGGTGTACGGCGTGTACTTGGCTCATAGAAAAACGCCTGTCTGCCATAGATGGGGTGCAGTCTTGTCAGGTAAATCTTACCCAACAACGTATGCGAGTAAATTGGCGTGATGATAAATGTAACATCAGCGACATTTTAAGAGCGGTGCATTCGGTGGGTTATGATGCTCGCCCATATCGTCAAGACACCCACGAGGCTCTGCTTGCTCGCCAAAACAAACAAATGCTCATACGACTTGGCGTGTCGGCACTTGGGGCAATGCAGGCGATGATGTTTTCTATCGGGCTGTATTTTGGGGCGTATTCGGGCATGGCAGAAGAACATCGGGATTTTTTGCGTTATGTGGCACTGTTTGTTACCGTTCCTGTGATTTTTTATTCGGGCGTGCCGTTTTTTTTATCCGCCTATCATGCCATTAAGGCTCGGCAGGTAAACATGGACGTGCCTGTCTCCATCGCTCTTATTACGACCTTTACTGCCAGCGTCTATGCCACGATGACAGGGTCGGGGGAGACGTATTTTGATTCGGTAGGTATGTTTATCTTTTTTTTATTGGCGGGCAGATATATAGAACAAAATGCACGGCTAAAAGCATCAAATCTTGCGTCTGATTTGGTGGTGATAGAGCCTGTTTTGGTGTCAAAATTTGACAGCGTCCCGACATTGGTGGGAGCTGATGGGGTGGTGGATTTAGCTGTCTTAAAAGCATGGCAAGATGGTCAAAATTTTAGCACGCCAAACACCGATAAAGTCATCGCCCAATCCTTACAGGTTGGTGATGTGATTTTTGTAGAAGCAGGTCAAGAGATAATCTGTGATGGCGTGCTACTGTCATCATCGGCAACGGTATCACAAAGCCTATTGACAGGCGAGAGCGATTTGATTGTCAAATCATGGGGTGATGTACTTGTGGGTGGCTCACAAAATGACGCACAGCCTTTTATCATGCTCATCACGCACCAGATGAATGACAGTCAAATGGCACTCATAGACCGCCTGATGAATCGTGCAATGAGTGAAAAACCCCAAATCGCCAAAGACGCTGATAAGATGGCTCGCTACTTTGTGGCTCGGGTGTTGGTATTGTCGGTGCTGGTGTTTGTGGCATGGCTGTTTGTGGATAAGACTCAGGCTTTATGGGCGACAGTGGCGGTACTGGTGGCGACTTGTCCGTGTGCATTAAGTCTTGCCACGCCGATTGCCTTGACGATGGCGACCAATCGCTTGGCTCAGTTTGGGTTTTTGGCGACACGAGGGCATACCATACAGACTTTATCGGATGTGGATGTTGTGGCATTTGATAAAACAGGCACGCTCACGGTGGGGCAGGCGAACTTGATGGGCATAGACAGTCATCTTGATGATACGGACGTGCTAAAAATTGCAGGGGCGTTAGAGATTGGCTCAAAACACCCTGTGGCACGGGCGATTTTGACATCGGCTCATGGGTTGCACTTGCCAAAGGCGCACGACATCACGCACCATACCGCAGGCGGGGTGGCAGGGCGGATTGATGGTAAGCTGTATCGTATCGGTCATGATGGCTTTGTGATGGACGGCAAGACCATGCCTGATGAATTTACCCAAAACTTAGCCAAACACCGTGCCAACACGTCAGTGGCATTGTCAGTTTTGGCAGACGATGGTTATCAGATGGTGGCAAGGCTGTATTTTAATGATGTGGTGCGTACAGATGCCAAATCTTTGATAGATAAACTAAAACAGCGAAATATCACACCCATCATGCTGACAGGTGACCCAAGCGATAACGCCTTACAGGTCGCCAAACATCTGGGCATAGAACGTGCTTATCATGGGCTTAGCCCCCAAGATAAAGTCAGCCATATCAATGCTTTACAAAACGATGGTCATACCGTTTTGATGGTGGGTGATGGCATCAATGACGCACCCGTGTTGGCAAAGGCAAATGTCTCGGTGGCAATGGCAGGCTCGGCAGATTTGGCACAGGTGTCGTCTGATGGGGTATTGCTTGGTGGTCGCCTGATGGCGGTCGGCACGGCGATACAGCTTGCCAAAAGCACTCGTAAGATTATCCGCCAAAACCTAAGATGGGCATTGATTTATAATTCGCTCGTGCTTATCCCAGCAGGACTTGGCTATGTACCGCCTTGGCTTGCTGCCATTGGCATGAGCCTGTCTAGCCTTGTGGTGGTGCTAAATGCTCTTAGAATTAAACGCATGGGTGATTAAGATGGTGCGTTTTGTTGAATGTCGGCATTTGTTTTTTTGTGTTTAACAATGTTAATGAGTGGTCATATTGGAGTGTGCTTAACATTGATGGCATTTTTGTAAAACATGATAAAAGCCTAACAATTTCAATCCATTTTTGCATAAAAAATGGCTGTCCGACCACTTAATCAGGTAAATTTTTTAAAATTAAGTGACCAGATTGTTTTTCTGTGTCAAAACTTGCTTGATAAAAAACTCACAACGTGCGATTTTTCTCATTGTTCATTACAAATACCAAGTTAAAATTTGGGTAGGATTGGTAAATCATGGGATTTTTGGTAAAATTGGCGTATGAATGACGTAACTATCCAGTCTCGGCATATTTTGGCTCGCTTGGGCGTTGGTTTGTGGGCGGGTCGGGTGTGCCACACCCAAAAAATCCCCACCGTGCCTGATGGGTTTAGTAATCCTAGACTTCATCATCTCATCACCCGCCACAAACCCAGTCGGACAAATCAAACCCCACCACAAGACACGGCAAATCCACCGCCACGCCCCCCACCTTTGCCTGTCGTGCCAAAAATCATAGAGCAAGACACCCACACGCACGATGTGCCAATCGTACAACCTGCCGTCATCACACCGCCTTTGCCTGATGAGCCACCACCCACTCTCAAAGTGGGCGTGCGTTTTTATCTGCAAGGCATACGTTATGGCAGATGGGTGCTGATGGCGGACATATTGGGGCTTGATGATGAGTTGGTGAGCATTTGGCATTCTTTAAAAAATGCGTTGGCAAATCATGCCATACGTCAGCAGATAAATTATGTCGCTCATGAGGCTCACTATCCGATGATAAATGCCGACAGCGACTATCGGGAGCATCATGATTTATTGCCAGCTGATGCGGTGTTTTGGGGATTTTTATTTGGGCTTGGGGCAGATGATGGCATTGGGGTGGCGTGCTTGACGCCATTGCCTGATGTGGTTACTGAGCAACAATTTAAGCAAGTGCCTACTTTATCACAAATGCACGCCAATCCTACGCTAAAAAAACAGCTGTGGGCGATGATTACCTCCTAAAATTTCAAACCATTTTTTTAAAAAATCTGCTAAAATATCACTTTTAGTCATGTTAGGATATGTCATGAACCGTCTTGCCAATTTTTGTGCTGGTCCTGCCAGTATGCCCACCGAAGTTCTACAAAAAGCCCAAGCCGAGCTATTAGATTGGCGTGGCATGGGTGTTTCTGTCATGGAGATTAGCCACCGAAGTGCCGAATATATTGAGATTGCCAGCAAGGCCGAGCAAGATTTACGCACGCTCATGGGCATCTCAGACGATTATGCCGTGCTGTTTTTGCAAGGCGGTGCGTCATTGCAGTTCTCTGCTGTTGCCTTAAACCTGCTAAACGGTGGTACGGCTGATTACCTAAATACTGGCACATGGTCGCAAAAAGCCTACAAGGAAGCCAAACGCTATGAAACGCTGGGCTTGGGCAAGATTAACTTGGTTGCACAAGGAGACGGCAAAGACGTACCCACACCTGACACGTGGGAGCTGACAGATGGTGCGTCTTATTTTCACTACTGCCCTAATGAAACCATTCATGGCGTGCAGATGTTTGATGTACCAAAAGTAAATGCCCCCATCGTGGCAGATATGTCATCTTGTATCTTATCCGAGCCGATAAACGTCAGCGATTTTGGGCTGATTTATGCAGGGGCTCAAAAAAACATTGGACCTGCTGGCTTAACCATTGTCATCGTCCGTAAAGACCTGATGGAGCAGGCAAGTGCGTGGTGTCCTGGCATTTTAAATTATAAAAACCAAGCAGACAGCGACAGTATGCTAAACACGCCATCTACCTTTGCGTGGTATCTGTCGGGCTTGGTGTTTGAATGGCTACTGGCAAATGGTGGCATAGAAGCGGTCGCTAAGACCAATCAAGCCAAAGCCAAGCTACTGTATCAGACCATTGATGGTTCTGACTTTTATGACAATGCTGTCAATCCACGTCATCGCTCCATCATGAATGTGCCGTTTACTTTGGCAAGCAGTGAGCTAGATAAGCTGTTTTTGGAAAAATCCAAAAACGCAGGGCTGTTAAACCTAAAAGGTCATCGTGCGGTCGGTGGTATGCGAGCGAGCATTTATAATGCCGTAACCTATGAGCAGGTGGTACAGCTTGCCGATTTTATGAAAGATTTTGAAAAAAATCACGGCTAATGAATGCCCCACGACTTGCCAAAACTTCCCGATGGCAGGTGGTGGGCTTGTTTGTTTTGGCTGTGTTGGTGGGCTGTGGGCAGTCTGATGATGGGGCGGTCATTGCAACCGATGATGGTCAAAGGGTGGTGTCTGATACGCCCAGAGCATTGCCTGATTTGACCAAACAAAGCGTCATTACCACGTCCGTGATAGCCGTCAAAGACACCGCCTTGCACGCCAACGCCACGCACCTGCCATATGCCGACCCAAACGCCCCCAAAGGTGGGGTGCTTGCCATGTCAAAGATTGGCACGTTCAACAGCCTAAACGCCTTTATTAATAAAGGCACGCCCGCAACGGGGACGTTTTATTTATACGACACCCTAATGACAGGCTCATTAAACGACAGCCACGTCCTATACCCACAGCTTGCCCATGCCGTCAGCTATGATAAACACGATAAAAGCTGGGTCATCTATCACATCAACCCAAAGGCGAGATTTTGGGACGGCACGCCCGTTACCGCCCATGACGTTAAGGCAACATTTGATGCTATTTTAACCAAAGGGCTGATGAGCTGGCGGGGATTTTTGGCAGGGATTGACCAGATACAGGCGTTGGACGATGAGCGGGTGATTTTTTATTTTGCCAAGCATGCCAATCCTGACTTATACCTGAGCGTGGGACTGATGCCCGTATTTGCCAAAGCGGACATAGACACACGCTTTGATGAGATGAGCCAAACGCCACTCATGGGCAGTGGAGCGTATCGGTTGGGTAAGGTGGACATGGGACGGTCGGTCAGTTATGTCAAAGACCCAAATTACTGGGGAGCGGACGTGATGGCAAATCGGGGGCGGTTTAATTTTGATGAGATACGGTTTGTTTATTATCAAGATGAGCTGATTGCCAAAGAAGCGTTTTTGGCGGGGCAGTTTAATTTTCGCTTTGAAAATGACATCAAATCATGGGCAAATTTTGATGATAAAGCATTTAAACACATCAAAAAACACGCCATTGCCCACAAAAATCCTGTTACCATGCAAGGGCTTATCATGAACCTACGCCGTCCGTTATTTGCCGACAAAAGGGTGCGTCAGGCTTTGTTGTTGGCATTTGATTGGCAATGGGCAAATGACAAACTTTATTATGGTCAGTACGAACGCTTGACGAGTTTTTTTTATGGGTCGTCCTTGATGGCGGTGGGTAAACCCGCCTTTGATGAGTGGGAGATACTGGCAACTTTGCCTTTGCATGATGATGAAAAATCTGCCCTAGATGGTATCTTGCCGTTGCCTGTGAGCGATGGGGCAGGGCATAACCGCCCCAATCTTATCAAGGCTCGTGAACTATTATTGTCAGCAGGATTTGTATATCATGATGGCAAATTGACCAAAGATGGTCAGCTTGTCAGTTTTGAGATATTGCTTGGTGATGATAAACATGACGCATTATTAACCATGTATGTGCAAAATTTACAAAAACTGGGCATGACGGTGAAGTTTCGGCGATTGGATAATGCTGGATTTTTGACCAAAAAAAGAGCATTTGACTATGACATGATGATAGATAGCTTTATGCAAGCCAACAGCGTGGGAGCGGAGCAAGTCTATCTGTGGGGGTCAAAGTCTGCCACCGAGCAAGGCAATGCCAACACCATCGGCATACAAAGCCAAGCGGTAGATGAGGTGATTGAACGGCTCATTCATGCCAAAAGCCGTGATGAGATGGTGCGATATGCTCGGGTGCTTGACCGTTTGCTGTTGGCAGGTGTGTATATCATTCCTTTTGGTGGTCAAAGAACAACCAATGTCATGTATCAGCATGATGTCATCACGCCCCCAAGCCGCTTGCCAACGTCTGCCATTGGGCTGGATTATTGGTATGCTTATCAGTGATTTAGGAGAAAAAATGTTTCATATTTGTGCTGTGCCTGCCTTAAAAGACAATTATATTTGGGTCATTCACAATAATACAGATGCCATAGTGATAGATGCAGGTGATGATAAGCCTGTCATGGATTACCTAAATGTCCATCAATTAACGCTGAACACCATACTGATTACGCACCATGATAGGGCACAACCTGTTACTCATAAAGACCATATCGGCGGGGTAGCAAAACTATTAGCTCATTATCCAAATGCCAAGCTCATCGCTCATCATGCACATGACATGGGTGGTCAGTGGGTAGATGAGGGCGATACGTTCAAGGTACTTGGTCTGACATTTAAGATTTGGCGAACGGCAGGACACACCGCCACGCATTTATCGTATTTGGTGGATATTGACGGCAAAACCCATGTCTTTTGTGGCGATACGCTGTTTAGTGGAGGTTGTGGACGAGTGTTTAGTGGCACGATGGACGAGCTGTATGACAGCTTGATGAGATTTGATGCGTTGCCCTCTGATGTCTTATTTTATCCTGCCCATGAGTACACCTTGTCCAACTTAAAATTTGGGGAATTCATTGAACCGCATAACACCGCCATCAAAAAAGCCATTGCCCATGCCATAGATTGCCAACATCGGGGTGTACCCACATTGCCTGTCAGCTTAAAGCATGAGCGAGCGGTCAATGTTTTTTTGCACGTTGACGACATTCATGTTAAAGATAGGCTCACCGCTTTGGGTAAGTTAGATAAGCAAGCGGACGCACGGCAGGTATTTAAAGCATTAAGATTATTAAAAAACAATCCGCCCCCAGTTATTTGATGGTTTGAATGATGGACGATAGGTATTCAAAGGCTTGTTTTTGGCTTAATTTGCTTTCTTTGTGGGCTTGTTGTTTTAGGCTGATTTCAACAAAACCGTGAGGTGTTTTCATCAAAACAAAAGCAATGCCATAATACGTTGGGATTAGAGCGGACAGGTCTTGGACTTTGGTATAAAATACCACAAAATCATGACCGTTATGATTGTGTAGATTAAGGACGGTATTGTCAATTTTTATGGTATCTGCCGTAGTGGTGTAGTAGGCAGGCTTAAAGATTCGTTTTTGATTTTTATAATCATCAAACCGTTGTTGTAATGCGGGGTGATGGTTGGGATAATGAATGATTTGCAAGTGATAATTTTTCTTTTGGTAAATGTCTAGCCCTAATTTGGGGTTGGTTTGTACTTTTTTAAAACTGCTGTCCATGTAAAATTCAAGAAGATTGTCGGCAGTTTTGTGATGGGTTAGGTTGTCATGACAAGCCACCAAGCATAAGATGCAAAATATAGATAAGGTTTTCATGAATCGCCTTTATAAAAATACACTCTCAGGGAGAGTGTATTTGATGAATCAAAATTTAGTGTCTAAAATGTCTCATGCCTGTAAATACCATCGCAATGCCATGCTCATCAGCAGCGGCGATGACTTCATCATCACGCACTGAGCCACCAGGCTGGATAATGCACTTAATGCCTGCCTTGCCTGCATTATCAATGCCATCACGAAATGGAAAAAATGCGTCTGATGCCATGACTGCACCTTCTACGGGCAGTCCTGCGTGTTCAGCTTTAATTACGGCAATGCGAGCGGAATTGACACGACTCATCTGACCTGCTCCGACACCGATGGTTTGTCGGTTTTTGGCGTAAACGATGGCATTAGATTTGACGTATTTGGCGACTTTCCATGCAAAGATTAAATCATCAAGCTCAGCATCTGTGGGCTGTCTTTTGGTAACAACTTTTAGGTCGGATTTGTCAATCATGCCCAAATCTTGGTCTTGGACAAGCAAACCGCCATTTACTCGTTTGTAATCTAGCTGTGCGGTGCGATTATTGGGACTGGGTAGTTCACCGCAGGTCAGGACACGGACGTTTTTCTTGGTGGACGTGATGTCTAATACGCCATTTGCTATACTGGGGGCGATGATGACTTCCACGAATTGACGCTCAATGATGGCACGAGCAGTATCTACATCTAGCTCACGGTTAAAAGCGATAATCCCACCAAAGGCAGACTCTGGGTCGGTGGCGTAGGCTAAGTTATAAGCGTCCAAAATCCCATCAAGAGAGACTGCCACACCACAGGGATTGGCGTGCTTAACAATGACGCAAGCGGGCTTGGTAAAGGATTTTACGCACTCTAAGGCAGCATCTGTGTCGGCGATGTTGTTATAAGACAGCTCCTTGCCTTGTAGTTGGCGAGCGGTGGCGATGGACGCTTCGGTCGTTTGGTTTTCTACATAAAAGCTGGCAGACTGGTGGGGATTTTCGCCATAGCGTAAATCTTGGGCTTTGATGAGCTGGGTGTTAAAAGTGCGAGCAAATTTATCTGCCGTGTCGTCTGTTTTTCCAAGGCGTGCACCCAAATAATTGGCAATCATACCATCATATTGAGCGGTGTGTTCAAAGGCTTTTACTGCTAGGTCAAATCGAGTCTCATCAGACAGCTTGCCTGTTTCTGTCAGCTCTTGTAAAACACTGTCATAGTCGCTAACATTTACCACGATACCAACGCTGGCATGGTTTTTGGCGGCGGCACGCACCATCGTAGGGCCACCGATATCAATGTTTTCAATGGCATCTGCTAAGGTACAATCGGGCTTGGCGACCGTTTGGGCAAAGGGATAGAGATTAACCACCACCAAATCAATGCCATCGATGCCATGTTCTTTCATGACATTATCATCAATGCCACGCCGAGCTAAAATGCCCCCATGAATTTTTGGGTGCAAGGTCTTAACACGACCGTCCATCATTTCAGGAAAGCCTGTGTGTTCAGAGACTTCGGTAACTAAGATGTCATTGTCTTTGAGTAGTTTATAAGTACCGCCTGTGGACAATAGCCCAAAACCAGCTTGACTTAACCCTTTGGCAAATTCCACAATGCCTGTTTTGTCTGAAACTGATAAAAGTGCAAAACGCAAAAAATTCATAAAAACCCCAATATGATGTTAAAGTTAGGTAAATGCCCGAAAGCACCGCTAATGATACCAAGTATTGGGGTATTTATAAAGTAAAAATTACGGTTTATTTACTTTTTAAGTAAATCGTAGGTTTTTAGTTTGGTACGCAGTGTGCCACGATTTAATCCTAAGATTTGGGCGGCTTTTGATTGATTGCCGTGCGTGTATCTTAGCACAGAGATGAGCAAGGGCTTTTCAAATTCACCTAAGAACAACTCATACAGTTGGCTTGGTGTTTCACCATTTAGGGCGTTTAGGTGTTGTTGTACCGCTGTTTCAACATGGGTGTGTAGCGGTGGGCGAGTGTGAATGTTTTCAGTAGTCATAATCAACCTATCAATTTTACAAAAGTCCTAAGCTAAATTTAGCTTTTGACAACCTAAGGAGACTGATACAAAGGAGTAACCTCTACGACAGTCGGCGTTTGTTTGGGTTTGGTGCTAAGCATGATACGCTTGTATTGATTGCTTAAAATGCTCTTTTGGGATTCTGCCAAATAATCGGCACGGGTCGCCACAAAATCACCCACCACCGTGCCTTGCTCATTTTTTAAGCGTACCAATAAGTCAGGATAAAGCTGTTCTTGTTGGCTATGGTTAAAAATGGTGATGATGACATCGGTGGTGTCAGCACGATTTTGATGGGTGGCAGTAATGGCAAGACTGCCCAAATCAGCACTTGGTGTGGTGCATTTTGCCAATGAGCAAAAACTTTGGATTTTGCTGGCATGAGCTGGGTTGGCAATGAGCGTATCAAGATTAAATAGAGTGTATTGTACCACCATCAGTCCAAGCAATATCACACAGCCAACAAGCCACATAAACTGACTAATCAGCGATTTTTTGGTTGCCATCTGCTGTGTGGTTGGTTTGTGAGACATTGCTTTTTTAAGCGATGTTTTTCTTTTTTGACCTAAGCTGGATGCAGGAGCAATCAGCGTGGACAAATCAATGTCTGCTTTTGGATTGGCATGAGTATTGGTGCTTTGGTTGATGGCAACCTTGTTAGGGTCGCTATTTTTTAAAATGTCTTGAAGCAGTGCTTCGTTTTCGGCACTGTCTGGCGTTTCTTCACTGCGGATATTGGTGGTGGCGATTTGGATTTGTTCGTCCAAAAAGCGACTAAAATCATCTTCTTCTGTTTGTTTGTTTAGGGCAGACTTCGGTTCTGTGGTAGACATGGCAGGCTCATCAGACGGTGCATTTATCGGACGAGTGCGGTCAGGTTCACTCACCACAACGCTGGGTTTGGGCGAGCTGGGCTGGATTAGGTTATCATTAAGCAAAAAAACCTGCTGACAACGCCCACACTTGGCACGAGCGGTGGGATTGCTAAGTTTATCGCTTGGCATGGGATAAACCGCCCCACAACTGGGGCATTGTGTGTGTTGCTGACTCATGGGTGTTCCGATAAATTATAATTGTGTGTTGGTACTGCACCAAACAATCTAAACATCATAAAAATTGCAAGAATAACGCCAAAAATTTGAACAATCATAAATATTGTCGTTTTTTTACAAAATCATAACTGTGTTACTTTTATGTAAAAAATCAGTCAGTTACAAGACGGTATCATGATGAATAATTGACCGTCTTGGTGGTCATGCTACTAAATTGTTCAACAATTTACAACGAATTAGGGGTTTAACTGTACTTAAAAGCGGATAAACGATACCAATGGCGGTCATCGGGTGTGTCATAGTAGTAAGGTTCGTCCATTTTAAAATGGGGTAGGTAGGCATTTTTGACATCATCAATTTGGTTTTTAATCAGCCCCGCCAACACAATTTGTCCACCGTCTTTTAACAACGTGGCAAAATAAGGGGCAAAATGAATGAGTGGTTTTGCCAAAATGTTAGCGGTGATGGTGTCAGCCAGTATGCCTGTGTGGGTTTGGTATGCTTGAAATTCTTCGGGCAAAAAGGTCAGTATTTTATCCGACACGCCGTTAAGTTTGGCATTTTGTCGGGTGGCAAGAATGGCCTGAGGGTCAATGTCTACTGCTAATACCTGCTTTGCCCCAAGCAGTAACGCTCCCACGCCCAAAATCCCTGAGCCGCAGCCATAATCTATGACCACTTTGTCGGTCAAATCTTGCTCGCTTAACCAGTCAAGGCATAATCGGGTGGTGGCATGATAACCTGTGCCAAATGCCAAGCCTGGTTCTAAGATGAGATTGATGGCATTAGCATCAGGAGCGTCTAGCCACTCTGGGACTATCCACAGATTACCTTTGCATTTGATGGGTTTGTAGTGGCTCATCCATTCACGAGTCCAGTCTTTGTCGTCCAGCACTGACAGCCAGACACGACTTGCTCCCGTTTCGGCTCCGATGTCTTGGGCGAGATTTTCAAAATCCATCTGCGCAAAACGCCCATCGGTATGGGTGTCAAAAATTGCCGTCAAAACCACGTCTGCCCAAAGTGGCTCTTCGTTGGGCAAAGGTTCAAATAATGGCTCATCGCCTGCGTCTTCTAATAAAATGGACGCCGCTTGGGCTTCATAAAATAACGCTTCGGCAAGTTCTACTTGGGATTTGGTCAGTTGAAGGTGGATTTGTTGCCATGCCATGAGATTTTTCCTATTGTTGAGATGGTTATTTATTTAACATAATCCTATGTTTTTAGGGTCATGCTAACCAGAAAAAAGGGTCATCTTCACTCAATACAGCCAATAAAATTGTTGTATTTTTGTACTTAATCACCCCAAATGGGCATTTATTTTAACAAAAAAATCCTAAAAATTTGGTAAAGGATTGTTAAAGAGTGGGCACAAGGTGGCGGTTAAACTGACAAAAAGTGGCAGTTGGGGCAAAAACCCCAACTCATCAGATGTGAAAATCAGGCTTTGGATTTTCTAGGACATCCAAATCATCAGGCGTGATGGCATGGCAGGGGGATTTGCAAAAGGTGGGGTCAAGCCGACATAAGGCATTTTGTAGTTCGTTGATGCGTTTGTCTTGCTCTTGGATGTGGTCAAGCAGTTTGGCGATGCTGGTGGCAACGGGGTCTTTGTCAGTACTGATCCCATAAGCATTAAAACTGTCGTCATCTTTTGGAGTGGGTTTGTCTTTGGTTTTTTTGTCTATCATGCGAGCGGTTGCTCCGACCATCGTAACCCCATCAGGCACAGGCTTGACCACTACGGCGTTTGAGCCAATTTTGGCATGATGACCGACCGTAAACCCCCCCAAAATTTTAGCTCCTGCTCCGACCACGACATGGTCGCCGAGCGTGGGGTGGCGTTTTGTGCCTTTTTCCCATGACACGCCCCCTAAGGTAACACCATGATATAAAGTAACATCATCACCAATCTCTGCCGTCTCACCGATGACCACACCCATGCCATGATCAATGAACAGGCGTTTGCCAATTTTGGCGGCAGGGTGTATTTCAATGCCCGTACTCACTCGGGTAAAGTGCGACAAACTGCGTGCCAAAAATTTATGGTTGGCTTGCCATAAGGCGTGCGATGCCCGATGAAGTGTGCGGGCGTGTATGCCAGGGTAGGTCAGCAAAATCTCCAACTTATGACGAGCAGCGGGGTCTTTTTGTAGGACGGCGGTTAAGTCGTCATCTATGTCGTGTTTGAGTGCAAGAAGTTTTTTTAAAAGGCTCATGATGGTCATCTGATAAAAAATTGATGATATTTTAGCATAAAAAATGGTGCGATGAAAAATTCTTATGGCATAATACTTTTGTGTAATTTGGCGATAAGAGCTTGTAGTAGGGCGTACTCTTTTTGGTCAAGTTGTAGCCGACTGTTTAGGCGAGATAGGCGGTTGGGTAGGTCTTTTAATTCGTTATCACGAGCAAGATTAAGATTGATGAGCAGTTTGGTAAAATTGTCTTGTAGGCTTAATCTTTGGGCGTGTGTGATGGCGGGATTATCCCAATCGGTACGAATGGTGGCGGTCAAGTCATTTTGTGGGGTGTTTGTCTGTACTTTATGTGTAAAATGTGCGTAGATATTGCTTGTGATGACTTGTACCGAGCTTGCGACATTTAGGACAGGATAATTAGGATTGGCGGGGATTTGAATGTGATAATCTGCCAAAGACAGCTCATCATTAGTCAGCCCACGGTCTTCACGCCCAAACAAAATGGCGATGTGGGTGTTTGGGTGATTTTGTAAAAAACAACCCATCATATCGGCACTTTGGGCAGGGTTGATGACAGGGCGTGGCAGGTGTCGAGAGCGTGCCGATGACGCAAAAATGAGTGAGCAGTCGCCGATGGCTTCATCTAATGTTGCCACGATACGGGCGTTTTTTAGGACGCTTACTCCACCTGCACTGTTGGCGATGCTGGTGTCATCAATGGGCAGGCGGGGATTGACCACCACCAAGTCAGACAGTCCCATCGTGTGCATGGCACGGGCAGTAGAGCCGATGTTGGCAGGCAAGGTGGTGTTTATCATGATAATGCGAATGTTTGGCAATAAAGAAATCATAAAGCTATCATCAATAAAATTTTAAAGTGTCTGGCTCAAAAAGCGTGTACAGTTTGCTCATGGCTTCATCGGACGGATAAAAGCGAAATCTGTCATTGGTCATGACTTTACACAGCCCACAATCATCATAAATGTACAAAGAAATGGGCAAACAGCCATCACTCAATGGCTCATCTGGTGTGTCGTCATCAGGGTTTTGGGGTAGGTCTTGGGTATTGGGTGGGTTGTTTTCTTTTAATAAGCCAATCAGCTCATGCAAGCGATGGGTATCATCACTAGAAAGTTTGATATTGACCCCTGACAGATAACGAAGTCTGGCTTGGGTCAGGGTGTTTGCCCCATGCAGTCGAGCAAACAGTCGCCCGTCATTTTCACGCACGCTGATGCGGGCAATGATGATGGCACCGTTTAGGTTATGAATGGCTTCCCAGTCTTTTTTGTCAATTTTGGCAAGGGTTTGAACGTTGAGCTTGTGGGGATTGAAGTTTTTTTCGTTTTTAATGGTGCGTTCGTATTTGACCATCAGATTGTCGCTTAGGCTGATGTTGCTCTCTAAGGTGGATTTTAGGTGGGTGTATTTGTCGGCATAACAGCTAATTTCAAGCCGAGCTGTCCCATCGTCCAATGTGATGGCGATACGGTTGCCAAAATTTGCGACGTCTACCACAAGCCCTGCCACTTTGATGAATTTGTTTTGTCCTGTGTCGCTGACATCACTAAGGTGGCTGACACTGACAAACTGGGGTAACTCTTGGCGATATTTATCCAAAGGGTGTCCTGTCAGATATAATCCAAGCGTGTCTTTTTCGCCACGTAGGCGAGTTTGGTCGCCCCAAACGATGTTTTGTAGAGGCGGGGCAACTGACAGTCCATCATCAACTTCACTAAATAAATCCAACGTACCATCAATGGTATTTTGGCGGTTTTGGTGAGCCACTTCCATCGCTTGGGGTAACTGTTCCCATAATCCACCTCTGACGTGATGATTTTGGTCGGCAAATTGGGGGGCAAGTTTTACCGCCATGTCATCAAAGCACCCTGCACAGATGAGGGCTTCTAAGGCACGTTTGCCGACTTTTTTGGTGTCCACCCGATTACAAAAATCGTATAAGTCCTTAAACTCACTCTCCTGGCGAGCTTTAACGATACTGGCAACGGCATCTTCGCCCACACCTTTAACTGCCCCAAGTCCTGAGATGATACGAGTGTGCGTGGGGTCGGTGGGGTCGGTTACAAATCGCCATTGACTGTGGTTAATGCTAGGTGGTAGCACAGACAGACCAAAATTATCCTTACAATCGCCAATCAATGACACCACTGTGTCAGTGTCATTCATCTCCGATGTTAAGACGGCAGACATAAACTCAGCAGGATAATAATGCTTTAAATAAGCGGTTTGATAAGCAAGCACGCCATAGGCCGCCGAGTGTGATTTGTTAAAACCATACCCTGCAAATTTTTCTACCAAATCAAAAATCTGTCCTGCAAGCTCCCCTGAAAACCCTTGTCCGACCGCTCCTTCAACAAAAACCTTTCGCTGTATCGCCATCTCTTCGGGTTTTTTCTTGCCCATCGCTCGGCGTAACATATCTGCCCCACCTAGCGTATAGCCTGCCATCGTTTGGGCGATTTGCATGACTTGCTCTTGATAGACGATGACACCGTAGGTGGGTTTTAGTGATGGTTCTAAACAAGAATGCTGAAAATCAGGGTGGGGATAAGCAATCTCTTGAATGCCTTGTTTTCGGTCAATAAAATCCGACACCATGCCCGACTCCAAAGGACCAGGTCGGTACAAGGCACACATCGCAATCACGTCTTCTATGTTGGACGGTTTGAGTTGTTTTAGGTATTTTTTCATGCCCGAGCTTTCAAGCTGGAATACGGCGGTGGTATTTCCTGCTTGTAGTACAGAGCGATATACGTCCATGTCATCAAGAGGTAAGGTATCAAGGTCAATGGGGTCTTTGCCCTCTTTGGCTCGGCGTGCGTCTATGTTGTCAATGGCGGATTTGATGACAGTTAGGTTACGAAGTCCCAAAAAGTCAAATTTAACCAGCCCCACTGCTTCCACATCGTCCTTGTCGTATTGGCTGACAAAATGTCCCTCATCATCGCAATACACCGCACTAAAATCACTGATGCGGTTTGGGGCGATGAGTACGCCCCCTGCGTGTTTGCCGACATTACGGGTAATGCCCTCTAATTTTTGAGCCATCTCCCAAATTTCTAAGGCTTGTTCATGGTCGCCGTCATCAGGGTTGGTTAAAAGGTCGTTTAGTAGAGGTTCTTCTTCTTGGGCTTTTGCCAAAGATATGCCAGGAGTTTTTGGGATAAGTTTGGAGATTTTATCCGCCAAACCATAGGATTTGCCTTGTACCCGAGCCACATCGCGCACCACTGCTTTTGCTCCCATTGTGCCAAAGGTGATGATTTGTGAAACTGCCATACGCCCATAGGCACGAGCGACATAGTCAATGACACGATCTCGCCCATCAATACAAAAATCCACATCAAAATCAGGCATGCTGACCCGTTCGGGGTTTAAAAAACGTTCAAACAGCAAATCATAATGTAGCGGATCAAGGTCAGTGATGTTTAAACTGTATGCCACCAAAGACCCCGCCCCCGAGCCACGACCAGGTCCGACAGGCACGCCATTTTCTTTTGCCCAGCGGATAAAGTCCATCACGATAAGAAAATAACCAGGAAAGCCCATTTTTAGGATAATACCCATCTCAAACTCAAGACGTTCATCATAGACGCGGCGTGTGTCCGCCCAGCTTTCGTTTCGGGTGTGTGGCGGATAGAGCTTGTCTAAGCGGACATTGAGACCATCTTCGGCAGTTTTTCTAAAAAAGCTCTCTTCGGTCATGCCATCAGGTATGGGAAAGGCGGGTAAAAAGTTTTTGCCAAGCGTGAGCGTAACGTTACAGCGACTGGCTAAAAGATTTGTATTTTCAATAACTTGGGGTATGTCAGCAAATAAGGTTTGCATCTCGTCTTGGGTGCGAAAATACTGATTTTCAGAATAAATACGAGGTCGGATTTTGTCGGCAAGCACATAGCCACTGGCAATACACACACGAGCTTCATGGGCTTCAAAGTCGCTACTGGTGGCATCTTCTTTGCCTAAAGACTGTACACTTGGGTTCATAAAACGCACGTCATTATGAGCAATGATGGGTATGTGTGCCTGTGAGCCGTAGATGATGGTATTTTTGTTATAATCATCATCGCCTGTGTGGGTGCGTTTGATGGCAAGATATAAGCGGTCGCCAAAGGTACTTTTGTAATAATCAAGCAGTTCAAGCACTCGCTCGGGGTGCTGACTGTATAGAGCGGGAGCGGTTTCGGAGCGGTGGGTTAAGATGGCAATCAGTCCATCATTTCGCTCAGTCAAGGCGGATTTTGTGATGATGGGGGTAAGTATGGCAACTTTGCCATTATCGCCCATCGGACGCATGGTGTAACTGTCGGAGACCAAACGTAGCAGATTTTTGTAGCCGTCATTGTTCATGGCGTACAAGATGATGCTAAAATTGTTGTATTCGGCATTATCATCAATGGCATCACCGATGACCACTTCTGCCCCAAGTATGGGCTTAATCCCTGCTTTGGTGCAGGCTTTATAAAATTTAACCAAAGCAAAAGTGTTGTGCAAATCCGCCAGCCCCAGTGATGTTTGTCCGTCTTCTTTGGCACGAGCAACCAGCTCATCAATGCGTACGATAGAGTCAACGATGGCGTATTCGCTTCTTACGCCCAAATGTACAAATGCCATGAATATCCACCAATGCCAAAAATGAGCATTATAACCGCTTATGCTGGGTGTGTAAACACATTTGGCAAAGCCAAAAAAGCGATGTAAAATAGCTAAAATTTTATTAAAAGACGCGCCATGTTTTCTATCATTCAGTCTAATGATACTGACACATTAGTTAGTCATCTTATTGATTTTTATAAAGATAATTCACAAGGTTTGGATTTAGGTCAGGCGGTGTTTGCTCCATTTACTGTGATTGTGCCATCTATGGTGCTGGGCGATTGGCTGACCAAGCAGGTGGCTCTTAGAATTGGGGTAAGTACGTTGTTTACCGCACAGTTTTGGGGCAAATATCAATGGCAGATGACCCAAAGAGTGTTGGAGCAGGACGCTTATTATTATCCCAATGACGCATTGGTCGTTCCTGAGGTGGCGGTACTGTCAGCGTCTATCATGCGATGGCGGATTTTTGGTTTTGTGTCATCTGCCATCAAGCACCACCAAACGCCCATCTTAGATGATGACAGCCACCCTTTACATATGCTTATCAAGCCCCTATATGACCCCATCACGCACAGCATTCCAGAGCAACGTCTGTGGCAGGCGTGTGATGAGCTGTCTCGTGTGTATGTGCGTTATTTAACTCACCGTCCAAAATGGCTGTCGGCATGGGCAAATGGTCAATCGCTGGCAGAAGAAGTGGTGCAAATGATGAACAACAAAGCCCGCTTGGAGCGTGAGTTTCATGTGGTAAGACCCACCGATGAGATGGCTGATACGGACGATGCTTTGCCCGAGTGGTTACAAAACCACTATCTGTCGCTTGAAAGGTTGCTTGGGCATCTGTGGCATGAGCTGTTTGCCCAGACGTATCTGTATCGGACGGCACTGGAAAAGCGGTTTTGGCAGGTATTGTCAGGTAAGCGGGGCGATGAGCTGGCAAGGCGGGCAAAATCGGTATTGCCCAGCCGTTTATACCTGTTTACCATTCAACAAATCCCACAAGTGGAGCTGGATTTTTTAAAGCAGTTGTCGCTGTATTTGGACGTGGTGCTATTGCATTTTAATCCGTCTATGATGTTTTGGGCAGACATTGTGGATAAAAATTGGCTACTGACCCAGCGTATCATCAAGCCTGACAGTGTCTATTTAAAAGACTACGGACATGGTTTATTATCACGGCTTGGTAAAGAGTCCCGAGAGACGTTTGCCATGCTTGCCGACATGACGGGTGGGGCGGACGATGGGGCGTGGGTCATCAACTGGCAAGAGCATTTTGTGCGTCATTATGACAAAAAGCCCACATTACTCAACGCCTTAAAACAAGACATTTTAATGCTTGGTGATGGCGATGTGGAGACAGGGCAAGAGATGGGGCGACAGATGTTACAGCTGTTACAAAGTGATGAGACCCTTGCCCAAAAAAGCCGTCCAAAGGTGGGTTTACCACTTGAACTGGGAGAGAGCCTGTCCATTCATGCTTGCCACAGTTTAAAAAGGCAGTTAGAAATTGCTCGCTTGATGATAGCCAAATATTTAAATGAACCCAGCGACAGACGGCGAACATTGTCCGATGTGGTGGTGCTACTGCCTGATGTGGCGGCTGCCCAAGAGTTGATTTTGGCGGTGTTTCCTAAGGGGCAAGGCATTGATGGTTTGACTTTGCCCATTAAAATCACAGGGACGACCGATAAAAATATTGATGAGCTGTTATATGCCATCTCAGGCTTTTATGAACTGCTTGGTGAGCCGTCATCTCGTTTTTATGCTGATGATGTCTATGAATGGCTACTGTCGCCTGTGTTGTGTGAAAGTTTTGGGCTTAGATTTGATGAGATGAAACGAGGCTGTGAGCTGTTAAAACAAGCGGGATTTCGGCGGGGGTTTGATGAGTTTCATCTGTCGCAAACCTTAGATGATAACGACCGTGATTATCGTTATACATTTAGTTATGCTCTTGACCGTGTGGTGCTGGGCTTACTTGCCCCAAATGATGGCACGCCAAACACCACTTTACACCCGTTTTCGTGGCAAGATGGGGCATTTGCCGAAGCGGTGTTGCCCTTAGAGGGGGTCAGTTTGGCAGATGAGAAAGTCATTAACGCCTTGACCGCCATTCATCAAGGATTGCACGACAACCGCCACCAATACCACAAGGTAGACGATGTGGAGATATTATTAGAACAAATAGAACACGATGTCATTAAGCGGTATTTTGGGGTATTCCATCAAAGCATTGCCATGCGAGCGATTTTTAATGCAAAAAATGCCATGAAAGCCAGCCTAAGGGCAAATAAAAGCCACTATCGCCACACATCGCAAATAAGCGACAAAGTACAGCTTAGTCTAAAATTTGTGCTAAACAGTTTGGTTAGCGATGTTAAAGCCCAAGCATTGAGTGCTGAACCTGCTGAGAGTATTACCTTTGCTCGCTTTGGGGCGTTAAGAAGTGTGCCTTTTGGCTTGACCATCATGCTGGGCATGAATCTGTCTGCTTTTCCCCGCCAAGACAAAGCAGTGCGCTTAGACTTAATGCGAGCGGGTATCAATCAGCGGGGCGACCGTTATAATGAAGATGATGATAACGGGGCGTTTTTGGACGCATTATTATGCACCAAAGATAGGGTGTTGATTTTTTATAATGGGGTCAGTCCCGATGGTCAGACCGAACTGTTGCCTGCTTCTGTGGTGGGCGAACTGTTGCAGTTTTTTAAAACCGACGCTTTATGGCAGATGTCAGATGATGGCGTGGATAAGAGTGCCTATGATGTTCAAAGGGTTTTGCCCGAGCTGATAGAGCAGTATTTCATCACATATCACGAAGCTCATGCCTTTGATAAACAAGTCTTTTATCAATCATCAGCCCCAAACATGGGCGATGATGAGCTAAAAAATTATCTGCACCACAAATTGTTTGAGCTAAAACAACGCCAAAAACAAAGCCTGCCCCCGCCCATGATTTGGCAGTTGGTGCGTCAGGCATTAGACGGTCGCCATGACGATGTACCTACTGTGTCATTACCAAAACCCGAGCAGTTACAAAGCATTGCCACCACGTTGGCAGTCATTACGTCATCATCTGATGAGCAGGCATGGCATTTGGGCGATGTGCTTGATGAATTTATCCAAGCGTGGCACATTGCCCCCCATGACGCACAGACGTTTTATCATCAAAACATCAGTGAACTGATTAGTACCATTACCAAGCCTGCCCGAGCCTTTTTAAGCCAAAAACTTAAATTTTTGCCCACCGCCAATGATGTTTTGCCCGATGAGCCGTTGGCATTGGATAATTTGCAAAGTTACCAGCTTAATGATTTTCTACTGAATTTGGCAAAATCAGGCGTGTTTGATGGTCAAAAATTATCATCTGTCAATGAACAGCTTTTATCACAAAGCACAGATAAAGCAAAGACAAATCACGGACAAGAAAGCATGGCTGACCTACAATCCTTGTATTATGGAGATTTATTGCCTGCAGGCGTGCCAAGACGGACGGTGGTGGGTGAGTATTTACACGTTTTTGATGAAAAAATGACACAGTTTATTGCCATGCTGACCAAAATTGATGACAAATGCCTAAGTAATGAGCTTCATCAGCGATTTGCCTGTAATGGCGACTATTCATATCAGCTGACTGCTTTGTCCGAGCGGTCAGTATCATTTGTGGTGGCAAATCAAGCGATGACATTGGTGGCAAAGCTCCCCCAGCAGGGCGAAACTTTGTGGCTAAATCTGCTACCCAATACCGCCAAAGCCGTGCATTTGGTGGCATTTTGGCTGTCTCATTTATGTTGGCAGATGTGCGATGATGCTCAAAATAAAACGAGCATTTGGCAGTTTTATAAATCCAGCGATGAGATTGGGTTTAAGGGAAAAACGGTATTTATGCTCCCGCCAATATCGCCCGATAAAGCCAAATTGTATTTATGTCAATTTATCATCATTGCCAAACTTGCCAAAGAAACCCCATTTGTGATGACGTGCCGAGATGGTATCAATCACGCCAAAGACGATAAAAAAATGCCATCTTTAAATGATTGGTTGAATTATCCCTATTTTGGTTTTGTTGATGAAAATAACAGTCATCATGAACATTGGCAATTTATTTTAAAACACCAAGACCCAAAACAAAGTTTGTTAGATACATTGCCAATCGCCAAACAGCTATTTGCTCCCATTCATCAATATTTAAAAGCGATTTTATGATGTGGAAATTATCATGACAACACAAAAAGACAAAAAAATCATTCCCGCCATTGAATGCACCTTACAAGGTGGCTATTTGATAGAAGCGTCCGCAGGTACAGGTAAAACTTGGACATTAACGGGTATTTTATTAAGATTATTGATTGAAAAAAAATACCCGCCTGAGCGTATCATCGCCACAACTTTTACCCGAAATTCTGCCAAAGAAATGCAAGAAAGATTGCAATCAAGATTAAATGAGTTTTATCATTATATTCATTGGATACAATCAAGTAAAGAGCAGTTTCCCCATTGGTTTTTGTCAGGATTTGGCGAATATCACATTGATGATATTATTGATGAAATTGAACAAAAAGCAAATGATTTTGGTATTATAGGATTTGATGATAAAATAAATTTACATTTAATTGCTTATCTTTTGACTGATGAAAACACAAAAGCCTTAGATTTTGCGTTACTTCGTATCTCGTTATTATTGGCAACATTGGATAAATTATTTATTGGCACATTAGACAGTTTGGCTCAAAAATGGCTTAAAGAATTTTCATCAGAAATGAGCTATCAGGCAGATACTGCCATTACCATGAATGATGATGAAATGGTGCATTCTTTAATCCATGATGAGTTACGCCGTGAGCATAGTTTTGTAGCGACCCATAATCCAAGACTGTATCAGATGATTGATTCATCGTTATTTAGTCAAACCATACTTGTTTTTGAGACAGTTAAAGTGGCATTGCAGTTTTATAATGCCCCAATTGATAGCATAGATGTAATTGATGATGATTATCTGACCTGTTTAGATGGTGCATTAGATGAGCTGATGATGGCAGATTTTGATGTATTTAAGCCTTTTTATGATTTAAAATATGCAAGTGATTTTGGTCTGAAAATATCAGTCATGACTAAAAACTTTGGAAAATTACCAAATATCATTGAATTGATTAAAGAACATAAAAGTAATTTTGTGTCTTTTTTAGATGATGATGAAAAGAAGTTTTTAGAAAATATATCAAATATAGATGATGGTGATAAGTTATTTAAAAAAAATCATGAAAAAAATAAAGAGAAATTTTATCAGTTGCCCACTAACCATCTTAAATTCCTAAATTATCTGTATCAAAAAATTAATCAGTTAAACCAAGATTATCAAAATTATCTTCATCGAAAAATTGCCATTGCAGTTAAAGAAAAATTAAAAATATCCTTAGAAAATAAAAATCAAAGTACATTTACCTATCAGATGGTAAGATTAAACGAAGCCTTATCTAATAACCCATCGTTGGCAAGACACATTCGTTATTTATACCCTGTGGCATTGATTGATGAATCGCAAGACATCAATGGTCTGCAAGCGGAGATGATAAATCATGTCTATCTAAATCCCCTAAAAAAAGAAATCCAAAAAAATAAAAAATCACAAGGTTTTTTATTGTTGGTGGGCGACCCAAAACAAGCGATTTATTTATTTCGTGGTGGCGATGTCTCAAATTATAACATGGTAAAATACACCAAAACCATTAAAGATAATCAAGAGATGATGGTATTAAACCAATCGCTTATATTAAATGAAAATCATCGCTCCCATCAAGATTTAATTGAGACGTTGAATACATGGTTTTGCCAAAATGATGACGGTCATAATCATGCCAGTTTTGGCGATAGCATTAGCTATCAGCACATTACCACAAAAAATAAAGCACAAAAACTGTCTTGGCAATCCCAAAACATGAATGTTTTGCCTGATTATCTAACCCACCATGCCGTTAATGTGCTTTATTTTGCCCAAGATGAGCAGTCATTAGATGAATATCAAGGCGTGGCTTATCACATTAACAGTCTATTGCAAAATGGGCATACCATCACGCAAGATGGCACGTCTCGTGTTATCCTACCAAGCGACATTGCGATTTTGGCAAGACGTAAAAAAGATTTGGACAATATTAAAAAACACTTAAATGAACTTGGCATTCACGCTATATCCCCAAAAGAAGTTCATGTATTTACCACACAATCTGCCAAAGATTTATATCATTTACTATCCTTAATGTTGGATGTTGTCAATCATCAAAAGTTGGGTATGATTTTAACATCGCCACTTTTTGGTTTATCTCTAGATGAAAGTATAAGTTTATTAAATCATCATGCAGATGCTTATCATGAGTTGATTGCTTATTTTAATCATGCTCGTATGTTATTTTATCATCAAGGAGCGATTGGGGCAATTAACCACTGTTTATCAAAAAACCCCCTTAAAAAATTTTACCCAAATTCACAAAAAAACACTCTTTGGGAGCAAATAGCCATGCAAGGAGAAAGATATATGGCAGATTTGTCCCAAGTGATTGAATTGATTGGAGTTAGACAGCATAGTGATAATCATCATATCAGTCAGTTTATGTCGTGGTTTTTATCCATGACGCAAGGCAAAGATAAAAGCGAAGCATATCATCAATTACCCCTGCCTAGCGAAACTGGCGTTACACTCATGACCATTCATAAATCCAAAGGTTTGGAGTTTCCCATTGTTTATATTTTTGGTCTTGGTGATGCAAATAATGATAAAACAGCCAGTCGTTTTTATACTTATAGTGATGATGATTATGTCAGAAGAATATCGCCAAAACCTGATAAGGATAATGAGCCTTTATTTTATCAGTCTCAAAAAGAAAAAGAAGAAATAAATGAAGCCAAAAGGTTAGGCTATGTGGCATTAACCCGAGCGTCCGAACAGGTATTTGTGATTGCCAAAGAAATAAAGCCAAAGACCAAAATGCCGTCCAGACCCTTATATTTATGGTTTGATTGTGCTGATAAGGATTTATCTTTACCCCAAAGGCTGTCTGATGATGTCGGCTGGATAGCCATGAATGACGTTAAACAACTTAATAAGCAATATTATCAAATAAATGATAATGCACCACAAATGCTATTATATCAAGAATGGCAACACGTATTTAAGCAAAATCATTTTTATGCTGAGCATTCTACCAGTGCCACAGACATTATTAATAAGTTTGATACAACAAATGTATCAAATCATGATTTGGAGCATGACGATATTTTAATAAAAAGCACAACAGTTTATGATAATAATATCAGTTATCAAGACAATGATATTCGTCTTAGCTTTATTAAGGGAAAAGAAGCAGGTACATTTTTACATCATATTCTAAAAGATGTTGAAACAGATCATATCAGCGATACCATCAATAAAACAGCAAAACATTTTGGATTTATCTATTATGTCAGTCCATCATTGGTTGATAGTGATATGGCACAAATCCACCAAAACAATCATGATGCGTTAAGGGAATGGGTTAATGATATTATTAGCATACCAATGTTGTCATCATCAGTCAGTTTAAATGATTTACCGAAAAAGAGTCATGCCAGAGAATTAAGTTTTTCTTTGGGGATTAGTTCATTATTTACCCCAAATCATATCAACGACTTATTTCATCAATATACGGATAAAAAGATTAACATCATCAACGATAACCCAATGGGTTATTATAAATACCTTAATGGTGAGATAGATTTAATATACGAACATCAAAATAAGTTTTATATTGTGGATTATAAATCTAATTTTATCAGCCATCAATTATCAGATTATCATCAAGATACACTAAATCATGTCATGAATGAAGCAGGTTATTGGTTGCAAGCGTGTATTTATCAATTGGCATTACACCGTTTATTGTCCATTCGTATTAAGGACTATCAAGGCAATGAAAGCAATTATCTGGGGGAAGTTGAGTTTATATTTTTACGGGGTTTGGATAAAAAAAATCCCAGTCTGGGTCATATTAACTGGTCAATACCGATAGAGCTGGTGCTGTCATTGGATAAGTTATTGGGTCATTATTTTTAATAATTAAGGAATTTTTATGAATACGCAAATTGGTATGTATTTAAAAAATAGAACCATCATTCATCATCAATTATATAAAAAACATATCGATGATGATTTTACCATGACCGTGATTGATGATACGATATTTTATTTGTTGTATTTTATCATCAATCACTCTTTACGGCAAGGTCATACGGTTGTTCGTTTAAAATCAAATTGGCAAACTGTCATTATTGATTTTATTAAAAATCATGTCAATGATGAGCTTGGATTTGATTTTAATTTTAAGGGGGTTTTTGACAGGATAGATGAGCTTTCTTATGACACAATCAGTCTTAAAAATCATATTAATATTTCTATTAACAGTATCAAATCAGATTATCAAAAACAAGAAATAATCAATCACATTCATGGCCAAAAAAATGACATAGAAAAAGAGCAACTTATTAAAGAAATATCACAAGTCATAAGACATCTTTTACGATTTTATTATTACATCAATCATAAGGAAGATGGTTCATTATCGGCAATCATAAACATTATCTGTCGCCATTGTTTTTTTGGTAATCAAAATAGCCATCAAGACAGACCGATTATTTGGCAATATCAAAAAGATGGCGTTTTATATTTATGGCTAAATCGCATTTATCATGCTGAATTATCATTATTGTCGGGATTGTCAAATTTATACCATACTTCCATGATAACCATGACTTTATCCCATATCGGTCATCAGCTAAACACAGAACAACAAAGGGCAGTTTATGCCATCGCCAATCAGGGTATTAGCATTATCACGGGTGGACCAGGTACAGGAAAGACTTTTACCATTGCTCAGGCAGTCATGGCATTAAATCAAAAAAATAAGTTAAAACTGGCTTTGGTTGCTCCAACAGGCAAAGCATCGCAACGTATGAAAGAATCTTTGCAAAATGCACTCAAAGAGACCACATTGGATTTGCCAGAACCCATGACCATTCATCGCCTTTTGGGTATTGGCACAAATGGTTTGCCTCGTCATGATAAAAACAATCCTTTACCTTTTGAGTTAATCATCGTTGATGAAGCATCCATGGTGGGTGTGGAATTGGCAAGTCAGCTTTTTAATGCCATGAAGCAGGGAACAAGATTGGTATTATTGGGTGATACCCATCAATTATTTGCCGTAGAAGCAGGGTCGGTATTATCTGACTTATGTGATTTGCCCATGATAAAAAATAATCGTATCCATTTGATAGAAAGTCGCCGTTTTCATCAAAATTCTGGCGTGGGAAAGTTGGCAAATCTCATCAATAGCCATCAACATCAAAGTTATGATAATATCATTCATCTTATCAATCAATATCAAGACATATCTTATCAAGATATCAATGGTTATCATGAAATTGAGCAATTATATGAAATACTTGCAAAACCATATTATGAACATGCCCAAAATGACAGTTATTTTGAATTAACCAAACAGAGTAAATATCAGTTTTACCGCTCATCTGATGACACAAAAAAACAATACATTAAACTACTCAATGATAAATTTAATGAATATCGCATTTTATGTGCGTCTCATATGACAAAGTGGGGAGATGTTAATATTAACCATCACATAAAAAAAATGCACCAATCTTATTTAAAAATTCCACCAAAAGTTGCCCAATACACCGATTGGTATCATGGCAGACCTGTCATAATGTTAAAAAATCGCTATGACTTGGGGTTATTTAATGGTGATATTGGCATTTGTTTGCAAAATGGCAAAAAGGCGAATGAATTGGCGGTGTTTTTTTATGGAGAAACCATCAAATCATTTCCCATCAGTATGCTTACAGGCGACATGGTCAGTACCGCTTACGCCATGACAGTACATAAATCACAAGGCTCTGAATTTGAGCAGGTGGCGGTGGTCTGCCATGATGCCAATGAGCGATTGCTCTGCAAAGAGTTACTTTATACCGCCATCACTCGTGCCAAAATGGCGGTGTCGCTGTACACCACGCCCAGTGCATTATCGCAAGCGGTCAATAATCCCACCTTGCGACAGACGGGGCTGGCAATTCATGAGCAGGGCAGGGCGGTTATTGACAGCGAAATTTGATCTGATATTCGTAGTCATCATCACGGCTAAGATTTGGGGTGGTCGCACCCAATACTGTCCCAAGCACGCCCACGCCTTGCTCTATCACTCTGCCCATTTTTTCATCAATGACACCATTATAAGTGGTGCTGTCGCTGATGACAATGGGGGTTTTTGAACCACAGTGTTTTTTTGCGTCATTTAGGGCAGATGTTTGGGCTTTAAGTTTGGTTGAGCCTAAACCTGTGATTTCAAAGGTATTATCCGCCCGAGCGATGACAGGCACACTTGGCGTGCTTTGACAAGCGGTTAAAAAACATACCATGCCGATGCCAGTAAATACGATTTTATTTAACATAATCTTTTTTAAAAAACCTTAAAAATAAAAACAAAACATAAAAAATTCAAAATAAACTATAACACCAATTTACAAAGGATAAATCTCACGGTTGTATCATTTTGTCAAGAAATTTTTCTTAATTTTAAAAAAATTTTGTATTTTATGAAATGCGGTTAAAAAGTGCTATAATGGGTAAATTTTTTGGTAAATGATGATGAAAAATCCCATAAAAACGACTTTGATACCCGCTTCTCATTTGAGTGATGATGGCGTGCTGGAAGTGGATGCCACATGGCAAAATAATGGTACTTTGGCGATATTGTGTCATCCCAATCCCAAAGCAGGGGGCGACATGAACAATAAAGTCATCACAACCGCTTATCGGCATTATAGAGAGCGTGGCATGAGTGTCGTTCGTTTTAATTATCGGGGCGTGGGAACGTCATCGGGACAGATAGAATATGGTGATGGCGAATTTTTTGATACACTTGCGGTACTAAGATGGGCGATAGATGAAGCCAAAAATAGACAAATCCATTTGGACAGATTGACTGTATGTGGATTTTCTTTTGGGGGGTTTGTGGCGTGTCGGGTGGCGGATTTTTTGGTGGATAATCCATTGATAAATTTGGATAAATTGGTACTCATCGCCCCGTCCATAGAAAAAAATGACCCCACAGGACTAAGATTGCCCGTTGATACATTGATGATTTATGGCGATGATGATGAGTGGGTAAATCCCAACAGCATGGTAAAATTTGCCGATAAGTTTAGATTACGCACACACGTCATTCAAGATACGGGGCATTTTTTTAATGGCAGACTTCGTGAGCTTGATGATGCTTTACGGTCTGATTTGTGATTTGATTAGGAAAAATTATGCAAACACCTTTACAAAAGTACGAATCCGCCCTTGCTACGGGAGAGTTCAGTCGTGATGACGTACAAGCCCAAGCGGTAAAATATCTTGATGATTTATATCATGAAATCATCAAAAGTCAAAACCAAGAGACAGGATTTTTTGCCAGCTTGTTCAAATCAAAACCATCTGCCCCCAAAGGCTTGTATATGTGGGGCGGGGTAGGGCGCGGCAAAACGTGGCTCATGGATATGTTTTATGACAGTTTGCCCATTCAAAAAAAGATGCGTCTGCATTTTCATCATTTTATGCAACGGGTACAAAAAGAGCTGGTTGCCTTGCGTGGTCAAGCCGACCCCCTAAAAAAAGTGGCAGACATTATCCATGATGAAGCGGTGGTCATTTGTTTTGATGAGTTTTTTGTCTCCAATGTCTCTGATGCGATGATTTTGGGGGATTTGTTCACCATGCTGTTTGATAAGGGTATTACACTTGTTGCCACGTCCAACATTGAGCCATCAGGATTGTATAAAAATGGCATTCATCGCCATCGTTTTTTGCCTGCCATCGCCCAAGTAGAAAAGCACACCACCGTGATGAACATTGATGCGGGCGTAGATTACCGTTTAAGACTGCTAAAACAAGCCAAGCTGTATGTTTCGCCATTATCCAAAGAGACAGATGGTTGGCTGTCTGAGCGTTTTGACACATTGACAAGCGGACAGGCGGTCATGACTGACCCCATTGTAGTGGGTGGGCGGACGGTAGACATCATCAAACGCACCGAAACGACTTTGCTTGTTAATTTTCGGCAGTTATGTTTAGAGCCACGTTCGGCAAGTGATTTTATTGAGCTTGCCAATGATTATAACACGGTACTGATAGATAATGTACCAGCCTTGACCGATACTTTTATGGACCCGACACGGCGGTTTATCTATTTGGTGGACGAGTTTTATGACCGTCGGGTAAAATTACTGGTGCGTGCCGAACAGTCCATTTTAGAACTGTATCAAGGCGAAAAATTGGCCTTTGAAATTGAACGGACACGCTCACGCCTGCTAGAAATGCAGTCAGAAGATTATTTAATACAAGAGCACAGGCTAGACTAACATGAACACAGACACCATCACCACCATACACGCCCGCCGTAGTATCGGCAAACTTATGAGCCCCACGCCAACAACAGATGAGCTGACCCTTGCCATTAAGACTGCCATGACAGCTCCCGACCACAAAGAGCTAAGACCCTATCGGTTTAGTGTGATGACGGGGGTGGCGTTGGATAAATTTGGGCAAGTGCTGTTAAAGGCAGGGCTTGACAGGGCAACCCAAAACGGCGAAACCCTAGATGAACCCGCCTGCACCAAACTCATCAATATGCCAAAACGAGCCCCCATGATTATCACGGTGGCAACCGATTATAAATCCCACCCAAAAGTGCCTGAATTTGAACAGCTTTTGTGCGTGGGGGCAGTCATTCAAAACCTACTGCTTGCCCTAAAATCTATGGGTTATGACAGCGTTTGGCGGACGGGAGATTTGGTCAATCATGCCATCATTAAAGAGCATTTTGGTGTGTCTGATGATAACTTGATTTGTGGCTTTATTTATGTTGGTAGCAGTGATGTCATCATGCCCAAGCGTGATGATGTCGCTTTTGATGAGTTTGTGCGTTTTTGTGAGTAGACCTGATGAAATTGTCCAAAAAAAATCCCAAAGTCCAAAAAATCATGGACGTGGCAACACAAGGCATTGATGATGCCAAACAGCTTTTTGAAGACAAGGAAGCGGTTTTGGCGAATTTGGCGAATTTGGCTAAATTATCTCGTTTTAAAAAGTTTAAAAAACCCCTAGATGCGGATGCTTTGGGGGTAAAGATTGACTCCAAACAAATGGAAACCCCCTTAAAAATCGCCGTGCTGGGTGGAGGTAGTTTTGGCACGGCAATGGCAGATATCGCCGTCAAAAATGGCTGTGATGTCATGCAATGGGTCAGAGATGAAGCCACCGCCCAAGCCCTACAAAAAACCCGTATTAACAAAAAATACCTACCCAACCATAAACTAGATTCTCGTTTGATGTTTAGTCATGACTTGATTGAAACCATCAAAGGTCGGGATTTGGTGTTTGTGGTTGTGCCAAGCTCGGTGGTGCGTGAAATCCTAAGAACCATCGCCCCACACATCACACACCAAGCGGTCATTTCATTGACCAAAGGCATAGAAAAAGGCACGTTTGCTCTGATGAGTGAGATTATCCAAGAAGAGTTACCTCAGGTAAATTTTGGGGTAATGAGCGGTCCAAATTTGGCGGCAGAAATCATGGATAATATGCCGACCGCCACCGTGATTGCCAGTCAGTCAGAGCCATTACGTCTTGCGGTACAAACCGCCTTGCACAGTGCGTTTTTTCGGGTGTTTGCATCTGATGACATCAAGGGTGTGGAGCTTGGCGGGGCATTAAAAAACATCTATGCGGTGGCAATGGGTATGGCAAACGCCTATGGCGTGGGCGAAAATACCAAAGCCCTACTGCTGACCCGAGCATTGGCGGAGATGAGCCGATTTGGGGTGGCGGTCGGAGCTAACCCTTTGACCTTTTTGGGACTAGCGGGAGTGGGTGATTTGTACGCCACTTGCAACTCCACACTGAGCCGAAATTATCAAATCGGTCATATGCTTGGCAAAGGCATACCGCTTAACAGTGCCATCAAAAAATTAGGACAGACCGCCGAAGGGGTAAACACCATCGCCCAAGTCCATGAACAAGCCAGCAAACTTGGGGTGTATATGCCCATTACGCACGCTTTGTATGCTGTATTGTATGAAAATAAATCCGCTCTTGGTGTGGCTCTTAATCTTATGGAAACAGGTTTTAGAAGTGATGTGGAGTTTGTCATGCCACACGATGTCAGTAACGACACCTTATCCAAAGAATTTAGCGAAGTTTTAAAGGCAAGCAAAGATGCCAAACCCAACAAGGAGTAGCCATGAAACTTATCTTTATAAGACACGGTCAAGCCACTGCCTACTGTGCTGATGATGCAGGACGAAATTTAACCGATTTTGGTCAAGCCCAAGCCCTTGAAACAGCAGAACATTTGGCACAATCTTATGATGTGGAGTTAATCATCACAAGTCCTTTTAATCGTGCCGAACAAACCGCTCGCATTTTACAAAAAACTCTCAGCACAAATGGTCGCTCGCCTGCTTTGATGATTTTAAATGGCATTACACCCGATGATGACCCAAAGATGGGGCTTAATGGTATTGACAATGTCATTACACAGCACTTTCAAAATGATGATAAAGACAAAACCATTGCCATCATCTGTCATATGCCGATTGTGGCAAAAATGGTGTCTGTGCTGGATGATTTACCAGTCTGCACTTTTGATTTGGCAGAATGTCGGGTACTGACAACTGATGTCATCGCCCCATCTTTTGCCACACAAGTAGAGCGATTTAGCCCAAAACAGCCTTAGATGGCAAACATAGGAACAAAATGAATTTTGTGATATAATTTTGGCAAAATACCGAAAACGGATAATACCATGTCGTACGCATTGATTCGCCCTTATTTGTTCAGTATGCCACCAGAACAAGCTCATGAGTGGACATTAGAATTACTACAAAAAGTCAATAAAGCCAAACTTTTAGGGTTTGCCTACCCAAAGCAAGCCATGCCAACCTCTTGTATGGGTATCCATCTTGCCAATCCTGTGGGTCTGGCGGCAGGACTTGACAAAAATGGCGAATACATAGATGCACTGTCCGAGCTTGGTTTTGGTTTTCTAGAAATCGGTACAGTAACCCCACAACCCCAAGACGGTAACCCCAAACCCCGTATGTTTCGTTTGCCCCAAGCAGGAGCGATTATTAATCGTATGGGGTTTAATAATGATGGTGTAGACAATCTGATTAACAACGTCAAAAAAGCCAAATATCAAGGCATTTTAGGCATTAACATCGGTAAAAACGCCATCACGCCCGTAGAAAATGCCCTAGATGATTATGTATATTGTCTTGAACGGGTCTATCCGTACGCCAGCTACATCACGATTAACATATCCAGCCCCAACACCAAAAATTTACGCACCCTACAAAGTGGCTCAGCATTATCCGAATTGCTTGACGGCATCAAAAATTGCCACGCCCGTTTGGCGACCAGTTATGGTTTTTATGTGCCTATTGCCCTAAAAATCGCTCCCGATTTGGACGATGAGCAGATTGATGAGATAGCCAACACGGTGTTAGAATTTAACATTGATGGACTAATTGCTACCAATACCACCATTTCACGCATTGGTGTGGAAGACTTTGAGCACAGCGAAGAGACGGGCGGACTGTCAGGCAGACCGCTCAGTCATGCCAGTACGTTGATTTTGTCTAAATTTGCCGAACGATTGGCAGGTAAGGTGGATTTAATCGGCGTGGGCGGAATTGACAGTGGTGATTTGGCGGTCAGAAAGCTAAAAGCTGGGGCGTGTGCGGTACAGATTTATTCAGGGCTTGTGTATCGTGGACCTGTTTTGGTACAAGAGTGCGTCCAATCCATCGCAGGATATAAAGACTTACAAAGAGATTTAGGTGTATGACCGCCATAGATGGGATAATTTTATTTATCCTTGCCATAGGATTGTTGCGTGGTTTTATGGCGGGGGCGGTAAGAACTATATTTTCTTTGGCGGGGTGGCTTTTGGCGTTGGTTTTGGCATCAAAATTTGCTCCCATCTTTGCCTTATTTTTACAGCCCTTGATTGAAAATAGAGTTTGGCAAATCACGATGGCATTTTTGTGTGTTGTGCTTGTCATTGTTGGTTTGATGCATCTTGTCAGTTGGTTTATCTTAAAAACCTTAAAGTTGTTAAAACTAGGATTGTTAGATAAAATACTCGGGGCGATACTGGGTGTGGTAAAAAACACCGTTAAAGTATTGATTTTATTAAGTATCACTTCTCCCATACTGCCACATCTGCCCAATGCTGGCTCATCGGTACTCATGCAATCGTTACTGCCTTTTGCTCCTGTTACCAAAGAAGTCATCGGTCAGGCATTAAAAGACATTTGGCAAGAAATGGAAAATCCTTATCAGTCTGTTTAATTTTTTTATAATTTTTGGAGTTAATTATGTGTGGTGTGATTGGTATTTGTGCAAATGAAGCGGTCAATCAACTGTTGTATGATGGTTTAACCATGTTGCAACATCGGGGGCAAGATGCGGCAGGCATTACCACCTTAAAAGACGACCGTTTTTATCTGCGTAAAGATAACGGCATGGTGCGTGATGTTTTTTTAAACAAACATATGGTACGTTTGGTGGGTAAATTTGGCATAGGACACGTCCGCTATCCAACAGCAGGCACATCAAGTACTGCCGAAGCCCAGCCATTGTATGTAAATTCGCCCTATGGCATTGCATTGGCTCATAACGGCAACCTAACCAATGCCGATACCCTTGCCAAAGAGTTATGTAAACAAGACCGCCGTCATCTTAACACCAACTCAGACTCTGAGGTCTTATTAAATATTTTTGCCAACGAACTGCAAAAATACCAAACACCCACGCTCACGCCTGATGATATTTTTAACGCCTTAGGGGCGGTCTATCGGCGTTGTCAAGGGGCGTATGCGGTGGTTGCCATGATAGCAGGGCATGGCATGCTTGCATTTAGAGACCCCAATGGCATTCGCCCGCTCGTCTATGGTCGCAGACTGACTCCCGAAGGAGTGGAGCATATGGTCGCCAGTGAGTCGGTGGCATTGACGGCATTGGGTTTTGAAGTGGTCAGAGACATACAGGCAGGCGAAGCGATGTTTATTGACTTGTCTTATAATGTCCACAGTCGCCAATGTGTCCTTGATGCCAAACACACGCCTTGTATTTTTGAATATGTCTATTTTGCTCGCCCTGACAGCATCATTGATAACATCTCTGTGCATAAAGCCCGTATGCGTATGGGAGAGAGACTTGCTCAAAAAATCTTGCGTGAATGGGGTGAGCACCACGACATTGATGTGGTCATTCCCATTCCTGATACCTCTCGCAACTCGGCATTAGAGTTGGCATTGCATTTGGGGGTAAAATACCGTGAGGGTTTTAACAAAAACCGCTACATCGGTCGCACTTTTATCATGCCCGGTCAATCTTTGCGTAAAAAAAGCGTCCGACAAAAACTCAACGCTATCTCACTGGAATTTAAAAACCGTAATGTACTGCTGGTAGATGACTCCATCGTGCGTGGCACGACTTGCCATGAGATTATCCAAATGGCACGAGACGCAGGGGCAAAAAACGTCTTTTTTGCGTCCGTTGCCCCGCCTGTGATTTATCCAAATGTCTATGGCATTGATATGCCTGTTCGCAGTGAACTCATCTCATCAGGCAGAAGTGTGGAAGAAGTTCGCCAAATCATCGGGGCTGACCGTTTGATTTTTCAAGACCTTGATGACCTAATCCATGCGGTCAATAATACCAAATACAGCAAGGTAAGCGAATTTGACTGCTCAGTATTTGATGGAGTCTATGTGGCAGGCGACATTGATGAGCAGTATTTAAAAGCCTTGCAAAATAAACGTGGCGACCATGCCAAGCATGGCACAATGACCCCTGTGGATATTACGGGCGTGATGGATTTGTAATGCTGTTTTTTTGCTAAGTGTACACTAAGTTTTATTTGGCATAATAAACCCATTAAGTCAAATCACACGATGGCTTAATAAAACCCTAAGTTTGCTTGGAGAATCACGATGTTAAATAAAAAATTTTTAGCCACCATCTTAGCAGGTCTTGTCTTATCTGTTTCTGCTCCTGCGATGGCGGACGATGATTATGATGACGATGATTATCGCCCCCGCCGTACCCAAACCACAAAAGTCTACTCTGGCAAGGCTCAATCAGGCAAACAAGCCGTCATCTCTCGCCAAAGAGCAGGGCAGATAGCCAAAAGTCAGGTAAAAGGTGGTCGTGTTACTGAAATTGACTATGACAGCTACGATGATGACTATGGCACAGCGACTTATGATGTGGACGTGGTGTCAGGTCGCACCAAATACGAAGTGAAAATCAACGCCGTAACAGGCAAAGTTATCCGAGTAAAGCGTGATAACTAAAATTGACAAGCCTAAAAAACCGCCCCAAAAGGCGGTTTTTTGTGTTAAAGTTTGATTTTGTCTTTTAATAAAAATTCCATGAGTGCTTTTTGGGCGTGCAGGCGGTTTTCTGCTTCGTCCCACACCACCGAACGGGGGTCATCTAATAAGTCATGACTAATCTCTTCGCCCCGATGAGCAGGTAGGCAGTGCATGAACAGCACGTCTTTATCGGCGGTATCTAGCAACTCTGGGGTGATTTGAAAACCCTTAAAGTCAGCTTCTCGTTTTTTTTGTTCGCTTTCTTGTCCCATGCTTGCCCACACATCTGTAACGACCAAATGAGAGCCTTTGACAGCGTCTGCCACATTGTCGGTTAAAGTCAAGCGATGAGCGTATCTGGTGGTCAGCTCACCATTTGGCTCATAGCCTTTTGGGGTGGCGATATTTAGATGAAAATCAAACTGCTCTGATGCCAAAATGTACGAATTGCACATATTATTGCCATCACCCACCCATGTTACGGTTTTGCCTTTGATGTCGCCTTTGTGTTCAAAAAAGGTTTGCATATCAGCAAGGAGCTGACAGGGGTGATAATCGTCTGTCAAAGCATTGATGACAGGCACAGACGAATGTTTGGCAAAGGTTACCACCCGTTCATGAGCAAAGGTGCGAATCATCACAATGTCGGTCATGGAACTAATCACCCGAGCGGTGTCTTCTATCGGTTCGCCCCGCCCAAGCTGAGTATCATTGGGCGACAAAAACAGAGCCTGACCGCCAAACTGCCCCATGCCCGTCTCAAAAGACACACGGGTGCGTGTGCTGGATTTTTCAAAAATCATGGCAAGCGTACGCCCAACAAAAGGACGGTAAATCTCGCCATTGTGTTGCATTTGACGAAGTTCGCTGGCACGGGCGATGATTTGGCGTAGCTCGTCTTTGGACAAATCAAGCAAAGTTAAAAAATGGCGACAACTCACGACCTTTCCTTAAAAATAACAAAACAAAGCATTGAGTATAACAAAATTTACCCACAATCTCAATGCCAATTTATCCATTAAACAAACCGTCTGGTCGGTCTTTTTGTGGTTTTACAAAACAGTTCATAGCCAATCGTACCCGCCCAACCTGCCACGTCATCAGCAGGCAGGTCATCGCCCCACAAAACCACATCATCGCCGACCCCTATCGGCAAATCCGTGATGTCAATCATCATCATGTCCATCGCCACTCGCCCAACAATGGGGGCAAAATGGCATTGGTTGTCTTTTTTGATGAGTACCTTAGCACCGTTTACCACTCTGGGATAACCATCACCATAACCGACACTGACAACCCCAATACAGGTCGGTTTATCTGCCGTCCATAAACCACCATAGCCAACCCGCTCGCCTACATTTAGCTCATGTGTGGCAAAAATTTTGCTGTAAAAACTCATGACGGGGCGTAATCCTAGCTCACTGGCTGATTTGTCTGCCATCGGTGTGCCACCATACAGAGCAATTCCCGCTCGCACCCAGTTGTGATGAGCGTGGGGAAAATGAATAATCCCCGCTGAATTACATAATGAGCTTTGTACGCTGTCGCCATACGTTGCTTGTAGGGTATGCAACACGTCATTAAAATGACTGATTTGGACAGCGTTGGCAGGATTCTCCTTGTCATCAGCACAGGCAAAATGACTGGTTAAAATAATGCGATACCCTTTATTTATCAAGAGTTTGGCAGAGTTTATTACGTCATTTTTATTAAAACCCAAACGGTTCATGCCTGTGTTGTATTTTAACCAAATGGTGCGTGAAAAACTGTCCGTGTTAGGCACACTGTCCAACGCCCAGTTCAGCTGGGCTTGGCAATGCATCACACAGCCAAAATCGTGATGGACGGCATTTTGCCATTCTGTTTTATCAAAAACGCCTTCTATCAGGACGATGGGTTTGTGTTGGGATAATTTTTGGCACAGATGATGCACCGCCAAGCCTTCGTCAAGACTTGCCACCCCAAATGCGTCCGCCCCCATCAAGGCAGGCAAACAATACTCAATACCATGTCCATAAGCGTCCGATTTAACCATCGCCATTACCGAAGCGGTGGGAGCGTGCTTTTTAATGGCAGATAAATTATGGCAAAGGGCGGCTTGATTGATGTCAATATAAGTGTGTCGCATGGTCATTCTTCTTCATAATCAGCAAAAGGCACATCAGGATTATCAAACTTGGTGTATTCGTGAATGAACCTTAAAGGCACTTTGCCGATAGGTCCGTTACGCTGTTTGCCGATGATAATCTCGGCTTGACCTTTGACTTCTTGTTTTCTTTTTTCGTCTTTGACATACACTTCATCACGATAAATGAACAAAATCAAATCAGCATCTTGTTCAATCGCCCCAGACTCACGCAAATCTGCCATGACGGGGCGTTTGTCGGTGCGTTGTTCCAACCCTCGATTCAGCTGCGATAGGGCGATAACAGGACAATCCATCTCACGGGCAAGTGCTTTTAGACTTCGGCTAATCTCGCCAATCTCTTGGACACGGTTATGCTCCATACCTGGCACTTTCATGAGCTGTAAATAATCCACAACAATCAGTCCAATGCCTGCTTCGTGATTTTTGGCGATACGCCGACAGGTGGAACGCACCTCAGATGGGGGCAGGTTGTTGCGAGCGTCAATGTATAATGGCGTGTTCTGAAAAAACCCCACCGCACTTATAAATTCTGCCCACTCAGGCTCGCTCATGGTTGCCGAGCGTAAGTTACTTTGGTTGAGCTGAGCAAACGCCGAAATCATACGCATCATGATGGATTCGGCGGGCATTTCCATAGAAAACATCACCACAGGCATATTTAACGCCAATGCCCTTTCAGCAATATTCATGGCAAAGGTGGTTTTACCCATAGATGGGCGGGCTGCCACGATGATAAGGTCGCCTTTTTGCAGTCCTTGCGTTTTGTTGTTAAGCTCAATAAAGGGAGTTTCAAGCCCAATCATGCCTGAGCCACGATTTTTGATGTCCTCTAACTGATTGACCACATTGGCTAAAATGTCATCGGCTCGTAATATGCCTTGTTTGCTTTGTTTGTTGGTGTAGTTTTCGTTAATGCGAAAAATGTCTGCTTCTACGATGTCTAATATTTCGCCCACAGATTGTTGCTTTGGGTGGTAGGCAAGATTGAGCATATTATTGGCAGATTTGATGAGCTGACGATACACCGAAAATTCCTTAATCCGCTCGGCATAAGGCACAAGGTTAAACATCGTGGCAGGACTGTCGTTAATCTGCATCAGGTACGTATCCCCACCTGCTTTTTGTAGCAGTTGTTGGGCTTCTAGATAGTCATGTACCATGAGTGTGTCATAAGGCTGTTGAATTCTAGACAGATGACTGATGGCACTAAAAATCTCCTTATGACGGTCGCCATAAAAATCATCGGCACTGATGATGCTGTCTATTTTGTCAAAAGATTCGTCAATGCTCATCAAAGATGCCAGCAACGCCCGCTCTATGTCCATGTTATGTGGAGGGTGTGGATTGAGTAAGTTGTCTGGCGTATTGCTTGAATTTTGTTCGCTCATGGCTAGTCTCTCATAAAAAAGCAGATTTTATCACAAAATGACAAAATCTACTTTTTAAAATCTTAATCAATCGCTAAAATAATCACATCACCAGTTAGGAATCATGTTATGAAACCCATTCTCATCACCACAGGCGAACCTGCCGGCATTGGCATGGATATTGTGCTTGATGTCTTGTGCCATCACCGCCATGTACTGCCCGACACCACGCTCATCACCGCCTGCAAAAAAAGCCTAAATGAACGAATATGCCTTTTGGGGCTTGATGTTAGGATAAATACCATCACACCCGATGATGTTGCTGCCACTAAAAAGGGGGTATTTATCATAGATACGCCATGTGCAGACGATGTGGTGGCAGGCGTGCTAAATCCTACCAACGCCCAAATGGTGGCGTGTCAGCTTAATATGGCTCACGATTTGGCGATGGCAGGGTCGGTTGGGGCGATTGTTACCGCTCCCATCGCCAAATCGGTCATGACCGATGGTGGTATACGACTGGATAATGGCGATGTGTTTTGTGGGCATACTGAATTTTTTATGCAAAAATCAGGCTGTGATAAGGTAGTGATGATGCTTGCCAATGCCAAAATGAAAGTTGCCTTAGTAACCACGCACCTGCCCCTAAAAGATGTGCCGTCTGCCATCACACAAGAGAATTTGACACGCACCATACAAATCACACATGATGAACTGCGCACTAAATTTGGCATGACTAAGCCTTGTATGCTAGTGTGCGGGCTAAATCCCCATGCAGGTGAGAGCGGACACATGGGTGATGAAGAGATGCACATCATCAATCCTGTATTAAGGCAGTTTCAAGATGGGGGACTTGACATCAGCCTTGCCATGCCTGCTGACACCATTTTTACGCCACAGCACTTAGGCAGAGCCGATGTCATCATCGCCATGTATCATGACCAAGGGCTTGCCCCTTTAAAGTCGCACGGCTTTGGCGACACCGTCAATATCACGCTGGGACTGCCCTATGTGCGGACATCGGTGGATCATGGCACGGCATTGGATTTGGCAGGAACAACAAAGGCAAGTTCATCAAGCCTTATCCAGGCCATTCATACCGCCAAAGCGATGATGACATAGAATAAAAAGCACCCCGTAATGGCGTGCTTTTTCAACGATTTGTCTGGTTTAGAGTTTGTCTTGAACCTTTTGAGCACCGTCAGTAACCGCTTCGCCTGTCTTGGAGATATCTTTACCAAATCCCTTGACGGTGTTACAGCCTGTCAGTACAAATACACTTGCCAAAGTAGCAACAATGAGCTTTTTCATGAAAGTTTCCTTAAAAGATGTTTGGATTAACATGGCAGATGCCATACATCACATTAACCAATCATCACAATGGGTTAATGTATTGACCATATTAGGGAATTTTTTAAACAATGACAAGCATTAATTTCACACATATTACCCATTGATAATATTTTTTACAATACCGCAACAATACAGAAAATCACAGACAATTTGGCGGTTTTGGCAGTCCTGCCAAGCGATTGACATGGCGAGCCACCAGACCTGTGTTAAATAAGGCTTGGAGCTTGGCGTTATCAATCTTATCATCGGGCAAGGTTTGGGCGAGATGTTTGATGAGTGGGCGGGTCATCGGGCTGTGATGGTATTGGTCAAAAAATGCCCGTGTCTGTGCCAAAATGCGATAATGCTCATCGGTTAAAACCACCGACAACGTGTCGGCAAGCTGTTGGGCGATGGCAGGTGTCCATGCAGTGTGATCGGTCAGATGGCCGTCTTGGTCAAGCGTGATGTCCATCAAAAAGTCAGCCTTGTGTCAAAATCATCAGTTTTATCAAAATCCAATGGCTCAAAAAACGAAGCAAGCGTGTCAGGCACATCAAAATCCGCCCATGCTTTGGGTATGTCGTACAATGACAGCGACTGTATCATGCCGTAGAGCCGACTTGTGGGGTCAGACAGCACATCACGGCTGTCGCCCGACAGATAAAACTGCACATGATGGTCAAAACTTGCCAGCACAAAACCTAAGGAGATGGCTTCAAAACTCATCAGCTCACTGCCTGTGTGTAAATGAATTAATATTTTCATGTTAAAACCGCACCTAAAATTGCATGAGCGTGGTATCATCATCAATACCAAGAGCAAGCTCAGACAGTCCCACCAAATAAAAAGGCGAGCGTAAATTATCGCCGTCTAAGCCGTGTCGGGTGGCGTTATCTATGTCGGTAATGCCCCGAGCCAGTGCCGTCCCCACGCACACAGGCAAGGCCAGGGCGTACTCATCGTGCAACTTTATCCAGCCGTCTGCCACATCAGGTACGTCTGCACTTTGCCAACGCAAACGATTGGCGACATACGCCCCATCACCATAAAAAAACATACGCACATCATCGCCATTTTTTAGCTTATCGGTGGCGAAATCTAGGGCGTGTTTGGTATTTGGGCTATGGGGGCTTGACGTGATGAGCAGTAAAAATTTGTCCATTGGCATAAAAATACATTAAAATAGCGATATTATAGCAATTTTTAAAAGGTCAGTCCATGTGTGCATTTGTCCCCACCGATGATGAGTTATATGCCTTAAAGCAAGCCAGCCCCTTTGCGTGGGGGATTTATGATAAATGCAATGAAAAGCTGACGGCATTTTTGGCACGCTTTAATCCTTGTTTTGATGAGCCGATGGACAAGGCGGTGTTTGATGGACTGATTAATGAATTTATAGAAACTCCCGATGATGAACAAAGCGTGATGGCAGGGCTAAGACAGCTTCGCAAATGCCTGATGGTCAAATGGATATGGCAAGATGCGTTGGGCGTGATAACTCTTGAACATCTAACACGGCAACTGTCCGAGTTTGCAGACGCTTGTCTTTGTTATTGTAAGGATTTTATGTTTGCCAAACTTGCCAAACGCTACGGCACACCGATGACCAAAATCGGCACAAAGCAGGTGGCGGACGAATTTGCCATCATTGCGATGGGCAAACTTGGGGCGATGGAGCTAAACTTATCCAGCGATATAGATTTGATATTTATCCATCAAGGAGTAGGGGCAACAGATGGTAAAAAACAGGTGGACAATCAAAAGTTTATGACCCAGCTTGGGCGAGGGGTTATCCGCCTACTTAGCGATGTTAGTGAGCATGGTTTTGTGTTTCGGGTGGACATGAGACTGCGTCCTTGGGGGGACGGCTCACCGCTGGTGATGAGCTTGCCTGCCTTACAAAAATACTTCGGTCAGCACGGGCGGACGTGGGAGCGGTTTGCGTGGCTAAAAGCAAGGTTGGTTTGTCGTGTCAGCGATGCGTTTTATGGGGCGATTGCTCACATCAGACAGACCTTTGTCCATCGCTATTATGTGGATTATACGGCGTTTAGTGCCTTGCGTGAGATGAAACAGCTCATCATGAGCCAACAAGCCCAGCGTCAAGATTTGGATAACATCAAACTTGGCGTGGGAGGCATACGGGACGTGGAGTTTATCGCCCAAGCCTATGCTTTAATTTATGGTGGTCATCACCCCATCATCACCCAAAGTCGTGCGTGCTTGGACACTTTGGCAACGCTTGGTGAGCTTGGCTATTTGGACAAAGACGAAGCGAACAGACTGATGATGGCTTATCGGTTTTTAAGACGGACAGAACACGCCATTCAGGCATACCATGACAAACAAAGCCAACGACTGCCCACAGGTGATGAGCTTTTGGCATTGGCACGGACACTTAGATTTACTGACGTGGCAAGTTTTCGGGCATGTCTTGATGAACATCGCCAAAACGTCAAGTTGCCATTTTTACGAATGATTACCGACCGCCAAAACCCCAAAGACAGCCTTCCTGATGTCTCACAGCTTAAAGCGTCCCTACAAAGCGTGCTAAGTAATGATAGTCTAAAAGCCTTAGAGGATTTTTTAAACTCAAAAACCGTCCAGAGCCTAGACAATGAACCTAAATCCCGCCTAGACAGTGCCTACCCCATCTTGTTGCACGCATTATACACCCACGCCACCAATGACGGAGCAAACAGAGCAGACATTGCCGTGCCAAGACTGGTGGCTTTATTAGATGCCATCGTCAGACGCTCCATTTATCTTGTGATGATGGCTGAAAACCCCAACGCCACCATCGCCCTAATCCCCATGCTGTCGGCCAGCCCTTGGATAGCCCGAGAGCTTTCGTTGCACCCCATGCTCCTTGACAATTTTTTACAAAAACGCTATCTACACCTGCCTGACAAAGATGAGCTGACCGACATTTTGCGTCAAAGTCTGCTGCGGGTATTGCCTTTTGATGATGAGCATTATTTGTCCGTCATCAGAACCTTTAAAAAAACCCAAGTCCTTGCGGTGGCAACTGCTGACATTTTAGGACTTCGCCACATCATGAAAGTCTCAGACAGTCTAACCTTCATCGCCGAAGTGGTGCTATCATCTGCTCTAAGGCGTGCCTTTGATGAGCTTGTTGCCAAACATGGCTACCCAAAGCTGTCATCAGGCGGATATGCCACCGATGAGAGTATGGGTGTGGCAATCATAGGCTATGGCAAACTTGGCGGAATTGAGATGAGTTATGCGTCTGATTTGGACGTGGTGTTTTTGCACCATTTGGACGAAAAAGCCGACACCAAAGCATCTGATACTCAAAGGGCGGTCAGTGGCATGAAATTTGCGTCTCGGGTCGTCCAAAAGGTATTAGGCTACTTGACCACCCAAACCCGAGACGGTCGGGCATACGAGATGGACATGAGACTAAGACCATCGGGCAATGCAGGTGTGATGATAGTGTCCACCCATGCCTTTGGGATTTATCAGGAGGACAAAGCGTGGGCATGGGAACATCAAGCCTTAGTCAGAGCTCGTGCCATTACAGGCGATATGGCGGTCAGACAAGCATTTGAGACCATACGCAACCAAGTTTTGTGTACGCCCCGACAACTTGACCAAGTCAAAACAGACGTGCTTGCCATGCGTCAAAAAATGCAAAGCCATCTGGGTACAAATAAAGCACATACATTTGATTTAAAACAAGATTTTGGAGGATTGGTGGACATTGAGTTTTTGGCGCAGTTCATGGTGCTGGCCCATGCCCATCATTATCCAAATTTGGCGATTTGGTCGGATAACGTGCGAATTTTTGAAGAAATTGGCAAAACAGGACTGTGGGACAAAACTCGCTGTGATGAACTGACAGGTGCTTATCTAACGCTTCGCCAAAAAACACACGAGCTTGCATTATCCGACAAAAGCATTATCACAGACGACACCGATTGGCAAGAGGTGCGTCAGATGGTCAAAGGGGTTTGGCAAGCAGTCATTGGTGATGGTGTGACTTGATGACCCAAACCCAAAATCAACTAACCAAACACTTCGCCAATCCACCGCCCGATCTCACCAAGCTGTGCCAATGACGCTTGATGAGCCATCGGATAGCGGTTAAATTGGGGGTGAAATCCTAAGTCTCTCAAACGCTCGTACGCCTGCACGCCAAGTGTCATCGGCACAACATCATCATAACTGCCGTGGTCTATGCGAATAGGGATATCGGTGGCAATGGTGGGCACAGGAATGTCGTCTTTGGTGGCAAAATATGTGGACATGGCAAGCAGTCCTGCCAGCGGTCGGGGGCTTGTCAGCACATGATGATACGCCACCGCTCCGCCTTGTGAAAACCCTGCGATAATGATGTTTTGGCTAGGTACACCTTTGTCCACTTGTTCATCTATCAATTTGCCAATGCCATCGCTAGACTGCTTGATTTGTTGAACATCTACTTTTTTTCGCTCCAAATCCATCTCCAAAATGTCATACCAAGACGGCATGATATGACCTCCATTGACCGTAACAGGGGCGTGTGGAGCGTGTGGAAAAATAAACCGCACCGCCAGCTCATCAGGCAGTCCCAAATGTGGCACGCACACGGCAAAATCATGACCACTTGCCCCAAGCCCATGAAGCCAAATCACCGCTTTATCAATGGGCTTGTTTGTGGGGTTATGAACAACTTCTACATAGTCTAATAAATCGCTCATATTTTCTCCAATTAACGCTCCAAAATACACGCCACGCCTTGACCGCCTGCACAGCACACCGACACCAACGCTCGACCTGACCCCTTTTGAGCAAGGGCTTTGGCGGTGCTGGCAATGATTCGTCCACCTGTGGCAGAAAATGGGTGTCCTGTAGCAAGACTGCTTCCATTGACATTGAGTTTGGTGTGGTCAATCGCTCCCAAAGGTGCATCTAGTCTTAGTCTGTCTTGACAAAATTTAGGGTCTTCCCACGCTTTTAAGGTGGCTAAAACCTGAGAGGCAAAGGCTTCGTGAATTTCATAAAAATCAAAATCTTGTAAGGTCAGCCCTGCTTTTTTAAGCAGTTTGGGCACGGCATAGACGGGAGCAAATAACAAGCCTTCTGCCTTATCGCTTTTGCCCACAAAATCCACCGCCGATGTCTGCTGATGGGTCAAATACGCCAACGGCTCAAACCCATGCTGTGCTGCCCAATCATCATTGGCAAGTAACACGCAAGACGCTCCATCGGTTAGGGCAGATGAGTTGCCTGCGGTCATGGTGGGGTTTGGTTGGTTGTTACCAAAGACGGTTTTTAACGAGCTTAGTTTTTCAAGGGTGGTGTCTGCTCTTAGGTTATCATCACAAACCAATCCTTTAAAGGGCGTGATTAAATCATCAAAAAACCCCATCTCATAGGCACGAGCAAGGTTTTGATGACTGGTCAATGCCAATGTGTCCTGTTCTGTGCGAGTGATGCCCCATGCTTGTGCGGTGATGGCTTGGTGTTCGCCCATAGATAGGTGCGTTCTGGGTTCGGCGTTTTTAGGCAGGCTGATGAGTTGTTTGGGGTTTAAAGCAGTCAGTGCCATCAGTTTGTCTTTGGGGGTTTTGGCAGAGCCAAAGCGAAGCAGGGGCTTTCTTAACCCATCACCTAAGGCAATCGGAGCATCTGATGTGGTGTCCGTCCCTCCTGCAATGCCACAATCTATCTGCCCAAGTGCTATCTTATTTGCCACTGCAAACACCGCTTGTAATCCTGTGCCACAGGCTTGACTGATGTCATAGGCAGGCGTGGTGGGTTTTAGGTCGGTATTGAGTAGGGATTCTCGGGTTAAGTTTAAATCCCGACTGTGTTTTAATACTGTGCCTGCCACCACTTCACCCACGTCTTTATCTGCCAAATCAAATCGCTTAATCAACCCATCTAGTGCCGATGAGAGCATATCAATGTTGCTTGCGTCTGCATAAGCACCATTTGAGCGAGCAAAAGGGGTGCGATTACCGCCGATGATGGCGACTTTTTTGATGTCGGTCATGTCATCTCCTAGTATTGATGATGGTCTAGCTTATCATTATTTATGCAAAAAAAGAATGTTTTTTATGGATTGATTGAATTATTTTGTTAAAAAGTATGTTTGGCGAAAAGTTGAAACACAACTGTTCTCACGTTATAATGACCCTTTATTTGGTTTAAGGAGACGTCATGAGCGACCGTTATGGCGAATTGGTGCAATCATCATTGGGCAAAAAAGTTGCCAAAAATCTAGGCTTGCCCATGCCCATCAAGCTTGACCGCTTTGAGACAGGTCAGCCCATTTTGTGCGGAGAAGTGGTGTTATCGGGCACAGGTGATGTATTGCCATTGGTGCATGAACATCTGGTGGCTTTGGACGCAAAAATTACCACCGATGACACCTTAGATGAGCGTCTTAGTGATGATAATGCCCGCTTTAAGGTGGCGATTTTTGATGCAACTGCCCTAAAAACGGCAGACGATTTGACCAAACTGTACGATTTTTTTCATACCATCGCTCGGCGAATAAAGTCATCAGGGCGTGTCATCATCATCGCCCGTCCTGAATGCTGTACAGGTGCAGACATCGGCTTTGCCACAGCACAGCGTGCGGTATTAGGCTTTACAAAATCACTTGCCAAAGAGTTTAAAAAAGGCATCAGTGCCAACGTCATCTACACTCAAATCGGAGCAGAAAATCATCTGCCCCATGCCTTGGACTTTTTTATGTCCGCCAAATCTGCCTATGTGTCAGGTCAAGCTGTTACATTAACCAAAGCCGCCACCATGCCCGATGGTGATGATAAACAACCTTTGGCAGGCAAAACCATTTTGGTAACAGGAGCGTCTCGGGGCATTGGTGAGGCGACCGCTCGCACGTTGGCTCGTGATGGGGCAAAGGTGGTGTGTCTTGATGTGCCAAATGCCAAAGACGACCTACAAAAAGTCGCAGACGACATTGGCGGTCAGGTGTTGACCCTTGATATTACCGCCCTTGATGCAGGCGAGCAGATTGTCCGTGCTTGTGGGGTGCTAGACGGCGTGGTGCATAATGCAGGCATCACTCGTGATAAAACCCTTGCCAACATGAGCGACACCCAATGGCAAAGCGTGTTGGACATTAACCTAAAATCCATTATCAGCATTAACGACCACCTGCTATCTCATGGCGGACTAAGCACCAACGCCCGTGTGGTGTGCGTGTCGTCTATCTCTGCCATTGCAGGTAACATGGGGCAAACCAACTACGCCACCAGCAAAGCAGGCGTGATAGGTTTGGTCAAAGCCACCGCCAAAAACTTACAAGATGGCATGACCATCAACGCCGTTGCACCAGGGTTTATTGAAACCAAAATGACATCAGCCATACCCTTTGCCATCAGAGAAGCAGGTCGGCGCATGAATGCCATGAGTCAAGGGGGCGAACCTGTGGACGTGGCAGAGACCATCGCTTGGTTGTCATCGCCTAAGGCAGGTGGCTTAAATGGACAAATCGTGCGTGTGTGTGGGCTTAGCCTGCTGGGTGCGTAATTTTCTTTCATTCATTTATAAGGGTATCCTATGGCAGAGCATACATTTAAAGAATTGCCAAAAATGCACACCACTTATGCCAATGTCGTCAAAAGCCTAATCCCTCTTGGCGACAATCGGGCAAGCAGTTTGCCAAGTGCTGTTTATCGCATTGAAAAGATGGCGATAGACGAAACCAACCTAAAAAACTACCGCCAAATTTGCGGGTTTGTTAATGACGGTCGCATACCACCCACATATTTTGCGGTGCTGTCGCAAACTTTGCAGATGAACATGATGGCAAAGCCTGATTTTCCTTTTGCCATGTTGGGTCTTGTGCACACTGAAAACAGCGTAACGCAGTATCGGGTCATCTATGATACCGAAAGCCCAACCATCAGCGTACGTCTGGACAACCTAAGACCGCATGACAAAGGGCAAGAGTTTGATTTTATTACCACCGCCCACATTGGTGATGAGTTGGTGTGGGAGGGGGTATCTACTTATTTATCTCGCCAAAAAAAGACTGCCGAAGAGCGAAAAGCCGAGCGAGAAAAACCCAAAACCCCAAGCCAAATTACCCCCCGCCTGCTCCCTGATGATAACGGCTGGGCAGAACTTATCCAAATCCCCGAAGATATCGGACGGCGGTATGCTTTTGTGTCGGGGGATTTTAATTTAATCCATTTGCACCCCTTATCCGCTCGGGCATTTGGTTTTCCTAAGGCAATTGCTCACGGTATGTGGTCAAAGGCGGCGACCATTGCCCAATTTCACGACCTGCCCAAAGCCTATCGGGTAGACGTGTCGTTTAAATTGCCGATTTTTTTGCCGTCAAAGATTGACTTTGTTGCTCGTCAAGAAGCGGACGGTAGGGCGTTTGCCTTATATTCGGCAGGCACGGACAAACCGCACCTTGTGGGCAAAATCACTTATCTATGACCGCAACCACCACACAGGGGCGAGTTTTCGCCCTTTTGGTTTTATGCACTAAGGCAAATCATGATGACCGATTGGCACGATTTTTCACAGATTTTACAGCAATTACAATTTGACGACACGCCCGCAGGTGGCTCACTGGTCATCATCAAAGATGGCGAAACGATGGTTAATACCAGCGTGGGCAAGGCTCGCCTAGACGGTGGCGATGATGATTGGCATGACAGACGGTTGTCGGTGAATTTTTCTATCGGTAAGGGGGTGATGGCGACACTCATCGCCGTTTTGGTGTCAAAGGGTCTGTTAGATTATGACACGCCCATTGCTCATTATTGGCACAAATTTGGAGTAAATGGCAAAGAGCATATCACCCCACGTCATGTGCTGACTCACACCAGTGGACTGTTTGATGTGGCAAGTTTAACCCAAGATACAAACGAGCTGACCGACTGGCAGGTCATGACCGACAAGATTGCCCAAATGTCGCCCACTACCCCAAAAGGTCAGAGTGAACACGGCTATGGCAGTGCATACAGTGCGTTAGTGTCGGGGTGGATTTTAGGCAGATTGGTAGAAAAAGTAACAGGCACAAGCCTACAAGATGCCCTAGATGAACACCTTGCCAAACCGCTTGGCGTGGCAGGCGAGATGTTTTGGGGATTACCGCCTGATAAACTGGATAAGATTGCCAAGCCGTTACGCCATTTTACCGATGAAGCCCCCACCAAACGCAAACCCACCTTAAAGCCCGACACGCCACAAATTTTGGACGCTTTGGCAGATTTTAGTGTGTCGCCATTATGGGCGGATAAAGTGGAAAATCTGACCACCGCCAACATTAACAAACTGTACTTTGATACGTCCAAGATGAATCTGGTCAATTATAAAAACGCACTCATGCCTAATGGACGAGATGGCTTGGCATATCATAGCGATGATGTGCTACAAGCAATAATCCCCGCCGCCAATGGTGTCTCTACCGCTCACGCATTGGCAACCATGTATGCCATGCACGCCAATGGTGGCACATGGCAAGGGCAAACACTCATCACGCCTGATGTGCTTGCCGATATGCGTACGGTGCGTGTCGGCGGTTTTGATGCGGTCATGCCTGCCGATATGCGTTGGCGGTCGGGATTTCATCGCCTGTTTAGTCTACAAAACACACCCAACGCTTACGGACACATGGGGTATAATGGTTCGGTGGCGTTTTGTGACCCTGACCGAAAACTGTCTTTTGCTTTTATTCATAATTTTGACACCACCATGCTAAATGACATTCGCCAGTTTGTGCTGATGGAGACGGCGATTGGTTTGGCATAAAATTTATCATCAATGACAAAAAAGTGCTATAATAAAAAGCTTTTTTACCACTTATGGCTATTTTAAAAGGAAATCCTTATGAACATGGCAACCACCGAAGGCAAACTTTGGCTTGATGGCGAGATGGTGTATCAGCCAGATGCAAAGATTCATGTTTTAACCCACAGTCTGCATTATGGTTTGGCGGTTTTTGAAGGCGTGCGAGCCTATGAGACGGCAGATGGACGTACCGCCATTTTTCGTTTAGATGAACATACCGAGCGTCTGTTGAACTCTGCCAAGATTTTTCAGCTAAACGTGCGTTTTAACCATGACACGCTTGTCCAAGCTCAAAAAGACGTGGTGCGTGAAAATGGTCTGTCATCTGCCTACATTCGTCCGCTCATTTGGGTTGGCTCTGAAAAACTGGGTATTTCATCAAAAGACAATACCATTCATTCGGCTGTCGCTGCGTGGGAGTGGGGGGCATATTTGGGCGAAGATGGCATAAAAAACGGCATCCGTGCCAAAACGTCAAGCTATACCCATCATCACCCCAATGTAACGATGTGCAAGGCAAAAGCCGCCGCCAACTATCCCGTCTCTATTCTAGCCAACCAAGAAGCCACCCGAGCAGGCTATGATGAAGCCATATTGATGGATCCCTTAGGATATGTGTGTCAAGGTTCGGGCGAAAACCTATTTTTGGTCAAAAATGGCGAGCTACACACACCAGACCTAGCAGGCGGGGCGTTGGACGGGATTACCCGCCGTACAATTATCCAGTTTGCTCATGATTTGGGCATTAAGGTGATGGAGCGCCGTATCACCCGTGATGAGTTTTATCTTGCTGATGAGATTTTTATGACGGGGACGGCTGCCGAAGTTACCCCAATCCGTGAATATGATGACCGTGTGATTGGTAATGGCGGACGTGGCGAGCTGACCGAACGCTTACAGAGCCTGTATTTTGATGTGGTGCAAGGGCGTAACGAACAGTATAAGCATTGGCTGTCTTTTGTGGACGAATAAATCCAACCAATAAAATCCCTACATGATGTGGGGATTTTTTATGGCAATTTTTAAAATAAACTCTGCTTATAATGATAAAAAACCAATCGGTCATTAAAATTTTTAATGTTTTTTATAAAAATTGCCAATTAACGCTTGCAAATAATAACAATTATTGATAATATGGCGACATTAGCGTGTGAATAATCATTCTTATTTTTATTAAGCATTAAAGGATTTTATCATGTACGTTTGTATTTGCCATGATGTCAAAGATACCCAAATCAAAAACGCCATGTTGCAAGGCGTGGATACGGTGGATGCCCTGCAAAACGAGCTGATGGTCGGGACGTGCTGTGGGTGCTGTATGCCGATGGTGCAGGATTTGGTGGACGAACACCAAGCCAAATTCGCCATTGATGTCATGAGTGCTTAGATTTGTTATGTTTTGTAATGTTATCTTTCTGATGTTACTGTAAGATGATGTTGTATGATAAGCGAGTTTGAAATTTTATTTTTCTGATTGATAAGCATTTTTAATTTTACAAAATTAAATAACATTGATTGTTATTTGAAAATATGGTTGATTGGTATTTATTTTTATCATAATAATAAAAAATACAAAAAAATCATAATGTTAGCAAGTATGCCATCACCTCTTTCTCCACTTCGCCCAAGTGTCATGCTTGGGTGAAAATTTTTTTCATTGTGATAACTGCTCTCACATTGTAAGTCGTTCGCAGTTCATTTGCCATACAATTTCCCCTTTGGTCATGCCCAACTTTATGTTAAGATATACACCATACAGCATTGTCTGTTTTTCATTGTATTTTAAGGAGTTATCATGAAATCATCTCAAAAAGTCATTGATTATTTAAACTTTTTGTTGGCGGGCGAACTTGGGGCAAGAGACCAATATTTTATCCATTCACAAATGTATGCCGAATGGGAGCTGGGAAAACTGCACGACCGCATTTATCATGAAATGGAAGATGAGACTTTGCACGCTCGCTTGCTTATCAACCGTATCATCATGCTTGGTGGCACGCCAAATATGCAAGTTGGCGAGATTAACATCGGTTCGGACGTTCCTGCCATGCTAAAAAATGACCTTGAACTTGAATATAACGTTCAAGAACATCTCAAAGAAGGGATTGCTCTGTGTGAAAGTGAACGTGATTATGTAACCCGTGATATGCTTGTACGTCAGTTAGAAGACACCGAACAAGACCACGCTCATTGGTTAGAAAAACAGCTTCGCTTGATTGAACTGATGGGGCTACAAAACTACCTACAAAGCCAAACTGGCGAACCTAACATGGTCGGTGCTAGCCACTAAGTTACTGTTTTTCTTAGAAAAGGAGTGAAATCATGAAAGGCGATAAAGACGTTATCCGTCAGTTAAATTTGGTACTTGGTCAGTCTTTGATTGCCATTAACCAATATTTTTTGCACGCACGCATTACCAAAAACTGGGGCGTGGAAGAGCTAAACGACTCGTTTTTTAAGCAGTCCATTCGTGAGATGAAATGGTCTGATGAACTGATTGAGCGGATTTTACTGCTTGAAGGCTTACCAAACCTACAAGATTTGGGCAAACTCATGATTGGCGAGAGCGTCCAAGAAATCCTAGAATGCGATTTGCGTTTAGAAAAACGCAAATATGATGTGTTGGTGCAAGCGATAGAAGTCTGCAATCAAAAGCGGGATTTTGTCTCTCGGGAGTTACTCATTAAGCTAAAAGATGGCAATGAAGAGTATGAAGACTGGCTAGAAACCCAACAAGAAAAAATTGATGACATTGGCATTGAAAATTACATTCAGCTCCAATCCACCAAAAATTAAAAAAACCGCCCATTGTGGCGGTTTTTTGTGGTTGGGGTAGGGCGGACTTTAAAAGCCATAAGTAATGCCCACATTGGTGATGGTATCAATGGTATCATCAGTTAAGGGGCTATTTTTTTGGGTTGATGACAGCCATTCTACCTGCTGATTGGCAAACAAGCCAACTTTATCAAAGAGCTGATATCTGGCACTGACCGATACAAATGGTGATATGCTTGATTTGGCGGTGTATTGACTAACGCCTGTGCGAGTGGACTCTTGGTTAGAAACACTATAATAATAATCATTATAATCATTGCTGTGCCATTTTAGACCGAATTTTGGATAAATGGTCAATTTATTATCATTTAATTTAAATCGGCTACGATGAGCCAAAGACAGCGTTTGACCGCCACTTTTGTCCAAAATATCAGTGGTGGCTTTGGCTTCAAATCCGCCTATGGGCGTAATACGCATATAACTGGCATGGGCATTGACCGATGATTTGCGTTTGTCCAAGCCACGCAAGGCGGGCTGTTTTGCGTCATTTGGGTCAAAATTTGTACCGTCATAACTGACACCGACACGCACCCAATGCGTGTCATTTTTTAAAGGATAAGTGCCCATTTCTGTGCCTTCTATATAAAAACGGTCGTTATCGTACAAAAATAACGGCACGGCAGACACTTTGTCGTCAATGGCATACTTACTAGAACCAAAACTTGCCAATGCACCAACGGTCAAAGCGTCATCAGCCCATGACAACAAAGGCACTAGGGCAACAAATACCAAAGGCAGGACAGATTTTTTCATGGTATTTTCTCAAAATAAATGGATAAAAAAACATGGTTGATTTTGGTAAAAAGTGTGAGACTTTACCCACAAAATTTTCTACTTTTTACCAAAATCGCATGGGAAGGTTCATCATATTGGGCAAATGATGTGAGAACATCAGTATAAATACAGGAAAATGGCAGGTTTGGGCAGGCTCGCATAATATCCCTTATGTTAAATAATATTTAACATAATATCCATTATGCGAAGTATAAAGTATTTCCTAAAAAATAACCATTTGATATTATTACCAATTTTCTTATTTAGCTTATTATACTGCATTTTTACACCATTGGCAATCCTTATCGGTTTTAACATCAATAAACAAAATTCATCACTTTAACATCGAAAGTATATTATAATGATTTGCCCTTAAACAATCAGGAAAACTTATGCAACAAACGATAAATTCTCGCAAATTGGACTGGCGTACCTTTGGACCTGGTATTTTGATGGCTTCTGCTGCCATCGGTGGCTCACATTTAATCTCATCTACCCAAGCAGGTGCATTATACGGCTGGCAACTTGCCATCATGATTATTTTAGCAAATGTTTTTAAATACCCCTTTTATCGCTTTGGTACAGAATACGCCTATAAAACAGGCAACAGCTTGGTGGCGGGATACGCTAGCAAATCCAAAGCCTATCTTTGGGCGTTTTTTATACTGTGTATCATCTCAGGCATCATCAGCACAGGAGCGGTGGCAATTTTATGTGCGACCATTTTGGGTTTTATACTTCCCTTTGAACTAAATACACTCGCCCTATCTGCTGTTGTCATGGTGTCATCATGGGGATTGCTCATTGCAGGACACTACCGAATGCTAGACAGCGTTACCAAAATGATTATCGTGGCATTGACATTGGCGACCATCTCGGCAGTCATCGTGGCGGGTCTGTCGCCCAAAGAGGTCTCACCCGACTTTATCCCGATGTCGCCTTGGAATTTGGCATCTTTGGGTTTTATCATCGCACTCATGGGCTGGATGCCTGCTCCCCTTGAATTTTCTGCCATCACGTCTGTGTGGACCGCCAAAAAAATCCGCACCGACAAAACCAACCACTATCAAGGCATGGTAGATTTTAATGTGGGCTATTTTACGTCTGCCATTTTGGCGTTATTTTTCTTGGCATTGGGCGTATTTGTTCAACATGGCACAGGTGCAGAAGTTGCCACCGCAGGCGGTGCTTATGTCGGTCAGCTCATACAGATGTACACAGATACCATCGGCGATTGGTCAAAAATGTTTGTGGCATTCATCGCTTTTTTATGTATGTTTGGTACAGTCATCACTTGTGCAGACGGTTATGGACGCACCAACGCCGAAAGCCTATCACTCATCAAGACAAATACCACCAACGATACTGAAAAATACGTCATGTACAGCACCACCTTTACCATCGTGGCAGGGTTTTTACTGATTGCATTTTTCTTGGGGCAAATGGGAGCATTACTTCGTTTTGCCATGATTAGTGCCTTTGTTTCTGCACCGATTTTTGCGTATTTAAACTACTCTTTGGCAAAATCCAAAAATTTGCTCTCGCCTGCCATGAATGTCTACGCTTTGGCAGGGATTGTCTTTTTGGGTGGATTTAGCGTATTGTTTTTATTGCAATTTTTTGAAATCATCAGTTAATGCGAGTAAAGATAAAGGGCGAGAATATCCGCCCTTTATTTATTCTGTGCCAAATTCTTTGCGTTTTTGAGCAAAAAACCTATCCAATCTGTCCATCGCATCTTCTAAATCTATCAAATTGGGCAAAAATACCACCCGAAAATGGTCAGGTTTGTCCCAATTAAAGCCCGTGCCTTGCACCATGAGTACCTTTTCTTGGATAAGCAAATCCATCATAAAACTCATGTCATTCTCAATCGGATAAATGTCCCTATCAATCTTGGCAAAACAATAAAATGCTCCCTGTGGTTTGGTACAGCTGATGCCTTTTATGGCATTTAGGCGGGAGACTGCCATTTCACGCTGTTTATAAAGTCGCCCTGTCGGTGCGGTCAGCTCCTGCATGGATTGATGACCGCCCATCGCCGTCTGTATGGCATACTGGGCAGGCACATTGGCACACAGTCGCATACTGGCAAGCATGGTTAAGCCTTCTATAAAGTCGCTTGCATGGTCTTTTTTGCCCGACAGCATGACCCAGCCCGATCGATAACCTGCAATGCGGTGCGATTTTGACAAACCATTAAAGGTCAAAACGAGCGTCTTATCAGTGATCGTACACATGGGCGTATGCACCGCCCCATCGTATAAAATGCGGTCATAAATCTCATCTGCCAAAATCACCAAGCCGTATTTTACCGCCAAATCTGCCAAGCTCTGCAAGGTATCATCGCTGTACAACGCCCCCGTGGGATTATTAGGGTTAATGATGACAATCGCTTTGGTTTTGGTGGTGATTTTGCTCTCAATGTCTGCCAAATCAGGTTGCCAATCATTTTCTTCCACGCAGCGATAATGCACCGCCCTGCCCCCTGCCAGATTGGCAGACGCTGTCCATAGAGGGTAATCAGGCATGGGGATTAGCACTTCATCACCATCATCAAGCAAGGCTTGCAACGTCATGACAATGAGTTCAGACACGCCATTACCGACATAGACATCATTGACATCGGTGGCAGATAACAACCCTTTGGCTTGATAATACTGCAAAATCGCTTTACGAGCCGAAAAAATCCCTTTTGAATCTGAGTAACCAGATGCATTTTGTAGGTTCATCGCCACATCTTGCACTATCTCATCAGGGGGCAACAACCCAAAAGGTTCGGGGTTGCCAATATTGAGCTTAATGATACGCTGACCTTCAATTTCCATGCGATTAGCGGTCTGCAATAGCTCACCCCGAATGTCATAGCAGACGTTGGCAAGTTTGGACGATTTTTTTAAAGTGCGATTTGTGTTCATGGTGGTTACTCTTTTTGGGAAATCATCGCCTTTGCCCGTCAAAAGATAGCTTTCGGTGGTATTTAAGAGCTTAGCTAAAATGGGTAATTTATCACTGACGATGCCATTTTTGCCACACTCCCAGTTTGCCACCGCCCCACGGCTGACGGACGCACCATGCTCACTAAGACGCTTTGCTAGCGATTCTGCCGACAAACCAAGCTGTCTTCTTAATCGTCTTAGGCGTTCGCCTTGTGCCTGTTTGGTGCTTTGCATGATTACCCCCTGAAAAAAAATTCATCAAATTGTAGCGAGATTTTGGTGAATTTGCAAGAAAAGCCACGCAAAATCTCCAACAATCGCACACATTGCAAGATTAACTTGCAGTTTTATGCTATTGCCTAGATTGATGTGAGCATTCCCTTGAAAACTCATGAAAATCACCCCATTGTTAGAACACATTTTAAACAAGGTTCATCATGACAGCTTTTATCCCACTAGACACCAAAACCATCAATCAGATGACCGAACAAGACTGGCAAAACCGTCTGACTGCGGACGAATACCGTGTCCTACGCCAAAAAGGCACAGAGCGAGCGTTTACGGGCATTTATACCGACATCTTTGATGAGGGCGTGTATCGCTGTAAAGGCTGTCATGCTCCATTATTTGACAGTGATGATAAGTTTCATTCAGGTTGCGGTTGGGCAAGTTTTGACCGCACCATCAGCGACACTGCCTTGACCGAGACATTGGACTTATCACATGGCATGAGACGCATTGAAGTTACTTGCACGCATTGTGGTGGACATTTAGGACATGTTTTTCCTGATGGTCCTACCCACACCACAGGATTAAGATATTGTATCAACTCTGTTGCTGTTTGTCTTGAACTTAGGAGCAAATCATGACCACCATTTATCAGTTTACTGCCACCGACATTCGGGGAAATGTCGTTCATTTTGCCGATTTTAAAGATAAGGTGTTACTGATTGTCAATACCGCCAGCTTTTGTGGGTTTACCTCACAACTGGCAGGATTGCAAGAACTGCACACAAAATACCATCGTAAAGGCTTAATCGTTATCGGCTTTCCCTGCAATCAATTTGGCAAGCAAGAACCCGATGATGAACATGACATCGTAAACTTTTGTGCGTTAAATTATGGCGTGGATTTTTTGATGATGGCAAAAGTGGACGTAAATGGCAATAATGCTCACCCGATTTTTAATTTTTTAAAACAACAAAAAGGCGGTATTCTAACCGATGCCATTAAATGGAATTTTACCAAATTTTTGGTCGGTCGTGATGGCAGGGTCATTGACCGCTATGCTCCCACCACCAAACCTACCCAGTTAGAAAAAGACATCATTCAAGAGCTAAAAAAGATTTGACTTTTGTTAAAAAATCGCTATAATATCCCCTACCAGCTCAGGGTGGTTAGCTCAGTTGGTAGAGCATCTGCCTTACAAGCAGAGGGTCAGCGG